>JAURUC010000001.1:2187500-2800000 GCA_030803735.1 Actinopolyspora lacussalsi | reverse complement strand
GCGTGGCGTCAACCGGCACGAGCACGATCCCGAGACCGGACGCACGGTCAGTCGCGCACGGCAGCGGGAGGACGTCGCCCTGATGCGGCGCAACAACATCAACGCGGTACGGACCTCGCACTACCCGAACGATCCGTACTGGTACCGGTTGGCCGACCGCAACGGTCTGCTGCTGGCCGACGAGGTCGACACCGAGACCCACTACCGGGAGAACTGCTCGGCCGAGCCCGAACGGGACTGCCTCGCCGATCGCCCGGAATGGCAGGCCGCCTTCGCGGATCGGTTCGACGCGATGATGCAACGCGACAAGAACCACCCGAGCGTGATCATCTGGGACACCGGGAACGAGGCGGGACTCGGCGAGGCCCACTACGACATGGCCGAGCACGCCCGCGCGGTCGATCCGACCAGGCTGCTCTACCACCAGGCCAACAACCACGGCGGTGACGCGCCCTTCGCCGACGTGGCCGGACCGCGTTATCCCTCGCCCGGTGCGCTGAAGGAGATCGCCCGCACCGGGACCAAACCGGTCGTGATGGGCGAGTGGTTGCACGCCATGGGCAACAGCCTCGGGCACTACGAGGACATGTGGCAGACCATCCGCGACGAGCCCGCACTGCAGGGCGGATTCGTGTGGGACTGGGTCGATCAGGGCCTGTCGCGACAACGCCGGATGCTGCCCGACTCCTCGGGCAACGACATCCCGGTACACGTCAACGGCAACCCCTCACTGGTGAAGGGCGTGGAGGGCAAGGCGCTGAAACTGTCCGGAATGGACGACTGGGCGCAGGCGTACCGCGACCCGAAGCTCGGCATAACGGGCGAGGAGGTCACGCTCGACGTCCGCGTCAAGCCGTTGTCCTGGGACGGTTCCAACACCTTCCTGGCCAAGGGCGACAAGCAGTGGGCACTGCAGATGTCGGATCGGAACCACGTCGAGTTCTTCGTCTACGGCGAGGGCGGCTGGCACACCGCCAGGGTGGAGATCCCCGACGACTGGTGGGGCGAGTGGCACCGCGTCACCGGCACCTACGACGGTTCGCAGGTGCGGCTCTTCCTCGACGGTGAGCAGGTGGCGGCCGAGTCCTACGACGGCGAGATCGCGCACAACACCATGTACACCGTCACCGTCGGCCGGAACCAGGAGAAGCACCGGGACAGCTTCGCCGGGCGGACCGCGCACGCCGTGGTCGACAACGCCCGCGTCTACGACAGTGCGCTGTCACCGGGCGACATCTCCTCCGGCGCCGATCCGGCGCAGCGGGCGGCTCTCGCGCTGAACTTCGACGAGCAGCGACGCGCGGGAGAGTACGACACCTACGGGTCCTCGCAGTTCGTGGTGAACGGTCTGGTCAACGCCGACCGCACTCCGCAGCCGGAGCTCAAGCAACTGGCCTACAGCCACGCGCCGATCCGGTTCGACACGCTCGACGGGGCCACCGATGCCGCCGACGGCCGGTTCGTGGTGCGCAACCTCAACCACACCCTGAGCACTGACGCCTACGATCTGCGGTGGAAGCTGATGTCCGACGGTCGCGAGGTGGCAGCCGGTCCGGTGAACGCGACCGTGGGGCCGGGCGAGAGCCGACAGGTCGACCTGGACCTGCCGAGCGCGGGTGAAACGGAGCGCTTCCTGGTGCTCACCGCCAAGTCGCGGGAAGCTTCCCGCGGCATCCCGGCGGGGCACACCATCGCCTCCGAACAGCTCGCGGCGGGCGGTGAACAGGCACCCGCCGCTCCCGGTAGTGCCGACCGGGAGCGGAACCGGAGCGCGGAGTCGCTCTCGGTGCGACGTGCCGCCGACGACGTCCGGGTGCGGGGTGACGATTTCCGGTACACCTTCGACCGCGACCAGGGGACGTTGAGTTCGCTGTCCACCGACGGAACCGAACGGCTGCTCGGCGGTCCCGAGCTCGACGTGTTCCGGCCGCCGACCGGTAACGAGTGGAGCAACTGGAGCGGGGTCAACCCCGAGGCGCAGTTCCGGGAGCTGGGACTGGACCGGCTGGAGACCGAGGTTCGCTCGGTTCGGCTGAGCCGCTCCGAGTCCGGGAAGGCGAAGGTGGTCGTGCGCACCCGTTCCTCGGCCCCCGACGTTTCCGGTAACGGTTTCGACAGCCGCTGGACGTATCGGATCGACTCCTCCGGAGGCATCGAGCTCCAGCACCGGGTCGAGGCCTACGGCGAACGGATGCGTTCGTTGCCGTGGCTGCCCAAGGTCGGGATGTCGCTGCGGGTGCCCGAGTCGTTCGGCGACATGACCTGGTACGGCCGCGGGCCCGGCGAGTCCTATCCCGATCGCAAGGATTCGCAGCACATCGGGCGCTGGTCCTCCACGGTCGACGAACAGTGGTTCGACTTCCTGCCGCCACAGGACAACGGCGTCAAGGTCGACACCGAGTGGGTGAAGCTCTCCGGCGAGCACACGGGGCTGTCGGTCTCCGGGGATTCCCTGGCGGTCTCCGCCGACCGGTACTCCAACGCCGAGCGCACTGATTTCTCCTACCAGCTGCGTGAGGATCCGTTCATCACGCTGCACGTCGCCGATGCCGTCACCGGCCTCGGTGACACGCCGAACCCGGTGCGGGACAAGTACCGGGTGCGTGCCGACCGCCCGCACACCTACTCGGTGGTGCTGCGTCCCACCGGAAGGTGAGGCGCGTGGGCGTTGATTTCCCGACGGGGCCGTCGAGCCGGAATCCCACCGGCCCGGCGGCCCCGCCGCACGTCGGGGGCGGTGCCCGCGATCCCCGACCCGTTGAGGGCGATGACCTGCGGTTGAAGTATTCTGAACCACTGTGCTCGTCATCGCGTTGGATACCTCGACTCCCGCGGTAACCGCGGGGCTGGTCGAGCTCGCGGACACTCGGCCGCACTCGCTGGCCGAGCGCGTAACGGTCAATCCTCGCGCCCACGGTGAACTACTCACGCCGCAGTTGCTCGATGTCCTCGCGGAAGGCGGTCATCAGCTGGGTGAGGTGGACGCGATCGTCGTCGGCGCCGGTCCGGGGCCGTTCACCGGACTGCGGGTCGGGATGGTCACGGCCGCGGCGCTCGGTCACGCCTCCGGGACCCGGGTGTATCCCGTAAGCAGTCTGGACGCCATAGCGGCGCGGACCGAGGGGAACTCGCCGTTGTTGGTGCTCACCGACGCCCGCCGCAGCGAAGTGTACTGGGCCGCCTACGGCTCCAGGAAACCGTACGGCGTGCGCGAGCGGCTGACCGAGCCCGCCGTGGACCGGCCCGAGGAACTTCCCGCGCGCCTGGAGGGGCTGCACGTCCGGGCCGCCGCGGGCGAGTCGGCCGCGCTGCACGCCCCCGACCTGGGGCTCGAGGTGGTCGAGCCCGCCTATCCGAGCCCCGAGGGCATCGTGGCGGTGGCCGGAGCGGAGGTGGTGGCCGGAGCGGACCCCCGGCCCCTGGTGCCGATGTACCTGCGCAGGCCGGACGCTGCCGCGCCGGGACCGCCGAAGTCCGTGACGGCCGAGCGGGGGAGGACGTGACCGAGAGCCAGTACCCCGGGAACGAGCGCCCCGGTGAGGCCGGTACGACGGCGGAGACGTCCGAACCGTTCGTCGCGAAGCTTCGCCGCCGCGATCTCCCGCGCTGCGCCGAACTGGAAGAACTGCTGTTCCCCGACGACGATCCGTGGTCGGAGCACGCTTTCGCCGCCGCGCTGGACGGTGGGGACTACTACGTGGGCGCCTACGACGCCGCGGACCGGTTGATCGGATACGCCGGACTGGCCCTCGTGGCTCGGCCGCCGCGTGCCGAGGCGGAGGTGCACACCATCGCCGTGGACCCGGATTACCAGCGGAAAGGAGTCGGCAGGACACTGTTGCGCAAGCTGCTGGTTCGCGCGGACGAGCAGCGGGCGCAGGTGTTCCTGGAAGTGCGGACCGACAACGATTCCGCGATCGCGCTTTACCGGGAGCACGGTTTCGAGGTGGTCGGCAAGCGCGAGCGCTACTACCGGCCGTCCGGCGCCGACGCCTACACCATGTGGCGCCGGGAGCGTACGGCCGAGCAGGAAGGTGGAGCGGTATGAGTACCGATGGTGGCCCCGGCCGGATCGTGCTCGGTATCGAGACCTCGTGTGACGAGACCGGTGTCGGGTTGGTCCGACTCGAACCGGACGGCTCGGTGCGATTGCTTGCCGACGCGGTGGCTTCCAGCGTGGAGCAGCACGCGCGGTTCGGCGGTGTGGTGCCCGAGATCGCGAGCAGGGCCCATCTGGAGGCGATGGAGCCCACGGCGCGGCGGGCGCTGGACGAAGCGGGTATCAAGTTGTCCGATGTGGACGCGATCGCGGTGACGGCGGGGCCGGGACTGGCCGGTGCGCTGATGGTCGGGGTGTCCGCGGCGAAGGCGTACGCGGCGGCGCTGGGGGTTCCGCTCTACGGCGTCAACCACCTGCTCGGCCACGTCGCGGTGGACACCCTGGAGCACGGGCCGCTGCCGTCCCGCTGCCTGGCCATGCTCGTCTCCGGCGGGCACACCCAGTTGTTGTCGGTGGCCGGGGTCGCCGACGAGGTGACCGAGATCGGCTCGACCATCGACGACGCTGCGGGAGAGGCGTACGACAAGGTGGCACGCATCCTGGACCTGCCGTATCCCGGCGGCCCGCCGATCGACCGGATGGCCCGGGAGGGCGACCCGAACGCGATCGCCTTCCCGCGCGGCCTGACCGGGCCGCGGGACGCGAAGTTCGACTTCTCGTTCTCCGGGCTGAAAACCGCTGTCGCGCGTTGGGTGGAGCAGGCGCGCGAAGCGGGCAAGCAGTTGCCGATCGCGGACATCGCCGCGTCGTTCCAGGAGGCGGTGGCCGACGTGCTCACCGAGAAAGCGGTGCGAGCCGCGGTGGAGCTGGGACTGGACACCATTGTGCTCTCCGGCGGGGTGGCGGCGAACTCACGACTCTCCGGGCTGGCACGGGAACGCTGCGCCGAGGCCGGGATCACGCTGCGGGTGCCGCGTCCCAGGTTGTGCACCGACAACGGCGCGATGATCGCCGCCGTGGGCGCGCACGTGCTGGCCAACCGCGTCGAACCCTCACCGCTGGGACTGTCGGCCAACCCCGGGATGTCGGTGGACACCGTGGTGCTGCGCTGACCTGGTTCCGCGCTGACCTGGTGTTGCGCCGAACTGGCACTGCGCCGAATCGTTGCCGCTTGGTTGGGACGCGGCTCCCGTCGTGGAGCACACGTCCCAACCGCGCTCACGGACCAGGAGTCCGCACCGGACCGCGAGCACGCGGTCGCGGAATCAATTCCGCTGGTGCAACTTCGGCTCCCCGTCGTCGACCACGAAGGTGGCCGCGGTCCGCGCGGGCGCCCCGGGTTCGGTGACGTAGTCCAGCGTGCGGTAGTCCACCCGCAGCTCGTCCGCGCTGAACCTGGTGCGGACGTAGCCACGCCGGTCCTTGTAGAACTTCACGTGCGGGTTGTCGTCGAGCACGCCCCGCTGGGCGTCCTCGCTGCCGTCACCGCCGCTGGTGACCGAGGTGGTGATGAACTCGGTGCCCGCGGGCGGCGAGTCCGGGTGGTCGTGCGAGTCACGGATCTCGGCGGCCCAGTGCCGGTGCACGTCACCGGTGAACACCACACCGTTGCGCACGTTGCTGTTGGCCATCCCGTGCGCGATCCGGTCCCGATTGGCGACGTAGCCGTCCCAGGCGTCCATGTTGTATCCCTCGCCGGGCCCGCTGTCGAGGTCCAACTTGGAGAAGAACACCTGTTGTCCCAGCACGTCCCAGCGCGCACGGGTGTTCCGGAAACCGTTCATGATCCAGCGTTCCTGCTGCTCGCCGGTGATGCTCCGGTTCGGGTCGAAGCGGTCTTCGCAACTGATGCCGTACCCGTCACCACAGGCCTGGTCGTCACGGTACTGCCTGGTGTCGAGCATGTGGAAGTTGGCGAGCCCGCCCCACCGGATGCGCCGGTAGAGCCGCATGTCGATCCCCCTCGGCCGGGAGCTCCGCCGCAGCGGCATGTTCTCGTAGTAGGCCCGGAACGCCGCCGCGCGCCGATCGAGGAAATCGGGGTCCGGTTGTTCCGGCACCTCGTCGGCCCAGTTGTTCTCGGTCTCGTGGTCGTCCCAGACCACCAGCCAGGGTGCCACCGAGTGGGCCAGTTGCAGATCCTCGTCGGTCTTGTACTGCGCGTGCCGCTGCCGGTAGTTGGCCAGCGTGCGGGTCTCCGGGCCGAGCACCTTCCGCACGTCGTGATCCGAAGCGGGGTACTCGTACTGGTAGTCGCCCAGGTGCAGGATCAATCCCGGCTCGTCCTCGGCCATCCTCCGGTAGGCGGTGAAGTAGCCGTCACCGAAGTGCGAACAGGACGCGAAGCACAGCGTCAGGTCGCCCATGTGCCCCGGTGGGGGTGCGGTGCGAGTACGCCCGGCCGGTGAGACGTCGTTGCCCACCCGGAAGCGGTAGAAGTACTCGGTACCGGGACGCAGCCCGTCGACCTCCACGTGGACGCTGTGCGCCTCCTCCGGCCTGGCCCATTCCCAGCCGCGGCGCACCGGTCGAGCGAACCGCTCGTCCTCGGAGATCTCCCACCGCACGGGGTAGGGACGGTTCGGCATCCCGCCCTTGCCGTCCGCCGCGGTCGGCTCCGGAGCCAGCCGGGTCCACAGCACGACACCGGTCGGCAGTGGATCCCCGGAAGCCACTCCGAGGCTGAAGGGGTCGCGCAGCCTGCCGACACCGGCACCGGGCAGACCCCGGACGTCGGCGTAGGCGGATCCCGCGATCGTGCTCGTCAGCGCGGCACCGCCGACCGCGGCTGCCCCTCCCAGCAGTACCGAACGGCGGCCCACCGAGTTGTCGGGGCCGGACGTAGTGGAGTCGGACATCCCGCTCCTCCAGACAGTTGTTCGAGGACTATCCGGGAACCACCATCGCCCGTGATCGTCGTCCGAGCCACCCGCGTTCGGTTGGAATCGGGTGAACTCTCGGTCACGAGATACCTACACTCCGGTTTTCGCGCTTCAGCCGGGTTTCCGTCGGATGGGGGCGCTGTGACCGCTCGGGGTGGAACGGGGAATCCGGTCGGCCGGGCGTGGAGCTCGCCGTCGGGGGCCGGGGGCGTCGGGCGCGGAGTTTTCGCTCCGGAACTCCGCTGTGGAGCGTGGAAGCTGTGGAGCGTGGAAATCTTTCGAGAAAGCTTTTTCGGGGAACTGTCGTCCGTGCTCTTCGGTGGGAATCGTCGAAGTGTCGCCCGGTCGCGGAGCGGCCGGGGAGATCGCTTCAGTTACGTCGGTTCGTGGGGCGTCGGGGTGGGGCGAGTGGTCCGGGGGGCCGGGACGGGCGGGGACGACGTTTCCAGGGTTGGTTCGTCGGCCTGCTCGGTGCTGGCATACCCGGCAACCTAGAGCACACAGTCGATCACGGTGTACGCACCCACCCCTTCGATGGCATCTCTCTCATGTCGATCTGGTTGACCGGGATCCACTTCGTACCTCGCAACCGCCGGGCGGGTGACCGGATGCCTACTATGTGTACAGTCGATCGAGCGACGCTCCGTGCGGCGCCACCCCGACAGCGGATTTCGCTCAACTCGGTGTGATCTCGCGCGGTCCTGCCACACCGTCGGTTATCTCGAAGGACGCCTTGGTCGAGGCATCGGCGCCGCGCCGCGAGACGTAGGGCAGCACCCGGAAGTCCGCCCGCAGCCGTTCGGCGTCGATCCTGGTACGCAGGTAGCCGCGCATCCCGCTGTGGAACCGGATGTGCGGGTTGTCCGGATCATCGGTGAACTCGTCGTCCTCGGCGTCGCCGCCCGAGGCGACCGAGGTGGTGACCAGTTCCGAACCGACCACCGGCGAATCGGGATCCGAGTAGTCGCGTTTCAGGTCGGCCGCGTAGTGCTCGTGGATGTCGCCGGTCAGCACCACCGGATTGCGTACGCCTGCCGCCAGCCAGCCCTCGGTGATCCGGCGGCGTGAGGCGGTGTAGCCGTCCCAGCTGTCCATGTTGGTCATGGTCAGCGGGCCGTCCAGCGTGTCGTGGTGGGCGAACATCACCTGCTGTCCCAGCAGGTCCCACCTGGCTCGGGAGTGGCGCAGTCCGTCGAGCAGCCACCTCTCCTGCCGCTCACCGGTGATGCTGCGTTCCGGGTCGGACTCGGTGCCGCAGGGTCCGACCAGTCCGCCGCACGCCTGGTCGTCGCGGTACTGCCTGGTGTCGAGCATGTGGAAGTTGGCCAGGCCGCCCCACCGGATGCGCCGGTAGAGTCGCATGTCCGTGCCCTGGGGGCGGTTGCTCGCGCGCAGCGGCATGTTCTCGTAGTAGGCCCGGAAGGACTCGGCCCGACGTCGCTCGAAATCCGGTTGGGGCAGTTCCGGGTCGTCGCCCGCCCAGTTGTTGTCCAGTTCGTGGTCGTCCCAGACCACCACCCACGGCGCCGTCCGGTGCGCCAGTCGCAGGTCCGGATCGGTCTTGTACTCCGCGTAGCGCCTGCGGTACTCGGCCAGGTTGTCGGCCTGGAATCCGGTGACCGAGCGGGCTATTCCGGAAAGCAGCGGATACTGCAGGTGTCCCAGTTCGTAGATGTAGTCGCCCAGGTGCAGCACCAGGTCCGGTTCGTCCTCGGCGATCCTGCGGTAGGCGGTGAAGTAGCCGTGTTCCCAAGCGGCGCAGGAGGCGGTGCACACGGTCAGCGGTCGGCTCAGCGAGCCGGCGGCCGGTGTGGTGCGGGTGCGGCCGGTGGGAGTCAGGTGCCCGCCGGTGCGGAACCGGTAGAAGTACTCCCGCCCCGGGCGCAGTCCGTCGAGTTCAACGTGGACCGAGTGCCCCCACTCCGGCATGGCACGCGCGGTACCGCGTCGCACGATGCGGTGAAATCGTTCGTCCTCGGCGAGCTCCCAGTCCACATCGATCGTCCGGTCGGGCATCCCGCCGCGTCCGTCGTCGGCGAGGGGGTCGTAGGCGAGTCGGGTCCACAGTACGAAGCCCTGCGGGTCGGGGTCCCCGGAGGCGATGCCGAGGGTGAAGGGGTCGCCGCGGTTCCGGGCGGCGCTCGTGCGGGCCGTTGCCGCGCCGCTTCCCAGCCCCAGCGTCGTGGCCGCGGTGGCCGACGCGAGCAGCAGTTTCCGCCGATTCCAGTTCGGGGGTCCGGCCGGTGAGTTCATGTGGTCCTCTCGTCGAACGGATTCGTGCCGGGAGAGCGTGCCGCACAAAAATGAGCTTTATTCGTATATTTCGACAGCAAAGCCTGAACGGCGCGTGAGTCGATGTCGACCGGTATCCGGGTGAGATGCTCGTTCGGGGGGCGTCGAGCGGGGGTGCGGGGTTTTCGGCAGGGCCGTGTTGAAGGTTGGCACTCGTCCCGGTAGAGTGCTAGACGAACGGCGCCGGAGCGCCCCGGCACCCGCGACGGCGGGGAGTCACGGAGCCGTCAGGAATCCAGCCAACGCTTCGAAGACCCCAGAAGGCGGAGGTCACACCGTGGCGAGCATCAAGCCGCTTGAGGACAAGCTTGTTGTCCAGGCAAGTGAGGCCGAGACGACGACGGCGTCCGGCATCGTGATCCCGGACACGGCCAAGGAAAAGCCGCAGGAGGGCAAGGTCCTCGCTGTCGGTCCCGGTCGTGTGGACGACAAGGGCAACCGCATCCCGCTCGACGTCAACGAAGGCGACGTCGTCATCTACTCCAAGTACGGCGGAACCGAGGTCAAGTACAACGGCGAGGAGTACCTGGTGCTCTCCGCCCGCGACGTGCTGGCCGTCGTCAACTGACGACTGGCTCGTCCCGCTGGCGAGTGAATCTCGTCAACCGACTGGGGACAAGAACGTCCCCGTGGGCGATAAACCGCCCCGGCGGTCCCCTACGCGGGCTTCCGGGGCGGTTCGCCTGCGAGCGCTGTCTCGCCGGACGCAGGCAGGCGGCCGCGGGAACGGCCGCGCGCTCGTACACGACTGCGCGCCCGTTCGGCGAACAAAGACATCCCGGCACGCACGCTGAAGGGCTGTTGAAACATGGCTAAGCAAATCAGCTTCGAGGAGGAGGCGCGCCGCTCGCTTGAACGCGGCGTGAACCAACTCGCCGACTCCGTGAAGGTCACCCTCGGGCCGCGCGGTCGGCACGTCGTACTGGACAAGCAGTTCGGCGGGCCGCAGATCACCAACGACGGTGTGACGATCGCCCGTGAGATCGATCTGGAGGACCCGTACGAGAACCTGGGTGCCCAGCTCGTCAAGAGCGTCGCCACCAAGACCAACGACGTCGCCGGCGACGGCACCACCACCGCGACCGTGCTGGCGCAGGCGCTGGTCAGCGGCGGTCTGCGCAACCTCGCCGCGGGTGCCAACCCCTCCTCGCTGGGCAACGGCATCCAGCAGGCGGCCGAAGCGGTGATCGAGTCCCTCAAGGAGCAGTCCACTCCGGTCAAGGGGCGCGACAACATCGCCCAGATCGCGACCGTCTCCTCGCGCGACGAGAACATCGGTTCGCTGGTCGGCGAGGCGATGGAGCGGGTCGGCGACGACGGTGTGATCACCGTCGAGGAGTCCTCGACACTGGCCACCGAGCTGGAGGTCACCGAGGGTGTCCAGTTCGACAAGGGCTACGTCTCGCCGTACTTCGTCACCGACTCCGAGCGGCAGGAAGCCGTGCTGGAGGACGCCCAGGTCCTGCTGCACCAGGACAAGATCTCCAACATGCAGGAGCTGCTGCCCCTGCTGGAGCGGGTGGCCAACGACGGCAAACCGCTGCTGATCGTCGCCGAGGACGTCGAGGGCGAGGCGCTGTCCACGCTGGTGGTCAACGCCGTGCGCAAGACGTTCAAGGTCGTCGCGGTCAAGGCCCCCTACTTCGGTGACCGCCGCAAGGCGTTCCTGCAGGACCTGGCCGCCGTGACCGGTGCGCAGCTGATCTCGCCGGACGTCGGACTCAAGCTCTCCGAGGTCGGCCCCGAGGTGCTGGGCTCCGTGCGCCGCGTGACCGTCACCAAGGACAACACCACGGTTGTCGACGGTGGCGGCAGCAAGGACGACGTGCAGGCCCGGGTCAAGCAGATCCGCAACGAGATCGAGGCCAGCGACTCGGACTGGGACCGCGAGAAGCTGCAGGAGCGGCTGGCCAAGCTCGCGGGCGGTGTGGCCGTCCTCAAGGTCGGTGCGGCCACCGAGACCGAGATGAAGGAACGCAAGTCCCGTATCGAGGACGCCGTGGCCGCGGCCAAGGCCGCCGCCGAGGAAGGCAGCATCCCGGGCGGTGGGTCCAGCCTGGTGCACGCCACCAAGTCGCTGGGGAACAACCTCGGCCTGTCGGGTGACGAGGCCACCGGTGTCCAGCTGGTGCGCAGTGCCCTCGAGGCCCCGCTGTTCTGGATCGCCAACAACGCGGGCGAGGAAGGCGCGGTCGTGGTCTCCAAGGTTCGCGAGATGAAGTGGGGCGAGGGCTTCAACGCCGCCGACCTCACCTTCGGCGACCTCACCGGCCCCGGCGTGGTCGACCCGCTGAAGGTGACCCGCTCCGCGGTCTTCAACGCGGCGTCCATCGCGCGCATGGTCCTCACGACCGAGAGCGCCGTGGTCGACAAGCCCGAGGAGGAGGAAGACTCCTCCGGCGGGCACAGCCACTGACGCTCACCGGCACGGCCTCACCGGTGGGTGAGGCCACCGCCGTTGGAATCGGGGCGGCACCGGACGGTGCCGCCCCGATTTCGTGTCGCGGCCCCGCGAGCCGTCGCCGTGCTCCCCCCGTTGACTCCGACACGTCGGCGGTCTCCCCACTCACCGCGACACGGGCTCGACGGCCTCGGACGAGCCGATGCCGCTGTGCTCCGGTTCCGGTCCCGTGCGAACCGGAGCCCCGCTCCGTACCCGGTTCGTCGGCCGAGTACCACATCGGTGTGCGGTCGCCGTGCGATACGACCGGTCCACCTCGCCGTTCGGGGCAGCCCGGCAGCTCGGGGTCGCCCAACACCTCGGGGTTGTCCAACGCCTCGGGGCTGCCGATCCACGTGGTGCCCGGATACCCGTCCGCACGAGCGAGTTCTGTCGTGGTTTCCGAGGTCGGTCACTCCTGGCCCTCGGAGCCGGGTGCCCGGCCGGTCTCGTGATGTCCTTCCCCGCTCCTCCCGGGACCTGTCGGTTCGTTCGAATCGTTTCCCGGTGTACCGCTTTCCGGGCGCTCCCCCTGCCGGTGCGTCACACCGCCAGCGGTTCGTCCGTCTTTCGACTGTTCTTGATCATTACCTCACGCTCCGACTCCGAGAGCCCGCCCCAGATGCCGTAGGGCTCCTGCACGGTCAGTGCGTGTTTCCGGCACTGCTCCAGAACCGGACAGCGATGGCACACTTCCTTGGCCTTGGCCTCCCGCCTGGCTCTGGCCGGGCCACGTTCTCCGTCCGGGTGAAAGAAGTACGCGCTGTCCATCCCCCGGCACAGGCCCTGTATCTGCCAATCCCAGATATCGGCGTTCGGCCCGGGAAGACGTCGTGTGTCCGCCATTGCGACGACCACCTCCAATTCGGTGGGTCCCCTCCCTGCCACGGTGTGTTACCGCAGCCTCGCACGGATCACAGTAAAACCGAGTCAAAGCTTGTTCAACCCTTTTGGCTGGTAAAGGTGGTTCACGTTGGAGTGACATTGCGATGACCATGCCGGGTTGCCTCGACACGTGCGCTACCACGAACATGTCCGATGATGATGTGGTCGAGGTGACGAGGTGGTCGGCTGTGAACGCCGAATCGGCCGGATGTGGAGCTCTGTCCGCCACCACGAACGGCTCAGCGGGTGACGAGTGCGAGTCCGACGAGGGGGAGACGCCCGATGTTCCCGTCACCCCGAAGCTGTCGGTCGCGGCCGTCGCGCGCAGGCTGGGAATCGCTCCCGCTACGTTGCGTACCTGGGACCGTCGGTACGGGCTCGGACCCACCGAGCACTCCTCCGGACGGCACCGCCGTTACGGGCCGGAGGACATCGCTCGGCTGGAGTTGATGCAGCACGCCCTGCTCCGGGGGGCTTCCCCCGCGGAGGCGGCCCGCTACGCGCACGCGTCCGCCGTCCGGCACGGTGGTGCCACGGCGGCGATGGGCGCCGGCGGTGAGGCCCGGTCCCCGGTGGCCGATTCCTCCCGTGACGACTCGAGGCCGGAGTCCGAGTCACGTGCCGTGGCCGAGGTGAACGAGGACGGCTCTGTGCTGCTGAGCGGTGTGCTCGGCGACGACGGGACCTCGAACGCCGAGCGGATCGACACGGCCAACACCGGTGGGCGGGGGCTGCGGCTCGGCGGGGCGAGCCCGAACGCCCGTGGGCTCGGTCGGGCCGTGCTGGCGCTGGACGCGTTCGCCGCGCAGCGCATCCTGCGCCGCAGCGCGGAGCGGGACGGGGTCCGAGCGACGCTGTGCGAGGTGCTGTGGCCGGTGCTGAGTGCTCTCTCCGAACTGCGTGAGCGCACCGGCAGTGGTTCGGAGATGCCGAAGCTGCTGGAGGACTCGGCGGTAACCGCGTTGCGGTCGGTGATCGCCGATGCCCCCGAGCCGCACACTCCGCGTCCGGTGTTGCTCGCGCCGGCGGTCGGTGAGCAGCAGTCCGTGGAACTGTTGGCGCTCGCGGCCGCGTTGGCCAGTGCGGGCATCGGACACCGGCTGTTCGCCGCCGCGCTGCCCAGGGAGGGGCTGGAGTCCGCTATTCGGCGGACGGCGCCCGCCGCGGTGCTCGTCTGGTCCGAGTACTCGGCTTTCGCCGATCCCCGGCTGGTCACGGGGTTGCCCAAACCGCGCCAGCGGGTTCGCGTCTTCGTGGCGGGTGGCGGTTGGTCGCCCGAGGCGTTGCCCGAACAGGTGGAGCACCTGGGTTCCTGGGAAGGGGCGTTGCGACGGCTCGACGAACTGGTGCGGGATTTCGGGGAGAGTCAATAGTGATATAGATCACGTAATGATCCTCGTGTCGCGACCAGGTGGACCCGACCGTCCAAATGGGACTTTCTGTTGAGTACGTTCGAGTGAATATCGCAGGTAGTGGGCGCGTCGCGGAATATACCCCGGAATGGGTGAAACTCTTACGGTTTGAATGCTCCGTTCCGGTGAGACGTGCCCGGCGTGTTTATCACTCGAAAGTGGTTGATCGGCGCGACGCGCGGGTCAAGCTCTGTCCGAATGTTTCCGATGAAGGAGGTGGAACGTTCACTCGCCTGTAGGAAGGGAGTTCCCGTGACGACGGTCTTGATTTGTGATGACCGGCGGAGCGTCCGGGAGGGGCTCACCCGTGTGATGTCGGCTGTACCGGGTGTGAGCCGAATCGACTGTGTAGCACACGGTGACGAGCTGCTCTCCCGATTCGCCCGACAGGCGGTCGACGTTGTTCTGGTGGGTACCCAGCGTGCGGTGCCCAACGGTGTTGAGGCCACTCGCAGGTTGGTCTCCGCGCATCCGCAGGCCAACGTGATCGTCTTCGGCGCACCGGACGACGCCGGAAGTATCGCGGCCGCCATCGCGGGTGGCGCGCGTGGTTACCTCCGTTGGGATGCCTCCAGGCCGGAACTCGTGGCCGCGTTGGCGCACACCCTGGCGAGTACTTCGGTTCCCGCCCCTCGGCAACCGTCCGATCCGGGTGTGCAGCTCACCGATCGCGAACTGCAAGTGCTGCGTGGCATGGCGCAGGGCAAGAGCAACGGTCAGATCGGCCGTGAACTCTACCTCTCCGAGGACACGGTCAAGACCCACGCGCGGCGCCTGTTCCGCAAGCTCGGAGTCCGGGACAGGGCGCAGGCGGTCGCCCACGGTTTTCGACGCGGCCTCGTCGCTTGAAACGGCGTCCGATCGGTACTTCCGAGCGTTCGACCGCCTCCCGGTGATTCCGGTGTTCCGTCGGTGAACCGTGCTCGTTACAGGTCCGTTCGGCTCCGTTCGGCGCGGTTCTCGTCCACCCGTCCCGGCGGGTGCCCGAACTCGCCGAGCCGGCCCCCGAGACGGTCGTGCGGTCACGTCGGAGGGGTTCGTTCGGGTGCGGCGGAGTCCGGCCGGGTTGCCGGTCGTGGTCGACTGAGGCGGTGATGCGAACCGCCTCGGCCGCCGTGGTCGGCGAGCGATGTCTCGTCGCCCGTTCCCGGGCACTCCTACGCCGGTGCGCGGCATCCGGAGTCCACCGTTGTGTCAGTCGCGGTAGCCGTGTCCGATATCACGGTCTCCTGTCCGGGGTGTGACTTGTCCGGGACGTTTCACGACGAAGCGTCCCGCTGGGGTGTTCCACAGTGCTGTTCCCGGTTTCATCCCTACGGTTCCTCCGTGGTGGTATGCCAGTTGACCAGGAGAAACTGTTCGATGTTGCTCTCGTGGTGCCGGGGCGTTCCCATGTCGGACTCGGTTCGCCGGGTTCACCTCGCCGTCGTGACTCGCTGCTCACCCGGTCCACTCGGTGTACGGAGCGCTACACCGAAACGGTAGTGTGACCACGGGATCAGCGCGCTTGGCGCGTATCCGGGCAACTTCGATTCAAGTCAACGCGTAACACCGAGGCTGGCGTCTGCGATGAGCAACGTGGGGGACGGGCTGGACGCTCTTGTCAGCGCCTCCATCGACGGCGACCGCCAGTCGATCGAGCGCTTACTGGCCGAAATCCGTCCTTTGGTGGTGCGGTACTGCCGCGCCAGGGTTGGCCGAAACGAACGTACGTTCGCTTCGGCGGACGATGTCGCCCAGGAGGTGTGTCTCGCTGTGCTGACAGCGTTACCCACTTACCGGGACCAGGGACGGCCTTTCCTGGCGTTCGTGTACGGCATCGCCGCGCACAAGGTGGCCGATGCGCACCGTGCATCGGCTCGCAATCGGTCCGAACCGGTCGCGGATCCTCCGGAAACACCGGAAGACCAGGCCGGACCCGAGCAGCGGGCCATACAGGGTGAGCTTTCGGGCAGGATGGCGCAGTTGCTGCGCGTGCTGCCCGCCAAGCAGCGGGAGATCCTGCTGCTTCGGGTGGTCGTCGGGTTGTCCGCGGAGGAAACCGCCGAAGCGGTCGGTTCGACGCCGGGAGCGGTGCGTGTGGCGCAGCACCGTGCGCTCGCCCGGCTGCGAAAGACGCTGTCCGCGGAGGAGGTGGTCTGATTGGCGGAACGAAGAGGCTCCGGAAGTGACGACGACGGGCGTGACTCCGCCGAGCCCGGCCGGCAGGACGACCGGTTCAGTGCCGAAGAGGAGACCGAGTCCGGCCCCGATTCGTCCGGTGACGATTCCGGAACGAGTGTCGAATCTCGATCCGACGAACACCCCTCGAATGATCAAGACGTCGGTGTGCCTGATGAGCCGGAGCATCCCGGCGAGACCGATAACACCGATGCCGAGATCGTGGATTTCCCGCGGGGCGGGCAGCGCTCCGTCCCGGAGTCCGACGACGTCACGTTTTCGGACGACACGCTGCTCTCCGAGGACACGCTGCTCTCCGAGGACATGCTGTTGTCCGAGCAGGAACTGGCCTCCGAGGAGGATATCGCCCTGGCGGACGAGCTCACCGGGGCCGTTGTCGGGGAGGACGCGGAGCCCGTCGACCTCGCGCGCCTGCGGGACGACGACGAGTTGTTGGACATGCTCGGCCAGTCGGGAGGTCACAGCGGCTCCGCCGATGCCGAGACCGACGTCGAGGATATGTTGCTCGCTTGGCGGCGGGATGTCGACGCGACACCGATAGGGGAACTCGTCGACGTCGAGCGTGCCGCCGCCGCGGTGGCGGCGGGCAGGCCCAGGCGCCGTTCCCGCGTTCCCAGGCTGCGTCACCTGGTGCCCGTGGCCAGCGCCGCGGCTGTGCTGATGATCGGCTTCACCGGAGTCGGTCTCGCCGCTCGTGACGCCGCGCCGGGAGACGCGTTGTGGGGCGTCACGCAGGTTCTCTACAGCGACCGTGCCGCTTCGGCCGCCGCCGCTTCCCGTGCGCAGACCCAGTTGAATATGGCCAGCCAAGCCTGGCAGGACGGCCGCGAGGAGGCGGCCGACACCGCTCTGCACCGTGCGGAAGAGCAGCTCAGCACCATCGATCCGGGAGAACGGCGTTCCGACCTGCGTGCCGCGCACGCCTCGTTGAGCGCGAAGTTCGACCGTCCGCCGGCTTCGTCGGTCGGCTCCTCCACCACGGGGAGCGGTTCCGAACAGTCGGGGAGCTCCGCGCCGGACGAGAGCGGTTCCGAACAGCCCGGTAGCTCCGCCACCGATGCCCCGGGGACTTCCGGTGACAGCAACCCGCCCTCCTCGGAGACCACGCCCAGTCCGACGGACGGGTCCGAGCCGAGTACCACCTCGGATCAGGAGCGACCGCCGTCGCCGAGCGAAACCGATCCCAGCGAGACAGGTTCGTCCAGCAGCGGTGACGACACCGTTTCGGGGTCGGGAAGCGGTCGGGCGCGCGATTCCCAGTCCGACTGAGCGGGCGAACCGGCCGGGCGGGTTCGCCGCCCGGCCGGGTACGGGAGTTCCCAGCGGCCGCACCGGTCCGCGATGCCTACGTTGATCCGCAGTGCCTACGCTGATCCTCAGCGGCTGCGCTGGTCCTCGGTCTCGATCACACCGTCGGCGAACCCACGGCAGTACTCCCAGCTCACGTAGTGGCCCGGATTCGGTTCGTACGCCGGTTCGTGCGGGCGCATCCGGCCGTCGTTGAGCAGCTGCTCCAGGCTCGACCGCAACAGTTCCCAGTCGTGGTAGTGCGGTTCGCCGCAGTCCGAGCAGTCCACGACGATCCCGCGGATACCGCGCGGCTCCAGCAACGCCTGGTACACGGCGAGGTCGGCCAGGTCGGACAGCAGTTCGGCACGTTCCTCGTCGCCGAGCTGTTGGTCCTGCTCGAATTCCTGGTCGCCGAGGGCCATGCTCGGGTCTTCCGGATCGCCCGCGAACGGGTCTGGTGGCAATGGGTCATGCGGCACGACCCGCACGGTACCGGTAGCGTCCAACCCCGCCGAGCCGTGGCCGGGGAACCGCTGGTAATCGGCTCTGGATACCATGTGGGGACACCGCCCGTGAGTCGTGTCGAAGGCGTTTTTCGGTGGTGGGTACCTCGTGCCTTCCGGCCGTCTCCGCCGGAACGGCTCGCCGGGTCCGCTTCGCCGCGAGGCACCGGCTCGATCGTCGATTCGAGCGGCCCCGTCCGAGTCGCGAAACAGGCCCCGTTCGAGTCGTGGAACGGGCTCCGGGAGTGTCTCGCGGGTCCGGATACTCACCGAGTGAGACAACCGTTCCCGGACGGGATCCACACGACGCACTTCAAACAGACACCAGGAAGGCACTCCTTCGCGCTATGACCAGCGAGCTGACCGCCCCGGGGTTCCCGACCAAGTTCGCGACGCTCGGGCTGACCTTCGACGACGTGCTGTTGCTGCCCGGCGAGTCCGACATCGTTCCCAGTGCCGTGGACACCAGCACCCGGTTCTCCCGCAACATCCAGCTGCGTGCCCCGCTGAGTTCGGCGGCCATGGACACGGTCACCGAGGCGAGGATGGCCATCGCCATGGCCCGACTCGGCGGCGTGGGAATCCTGCAGCGCAACCTTCCGGCCGACGAGCAGGCCGCCCAGGTCGAGGTGGTCAAGCGCTCCGAGGCGGGAATGGTCACCGACCCGGTGACCTGCTCTCCCGAGGACTCGTTGTCGGATGTGGACGCGCTGTGCGCGCGCTACCGCATCTCCGGCGTTCCGGTAGCCGATCCGGACGGCACGCTGGTGGGCATCATCACCAACCGTGACATGCGGTTCGAGACCGACCACACCAAGCGGGTGCGCGAGATCATGACCTCGGCGCCCCTGATCACCGCCCTGGTCGGGGTCACCGCCGACGACGCGCTCGACCTGCTGCGCAGGAACAAGGTCGAGAAGCTCCCGATCGTGGACAACGCGGGCAAGCTGCGTGGGCTGATCACGGTCAAGGACTTCGTCAAGACCGAGCAGTACCCGGACGCCACCAAGGACGCCGACGGCAGGCTGTTGTGCGGTGCGGCCGTCGGGGTCGGGGCCGACTCGCATGAGCGGGCGATGGCGCTGGTCGACGCGGGGGTGGACGTGCTGGTGGTCGACACCGCCCACGGCCACTCCAAGGCCGTCGCCGAGACCGTGGCCACGCTCAAGAGCGAACTGGGCGACTCCGTCGACGTGGTCGGGGGCAACGTCGCGACCAGGAACGGGGCGCAGTCCCTCGTCGACGCCGGGGCCGACGGCGTCAAGGTCGGCGTCGGGCCGGGCTCCATCTGCACCACCAGGGTGGTGGCGGGCGTCGGCGTACCGCAGATCACCGCCATCTACGAGGCGGACCAGGCCTGCCGTCCCGCCGGGGTTCCGCTGGTGGCCGACGGCGGCATCCAGTACTCCGGCGACATCGCCAAGGCGATCGCCAGCGGTGCCAGCAGCGTGATGCTCGGCAGCCTGTTCGCGGGCACGGCGGAGGCCCCCGGGGAGCTCGTGCTGGTCAACGGCAAGCAGTTCAAGGTCTACCGGGGCATGGGGTCGCTGGGCGCGATGTCCTCGCGGGAGAACGGCAAGTCCTACTCCAAGGACCGCTACTTCCAGGACGACGTGCTCTCCGAGGACAAGTTGGTCCCGGAGGGCATCGAGGGCCGGGTGCCGTATCGCGGCCCGCTCGGGCAGGTGGTGCACCAGCTGATCGGCGGAGTTCGCTCGGGGATGGGCTTCACCGGTTCCGGAACCATCCCGGAACTGCAGCAGGCCCACCTGGTCCGGGTCACGGCGTCGGGGCTCAAGGAGAGCCACCCGCACGACATCACCATGACCGCCGAGGCACCCAACTACACCACGCGGTAGCCTGCCCCGCCGGGCGAACCCGGTGGGAACTCGACCCCCTCTTCGACTCACAGCGGCACCGCGGGAAGGAAACACGTGCGGGATCTTGTGGAAATCGGGATGGGCCGGACGGCCATGCGCGGCTACGACCTGGACGATGTCGAGATCGTTCCGTCGCGCCGTACGCGCTCCTCCAAGGACGTATCCCTGTCCTGGCAGATCGACGCCTATCGCCTCGACATTCCGCTGGTGACGCATCCCACCGACGCGGTGGTGTCACCGGCCACGGCGATCCGGATCGGTGAGCTGGGCGGTCTGGGAGTGCTCAACGCCGAGGGTCTCTGGGCCCGGCACGAGAACGTCGAGGGAGAGCTCGCGCAGGTCGTGCGTACCGCCGAAGAGGGTGAGGGGCCGGACGCCGCGATCGCGATGCTGCAGCAGCTGCACGCCGCGCCCATCCGTACCGACCTGCTGACCGAGGCCATCAAGCAGATCAAGGACTCCGGCGTCACGGTCGCCGCCCGCGTCAGCCCGCAGCACGCGGAGGAACTCACCCCCACGCTGCTCGCCGCCGGTGTCGAGGTGCTGATGGTGCAGGGCACCATCGTCTCCGCCGAGCACGTCTCCCAGGAGGGGGAACCGCTGAACCTCAAGCGGTTCATCGGCGAGCTCGACGTGCCGGTGATCGCGGGCGGGGTCGGCGACTACCGCACCGCGATGCACCTGATGCGCACCGGAGCCGCCGGGGTGATCGTCGGTTTCGGGCAGTCCCGTTCCGCGACCACCACCCAGACGCTGGGCATCGGGGTGCCGATGGCCACCGCCGTGGCCGACGCCGCTGCCGCCCGGCGGGACTACCTGGACGAGACCGGCGGGCGCTACGTGCACGTGATCGCCGACGGCGGGCTGTCCTACTCCGGTGACATCGCCAAGTCGATCGCCTGCGGCGCCGACGCGGTGATGCTGGGGGAGGCCCTCACCGAGACCTCGGAGGCACCCGCGCAGGGTTACTACTGGACGGCCGCGGCGGCGCACCCCAACCTGCCGCGCAGCGAGATCGTCGGTTTCAACAGCGCCGGGGTGGACCTGAACACGCTGCTGTTCGGGCCGAGCAGCGATCCCTACGGGACGCTGAACCTGTTCGGGGCGCTGCGTCGTGCCATGGCCAAGACCGGGTACTCCGAACTGAAGGAGTTCCAGAAGGTCGGTCTGATGTTGTGCCGTTGATTCCGGTTGCCCGGGTGGTCGGTTAGCCGATCGCTGAGTCGGTGCCTCGCCGAGTTGGGCCTGCTCTCGAGTGGGCCCAACGCGGCGAGCGGCTGCCGATTCAGGCGGTACGCGGGGCGTCCCACCGTGCACGACCGCTCCGACGACTCCTCGTCGACCTCCGGCGTTCGCGGTCGAGACGCCGGAGACCTCGCGACGCCGCCTTGGCCGTCGATTCTCGCGATGCCGCGCACACCGTCCGCAGCGCAGGCCGTTCAGGCAACACCGGTGTTCTGCGCAGCGCAGATCCACCACTGGCCATCCAGCTTGGAAAGTATCCAGGTGCCCACGTTGGCGCGTCGGCCCGCTTGGCCGATCGCGGGTTGCCGAAGGCACACGATCGCCACATCCGACCGCGGAAAGATCACCTGCTCGATCTCGTACCAGGTTCGGATGCCTTCGGCGTGGTTTTCCAATCGTTCCTTGTGGTATTCGTGCAGTTCCTGCCAGTTCTGGAACCGGACACCGTTGACGGCGGTGAACACCGTGTCGGCGGTAAACCTGTCGTCGAACTTCGCCGCATCGTGTTCGACGAAGGCGGTTTCGAGTTCGTCGAATACCTTCCTGATCGCGTGCAGATCCTCTTCGTGATCGTCGTCGTGGTGTGCTTTGGGACGGTTCGACATGTTCGTTCCTCTGCCGGGTACGCGGGCGAGTCCGGGGTTCCTAGAGCTTGCCCTCGGGGCTGCTACCGGGAACTCATCGCGGAACGGCCCGATCGCCTGCTCTGGTACCGGCACGTGGAGCGACCTCGTACTGCTCGATGTGAGCCACCACGCCGCGACGTCCGAGGGGCGCGTCGGCGTAGGGGCGCGGGTATGAGCTCCACTGGAAACCTACGGTGACCCACCCGGGGTCGCGGCTTCGGGGGATGCGGGACCGCCGTCGGAACCGGGCTGTGTTCTTGACCGGTTGAGCGGCGGGCCGATGCGTCCGCCGGTTCATGCCGTTGCCCTGCCGCGTTGTCGCTTCGGGTCGGTTCCGGTCGAAAAATGTGCTCTCGGGAGCCGCTCAGCTATGGCTACTGGCGAGTAATTTGTTCTACTCTCACATCCATGAGTGATCGGGGACACCTTCGGCGCGAGAACTCCGGCGAGCACGACTACGACGTGGTCGTGATCGGCTCCGGCTTCGGCGGCAGCGTGGCCGCACTGCGGTTGACCGAGAAGGGATACCGCGTGGCCGTGCTGGAAGCGGGCAGAAGGTTCGCCGACGACGAGTTCCCCAAGACCTCCTGGGACCTGCGCCGCTTCCTGTGGGCACCCCGGCTCGGCTGCTTCGGAATCCAGCGCATCCACATGCTGCAGAACGTGCTGATCCTCGCCGGTGCGGGAGTGGGCGGTGGCTCCCTGGTCTACGCCAACACGCTCTACCGCCCGATGAAGCCGTTCTTCCAGGACTCGCAGTGGGCGCACATCACCGACTGGGAGGACGAGCTCGACCCGCACTACGAGCAGGCGAGCCGGATGCTCGGCGTGGTAACCAATCCCACCGAGACCCCCTCCGACCGCGTCATCCGGCGAGTAGCCGACCGGATGGGAGTGGGCGAGAGCTATCACCCCACCCCGGTGGGGGTGTACTTCGGTAAGCCGGGGGAGAACAACGCCGACCCCTACTTCGGTGGTGCGGGGCCGGAACGCACCGGCTGCACCGAGTGCGGTGCCTGCATGACCGGCTGCCGGGTCGGCGCGAAGAACACCCTGATGAAGAACTACCTCTACCTGGCCGAGTCCAAGGGCGCCGAGGTGTGGCCGCTGACCACGGTCGGCGGGATGCGAAAGGACGCGGACGGCCGCTGGCGGATCCGTACCGAGCGAACCGGTGCCGTGCTGGGTGGGCAGGGTCGAACCTTCACCGCCGACCAGGTGGTGGTCGCCGCCGGGACCTGGGGAACCCAGAACCTGCTGCACCGCTGCGGGCAGCGCGGCGAACTGCCCGGGATCTCCCACAAGCTCGGTGAGCTGACCAGGACCAACTCCGAGGCGATCATCGGCGCGCAGCGCGGTTCGGTCGACGCGGAACGCGACTTCTCCACCGGCACCGCGATCACGTCCTCGTTCCACCCGGACAACGACACCCACATCGAGCCGGTGCGCTACGGCAGGGGAAGCAACGCCATGGGGTTGTTGCAGACCCTGCCCACCAGCGGCAGCATCGACAAGCCGCGCTGGCGGCAGTGGTTGCGAAACGTGCTGACGCGCCCGCTGACCACGCTGCGGCTGCTCTCGGTGCGGCGCTGGAGCGAGCGCACGGTGATCCTGCTGGTGATGCAGAGCCTGGACAACTCGCTGCGCACCAAGCTCGGCAAGGGGCTGTTCGGCCGCCGCAAGCTCGTTTCGCAGCAGGGGCACGGCGCCCCCAACCCGACCTGGATCCCCGCGGGCGAACGGGCCAACGAACTGGCCGCCGAGGAGATCGACGGCATCGCGGGCGGCACCTGGGGCGAACTGTTCGACATCCCGATGACGGCGCACTTCATCGGTGGTTGCCCGATCGGCTCGGACCCGGAGCACGGCGTGATCGATCCCTACCACCGAGCCTGGGGATACCCGGACATGTCCATCGTGGATGGTTCGGCGATAACGGCCAACCTCGGGGTCAACCCCTCGCTTACGATCACCGCGCAGGCGGAGCGAGCCTTCTCGATGTGGCCGAACAAGGGTGAGCCCGACCAGCGCCCCGCCCAGTCGGAGGAGTACCGGCGGGTGGAACCCGTGGCACCCGCCGACCCGGCGGTGCCCTCGCACGCGCCGGGGGCCCTGCGGCGCTGAGCGGACGGATCACAGCCGCCACGATGCTCCCCCGAGATCGTGGCGGGATCGGTCAAAGGTGTGCGACGCCCTCGTCGGGCCTCGGGCCGGGGACGATACGCTGACCGGCGTAGTGTTCTCACCTGGAGGTTCGACGTCGTGTCCGACACCACAGGCGGTATCGACCCCGCCGGGCAGACTGCTGAGCGAGGACGACCCGGTAACGGTCCCGTCCTGGTGGTCGACTTCGGCGCGCAGTACGCGCAGCTGATCGCCCGCCGGGTACGCGAGGCGCAGGTCTATTCCGAGGTGGTCCCGCACGACACGCCCGTCGAGGAGATGCTGCGCCGCGACCCCGCCGCCATCGTGCTCTCCGGCGGCCCCGCCAGCGTCTACGCGGCCGACGCGCCGCAGGTGGACGCGGAACTGTTCCGCTCCGGAGTGCCCGTGCTGGGGATCTGCTACGGCTTCCAGGCCATGACCAGGGCACTCGGCGGCACCGTCGAGCACACCGGCACCAGGGAGTTCGGGCGTACCGAGCTGTCGGTGTGTTCCGCGGGCGGGACGTTGCACCAGGAGCTCCCGGATCACCACCCGGTCTGGATGAGTCACGGTGACTCGGTGAGCAAGGCTCCCGAGGGATTCCGGGTGATCGCCGAGACCGCCGACACGCCGGTCGCCGCCTTCGAGAACCCGGAGAGCGGCCTGGCCGGGGTGCAGTACCATCCCGAGGTGGCGCACTCGCCGCACGGCCAGGAAGTGCTGCGCCGCTTCCTGCACGACATCGCCGGTATCCGACCGAAGTGGACCACCACCTCGATCGTGGACGAGACCGTCACGGCCATCCGCGAGCGGATCGGGGACGCCCGCGCCATCTGCGCACTCTCCGGCGGTGTGGACTCGGCCGTGGCCGGTGCGCTGGTCAACAAGGCGGTCGGTGATCAGCTGACCTGCGTGTTCGTCGACCACGGGCTGCTGCGTTCCGGGGAGCGCACCCAGGTCGAGCGTGACTTCGTCGCCGCCACCGGAGCTCGGCTGGTCGTGATCGACGCCGTGGAGCAGTTCACCCACGCGCTGGCGGGTGTCACCGACCCCGAGGAGAAGCGCAAGATCATCGGGCGCGAGTTCATCCGCACCTTCGAGCGCGCCGCGCGCGAGCTGCAGGAGGAAGCCGGTCAGGCCGGTGAGCGGGTCGAGTACCTGGTGCAGGGCACGCTCTACCCGGATGTCGTCGAGTCCGGGGGAGGCAGCGGCACGGCCAACATCAAGAGCCACCACAACGTCGGCGGGCTGCCCGAGGACCTGCAGTTCGACCTGGTCGAACCGTTGCGCGCGCTGTTCAAGGACGAGGTGCGCCGGGTCGGGCTGGAGATGGGGTTGCCCGAGACCATCGTGCACCGGCAGCCGTTCCCCGGTCCGGGGCTGGCCATCCGCATCATCGGCGAGGTCACGCCGCAGCGGTTGGCGACGCTGCGTGCGGCGGACGCGATCGCCCGCGAGGAGCTGACCGCCTCCGGCGTCGACCGCGACATCTGGCAGTGCCCGGTGGTGCTGCTCGCCGACGTGCAGTCGGTCGGTGTGCAGGGCGACGGGCGCACCTACGGTCACCCGGTGGTGCTGCGTCCGGTGTCCAGCGAGGACGCCATGACGGCGGACTGGACCAGGCTGCCCTACGAGGCGCTGGAGCGGATCTCGACCCGGATCACCAACGAGGTCGCCGACGTCAACCGGGTGACGCTGGACGTGACGTCCAAGCCCCCGGGCACCATCGAGTGGGAGTGACCACGGGCAGTTCACCAGCCTGAACCGCTTTCCTCGGTGGAGACACGTTTCTCGGCGGGCACGCGCGTGCCCGCCGAGTTCGCCCTCCCGCTGCTCGGCTCAGCGCCTGCGCGGCTACCCGGATCAGCTCCTGCGCAGCGAGGCCACCAGCATGATCACTCCGATGGCCGCCGCCGCGAAGGCCAGTACGCGCTGCGTGGACCAGCCCCCGCCGACGAGGAAGTAGATCGACGCCGCCACGGTCATGATTCCCGCGGTCAGGGTGACCGGATCCGGGCTGAACCGGCGTGCTCCGCCGTTCTTGTTCTCGGTCACGGGCTCCGGCCTTGGTTGGTGCTGCTCAGTAGCCACGGATCACCTCCACGCTTCCCGTCTCCGTCATCAGGTTCAGCCGGACGGAACCGCCGCCGGGACCGTCGGTGCCGAGGTCGTTCTCGGTGACCCGGATGTCCCTGCCCGAGTGCTCGTTGCCGAGGCAGTCCACCCGCCCCAGATCACTGGCACAGGTGACCCGCGCGTCGGTCTCCGGCGGGAGGTGGACGGTCACCGTGCCCATGCCCAGGGCCACATCGGTGGCGACCTCCCTGTCCGCGGGAAACCGCATGTTCTCCAGACGCAGGGTGACGTTTCCCAGCGAGCCGGAGTACTCCGAGGCCAGTTCCGTGGCGTTCTCCGGGGCCTCGATCGCGTTGGTGTAGCCCTCCCACGGTCGCTCCGGAAGCACCGTGGACAGCATCGCCGCCAGCACCACGGGGACCGCGAACAGGATGAGCCAGCGCCCCCGGCGCAGGAAGGAGCCCACCAGCATTCCGCAGCCGATCACTCCGAGCATCAGCGCCCAGATCTTCACCGCCGCCAGCCCGAGGGCTATCCCGAAGCCGCCCACCAGCAGCGCGATTCCCAACGTCGCCAGTGTGATCGAGTAACGCGGCCCGCGGCTTCCGGCGGATCCCCGCTCCGGAGGCCGCGGTTCGTTGGCAGGGTGCGTCCAACCGGTGGGTGGTGGTTGGTTCGGCGGCTGAGCGAACCGCTCGGTCGGGTAGCGGGGTGGCTCCGGGGCGGGTGGTCCCGACACGGGTGGCCCGTACGGGGGCGCCTCGGATCGGGTGGTCGTCTCGGTTGGCCCTGGGCTCTCGGGTGGCCCTGGGCTCTCGGGTGGCCCTGGGCTCTCGGGTGACGCTGGGCTCTCGGGTGGCCCTGGGCTCTCGGGTGACGCTGGGCTCTCGGGTGGCCCTGGGCTCTCGGGTGACGCTGTGGTCCCGGAGGAGCCGATCGCGTACCGTTCCGTTTCCGCGCCCGTCGGCCCGGACACCGTCGTTTCGTACGTCCCGGATTCTCCCGTCGCGGACATCCCCGGCTGCGGTGCCATGTCGGTCGTCGCCGTCCCCCCGGTCCCGTACTGCCCCCCGGGGCCGTACGACTGCCCAGGGGGGACGCGATCGCCGAAATGCCGGTGCAGCAGGTACAGCGCCAGCACCCCCAGCGCCAGCCCGAACACGCCCGGCATGTCGAACGCGGCGAGCGAGACCGGGACGAACACCACCGTTATCAGGGCGAGTACCGCCAGTCGAACGGCGGTGTTGCCCGGTGCGTCGCTCGACTTCGGCAACGTCGCCCAGCCGAGCAGGTAGAACAGCAGTCCGGCACCGCCGTAGAAGGTGCCGATCACGAACACCACCCGCAGCAGCACCGGATCCACGCCGTAGCGATTGCCGAGCGCGGCGGCCACACCCGCGATCTTGCGCCCCTCGGAGGGGCGCGTGGGCCTGGTCTCCCAGAAATCGCGGAAGGTTCCCTTGATCTCCGCCCACGTTCCCCGCGCACCGTTGGAGCCGCCGGGCCGAGCGGTACCCCCCGAACCGGTACCGCTCGGACCGCTGTGTGCGCGGGCGTCGGCGTACTGCCCGCCACCCTCGTACTGCCCGCCGCCGTCGGTCGTTCCGCCGTTCATGTCGCTCACTCTGCCGGTATTACGAGTCCCGGTCGTCAGGGTGTTCCCCTGAGCGCACCCGGACAATCCGGTGCCGTTCCCCGATGCCGCCGTCGGTGCGCGCGTGTGATTATCGATGCCGTGCAGGTCCGTTCCAGGCAGTTTTCCAGTGAGAGCGTTACGGGGGAGGACTCCCGCGCGATGTCCGAGCGACGGACCCGGCCGATGTACGTCAGCGGGACCGACATCCCACGGCTCTACCGGCGCCGCTCCGGCCGGGTGGTGGCCGGTGTGGCGATCGGGATCTCGGATCACCTGGGGTTCCCGGTGGTGTGGGTTCGTGCCGTGTTCGCGATGCTGGCCGCGCTCGGCGGTGCGGGCATCCTCGGTTACGGGCTGCTGTGGATCTTCGTGCGGCAGCGTTCCGACATCGTCGGTACCGAGTCGGAACGCGAGCGCAGGCAGGGGGTGGGGCTGCTGCTGCTCGGCGTCGGACTGGCCGCGGTCGTGGCCTCGGTCAGTGCCGTACCGCCGTGGCTGGTCGGTGCGCTGGGGGCGACGCTGGTCGGCGGTGCGGTCATCTGGCGGGAGGCCGACGAGTCGCAGCGCGGTCAGTGGCGCGAGGGGGCCCGTTCCAGCATCGTGGGGCTGTTCGGCGACGGTGGGCGTGCCGGGGTGCTGCGGCTGTTGGCGGGAGTGGCGCTGGTCTTCCTCGGGTTGTGCGCGTTCGTGCTCGCCACCATCGGTAGCGAGGTGCCCGTGGTGCTCGCCGCCGTGGTGGCGACGCTGATCGGCGTGGCACTGCTGACCGTGCCGTGGTGGATGCGGTTGAGCGGGGACCTCGATGTGGAGCGCTCCACCCGGATTCGTTCGCAGGAGCGCGCCGAACTCGCGGCGCATCTGCACGACTCGGTGCTGCAGACCCTGGCGCTGATCCAGAAGCAGGCCGGGGCCGAGCGGGAGGTGCGCCGGCTGGCGCGGAGTCAGGAGCGCGAGCTGCGCCGCTGGTTGTACGGCCCCGGTGGTTACAGTGGTTCCTCGCGGCCGATGAGCCACGCCCCCACGGCCTCGCCGGGAACTCCGGGCGAGGAAGCGGCGACGACCGGTGAGTTCGAACGGCTCCCGGAGGAGACGCTGGCCGCCGAACTGGCGCGGATCTGCGGTGAGGTCGAGGACGCCTTCGCGATCACGGTGCAGCACGTCGTCGTGGGCGACGGTCCGCTGGACGAGCCGCTGCGCGCGGTACTGGCCGCCGCGCGGGAGGCCATCGTCAACGCCGCCAAGCACGCGGGGGTCGACGAGGTCAGCGTCTACGCCGAGTCACAGCCCGACCGGGTGGAGTTGTTCGTCCGGGACAGGGGGGTGGGATTCGACCCCGACGAGGTGGATCCCGATCGGCACGGACTGACCGAGTCGATCCGGGGCAGGATGGAACGCAACGGCGGACGGGTGCGGTTGCGCACTTCGCCCGGGGCGGGGACCGAGATACATCTGGACCTGCCGCGAGAAGAGCAGTGAACACCGGTTGAGGAGCCCGTTATGGCAGAGCGAGCGGACGAGTGGCGGGACCCGGCAGCGCGTGCCGACGGCCCGCCGGGTGGCAGTCCAGTGGATGGCAGCCCAGTGGATGGCAGCCCAGTGGACGACAGCCCAGCGGACGACAGCCCAGCGGACGACAGCGGTGCGGCGACCGGCGAGCAGGGGCCGGTCGGGGTCTACCTCGTCGACGATCACGCGCTGTTCCGAGCCGGCGTTCGCGCCGAGCTCGCCGCGTTCGAGGACCGGGTTCGGGTGCTGGGTGAGGCGGGATCGGTGGCCGAGGCCGTGGCGGGCATCGAGCACCTGCGTCCCGCCGTGGTGCTGCTCGACGTGCACATGCCCGACGGCGGGGGTGCCGAGGTGCTGCGCCGGGTGCGCGAGCGGGGGGTCGGCGTCGTCTTTCTCGCCCTCTCGGTTTCCGACGCCGCGGAGGACGTCATCACGGTGATTCGCGGTGGGGCGCGCGGCTACGTCACAAAGACGATCTCGGGCCGCGAACTCGCCGACGCCGTTCGCCGTGTCGCGGCGGGCGACGCGGTCTTCTCACCACGGCTGGCGGGATTCGTGCTGGACGCCTTCTCGCAGGGCGCCAGCTCGGCGGAGGTGAGTGACCCGGAGCTGGACCAGCTCACCCGCAGGGAGCGGGACGTGCTGCGGTTGCTGGCGAGGGGTTATTCCTACCGCGAGATCGGTTCCGAGCTGTTCATCTCGGTCAAGACCGTCGAGACCCACGTTTCCAGCGTGCTGCGCAAGACCCAGCTGTCCAACCGCTACGAGCTGTCCAAGTGGGCCTCCGATCGGCGGCTGGTCTGAGGTGGAGCGAACGGGGCTATGTTTGGCCACGTCCGATACCGGCAATCCAGGTGACCCGGGCGATTCAACGCTCACCGCGAGAGCGGTGAGCACGCCGCTCATGTGAAAGCAGCGTCACCTCGCAGGTGTCGCCTGGAAAGGACGGTCAGCGCAACGATGCAGTATCACGAGTTTCTCGCCGCCGTGGAAAAGCACGGCGGGCCGACCGAACGGGACCACGCCGATCAGGCGAGCAAGATCGTACTCGCCACCATCGGTCAGCGCTTGGCCGGACAGGAGCCCAGGGATCTGGCCAGTCAGTTGCCTCCCGAACTGCAGGAGCCCCTGCTGCAGCACACGGGGGAGGACGAGATCGGAGACGACCTGGACGACTTCCTGCGGCGGGTCGCCGATCGTGAGGGTCGCGGCTGTGACCCCGAGACGGCGTTGACCCACTCCCAGGCGGTGCTGGGCACGATCGCCGAGTTCGTCTCCGCCGGTGAGATCGACGACCTGCGGTCCCAACTGCCCGCGGGTTACGCTCCGCTGTTCCAGCAGCCGCGGTAGAACGTTGGCACCCGCCGGCCAGGCGGGACGATGACTCGTGTTCCGCGGCGGGCGAGCCGATTCCGGGAGGCAGAGGATGGACTACGAGGAGATGGTCACCGCGCTGCGGCGACACTTGGAGCCCGGCGTCCCGAACCCCGAAACGGTGCTGGCCGCCACGGTTCAGGCCCTCGGTGAAAGTGCCTGGAACGTGGCCGCCGAGCTGCGGGCGCATCTTCCCCGGCAGTTGGGGGAGGTTCAGCCCGCCGGGCCCGGCGAGCCGCTCTCGGTGGACGCCTTCCTCGACCGCATCGGCCAGTTGAGTGGTGCCCAGGACTCCGAGCAGGCCCAGGAGTACGGCCGGGCGGGGGTGGCCGTGGTCAGCCAAGCGCTTCCAGCGGTACAGCTGCGCCGACTGCTGCACGAGCTGCCCGAGGACTACGCGACGCTGCTTCCCAGCGACAGCGGCCTGAGCGCCACGGCGGACACGTTGTTGGCCGAGGTGCGTCGTCGCGTCGCCTTCGACGATACGGAGCAGGCTCGGCAGCTGACCCAGGCGGTGCTGGGGGTGACGGCGCAGGCCGTCAGCCAGGGTGAGGTCGACCGGCTCACCGGTGCTCTTCCGCCGGAGATCGGGGCTCTCCTCGACACGCGGGAATTCGCCCAGCACACCGACACCGATCGCTTCCTGGCGGAGATCGCCCGACGCAGTGACGTGACCGAGCCGGACCTCGTTCGGGACCACACCGCGGCCGTGTTCAACGTGCTGGGCGAGTGGGCTCCCGAGGAGACGGCTGACACCCTCGATCAGCTTCCCAAGCCGGTGGCCGCACTCGCGAGGGGCCGGTGACCCCGCCACACGGCGGTGACCCCGCCCGGTGAGCCTCGTGGCCGTGCGTCGATTTCTCGCGAAATGTACGAAACAGTGGGGAACTCAGTCGCGCGCCGGTTCCGGGGTTTTCCGCTCGGCGCCGTTACGGGACTTCCGGTCGCCGCGCACGTTCGTGCGGCTCAGGGCCACTCCCACCAGCACGATCAGCATCCCGAGCAGCACGCGCGGGCCGAAGCTCTCGTCGAGCACCATCCAGCCCAGCAGCACCGAGACGATGGGCATCAGGTACGTGACGGTGGAGGCGGTGGTCGCTCCCTCGTCGGAGACGATCCGCAGTTGCAGCGCGAACGCGAATCCGGTGCCGAACACTCCCAGCACACCCACCGCCAGCAGCGGAACCGGCGCGAGCTCGACCGGCCCCAGACCGCCCAGCGGCAGGGTCAGCACCGCGATCCCGGTCGCCGCCGACATCTGCATCGCGCCGACCGTCAGCGGTGACAGCCGCTGCCCGTCGGGACCGGACCCGCTCAGGCCGCGCCCAATGTAGACGAAACCGAGCCCGTAGCTCATCGCGGCGCCCAGGCAGGCGAGCGCACCCCATCCCAGGAGGCCGCTCGAACCGTTCCAGGGCGCCAGGATCACCACCACCCCCGAGAAACCCAGCAGCAGCCCCAACAATCGCGGTGGGGGCAGGGAACGCTGCGTTCCGAACGCGAGTCCGAACACCACGGTCCACAACGGTGTGGTCGCGTTGAGCACCCCCGCGATGCCGGAGTCGACGGTGCGCTCGCCCAGGCCGAACAGCACCCACGGCAGCACGTTGCTGAACACCGCGGCGCCCGCGATGCTGCCCCACAGCCGTCGCCCCTCGGGCGATGCGGGGTTGACGAGAGGAAGACCGTTCAGCAGGCACAGACCCACCAGCACGACCGCGCCGAGCGTGATCCGGGAGAACGCCACCTGGGTGGGCGACATCGCCTCCAGCCCCAGTTTGATGAACAGGAAGCTCGCTCCCCACAGCAGCGCGAGCGTAAGCAGCCGCACGTAGTTGGCGCGGTTGTACACGGAAGTCCTCCACAGCAGGCCGGTCGTCGTGGTGAACCAGTCACCACCAACACGATGGGTGCCGAGTCGGATAAGCACAAGTAGATTTTTCTACACAAACCTTTCAGTTCTGCTGTACTATTCGTGACATGTTGGATGTCCGGCGGATGCAGGTGCTGCGAGCCGTGGTCAACAGCGGTTCGGTGAGTGCTGCCGCGAACAACCTGGGTTACACCCCTTCGGCCATCAGCCAGCAACTCAGCACGCTGGAACGAGAGGCCGGGCTGTCGTTGTTGGAGAAGGTGGGCCGGGGAGTCCGGCCCACCGCGGCCGGGACGATGCTGGCCGAACGGGCCGGGGACCTCTCCGAACTGTTGTCCAAAACGGAGAGTGAGCTCGCGGGAATGCGTGCCGGGGATTCCGGCGTGCTGCGCCTGCGGTTCTTCCAGAGCGCCAGCGTCGCGCTGATCCCGCCCGCCGTGGCCGCCTTCCGGGACAGGTATCCGCGGGTTCGGCTGGACCTGGGAATGCAGGAGGAGGGAATGCTGGATCGGGTCGCCGAGGGCGACGCGGATCTGGCCGTGATCGTGGTGGGACGTGATGTCCCCTCGGTCTCCGGCGTTCGACTGCTGCACCTGGTCGACGAGCCCTACCGCGTGGTGCTGCCCGTGGGGCACCCGCTCTGCTCGGAGGAGTACATCGACCTGGCCCGGCTCTCCGAGGAGTCCTGGATCCAGGACTCCGTGGGGTCTGGACCGTGCGCGGAGTCGCTCTACGACGCGTTCGCCGCCGCCGGATTCACGCCGCACCTGGCGCTCGAATCGGACAGTCCACAGTCGTCACAAGGGTTCGTCGCGGCGGGGATGGGGATATCGCTCGTCCCACGACTGGGACTGGATCCGGTGCATCCGGGTGTGGAGGTACGGCCGTTGCGCAATCCCGAACCGGTCCGTCGGATCTACGTGGCCGTACGGGAGTCGGTGGTGCACGCCCCCAACACGGCGGCCTTGCTGCAGGTCCTCCGCGAGACCGCGCAGGCATAGGTCCCGCGGCGGGCGAACGGCGGGATCAGGTGGCGCCGCTGTCGGTGTTGACCAGCGGCTCTCCGCCTCTGACGATCATGCCGAAGACATGCCGCTCGGTGCTGCTGTCACCGTCCTCCTTCTGGTAGCGCAGCACTGCCTCCACCTGGTTGTCGCCGATCACCTTCGGGCCGCTGACGATCTCCACGCTCTCTATCGAGTCCCAGAAATCCTCGTAGGTTTCCTTCCCGACCGATTTCAGCTCCGGTCCCAGCATCCGCCACGCGTCGTCGGTGTCGTCGGTGACCGTGTCGAAATAGGTCCGAACCGTGCCGACCAGTTCGTCGTCACCGACCGAGTTCGGAGCGGGATCCTCCTCCGAGGAATCGGCGGAGGACGGTGGTGTCGTGGAGCTCGTGGTTGTCGCCGCCTCGTTAGAGCGCCCGGAACTCGGCGAGTCGGCCGAGCTACCCCGTGAACGGGGAAGTTCGCCCGCCGAGGTGCTCGTGGCAGCCGCGGCCGCGTCCGAGGCGCCGGAGCCGCCGCCGTTGCCTCCGGTGAAGGCGTTCGCCGCCAGTATCCCCAGCAGGATCGCCGCGATCACCGCCACTGTCCAGCCCGCCACTCGCTTGGCCGTGCCGGTGCTGACCGCCCCGCTCTCGGCACCGACCCTGGTGGGCGGATTGGCCGCCGCCGGAGGCGCTCCCACTCGCGTGGGGTTCGACTGATTGCCCGCGGCAGCGGTGGCTGCCGGTGTCCCGCCCGGCGGTAAGCCCGGATTCGGCGGTCGCGCGGGCATGCTCGGCGCTGCCGCGGCCGGAGCCGCCTGGTTCAGCGGCCCGACCGGGGTGGCGGGACCATGCCCCTGCTGCTGGCTGCCCCCGAGCCCCGGAAGGGGTCTGCCGTCCCGCACCGCCTGCAGAATGTCCCTGGCCTGGGCCATGGTCGGCCGTTCCACCGGATCGGCCCGCAGCAGTTCCAGCAGGGCGGGCGTCATCGGTCCGGCGTTGCGCGGGTGGTCGACCTGTCCGCGTGAAACGCGGTGCAGCAGACTGATCGCGTTGTCGTCCACCCCGAACGGTGGATGGCCCTCGATGGCGGCGTAGAGGGTCGAGCCCAGCGAGAACACGTCCGAGGCCGGGGCCGGATCCCTGCCGAGAGCCACCTCGGGGGAGAGGTAGGCGGGTGTGCCAGCGAGAATGCCGCTCTTGGTGACCGCGACGTCGCCGACCGCCCGGGAGATACCGAAGTCGGTGATCTTGGCGGTGCCGTCGCCGCCGAGCAGGATGTTGCCCGGCTTCAGATCACGGTGCACGATCCCGGCCAGGTGGGCCGCCGCCAGCGCCGCCGCGACCTGCGCCCCGATCCCCGCTACCTCGATCGGCGACAGCAGGCCCCGTTCGGAGATCCGCGAGGCGAGGCTCTCGGAGGGCAGGTACTCCATCACCAGCACCGGTTGGCCGTCCTCCTCGGCCACGTCGAACACCGCGATGGCGTTCTGGTGCTGCAACCGAGCCGCGATCCGCCCCTCGCGCATCGAGCGCTCGCGGGCCTCCCTGGTCTCGGCCTCGGTGTGGCCCTGCTGCAGCAGCAACTGCTTGACGGCCACGGTGCGCTGCAGCCGTTCGTCGACCGCGCGCCAAACGACTCCCATCGCACCGCTGCCGATGCTCTCGTGCAGCCGGTAGCGTCCGGCGATCAGACGACCTTCGGCGCTCACAGTTCTCCCAGATCCTGGCGATGTCGGTGACCGGACGTGCCGACCGAACTCCTGCCGGAACGGCATCACGCGACGGGCACAACAGTACTGCGTCCCGACCGCCGCGCTGCGGGCCGGTCGGGATCACCGGGGCCGAGCGGACGGGTATCGAGCCACTCGGCGGAACCACCTGTTACCCCTCGCTGTTCGCATCGCCACCGGACGCTTCGTTGTTACTCGGCCTACTCGCCGCCGCTGTCGGAACCGCCACCGCTGGCGCTGCCGCCCTCGGACCCACTACCGCTGTCGCTGTCGGACCCATCGCCGTCGCCGGTCCCGTCCTCCGAGCCGCTGCCGGTCCCGTCCTCGTTGTCGCCCGAGTTGTTGGAGTCGCTTTCCTCGGGGTTCCCGTCCGGATCGGAACTCGGGTCGGACGGCTCGCTCGCCGAAGTCTCGGGAGGTTCCGAACTCTCCGATGCCGAGGTCTCCGTCGCGGACTCGTCCTGCTCGGGGGGACGATCCCAGTCCGGATCCTGGTTCTGGTACCCGTCGTCCTCCGGGTAGTCCGGCACGGTGGTCTCGGTGGTGCTCGATTCGCCCGCCGCGGGCGGCACCATCGGTTGTGTGGTCTCCCCACCGCTCGGGTTCCCACCGTCGGAGTCGTTGCTCAACAGCGAGGTCGCCAGCAGGATCCCCGCGACCGCGGCCACCACGAGCAGCACCCCGGACACCGCCAGCGGCACCCTGCTCCGCCGGCCGCGCGCGGCCGTTTCGGACGGCGGACCCGAGCCGGCGTAGCCGGTGGTCTCCGCCCGTGCGGTGCCACCGAAACGGCCTTCCGGCTCCTGGGGTCCCCCGACCATCGTTCCGCCGTTACGCGGGTTGGAGGGCGGATCGGTCGCGGCGGCCGTGCCCGGAGCCATCGCGGACGGAATGGGGGCGGCCTTGGTGGGAACCGAGGTCACCGCCTGGCCGTTGGCGACGTCCTGCAACATCTCGTGGACCTGCGCCATGTCCGGCCGCTCGTCCTCGCCGGGCTGCAGCATCGCCAGCAGCGGATCGGTCATGGGCCCCGCGTTCTGCGGTGGTTGCACCTTGCCCGCCGCCACGGAGTGCAGCAGTGCCAGCGTGTTCTCACTCTGCCCGAACGGGGGTCTGCCCTCCACGGCCGCGTAGAGCGTCGCTCCCAGCGAGAACACGTCGGACGCGGGGCTGGGCTCCTTGCCGCAGGCCACGTCCGGTGACAGGTAGGCGGGGGTTCCCGCGAGCATCCCGGTCTTGGTGACGGCGACGTCGCCCTGTGCCCGGGAGATGCCGAAGTCGGTGATCTTGACCGTGCCGTTGTCGCCGAGCAGCACGTTGCCCGGTTTGATGTCGCGATGCACCACTCCGGCGGAATGCGCCGCCCCGAGCGCAGCCGCCACCTGCGCCCCTATCCGTGCCACCTCGCGCGGCGGCAGGGGGCCGTGCTCGGACATCATCGCCGCGAGGCTGGTGGACGGCAGGTACTCCATCACCAGCACCGGGTCGCCGTTCTCCTCCACCACGTCGTAGACCGAGACAGCGTGCGGATGTTGCAGCCGTGCCGCGATACGTCCCTCACGCATCGCCCGTTGTCGCGCTTCCTCCGCCTCGGTCGGGTCCAGACCGGGCTGGGTCAGCAATTGTTTGACCGCGACCGTGCGGTGCAGGCGCTCGTCGACGCATTCCCACACCACGCCCATTGCGCCGCTTCCGATGCGCCGCTGCACTCGGTAGCGTCCGGCGACCAGGCGACCTTCGTCGCTCACCGACGTCTCCCCGTACTGCTCTCGATCCCGGTCGACCTCGTCGCCGGGGACACCGGTTCACCGGGTCGTCGGGATCGGTGGATTGTTGCGGGCCCCGCGTGGCCCTCCGACATGTAAACGTTCACTGTGCGACCGCGTTCGGTCACGGAAACCGAACGACCGTGACACGGCAGCCTAGCCCACCGAGGAACCGGCGGAGCGGGGAAGTCTTCGACCGCTCCGAGGCCGCGTGACCGGCCCTGCGCTCGTGCCGTCGACGAAGCGGTTCGCCCCGAACCGTCCCCGGGATTCCGGCGACGTGGCAGTTCGTTGCCGCATCGTTGTGAGAATACCGGCCGGGGAGAGCCGTCGGTACGGCCGTCCCGCGGTTACCGGTGTTCTTCGTCACGGAAGTGGTGTCGTCCAGGCGTCCTACCGTTCCGGCTCCCGGAACCGCGCCGCGTCCAACCGGACACGCGGGATGCGCGGATCCGAGCCGTCGTCGACCGCGAAGGAGTAGCGGAGTGCGATTCTGGTTCCCGTGGCGTCGCGCGCCGCGACCGTCGACACCACTCGTCCGCTCGTGGTCACGCTGATCTCGTCCGAGCGAATCGATCGCAGCGCGCGCCAGCTCCGCACGATGTCCGCCCGTTGCGCCTCGGTCATGCTCATCGAGAGCAGCCGTACGGCGCTCGCCGGCTCCGCTCCCAACAGCCTGTGGAACTCGCGCACCACTCGCACCGACGGAACCGACGTCTCCCCGGGCGGACCGAGCCGCGAACTGCCGGTGCGACCGTCGGCCGAGCTCGTCACGGCTGACTCGTCCGTGAGCTCCGCCCGTGCGGCGGAGCTTCCCGGTAGGGCCCTCGACCGGCCCGCTCGTTCCAGCAGCAGGTCCACCCGCAGCGCCGCGGCACCCGTTATCGGCAACCCCGTGCGGTTCGGCGTCTTCCGCTCCGAACGCGGCGGCGTCGAGTCCGACAACACCACGCCGAGAGCCGCCGTAGCGCCCATCGCCAACAGCGTCCCCAATGCTCCTACCGTCCACAACACCGAACGTCCACCGAGCTGGACCGGTCCTGTCCCGGTACCGGCGATTCGGTGTTCGGAGCTCGTCGCGCCGGCGACGGACCGTGGTTCCGCCGTCTCGCCGTGGTGGTCCACCGGCCGCACCTCTTCGAAGGGGGCCCCGCTTCGTGCCGATTCCGACATGTCGTTCCTCCCGACCCGTCAGCGGTTCCCGGGCGGATCGTCCACGGGCTCGTCGGCGACCACTCGCCGCGGGTGCTCGTCGAATTCCAGCCGCCGGTAGCGCGTGGTCGACTCACCGACCCCGGGATCCACGCGCAGTTCGTTCACCGTGCCGTCACCACGTACGGTGCTGCTGACGAGTTCGACCGAGCCGAACTCCGCGTACCGTCGTCGCAGACCGGTGAAACCGGTGCGATGCGGCGATCCGGCCGTCAGTTCGTGCGCCAGGTACGGCTCCCCGGCATCGAGGGAGCGGAAGTAGCTTTTCGTGAGGCCGAGCATCACGGACGGCGGCATCGTCGTGTCCTGCTGTGTCTGGTGCTGCTGTGCCGGGCGCTCCGTGGGGGCGGACGTGGTCGTGTGCCAGAGGGTCGCGCTCTGCTGCAGGGTCCCGGCGGAAGCGATGCCCGGCGGATCGTCGCTGGCGGGGGTGTCACTGGCGGGGGTGTCGCTGGTTGGGGTGGTGCCCTGCGAAGTGCTCTCCTCCGCTGGATCGTCCGCCGCGAGGTCGTTCCCCGCTGTGTCGCCGGAGGGGAGCTCGCGCGTGGGAGCCGTGCTCTGCCGTGACGCCGACGGCGCGGCTGTCGAACTCCGCTGTCGTGTGCCGGTCGGGGGGCCGTGCACGGGCGGAACACCGTCGCCGGTTCGCCCGGTCGCCGTCGGCTGTCGCGACCTCCCGGAGGAACTCGGTTCCGGTGCACCGTTGTCGTCGGCGGTGGATTCGATTCCCGAACCGGCGGGGCTCTCGTCCGATCGGTACAGCGGTGGGTACTCCCCGGCTCGTGGCAGGTGCCGGGGGTCCGTGGCCAACCGAGCGGGTTCGTTGCTCATCACCACCGCTGTGACCAGCACGATTCCCCCCAACGCCGCTGCCGCCGACACCACCACGAACCATGCCGCCCGCCGCCAGGTGCGCGGCGGGGTGATCGAAGCGGGGATCATGCCGAGTCCGAACTCGCACAGCCCGCCCTCCGGTTCCTCCGGGCAACGGGATCGTGGCGGTGCGTCCGACGCGGCCGTGTCGTTCGTCCCGGTGACACGGCTCGTCCCGGTTACGCAGCGGCGTTCCGGACCACCGTGGTTCACTCGTGTACCCGCGGCCTCGCCGTCCTCGCCCGGATAGCGGTTCGGCCCGCCACCGTCCATCGCGACTCGCCCTTCTGCAGTGCCGTCCGGTGCTCCCCGCGCCGGCTCACTCGGTGTTGACCACTTGGAACACTTCGGCCAGCCGGCCCTCCACCAGTCCGTGTCGTCGCGCGTTGTCGCCTAAGTGCTCGCGCAGCATCGCGGCGAGATCCCGTGAATCCGCCACTTGCGAGGCGTGCTCCGACAGTGCCGCGATCTTGTCCGTGAACCGGTCGGTCACGTCGACCGCGTGATTGGCGCGCTCTTCCGGCGATTCTGTGATCCAGAGCTGCCGTACCGTCCACGGCCGCAGTCCTTCCCGGTCGAGCAACTCCGGGTGTGCGAAGGGGCTCCGCGCGTCCGGATACACCGCCGCCAGGGTGGCCTCACCAACGGCACGGTGGTCCGGATGGGCCAGCGCGATGCGGGACCAGTTGATCTCGGGGGAGTGCGTGACGACGATCTCCGGGCGCACGGAACGGATCACCCGGGTGATACGGCGGCGCAACGTCAGGTCCGGAGACAGCCTGCCGTCCTCGTGGTCGAGGAAACGTACGTCGTCGACCCCGACCCGTGCGGCGGCACGTCGCTGCTCCGCGATACGCAGCTGTCGCACCCGTTCCCGAGTGGCGTCCTCCGGCGCTCCGGCCTCGCCCGCGGTGCAGACGCAGTAGGTGACCGAGGTGCCGCCCGCCGTCCAGCCCGCGACGGTTCCCGCACCGCCGAAGTCGACGTCATCGGGATGGGCCGTCACCACGAGAACGCGTTCCGGGACGCCGGTGGGCGGGTTCGGTGAATCGATCACGGGGACAGCCTAGGCAGCCCCACCGACATCTCGGAAACGGGTCGGAAAGACACGATCAGTGATCATAGCGGTTCATTCGATGTCCACTTCCGGGCGAGAGCGGGCAGCCGCGGGAGGGTGGTTCCGGCCCGGACGCGGGCACGCCCTCATGCGGGAAGCGGAGAGCTCCGATCAGTACCTGCCACCACGAAAGTCCTGCTGGGTGCTCCGCAACGCGTGCGTAGAACCGAGTCCCACGCCACCACCGAGCAGGATCGCGAACACGTCCGGGACCACGCCACCCGTGGACAGCAGCACGGCCAGCAGTCCCAGGCCGAGCGCGGTACCCGCCACGGGAGCCCGTTTCCGGGCGAACTTGATGGCCGGTTGTCCGCCGGGCCGTTTCCGTGCCGCGGTCGACAACAACGTCAGATACCCAGCGTGGCCCAGCGCCGCCAACAACGCGAGCAGAGTGACCACGAACGCGATCACGTCGATAATCGTGCCCATATGTCCATCTTCCCCCAATCGTGGCCGGTTCGGCCACATCCGATCGACAGCGTAATACCCGACAAGCCCGGCCACCGTCGAAAAGAGCCCGGCCACCGTCGGATTCCGCAGCGAATTGCCCCTGTACGGATGTTGGATAGCGGCCGAGACCACCTTTAAGTTGCCGGTATGGCTGACAGTTCGGCTGCCGCGGCGGGGCCATCCGCCGAAGTCGCGGTGGATCTGACGGGCAAACGGGCGCTCGTCACCGGAGCGGGGAGCGGGATCGGGGCGGCGGTCGCGCGGAAACTGGCGGTCTCCGGGGCCCGGTTGCTGCTCGTCGACCGCCTCGCGGAATCGGTGGAGAGGGTGGCCGAGGAGACAGGGGCGCGGTACACCGTCGCGGACCTGTCCGAACCGGATGCCGTCGCCGAGCTGGGCGAGGACACCGACATAGTGGTCAACAACGCGGGGCTGCAGTACGTGGCTCCGGTGCACCAGTATCCGCCGGACATGTTCCAACTGCTGTTGGCGGTCATGGTGCAGGCTCCGTTCCGGATCATCCGTTCGGCGCTGCCCGGGATGTACCACAACGGATGGGGCAGGATCGTCAACATCTCCTCGGTCCACGGCATTCGTGCCGCACCCCTGAAGAGCGCGTACGTCACCGCCAAACACGGTCTGGAAGGGCTGTCCAAGACCGTGGCCGTCGAAGCGGCGGGGTACGGGGTGACCTCGAACTGCATCTGTCCGGGGTACGTGCGTACTCCGCTTCTCGAACGCCGGATCGCCGAACACTCCGTGCGGCACCGTGTTCCCCGGGAGCAGGTGATCGAGGACGTGCTGCTCGCGCGCACACCGGTCAAGCGGTTGGTGGACCCGGTGGAGGTGGCGGAGCTGACCGCGTGGTTGTGCGGTGTTTCCGCCGTCTCGGTCACCGGGTCCTCGTTCTCGATGGACGGTGGTTGGTCGGCCCATTGAGGTCCGGCCGGACCGCTCGGTCGCCCGCCGGCTCCCACCGGGCGATCGTTCGGCCGAACCCGTTCGGAAGCTCCGGTCAGTGCCCCAGTTTGCCGCGGCCGAGCCTGAGCAGGATCATCGCCAGTTCCCGTCCCTCGGATCCCAGCTCACGGTAGCGCGCCAACACGTCCATTTCCCGGTTGTAGACGATGCGCGTGCCACCTTCGGCCATTCGCGCCGCGCCCACTTGGCGGGATACCTCGGCCCGACGTTTGATCAGACGCAGGATTTCCTCGTCGAGGTAGTCGATCTCGTCCCTGAGTTCCTCGACCGAACCGTTCTCGGCGGGCCACTCGGGGTCGGGGCTTTCGGCACCGGTTTGATCGCTGTCCACGGTCGCGCTCAACTCTTCCTCCGGGTCGTCGGTCCCGGAATCCGCCCCGGATGCGCCACCGCCCCGGTTCGGAACTCCGGGGCATCGTTCTTGGAGCTTACACAGCTACGGACGCCGGAGTCCCGGGCCCGTAGAAAAACTGGCGGCTGCGTGTAAGCACGCGGTCAGTCTGCCACAACGAACCGGGTCGCACCACCACTCCTTCTCTTCCTCCCCTGGTTCGAACGAGTGATGTCGGTGCGGTGTCCGGCCTCGGCTGCCCGTGGTAAGCCGGTCCCGGAACGGTACTCTGAATTACCGATGAGCACCCTGTTCGACGCCGCAGCCGACGGTCCCGTCCGATCCGACGGGATGCCCCCTCCCGATGGCCGGGACGGCCCGGCGAGGGCCGCGCCGCTGCCTTCCAGCGAACAGCTGGTCTCGGAGCTGAATCCGCAGCAGTGCCGCGCGGTACTGCACAGCGGTACGCCACTGCTGGTGGTGGCCGGGGCCGGATCGGGCAAGACCAAGGTGCTCACCCACCGCATCGCGCACCTGTTGGACCAGCGTGGTGTGCATCCGGGCCAGATCATGGCGATCACGTTCACCAACAAGGCCGCCACCGAGATGAAGGAACGGGTGGCCGAGCTCGTGGGCAGGCGCGCCAACGCGATGTGGGTATCCACCTTCCACTCGATGTGCGTGCGTATCCTCCGCCGTGAAGCGAGAACACTGGGGCTCTCGACCAATTTCTCGATCTACGACGCCGACGACTCCAGGCGGCTCGTCACGCTGGTGGCCAGGGACCTGGAACTGGACTCCAAGCGGTATCCGGTGCGCACGCTCGCGGCACAGATCTCGAACCTGAAGAACGAGCTCGTCGATCCGGAGACGGCCGCCGAACGCGTCGGCAGCGACCTGGAGCGCAAGGTCGCCGATGTCTACGCCGCCTACCAGCGTCGGCTGGCGGACTCCAACGCGATGGACTTCGACGACCTGATCATGCGTACGGTCTCGCTGCTGCGTGATCACCCGGCCGTGGCGGAGCACTACCGCCGCAGGTTCCGGCACATCATGGTCGACGAGTACCAGGACACCAACCACGCGCAGTACGCGCTGGTGCGTGAGCTGGTCGGTACCGAGTCGGACGCGAGCGAGGTCCCGCCCGCCGAGCTGTGCGTGGTCGGTGACGCCGATCAGTCGATCTACGCCTTCCGCGGCGCCACGATCCGCAACATCGAGGAGTTCGAGCGGGACTACCCCGAGGCGGACACGATCGTGCTGGAGCAGAACTACCGCTCCACCCAGACGATCCTGTCGGCGGCCAACTCCGTGATCCGTTCCAACACCGGCCGCAGGGAGAAGCGGCTGTGGAGCGAGTCGGGCGAGGGGGAACCGCTCGTCGGTTACGTGGGCGACAACGAACACGACGAGGCCGCGTTCGTGGCCGCCGAGATCGACCGGCTCGTGGACTCGGGAGAGGCCACCTTCAACGACATCGCCGTTTTCTACCGCACCAACAACCAGTCCCGGGTGTTCGAGGAAGTGTTCATCAGGCTGGGACTGCCCTACCGGGTCATCGGCGGGGTGCGGTTCTACGAGCGCCGCGAGGTCCGTGACGCGTTGGCCTACCTGCGGGTTCTGGACAATCCCGACGACACCGTCAGCCTGCGCCGGATCCTCAACGTCCCCAAGCGCGGGATCGGACAGCGTGCCGAGACGGTGCTCGCCGAGTACGCCGAGCAGGAGCGCATCTCGTTCGGTGCCGCGCTACGGCATGCGGCACGGGGCGAGATCGGGCAGCTCAACTCGCGTGCGGCCCGCGCCGTCGCCGGTTTCACCGAACTGCTCGACGAGCTGCGCGAGGTGGCCGCGAACAACGATGTGGCCGAGGTGCTGCGCACGTTGCTCGAACGCACCGGTTACCGGGGTGAGCTGGAGAGCAGCGAGGACCCGCAGGACGCCTCCCGGGTGGAGAACCTCGACGAGCTGATCAGCGTGGCCCGGGAGTTCGGCGACACGCGCCCGGCCGGGGAGTCGGAGTCCACATCGGATGGCGCTTCCGGCGGCGGTGATTCGGACGGCGGTGATTCGGACGGCGAGGTTTCCGGCGAAGGTGACTCCGCGAACGCGGAACAGGACGACAACCCACTGCCCGACGACTCGATCGGTGCCTTTCTGGAGCGCGTCTCGCTGGTGGCCGACGCCGACGCGTTGCCGGAGAACAGCGACGGCCTGGTCACGCTCATGACGCTGCACACCGCGAAGGGACTGGAGTTCCCGGTCGTGTTCGCCACCGGCTGGGAGGACGGCGTCTTCCCCCACATGCGGGCGTTGGGGGACTCGCAGGAGCTGTCCGAGGAACGCAGGCTGGCTTACGTCGGTATCACCCGCGCCCGGCGACGGTTGTACCTCTCCCGCGCGTTGATGCGCTCCGCCTGGGGGCAGCCGGTCACCAATCCGGCCTCGCGGTTCATCACCGAGATTCCGCAACATCTCGTGGAGTGGCGCAAGCTGGAGCCGGAGCGTTCCGCGCCACGCGAGCGTGGCGGCTGGGGCGGTCGCGGTGGTTCGGAGGCCGGGCCGGGAGGTCCCTCCGGGTCGGGTGATCGCGGTTCCCGCGGTGGTGGTGCGTCGAGCTGGAAGAACTCCGTTCCGATCAAGCTCGAGGCGGGCGACCGGGTCAACCACGACAAGTACGGGCTCGGCACGGTGCTCTCCACCGACGGTGAGGGGGCGCGCGCCACGGCCAACATCGATTTCGGCGACTCGGGCACCATCCGGCTCATGCTCATCGGCAGCGTGCCGCTGGTGAAGCTGTAGAACGTCCCGGACCTCGCGGTTCGGCCGCGAGGTCCGGGGTGAGGCGGTTCAAGCCGTGTCACGACGCCGGTATCCGGCGACTCCGATCGCAGTCAGCAGTACCGCCGTGGCGGCCAGCACGAGCAGCGGTACCGGGGTGAACTCCTCGGTGGGCAGCGTCGGCACGTGGGCGAACGGCGAGAGGTCCGAGATCCGGTCCGGCACTCGCAGCAGCGGCCCGAACATCCCCACGAAGACGATCCCGGTCAGGACGAGCCAACTCAGGCCGGTGGCTTTGGGCAGCACCCCGAACAGCAGGGTCGAGAGCCCGGCCAGTACCCAGACCGCGGGCAGGTAGGCCAGCGCCGCCCCCAGTATTCGGACGACGTTGCTCGGATCTCCGCTGGTTCCCGCGTAGACCAGCCCCGCGCCGAGCCCGGCCCCGCCCATCACCAGCACGCTGCCGCACAGCGTGGCCGCCAGACCGGACAGCGCCCAGCGCGACCGGCTCAGCGGGGTGCCACCCAGCAGGGGTTCCACCCGTCCGGCCGACTCCTCGGCACGCGGCAGCCCGGCGGACTGCAGCGCGAACCCACCGGCCACCATGCCCATCAGCGAGAGGTAGGTGGCGATCATCGTCTCGGCCGAGTCGGCTCCGCCCGCCTGCTCGAAGTAGCGCCGGGCCATCTCGTTCTCCCGCGCGAACACCGCTGCCTGCTCACCTATCGCGCCCACGAACGCGCCGAACAGCACGAAACCGACCGTCCAGCCCGTCAGCACGCCGCGCTGCAGCCGCAGCGCCAGCGTGAACGGGCCGGACAGCAGTGCCGAGGCGGTCGCCGGACCGGAGCGACCCCGCACCAGCCCCGCTCCCTCGTCGCGCCGGGAACGCAGCAGAAACGCCCCGAGGAGCAGCAGCACCGTCAGCGCCACCCCGAGCAGCAGTGGCCAGCCGGTGCCGTCGACGTAGGCACGGGTGCGCTGTGACCAACCGACCGGGGAGAGCCAGGAGAGCGTGCCGTCGCCCAGGTCGCCCGCGCCGCGCAGCGCGTAGCTCAGCGCGAGGAGCGAGGCCGCGGCCCCCACCGCCGCCCGGCCGTGCTCCATGAGCTGTGCGGTCACCGCCGCCACCGCGGTGAAGACCGTGCCCACCATGGCCAGCCCCGCCGCGAACAGCAGCGAACCCGCCGTGCTCAGCTCCGGCAGCACCACGGGCAGTGCGAAACCGAGCAGGGCGCCCAGCACCAGGTTCACACCGATGACGGTGACCAGCGCCGCCGTGAGCGGGGCGTGCCTGCCGACCACTCCCGCGCGCAGCAGCTCGGCACGGCCGCTCTCCTCCTCGTGGCGGCTGTGCCGCACCAGCAGCAGGATGCTCATCAGTGCGATGAGCACCGCCGTCATCCCGCCCATCTCGTTGGCGACCATCGCGCCGAAGGTGTAGTCCCGCTGGCCGAAACCGGGGCCGGTCAGCACCACCGTGGCCGGGTTGTCCATCAGGGCGGCCCGTGCCTGCCGGTCGGCGGCGGAGTCGAGTGCCACCGGGAAGGTGGCCACGCTGCCCAGCAGGAACACCGCCACTCCGAGGATCCATGCCGGGATGCGTATCCGGTCCCTGCGGAGTATCAGCCGGATGAGCGCTCCCGTTCCGCGCAACGTGCTCATCGGTTCGCTCCTTCGGGGGTGGAGGTCTCCGACCGCTGCTCGTAGTGCCGCAGGAACAGCTCTTCCAGGGTGGGGGGCTGACTCGTCAGACTTCGGACCCCGACCGCGGTGAGTTCGCGCAGCACCCCGTCCAGGTGCGGGGTGTCCACCTCACAGCGCACGTGGGTGCCGGTGATCTCCAGGTCGTGCACGCCGGACAGCTCGGCGAGTCCCTCCGGGGCCGCCGAGAGTTCCGCGGTGACCGAGGTGCGGGTCAGGTGCCGCAGTTCGGCCAGGGTGCCGGACTCCACGGTGCGCCCGGAGCGGACGATGGTCACCCGGTCGCAAAGCGCCTCGACCTCGGAGAGGATGTGGCTGGACAGCAGCACGGTCCGTCCCTCGCGCTGCTGCTGCCGAACGCACTCCCGGAAGGTCTCCTCCATCAGCGGGTCCAGCCCCGAGGTCGGTTCGTCCAGCACGAGCAGCTCTGGTTCGGAGGCGAGCGCGGCCACCAGACCGACCTTCTGCCGGTTCCCCTTGGAGTAGGTACGTGCCTTCTTGCGCGGATCGAGGTCGAACCGGCGCAGCAGGTCCTCCTTGCGGCGCTGGTCGATGCCGCCGCGCAACCGGCCGAGCAGGTCGATGACCTCGCCGCCGGAGAGGTTCGGCCACAGCGTCACGTCGCCCGGAACGTAGGCGATGCGGCGGTGCAGCTCGGTGGCGTCGTGCCACGGGTCGCCGTCGAGCAGTCTCGTCTCGCCGGAGTCGGCGCGCAGCAGCCCGAGCAGGATCCGGATCGTGGTGGTCTTCCCCGCGCCGTTCGGGCCGAGGAAGCCGTGCACCTCGCCGGTTCGCACGCTCAGGTCCAGCCCGTCCAGCGCACGGGTCGGACCGAAGTTCTTGGTCAGGCCGGAGATCGTCACGGCCGTGGGGTCGGAGTTCAACGTGACTCCTTCGGAACGGATTCGGGCGGTTCGGCTGCCTTTCACAGCCGTGGCGGATCGGAGTCCGCCGTGCGTTCCCCCGCGCGGGAGGAGTACAGCCGCTTCACGCGGCGGTCCGCCCTGTCGGATCCGGTGCTGGCGATCGTGCGTACCACGTTTTACACAGTACACAACGTTCATAAATCTGTGAACAGAATGAATCGTGCTGCCGGCTCCGTCCGATTTCGCGTCCTGCCCGCCGGTGCGGAGCCGAATCGCGGAGTGGATGCCCGGCCGCGCCAGCGAGGCGGCCGCGCCAGCGAGGCGGCCGGGTTCGCGAGGCGGCCGGGTTCGCGAGGCGGCCGGGATTCCCGGGGTTCGGAGTCGTTGCGATAGACTGTTTTCACGGAGCTGTGAAATTTAGCAAATGTATGAATCAGTCGCGCGACTGATGCGTGGTACGAGTGCGGGAGGTCCCGGATGTCCGAGACAGCACCCGATCCCGCGCCGGAACCGGTGGACGCGACAGGCCGTGACGAGCAGGAGGTGGCTCGGTTCGTCGAGCGGTTCGCGCTCAACCTGACCGAGGCGGGGTTTCCCCGCATGCCCGCCCGTGTGTTCGCGCGGATGCTCGTCGATGACGACGGCTCGTGCACCGCGGCCGAACTGGCAAGCTCGTTGCGGGTGAGCGCCGCCGCCGTTTCCGGCGCGGTGCGTTACCTGATCCGCGTGGGGCTGCTGTCGCGCGAGCGTGAGCCCGGCAAGCGCCACGATCACTACCAGGTGCGCGACGACATGTGGTATGAGGCGTTCGCGCAGCGCGACGACCAGTTCCTGCAGTGGGAGGACACGCTCCGGGCGGGCACCGACACGCTCGGGCCGGACACCAGGGCGGGCGAGCGTCTCGACGAGACCCGCAGGTTCTTCGAGTTCCTGCGTGCCGAGCTACCCCGAATCATGACGAAGTGGCGACAGCAGAAGTACGGTGACAACGCCGAGTAACGTTTCGTCATAGTCCCGCCCCGACGAGCCGCGCGGCGATTTCGCGAGAAATCGACGCCGGTACCGGCGAGAAGGCCACGCGTGTTCGCGAGGAGCGGCGTCGCCCCTCGCGAACGGATCGTCGTGTTCCGTCCACAACGGACGGAAGTTTTGGTCAGCTGATGTAGACACCACGCTCGTTGAGCCAGGGCAACGGATTGATCTTCGTTCCGCTGGCGTTCCAGATCTCGAAGTGCAGATGGTCTCCGGTGGAGAAGCCGCGGTTGCCCATCGTGGCGATCTGTTCACCGGCCTCGACGTGCTCGCCCACGTTCGCGGTGATGCTGTTGATGTGGCCGTACACGCTGATCGTGCCGTCGTTGTGCTGCACGCGCACCCACAGGCCGAAACCGCTGGCGGGACCCGCCTCGATCACGGTTCCCTCCGCGACGGAGACGATCTTTGTGCCCTTGTCGTTGGCGATGTCGATCCCGTAGTGGGTGGTGCCCCAGCGGCCACCGAAACCGGAGCTGAACCTGCCGAGCGCGGGTGCGACGTAATCGGGTTGGCGAGCCTCGCGCAGCGCCTCCTCGCGTGCCTGCTCCACCCGCTGGCTCTTGGCGAGCTTGCGTACCTCGTCACTTGTGTCGGTGGTCCGTGCCACCGGCAGGATCTCGGGCGCCGGTACGGCACCGCCGACGCTGGCACCGTCGGAGCCCTTGTTCGTTCCACCGACTTCGGTCGTTCCGGTCTTGGAGCCGTCCGTGACCGAGCCCAACGACGCCGCCGCGTTCTGCCCGGAGGCCAGCGGGGTCTGGTCCTCCTGCGGGGTGTCGGACTGGTCCTGGTCGGCTGCCATGGCCTGGCCCGCGGCGGCGAAGGCGCCCGCCGCGACGGCGGCGACCACGATCCGGCCCCGCAGTACCGACGGTGGAGTCGGGGCGCGTTGTCGGCGCGGTTTATCCGATGTGGACTCTTCGTCCGAGGCGTGCTGTTGAACCGGGGTGTTGTGCTGACCGCCGGGGGAGCGGTGTCGAGTCAATGCTTGACCTTCCGTCTCGGGGAGCCGGATCACTGGGCCGGGCGGGGGACCCGGACCGGTCGGGGTTAACCGGGAAGTGTCCCTGTTCGTGATCTGACTGTGACAACGGACGTCGGGACATTAACCAAGGAATGCCCCTAGGGGCAAATCCCGATCTTGATATCGATTCCGTCCCGTTTTCCGATGCCGTGGAGCGGGTCGCCGCGGAAATTCCGGGACGCCGGGCTCGCTCCTTGGCGTGCGTGTCGCCGTTGCCTGCGGTTTCGACGCCCGCCTCGGTGTCCGCCACGTGGCTCGCTTCTGGACACAGTGGACCTTCGGGGGTTGCCTTTCCGAAGCCTTCGGTGTCATAAGTCACATCGAATCATGTCCGTGTTGGGCTCTTGAAACCAGGTCTTACGGGTGACGGCTTCGCGAAAATGACACTTTCAGTGGTTGTTCAACCTCGTTACGTCGCTTGTTCAGGTGAGTTGTCGTGTTCTTGAGCTAGCCTCTTCGATTTGTCCGTGTCCGCAGCGTTATTCGGGGTATGCCCCGGCCCCACGGCGGCGAGTTGCTAGCGTCGCGACGTGAACGCCCGTCCCGGCAGTGAAACCGGAGTCGAGTCCGGCGCCACCCCCGATCCCGAACGTGCGGACCGGCCGTCCCCGGCGGCCACATCGGACGATTTCGCCCTCGGCGCGAACCCCCTTCCCGGGCTGCGGTTCGCCTGTCTGCTCGTTCTTCTCGGCGCGATCGCCTCCGGCACGGCACCGCTGTTCGGTGTCGTGAACCCCGCCGCGCCACCCGCCTATCCCTCCGTTGCCCCGCTGCTCGTGCTCGGCGTCCTGCCCGCTCTTACCGCGTTCGGCTTCCTGCGCGCGCGTAGGCCGGGCGCCGCGCGTGCGGTGCTGCTCGTCACGGCCGCCGTGGCCGTCGCCAGGGGAATCGGATCGGCGCAGCTTCTCGTCGAACCGGGGCTGCTGTCCCGGCCCGAACTGCTGCTACGGGAGAGCCTGCGACCGCTGGATCCGGCCCCCGGAACCTGGCTGCTGCTCTCCGGCTACGCCGTGGTGTTCCTCGCCGGGATACTGGCCCTTCGCACATCCACCGGTGAGACCACTCGCGCCGCGAGTGGCGCGAGTGGTGGCAGACAGCCGCTGTTCGTGCTCGTGCTGTGCTTCGCCGCGCTCGGAGCGGCGGGGGCACTGCCGGCCGCGTTCCGTTCGCTCGATCCGTTCGTGGTCTCCCACGGGCTGTTGAGCGCTCCACCACTGGTGTTCGCGGGTGATCTGCTGCTCGCCGTCGTGATCCCCGTCGCCGCCGGACTCGCGGTGAGCTCGGCGGAACCCGAGGTCGGCCGGGGCGGCCTCGTCGGCCTGGCGGTGAACCTGGCGGGAACCACGGTTCCGGTGCTGTTGGCAGTGCTGTCGGGCCCCGAGCTGCTGATCGGGTGGGGGCTCGGCTTCGGCCTGGTGGCACTGGTCGGACTCGGCGCGTTGTCGGTTCCGGTGGGGCGAACCGTCGCACGATCGGAGGCGAACCCCTCCGAGATCTCGTTACCCGCCCACACCCGCCTCGCCGTGCTGACCGGAGTCCTGGGCGCGCTCGGTGGGGCGTTCGCGGTCGTCGCGGCGCTGGTGCCGCAGTTACGTGCCCCGGAACACGTGATCGGCTTCGGGGACAACTACAACCTGCTGCCGTTGCTGCTGGCCGGGATCGTGCAGTTATCGCTCAGCCTGCCGCTGCTGCGCCCCGGCCTGGTCTCCCCGCGCCCCGTGCTCGGTACCGCCTGGGCGATCCTCCCGTTGACCGCTGCCGCGGACCTGGACACCGTGCTGCGGTTCGCCGGTGGCACCCGGCTGGAACTCGTGCCCTACGGCGTGTGGTGCACCGTCGTCGCCGTGGTGCTCACCTGTTGCGCGGCGGTGTCCGCCGCCGTCGCGGGCGCCATCGAGCGCGACGAGGTGGATCTCAGCGAGATCACCCCCAGCCGTTCGCTGCTGCCGCCCGCAGCGCTCACCGGTCTGCTGGTGGTGGCGGCCTTCGGCTTCCCGGTGTTCCGCACGCCCGACCACGTCTCACCGGGGTTGTTCAACGGATTCGGCATCGCTTCGTGGGGATTGCTCACCGCGCTGCTCGTGGTGCTGGTCGCCCTCGTGCTGGTGCCGGTCTCCCGAGGGAAGCGGGCCGCGGCACTGCTGGCGGGATGCGCGGTGGTGCTGTCCTTCCGCGCGTTGCTGGCGCCGCTCGCGGCACCCGCCATGACCGAGGGCTTCTCGCTCGGTTTCGGCTTCTGGAGCGCGCTGGGGGCCGTGGTGGCCGCTGCCGCCACGGCGGTGCTGGCCGCCCGCCCCACCGGATGATGTGAGTTTGACCGCTCCGACGACGGTGTCGGGGGTGAACACGGCGGAAATCGCCGGTTTCGGGACCGTTCCGCGTGAGCGAGTTCACCGGGTGCGCCGCCCCGATCGTTCTCGCAGGTCGATATGGTTACCGGAGTCCGACACCGACGTCGCAGGAGAGTCGCGTGGACCTGTACGAGTACCAGGCGAAGGAGATCTTCGCCTCCCACGGAATACCGACACTGCCCGGTTCCGTGGCCACCGATCCCAACGGGGCCAAGGCAGTGGCGGAAGAACTCGGCGGACCTGTCGTCGTCAAGGCGCAGGTCAAGGCCGGGGGGCGGGGTAAGGCCGGCGGTGTCAAGCTGGCCGAGAACCCCGACGAGGCCCGAACCAAGGCGGAAGCGATTCTCGGGCTCGACATCAAGGGCCACACCACCCGCCGAGTGCTGGTCACCGAGGCCTCCGACATAGCCGACGAGTACTACCTCTCGTTCCTGCTGGACCGTGCCAATCGCAACTTCCTGGCGATGGCTTCGGTCGAAGGCGGTATGGAGATCGAGGAAGTAGCGGCTACCAAGCCCGAGGCACTGGCCAGGATCCCCATCGACCCGATCGAGGGTGTGGACCAGGCCAAGGCGCGGGAGATCGTCGAAGCCGCGAAGTTCCCGGCCGAGATCGCCGACCAGGTCAGCGACATCGTGGTCCAGCTCTGGGAGGCGTTCGTCGCCGAGGACGCCACGCTGTTCGAGATCAACCCGCTGGTCAAGGATCCGCAGGGTAAGGTCATCGCGCTCGACGGCAAGGTCGCGGTCGACGACAACGCCTCGTTCCGGCAGTCCAAGCAGGCGGAGTACGTCGACGAGGGCGCCGAGGACCCGCTGGAGGCCAAGGCCAAGGCCAAGGACCTCAACTACGTCAAGCTCGACGGGCAGGTCGGCATCATCGGTAACGGTGCCGGTCTCGTGATGTCCACCTTGGACGTGGTTGCCTACGCGGGCGCCGATCACGACAACGTCAAGCCCGCCAACTTCCTCGACATCGGCGGTGGAGCCTCCGCCGAGGTCATGGCGGCCGGGCTGGACGTCATCCTGGGCGACCCGGACGTGAAGTCCGTCTTCGTCAACGTCTTCGGCGGTATCACCGCCTGTGACGCGGTCGCCAACGGAATCGTCCAGGCGCTGAAGATGCTCGGCGACGAGGCCGCCAAACCGTTGGTGGTCCGCCTCGACGGCAACAACGTCGAGGAGGGCAGGCGAATTCTCGCCGAGGCAGACCACCCGCTGGTCACGTTGGTCGACACCATGGACGGCGCGGCCGACAAGGCCGCCGAGCTGGCTGCGGGCAAATAAGGGGCGATCCGCTGTGTCAATTTTCCTCAACGAGAACAGTAAGGTCATCGTCCAGGGCATCACCGGTTCGGAGGGCACCAAGCACACCGCTCGGATGCTGCGTTCCGGTACGAACATCGTCGGCGGCGTCAACGCCCGCAAGGCCGGGCAGTCCGTCGAGATCGAGGGCAACCAGCTGCCGGTGTTCGGAAGCGTCGAAGAGGCGATGAAGGAGACCGGCGCCGACGTGTCGGTGGTGTTCGTACCGCCGAAGTTCGCCAAGGACGCCGTGATCGAGGCGATCGACGCCGAGATCGGGCTCGCGGTGGTCATCACCGAGGGAATCCCGGTGCACGACTCCGCCTACTTCTGGGCGCACGCCAATGCCACCGGCAACCGGACCCGCATCGTCGGGCCGAACTGCCCGGGCGTGATCTCTCCGGGCAAGTCCAACTCGGGAATCATCCCCGCGGACATCACCGCCGGCGGCAAGATCGGTCTGGTGTCGAAGTCCGGCACGCTGACCTACCAGATGATGTACGAGCTGCGTGACATCGGTTTCTCCACCTGCGTCGGCATCGGCGGCGACCCCGTCATCGGGACCACCCACATCGACGCGCTGCGCGCGTTCGAGGAGGATCCCGAGACCGAGGCCGTGGTGATGATCGGCGAGATCGGTGGTGACGCCGAGGAGCGCGCGGCCGAGTACATCAAGGCCAACATCAGCAAGCCGGTCGTCGGCTACGTCGCGGGCTTCACCGCCCCCGAGGGCAAGACGATGGGTCACGCCGGTGCGATCGTGTCCGGTTCCTCCGGTACGGCCCAGGCCAAGAAGGAGGCCCTCGAGGCCGCCGGGGTCAAGGTCGGCAAGACACCGAGCGAGACCGCCAAGCTCATGCGCTCGATCATCAACGGCTGATCGACCCGCGCTACGGCAGGCCGCTTCCGCCCGGTTCCCGTTCCAGGGGGCCGGGCGGAAGTCTTTCCGCACCGGGCCGCTCCCCGGTGGTGTGCCGCGCTCGTGACGGTCAGGACGCGATTCGGTAACGTCGAACTCCCGCGCTCCGCCGCCACTTCTTCGCATCGGGCGATTCGCAAGCGGAGCCGGTTCGCACGATTCCCGGTCAGGATGGAGTTCCCATGTCCGCGCCCTATCCGCCGCCCCAGCAACCGGCGCAGCCGGGTGGAGCCGGTGGCTCCCAGCTGGACGCGAAGTCGATTCTCGCCCTCGCCGCGGCAGGTATCGGAGCGCTCGGCTGGATCCTCGGTTTCTTCGCACCCGCGATGAACTCGCTGCTCGGCGGTCTTCCCGGTCTGGGGTTCGTCATGGTGGCGCTGCTCGCGGCCATGCGGTTCTTACCCAAGGGGCCGAACGTGCTGTTCGTCGCGGCCCCGCTGGCCGGTTACACGGCGCTGTCGATGCTGCAGAACGTCATAGTCGCCGGGGTGTCGGGTTCGAACGGTTCCATCGCCGGCTGGGGCATCGTGTTCATGCTGCTGTCGCTGCTGCAGGCGGCGGCGGTGATCGCGTTGCTGCTGCTGGAGCAGGAGATCGTCACCGCACCCTCGTTCGGCAGGGGAGCGACGCAGGTCGCCACGCAGCAGGTGCAGCCGCCGTATCCGGGGCAGCAACCCGGACCCTACGGTGCCGCACATCCCCAACCCGGCCAGCCACAAGCGGGCCAGCCCCAGCCCGGTCAACCCCAGGCGGGTGGTTGGAACCCGCAGAGCGGTCCGCAACCGGGTTACCCGGCGCAGCCGTACACCGGTCCGCAGCCGCAGCAGGGCCAGCCGCCACAACCGGGCCAGCCCCAGCCCGGTCAACCGCAATCCGGCCAACCCCAGCCCGGCTGGAACTCACAGCAGGCGGGTGGTTTCGTCCCGGGGCAGCCGCCCCAGCAGCCCGCACAACCCTATTCCCAGTCGCCGCAGGGGGGTCCCGCTTCGCAGGAGAACCCGGCTCAGCCCGGTTCGTTCGCGCAGGTGAATCCCCACGAGCAGCCCTCCCAGCCTGTTCAGGAGCACTCGGGGCAGGCTCAGCAGGAACAGTGGGGTGACACCAACGGTGGGCCGCAGGGGACGCAGCAGATGCCGCATCCCAATCAGAACCCACCTTCGTGAGCAGCTGTTGGTTTCTCGCCGCCCGCCGGTAGGGTCTCGGCGGGCGGTGAACCGCGAGTGCTCGTGACTCGCGGCAGTCGCCCGAAAGAGTGAGCAAGCGGCGCGTCGTGACTTCGAGAGGCCCGGCACGCTGTCACATTCGACCGCGTGACGGCACTCGAGTCCCCCACGGTCGAAACCGCCGAGTCCTCGACTCGGCAGTGGTGCCGCGTGATCAGCGGGGCACTCCTCTCCGCGCTTTCGGTGATACTGACCTGCTACCTGCTCGTCGCCGCGTTGCTGGCGTTCGTGGTTTCCACGGCCGCGGACGCCGAGTTCGTCCCGGCCGGTGTGCTGCTGGCGGCGATTCCCGGATGGTTGACCGCGTTCCAGGTGCCACTGCTGATCACCGGAGCTCCGCTCAGCGCGTTACCGCTGTTACCGACCCTGCTCTGCGTTCTGCTCGTCTCCCGCGCGTCGCGTCGGGTGGCGCGGCGCAACCGGCTGCGCAAACCGGAGCAGGCGCTGCCGGTGGTGCTGGTCATGTCGCTGAGCCACGCGGTGTTCGGCATGGTGCTGGCGATCACGCTGACCGGAACGCAGGTTCCGGTGCAGGCCCGCCCCTGGCAGGCATTCTGCTGCTGCGGCCTGGTCGCCGCCTGCGCCGCCACCGTGGGACTCGCCGACCGTTGTGGAATGCTCTACCAACTCTGGCAGTACGTCCCGTCCGACGCCTGGCGTGCCGTGCGCAAGGGACTGCTGGGTACCGCCGCTGTGATCGGCAGCGGAGCGGCGGTGTGCGGGGCGGCCGTGCTGCTCGCACTGCCGCGGTTGTACGAGCGGTCGGTCGAGCTGGCCGGCCTCGGGGACGCCGCGGGTGCCGTGCTGCTCGCGTTGCTGTACCTGCCGAACGCCATCCTGGGGTGCTGGGCGTTCGTTACCGGAGCCGGTGTTTCGTTCGGTGCCTCGGTGAGCACGCCGTTCCGAACGGCGACGGACACGTTGCCACCCGAACTGCCGGTGTTCGCCGTCGTTCCGCCGTCCGGGCTGCCGAGCTGGACGCCCGTGGTCTTCCTCCTACCAGTGGCGCTGGGTGTGCTGCTGGGGCACAGCTGCAGGAACCTGGCCGAGCGGAGCCGGGACAGGCAACACCTGGTGCTGCTGGCCGTACTGGTCACCACACTGGTGGTCTCGGTGCCCGCTGTGCTCTCCGGAGGCCGCTTCGGCGGCGAGTACGGCCCGCTCTCACTGCGTCCGTTGTTGTTGGCCGCCACCACCTTCGCCTGGCTGGCGGTCCCTGCCCTGGTGACCTCCCGGCTGGTCGGACGACGTGACACCGACCTCGTCGACGACGCCGATCTTTCGTCCGGCTCCGGGACCGACGCGTGGCTCGTCGAGGCGGATTCGAAGACCGGCGGGGATCCGGCCGCTGAGGACTCGAGCGCTGAGGACTTGACCGGCGGGGATCCGACAGCCGAGGACGAACGGTTCCCGGACGACGAACAAGCGGAGGACGGCGGGCAAGCGGAGGACGGCGGGCAAGCGGAGGACGGCGGGGAGATCGCCGAATCCGCCGCTGATGATCTCGGAACTTCGTCCGAACCGTGGGTACCGGAGCAGCGGGAGGACCAGTGGCAGGACTTCCCACGACAGGAGGGGGAGCTGCTCGAAGCCGAGGGACAGCGGGAGCGGGAGTTTTCCGCGCTGTCCTCCCAGCAGTCGGGATGACCGGAACTCCGGCTCGCTTCCGGACGGCCTGCGACGAAACCCCAGTTCAAGGCAGAACGGAACGCGTTCCGGGGTACCGGTGGTGTCGCTGTTCGCACGGCTTTGCACAACTCGTGCTCGAATCCTGAGTGCTGAGCCACTCGTATCGGGACCTGCCGGTCGTGATCGTGGACGGTGCGCCTAGTCTGCGGGTGACATTTCGTCAGCGCGACATCCATCAGGCCGTCATCAGGAGTGCACACTGAGCGCCCCACTCCCAACCGCCGCGGAACACGACAGTTCGACGGAAACACAGTCCCCGGTCAGAAGTTTCCGACCGTCGAGGCCAGTGCGCGTGGTCGTGCTGGTCTCCGGATCCGGCAGTCTGCTGCAGGCGCTGCTGGACGCCACCGCCGATCCGGACTATCCCGTTCGGATCGTGGCTGTGGGGGCGGATCGCCCCGGTATCACGGGATCGCAGCGTGCCGAGAGCGCCGGAATCCCCACCTTCACCTGCCGACTCCCGGAGTTTTCGAGTCGCCAGGACTGGGATCGGGCACTGGCCGAGGAGTGCGCCGCTCACGAGCCGGATCTCGTGGTCTCCGCGGGGTTCATGAAACTCGTCGGCCCCGAGTTCCTGGCTCGGTTCGGCGGACGCTACCTCAACAGCCATCCGGCGCTGTTGCCGTCGTTCCCGGGAATGCACGGGGTGCGGGACGCACTGGACTACGGCGTCCGGGTGACCGGCTGTACCCTCTTCGTCGTCGACGAGGGGGTGGATACCGGTCCGATCCTGGCGCAGCAGGCGGTCGAGGTGTTGCCCGATGACGATGAGGAGAGCCTGCACGAGCGGATCAAGGCCGTGGAGCGGCGAACGCTGGTGCGAACGCTGGAACGGCTGGCAGTGCACGGTTGGACCGTGCGGGGACGAAAGGTGAGTATCGGGGTGACCGCTAACTCGGGGCAACAACGGCGAGCCGTGCATCGCGCGTTGATCGGTGTTTCGGACAAGGCCGGCCTGCTTGAGCTGGCCACGGGGCTGCACGCGGCCGGTGTGGAGATCGTCTCCACCGGGGGCACCGCGCGGACCATCTCGGCCGCCGGGGTTCCGGTTACGCCGGTGGAGGAGCTCACCGGTTTTCCGGAGGCCCTGGACGGCCGGGTGAAAACCCTGCACCCCAGGGTGCATGCCGGGCTGCTGGCCGATCAGCGCAAGCAGGAGCACGTCGAACAGCTCGCCGAGCTCGACATCGCCGCCTTCGATCTGCTGGTGGTCAACCTCTATCCGTTCAACCGCACGGTCGCCTCCGGCGCGGAGCCGGAGGAGGTAGTGGAGAACATCGACATCGGTGGCCCGGCGATGGTGCGGGCAGCGGCCAAGAACCACGCGAACACGACCGTGGTGGTCGATCCGAACAACTACGAGTGGGTGGTCGAGCGGGTTCGCGCGGGCGGTTTCGACGAGACGGAGCGCGCCGAGCTCGCGGCGGCCGCGTTCCGGCACACCGCCTCCTACGACGTAGCCGTCGCCGGCTGGATGACCGGCCGCACCGCCCCCGAGGGCGAGACCTTCCCCGGCTGGGCTGGTGAGACGTGGGAACGCCGCAGCGCGTTGCGTTACGGCGAGAACCCGCACCAGCCCGCGGCACTGTACGTCTCCGGTGGCGAGGCCGTCGGGCTCGCCGCCGCGGCGCAGTTGCACGGCAAGGAGATGTCCTACAACAACTACGTGGACGCCGACGCGGCGTGGCGCGCCGCCCACGATCACCGGCGGACCTGCGTGGCGGTGGTCAAGCACGCCAATCCGTGCGGTATCGCGGTTTCCGACGCGGGTGATGTGGCCGAGGCGCACCGCAAGGCGCACCAGTGCGACCCCGTCAGCGCCTTCGGTGGTGTGATCGCCAGCAACCGGGAGGTCTCGGTGGGCATGGCCGAGCAGATCGCCGAGGTCTTCACCGAGGTGGTGGTCGCTCCCGGCTACGCCGAGGGCGCCCTCGAAGTGCTGCAGCGCAAGAAGAACGTGCGCATCCTGACCGCGCAGCCGCCGCAGTCGGGGCGTGTCGAGATGCGGGCCATCTCGGGCGGACTGCTGATGCAGGGAGCCGACGAGATCGACGCCGACGGCGACGACCCGTCGAACTGGACACTCGCCTGCGGTGACCCCGTCGACGAGGCCACGCTGCGGGATCTGGAGTTCGCCTGGCGCACCTGTCGAGCGGTCAAGTCGAACGCCATCCTGCTGGCCGACGACGAGGCCACGGTCGGTGTCGGGATGGGACAGGTCAACCGGGTGGACTCGGCTCGGCTGGCGGTTTCCCGCTCCGGGGAACGCGCCGCCGGTTCGGTGGCGGCCTCGGACGCGTTCTTCCCGTTCCCCGATGGCCTCCAAGTGCTGCTGGACGCCGGGGTGCGTGCGGTCGTGCAGCCGGGTGGTTCGGTGCGGGACGAGGAGGTCACCGAGGCGGCCCGGGCCGCGGGTGTTCCGCTGTACCTGACCGGGACCAGGCACTTCGCGCACTGACGCGTCCTTTCCTCCGCCGCTGTCGGGGCCTGGTCAGCACCGGGGTCGAGCCGGTCCCGACAGCGCCGAGGGGCGAGAACTCGGAGGTCGTCGAACTCGTCCGGAGCGGAACCCGCTCCTCGGCCCGAACTCGCTCTCGCCCACTCTCGCGGCCGTTCCCGACGGAATCGGGATTTTCCGAAGTCGAAACCCCCGCTGTCAGGATGTGCCGGCCCCCTGGAGCCAGACGTGCCAGGGCTGGGCGGCGACCCACCGGGCGATCGGTGTCGTGGTGATCCCGAGCTCGCGTCGCACGGTGTCGTGATCGGCGACGAACAGCTCCGTATCCGGTTCCTCGGCCAGCCAGTGGTAGATACCGCCGACACCGGAAGCGGCCTCCGGGCCGATCACCCGGCCGAGCCTGCTCTCGAACTCGCCGACCTCCTGCGGCCGGAAGGCGATCGGTCGGCCCATTCCCCTGGAGAACTCCTCGGCGAGCTCGGCACCGGTGACCGCTTCCGGTCCGCCGATGCGCAGCGTGGCCCGCTCCAGGCCCTCGCGGTGCAGCGCGGCGACCGTGGCCGCGGCGAGGTCGTCGTGTGACAGCCAGGAGACCCGCAGGTCGGCGGGCAGCGGATAGGACAGTACGCCCTCCCCGGCCAGTTCGGGACCGTTCCAGGGGCTGAACGTGTTGTCCAGGTACACCGGCGGGCGCAGGGTGACCACGGGTAGTCCGCTGTCGCGGAGAATCGCCTCCGCGATCCGCCTGGTGTCGTAGGCCGCGTACGAGGTGTCGGTGTCCGGAACCGGGGTGTTGGTGTTGTAGACGAGCCGACGGACGTTCGCCTCGCGGGCCGCTGTCACGACGTTGTGCGCGTAGGTCGCGATCAGTCGTGCGTCGAAGTGCAGCGGGAGTTGCACCGCGGCGTGGGTGACGTCGCGGAAGGCCTCGCGGACACTGTCCGGATCGGCCAGATCGCCGTGGACGGTTGCCGGCTCGGGAGCTCGCGGAGCCGGCGTGCCCGTGCCCCGTGCGAAACCGCGAACCCGGTGGCCCGCCGTCAGCAGCGCCCGCGCCACGGCGGCTCCCTGGAAGCCGCTGGAACCGATCACCAGGTAGTTGTCCGATTCGGGCATGTTCCTCCCGCCTTCCGGTGCCGCTCTCGTCGCTCGTGCGGTGCGATGCACGTCTGCCGTACTCCATACCTTCTTCCGGCGCGGAAAACCAGGCTCCCCGGGCCGCACACCCGACGGCTCCACTCTCGACCGCCGCGCGCTCGACGGCCGCACGATCGAACAGGCTGTTCGATCACCTGTTCGAATGAATGTATTGACGTGGTGCTTCGGGCGCGATTTACTGGAGTCGTTCGAACAGAGGTTCGATCGCGGGGTGGTTCCAACGTGGTCGGTTCGAACGCGGTGACGGGTGGCCGGCGTCGGGGGTCGGCCACCGCCACGACGCGGTGTCGTGTTTCGACACGAGGCGAGCGGAACGCCTCCCTCGCGTGACCGCGGTGCCGGGCAGCGGGAGCCCGGTGCGTGCACGCGAGAGCTCGTCTCCGTCGGGGTGTCGCCGTTCCGCGGGGCGGATCGTCACGACTGCCGGGGTGTTCGTGGCGATCCGTCCACAGTGGACATTTTTCTCTCTTCGTGTCTCCGCGCGGGGCCCGTGCCGAACTCGTCTCGGCCGCGGGGAGTACATCGGGGTGGCCACACCGCACCAGATCGGGTGTGTTTTTCCCCACTTCCTCGGTAGTCCTGTCGCCGTTCCGGGCGCCGTGGGTGGTCGCCCACACCGTGGTTCCGGGTGTTTCGCGCGAGCCGTCGATGCCGTTCCCGCCGTCGAGCGATCGCTGAACTCTCCTTCGCGGCTCGTGCGACAGCGCCACGATCGCGCTTCCCACGCGGCACGACAGTATCCTGCGCTGCGGATATCGCGTGATTCCGCATGATCGTCCGGTCTGTCGGAGTTGTGACCGTTTCGATCGATCGGTGTCGCTCCCAGCGGTGGCCGGTCCGCCGCGCGAGTGTGTCGCACCGCGCCGAACCGGGCGCGTCCGGCAATTACCATCCAAGCGTGGCCGAAGGCGACTCCAAGGAACATCCGGAGCCGAGTTTCGAGATCGGCAAGGACGGGCTGGGCGGCATAGTCGTGGGACTCGACGGCAGCCCGGCGAGTTTTCACGCCGCCGCCTGGGCGGCCGGGCTGGCACGGCGGGAACGAGCTCGTCTGGTGCTCGTCTACGTCGAGGCGGTCGGCGGAGTCGCCTACTGGTCACCTATGGGGGTGGCGGTGGCCAGCGAAGCCGCCGAAGGGCTAGTGGAGGATCTCAAGCAGGAGATCGTCAACCACCTGAAGTGGGTCGACATCGACTGGGACTTCGTGCACCACCGCGGCGATCCCGCCGTCGGCCTGGAGCAGGTGGCCGAGCAGTACCGGGCCGACCTCATCGTGGTGGGCCGTTCCCGCAGACGCGGTGGTCTGCTGGGCACCGTGCCGGCCACGCTGGTCGTGGAGGCCGTGCGGCCGGTGGTCGTCGTTCCCTGAGCGGAGTTCTCCGGTCGGGTTCTCGTGTTACGCGCTTGGCGGAACCTCCCGCCGGCTCTCGCTCCGGGAGGCCCGACCTCGGGTAGCGATCCGGTCGCCCGACCCACGGGCTCCGTGGATCGGGCGACCGGAAGCGCTGTCACACCGCGTGAACCGCGGCGTCAGCCTTCCATCGGAGGAAGTGCGGCCTCGTTGCCCTGCAGTGCTACCAGCGTTCCGTCGCCGAGCAGCTCGTTGACCGAGACGGGCAGCACGTAGGCCGTTCCACCGCCGGGCTGTTCGAACCACGGCACAGCGGTTCCGGACAGCACCTGCACGGGCCGCTGCACCCGGTAGGCGAAGTAGTTCCGGGTAGCCCACTGCGGTGGCAGCGAACGCTGGTTGTAGGGCGTGCGGATCGCGTACGTGACGTTGCCGTCCGGATCACCGAACCGGTCCAGCTCGGTCCCCGGCTGCAGCACCGTGTTCTGCCTGCTCCGGTAAAGGGTCAGCGGTGGCTCGCCGCGCAACGGCTGGATCGGCTGATCCGTTCCGGGACGCCCCTGCTGTGCGGCGCCCGCCTGGGACTGTCCACCGGGGACCTGTCCGTTCGGCGGTGCCTGTGGTTGCCCACCGGGCGGTTGTCCACCGGGGATCTGGCCGTTGGGCGGTTGGCCGTGCCCACCGGGGGCGGGCTGGCCCATCGCTCCACCGGGGACACCGGGTTGTTGCGGTCGCGGGGGGTTCGGAGCTCCCGGTGGTGGCGGAGCCCCTCCCGGCGGCATCGGACTCGGACGCTGTCCCTCCTGGCCGGGTGCGCCCTGGTTCGGCTGCGGTGCCGACGGCGGTCCCGCCGGGTACTGCGGAGGCTCGACCTGGCCGGAGTGGCCGGCCTGTCCCGGAGCGCCGGCCTGTCCCGGAGCGCCGGGCTGTGGGGCGGGGCCGGGCTGGTCGGAGCGAGGAGGACGCTTCGGCAACGGCGGGGGCATCTGCCCCGGCGGTGGGGTCGCGCCGGGATCCCCTTCGCCGATGGGTGTCTCCCCGACGGGGGGTTCCGTCGCCGGGTGCGAGGGCTCCTCCTCCGACGGTGGTGCCGGTGCCTCCGCTGCCGAATCCGCCGCGGGTTCGTGCGGTTCGTCCTGCCACTGCTCGGTGGCGGTGAACAGGAAGTTGCCCTCCTGAGCCGTCGCGCTCCCACTCTCCGTACCGGAAGCGCGCCTGGGGAGATCGCCGAGCGGCCCGGGCTCCGCCTGTCGCGGCTCGTCCGCCACCGCGTGATCGGTCACGGCTGGTTCGGCGGAGATTCCATCGGTGGCAAGCGGCGTGTCGGAGTCGAGTGGCGTCGCCGGGGACAGTGGCTGGTCGGCAGTACCCGCCGCTGTCCCCTCCGGCGCGGTCTCTTCCGGCGCGATCTCCTCGGACGCCGTCTCCGCCCCCGCTGTCTTCTCCGGCGCGGCCGGCGCCCCGGTTTCCGGCGCCGAACCCGTCAGCTCGTCGGTCTCGTTGAGCAGCAGGCTTCCCAGCAGGTAGGCGCAGGCCTGCTCCGGTCGCGCGAACCGCATCGGCTCGTCGTTCGTCCCGGGCGGTGTCACCACCCAGTCAGCGCCCTCGTCGTAGAGCGACCACACCGACTCGGAGCGCTGCCCCAGCCGGTACTCCTCCGTGTCCAGCCCGAGTTCGTCGAGTCGCTGCCGAAGCTGGCCGAAGATGATCTCTGGGTTCTCCTCGGACTCGTCGGTCATGCCGTGCCGGGAAGCGGTGACCGCCTCGCCGAACGGATCCGGCCCCGACTGTTGCTCGCTGCCGTACTCGCCGGTGAGTTCGTCGTCGGTGAGGTTTCCGCTGTCGAGATTCCCGCTGTCGAGGTCGGCCTCGTGCTCCCGTGGTTCGGGGGAGTCGTCGTGCTCGAACGACGTTCCGGTGTTCGGCTCCGGCATGGCGGGCGTGTGCGTCCCGGCGTTCGGATCCCCCAGCACCGGGTAGTCGTACAGCCCCGCACCCTCGCCGTGCACCGGGTGTTCGCCGAAGGACGACTCCGGTGGGCGTGGGTCTTCCGCAGGCATCGCCGTCACGGTCTCGGTGGAGCCGGTCGGGCGGTCGTCGGCCGCTTCGCCGAGCCGCTGTTCGTAGCCGAGGTCCTGCTCAGCGGTGTCGAACTCCGCCGCCTGTTCGGCTTCTTCGGCGGCGCGTGCGGCTTCCTCCGCCGCCTCCATCACACCGGGTGCCAGCTCCCCGAACCGGAAACCGTTGGAGCGGATGTGCTGCAGCAGCTCGGGTTGCGGCGGAACGCCGTACTGCGCCAGGTAGTAGGGAACCTCGGTGGGCCACACCCAGGAACCGTCGCTGTGCCAGCTGTCCGGGATCGCCTCCGGCCGGTTCGGGTCCAACCGGTCGGCGATGTTGTACTCGGCCGCCAGCACGATCGGGGCGTTCTCCAGGTAACGCCGCAGCGGCTCGCTCTCCTGGGGGGCGAGCGGTGGCCTGTCGTGCACCAGCGGTCGCCCCTGTTCGTCGACGTCGTCGAACACGCGGGCCACGGTCAGGCCGGGATGCTCGGCCGGTTCGTCCCCGACTCCGGCGGTTTCCGCGCCCGGTGGTGGCGGCGTGGGGGAGTCCGGCTCGTTCGGCGGTACCTGCTGCTCACCTGCCGCGGTGTCCGTGTGCGCGGGGCGCCCCAGCCTGGCGTTCATCCAGTCCGGGATGTTGTCCTCGGAGCGCGGGTAGCGGTTCAGTTCGTCGACGTAGGCCTCGGCGGGCAGCGGCTGTTGCCACTGGGGTTCCTCGTCGAAGTTGATGTCGATGCGGTAGCTCGACGGACGCTCCACTGTGTACAGTGCGCTGAGCCAGGTGCCGACGTCGGGCCGGTACATGCCCTCGCGGAGATGCCCGAAGATCCCGTTGAGTTCCTCCGGCGGCTCCCACGCTCGGCTATCGCCGTCCTGCAGGGTCACTTCCGCGAGCAGGTCGTGGTACTCACCCGTGGCGCGGTATTCCACGGTTATCTGCTGCCAGTCCTCGGGGGCCTCCTGTAGCAGCAGGACCCCGATCCTGCGTGCTATTTGTTCCTGCTCTTCCGGGCTGATCGCTGTCGGGCGCGACATGGGTGTCATCCTCCCCCTCTCAACCGGGCCCTCCGACTCCACCCCACCTCGACGTTACTCGATCGGCCCCTGACGATGTCCCCCGGTTCCGGTGTTTCGCCTGGTCGGGTCGAGCGGCTTGCCGTGCGGTCCCGGTGCGGATTTCCGTCTCCCGTGTCTGTTGCCGCGCAACGCATCCGGTCCGCTCGGGAACGGAACGACGGCCTTCCGGCCGGGGTGCGAACTCGATGAACAGCGATGCGCCCGGTCGTTGGTGGACATTCTTCCCGACGGGACCGCGGTGCGCGATTCCCGATCCTATCCGCGTTCGATGCCGCGGCGGCCGGATCAGTCACAGCGGCGGGTCCCGTGTCCGGTGGCCGGATACGGTCGTTTCCGTGCCTACCGAAACAACCGCCGGTTCCCCCGCTCGCGGGAGGCGGATGCTGCCCCGCGTGTTCGGTTTGCTCGGCGCGGCGGGCGTGGGTTTCCTGCTCGCCTCGCAGTCCCGGGTGAACGGAGTCCTCGGCACCCACTTGGAGGACGCGCTGGCGGCCTCGGTGATCTCGTTCGGCGGCGGGCTGGTGCTGTTGCTGGTGGTCACGCTCGTCAACCCGAACGCGCGACGAGGCATGGGGCGGCTGGCCCGTGCGGTGCGCGGGGACACCGGGCCGCGGCCTTGGCAGTGCCTCGGCGGTGTCTGCGGTGCGTTCCTGGTTTTCAGCCAGAGCGTGGCCGCGAACCTGCTCGGCGTCGCGCTGTTCACCGTCGGAGCCGTCGGTGGGCAGATCGCCAGCGGGCTTATCGTGGACCGTCTCGGGCTCGGAGCCGGAGTGGTGCGTTACTTCACGGCCCATCGGGTCGCCGGTGCCGTGCTGGCGCTGGCCGCCGTGGTCATGGCCGTCTCGGCGCGGCTCGGGGCCGCGCACGCCAGCTGGCTGGTGCTGTTGCCCGCCGTCGCCGGGGTCGGAGTGGCCTGGCAGCAGGCCATGAACGGTCTGGTGAAGCAGACCGCCGGCTCGGCCGTCTCGGCCGCCACCCTGAATTTCGGCACCGGCACCACCGTGCTGCTCCTCGCCTTCGCGGTGGACAGCGTGCCGCACGGGCTGCCGTCGGAATGGCCCGCCGCGCCCTGGATGTACATCGGCGGGCCGATCGGGATCTTCGTGGTGGCGGGCTCGGCGGTACTCGTGCACTACACGGGCGTGCTGCTGCTGAGCATGGGCATCGTCTTCGGGCAGCTGTCCGGTGCGCTGCTGCTCGATCTGCTGTTGCCGGTGGCGGGATCCCGGGTCGACCTCGCCACCGTTCTCGGGATCTGCCTGGCACTGCTCGCGGTCGTGGTCGCCTCCATGCAGGGGCCCAGGCAGGGGCGGAGTGTCTCCCCGCGCGCGGTCTGCGACGATAGCCAATCGTGAGCGCCACGATTCTCGACGGTAAGGCCACCAAGGACGCCATCTACGAGGAGCTGCGGCCACGGGTGGCCGCGCTCGCGGAGCAGGGTCGTACACCGGGCCTGGCTACGGTCCTGGTGGGCGACGATCCGGCCTCGCACTCCTACGTGCGCGGCAAGCACAACGACTGTGCCCGTGTCGGGATCAATTCCATCCGCAAGGAGCTGTCCGCCGACATCGGGCAGGCCGAGCTCGAAGGCGTCGTCGACGAGCTCAACGCCGACCCGGCCTGCACCGGCTACATCGTGCAGCTGCCGGTTCCCGATCACCTGGACACCGGATCGTTGCTGCAACGTGTCGACGTCCGCAAGGACGCCGACGGGCTGAACCCGGTCAGCCTCGGCAGGCTGGTGCTCGGCGAACCCGCACCGCTTCCCTGCACCCCCAGGGGAATCGTCGAGCTGTTGCGCCGCTACGGGGTCGAACTCAACGGTGCGCACGTGGCGATCCTCGGTCGGGGGATCACCGTGGGAAGGCCGTTGGGGTTGCTGCTGACCCGGCGCAGCGAGAACGCCACCGTGACGCTGTGCCACACCGGGACCAAGGACATCGGCGCCGAGCTGTCCAGGGCCGACGTCGTGGTCGCCGCGGCGGGCAAGCCCGGGCTGGTGACACCGGACATGGTCAAGCCCGGTGCGGCGGTGCTCGACGTGGGGGTCACTCGCGGGGACTCCGGTCCGCTGGGGGACGTGCACCCGGACGTGGCGGAAGTGGCCGGTTTCCTGTCGCCCAACCCCGGCGGTGTGGGGCCGATGACGCGCGCCATGTTGTTGACGAACGTCGTCGAGGCCGCCGAGCGCGCCGCGAACTGAAGTGCCAGTGGCGATGATCGACCGGTTCGGCGGTAAGCGCGTTTCGGCGCAGCTGTGCTTCGCGCTCGTGATCCTGATCGTCCTGTTCGGCGGGCTGCGGGTGGCGATGTCGCACTGGCGCGAGGGCGCCACGCTGCTCGGGGGAGCCCTGCTGCTCGCCGCCGTGCTGCGCGGTTCGCTTCCCGCCGAGCGGGTCGGTCTGCTGGCCATCCGCGGCCGGGTGGTGGACGTGCTGCTCTACGGCGCGCTGGGGCTGGTGATCGTGTTCGTGGCCATAACGATCACCGGTGGTCCGCTCTCCGGGTGAGCCGGGCTGCCGTCCTCTCGCGGCGGTGCCCGGTTTGGCCGCCCACCCCGTGTACATTTCTCGCGAAATCGACGCCGCCCGGAAGTCGAGTACGCGGAACCTCCCGTGGGCCTCGTCCCGGAACCACGGCACCACTGCCGGTCAGTCCCACCAGAACGACCACTGGCGTCCGCCCCGGATCTCCTCGGCGTAGGACGCGATGCTGCCGCTGTCCTGCATGACCCGGTCGGGGGCGAACGTCCAGTGCTCGGCGGCCACCGCGGCCGCGTGCTCCCGTCGGGTGGGTGGCGCGGCGACGCTGAGATCCAGCCGATCCGGCCCCAGGCGCAGCACCCGCGCCCCGAAACGTTCCTCCCAGCTGCGCAACATCGCCGACAGCCCGGCACAGCGAGACACGTGATTCGTGGCCCCGGACCAGCCGAGCACCGTGAGAACGTCCGATCCGCGAGGCGCCGGTACCAGGCCGAGCCGCGTCTGCTCGTTCAGCAGGCGCTGGGTGAGCTGGTTGGCCAGCACGTTCGCGTCCGCCAGCAGGTCGCCCGCGGGTGCGGGGCCGGGGCAGGTGTGGTCGAACGGGGCCAGGCTCTCCAGGTCGTAGGCGGGCCCCAGATCGGAGTCGACCTGGCACAGCCCGTCCCAGATCCGGGACATCACCTGCTCGACGTGCCACTTGTCGATGTGCGCGCGCGGTTCCGGGGCGACCACTCCCACGGTGCAGCGCTCCCCGTAGATCTCGGTGTCGTCGACCAGCAGCAGCGGCCAGAGACCGTTGTTGCCGCTCTCCGCGCGGAGCGTGGCCAGTAGCTGCGCCGAGGGGGGTTCCTTGCTTATCCAGCACAACGGCCCGGCGTCCTGCCCGTCGCCGATCCTGGTTGACTGCTCGGTCAGCAGCTCCCCGGCAGGCAACTCCCGGTTGCCCGCGAACCCGATCCGAAGCATCGCCATTGGGTCGGCAGTGGCCTCACCCTGCCGCTCTTCCCATAGCACCGCACTGCCTCCTCACCAAGCGGTCCCACGCCGCTAGCGGCGAGTCGGGACTGTCGCTGTGGCGATCAGTGTGCCATTCCGGCTCGCCCCGTGGGTCGCGCAGTTCGGTGCGATGTCTCGGGGCGCCCTCGAACTCCCGCGGAATCCGAGGGTGCCCGGTGTGCGCCTCACGCGCCGGCGGGGTGTCCCTCCACCTCGCAGTCCGTTCCGGGATAGACGAGCCGCTCGTGCCCGTCGTCGAACCGTACGAGGTACGGCGGGTTCCCGTCCTCACCGCGTACCTCCAGGATGACTCCCACCCGGTCCGGTTGTTCGACGGTCCTGCTGTGCATGTGGAGTCGTTCTCCCGTGGTCGCCTTCATCGTCGTCACCTCCTGTGGAACGCGTTCCCAGGATAGGTGACCGAGGACACGGCGCGCAGCGCTTCGGGCCGTTGACCACCGCATATTCGAGACGAAGGGTCACCCGGTGGTGCCGGAGCAGATTCGCAGCACGGTTTCGGTCTGCTGCAGTTTGTGCTGGGTCCACTCGGCGCTGTTCTCGATCGTGACCTCGCCGGACGAGACCTGCCGCATCGACCGCTCCACGTCCCGCAGCGCGTCGCTCAGTGCCTGGTCCGAGGTCTGCTCGGCGAGTTTGCCGACCTCCTCGGCCTTGGAGCGTGCCTGTTCCCGGAGCTGTTGCTGGTCGGAGAAGTTCGGTGCGAAATTGACCAGTCCGGTGGCTTTCGCGCAGTTCTGAGCGGTTTCGACGCCCCGCTGGGCGCTCTCGATGCCCTGCTGGGCGTTCTCGACTCCCTGTTGGGCCTCCTGCAGCTCGCCGCATGCCGCCACACCGGCGAACAGGGGGAGGGAGATTGCCAGTACGGCCAGTTTGCCGCGAATACGCATGGTTCCTCCGTCGTCGGCGCGGACTGCCGAGCGGTCCGCCGCACCCGCAGCCTACCGGCGTGTGAGCGGTTTCCGGCGCTGTCGTCGTCGGATTATTCCGGATCGGCTCAGCGCGGGGTGATCCACGCCATGACGCTCGGAGGCAGCCCGAGCTGTTCGAGCCACGGAACCGCGCCCACCCGGTAGAGCACCACGGTGGACAGCAGTACCGCCGCGATCGTCAGGCCGGGGCCGATCAGCGCCAGCTCCACCTTGCCGCCGGTCCGCATCCGCAGCGCCTTCGGCGGTGCGACGGGATACCAGGTCTGTCCACCGAAGGGGAGCGGCCACAGCATGGGGCAGCCCTGTTCGGTGATGGCGTCGCCGATGAAGTGCGCCACGCAGCCGATCATCACCGCCGTTCCGAAGGCGGCGGCGTCGTGGGGCTGGTCGCCCGCCCACGCCCAGCACACGATCGTCAGCACCAGTGACACGGCGGCGATCAGCAGCGCGTCGCTCTGCGGCGACCAGTTGTTCAGCAGTCCCCGCACCGTCAGACCCGCGAAGACGAACATCACGATGCCCACGGCGGTGCCGTTGCTGCTCTGCACGATCGCCGTGGTGGTCAGGCCGGCCAGGATCGCGAAGACCACCGTGTGCGTGAAGCCGCGGTGAGTACCCGCCCGGTCGCTGTCATGCTGGGTGCGGGTCAGCCTGTACAGGAACCCGCTCAGCCCGCTCATGGCGGAGGAGACACCGCGCGAGACCGCGCCGAACGTGCGCGCGACCGTGGAGGACGGGTGATCGATGTCCGGCAGCAGAGCGGAGCCGGTGGCCAGCGTCGCTCCCACGACCCATGTCTTGGGGGAGAGTTGGCCGATGGTGTGCGCGCCCGCCAGCGCGGTCACGGCGGCCCAGGCCGCGAGTCCGCTCATCGCGTGGGTGGGTCCGGTCGCCAAGAAGTCCCTCCAAGGTCACGGCTCGCGGGTGAGCTTAGCCGGTGTGATCGCCGGACTGTGCGTGACTCGCGCCCTTCCGGCTCGATGGACGGGGTGACGCCGATTCGAGTGTGTTGTTGCTCACTCTTTCGTGGAGTTGTATCACCTGTGCGAGGGAGTAGCGCTGCGACGCACGCCTGCGGGGGGCGTTTTGTGAATCCTGTTCGCAAAGGGTGGGGCTCACAGCCGGCCCGTTTAGCAGTACGCTTGTACCGTTTGCGTTTCTCGCGTGAGAGGAGCACCCCGCCACCATGAGCAAGATCAAAGTACAGGGCACCGTCGCCGAACTGGACGGCGACGAGATGACCCGGATCATCTGGTCCTTCATCAAGGACAAGCTGATCCACCCCTACCTGGACATCAACCTCGACTACTACGACCTCGGGGTCGAGCACCGGGACGCCACCGACGACCAGGTCACCGTCGACGCGGCCAACGCGATCTCCAAGCACGGCGTCGGCGTCAAGTGCGCCACCATCACTCCCGACGAGGCACGTGTCGAGGAGTTCGGGCTCAAGAAGATGTGGCGCAGTCCCAACGGGACCATCCGCAACATCCTCGGCGGTGTGATCTTCCGCGAGCCGATCGTCATCTCCAACATCCCGCGCTACGTGCCGACCTGGACCAAGCCGATCGTCATCGGCAGGCACGCTCACGCCGACCAGTACAAGGCCACGGACTTCAAGGTCCCCGGCGCGGGCACCGTGACCGTCACCTACACCCCGGCCGACGGTTCCGAGCCGATGGAGCTCGAGGTCGCGAACTTCCCGGAGCAGGGTGGCGTGGCGATGGCCATGTACAACTACCGCCGCTCCATCGAGGAGTTCGCCAGGGCGTCCTTCCGCTACGGCCTGGAGCGGGGCTACCCGGTCTACATGTCCACCAAGAACACGATCCTGAAGGCCTACGACGGCGTGTTCAAGGACGTGTTCGAGGAGGTCTACGAGAACGAGTTCAAGGCCGACTTCGAGGCCAACGGACTCACCTACGAGCACCGGCTGATCGACGACATGGTCGCCACCGCCCTGAAGTGGGAGGGCGGCTACGTCTGGGCCTGCAAGAACTACGACGGTGACGTGCAGTCCGACACGGTCGCGCAGGGCTTTGGCTCGCTCGGCCTGATGACCTCGGTGCTGATGACCGAGAACGGCACGGTCGAGGCGGAGGCCGCCCACGGCACGGTCACCCGGCACTACCGCAGGCACCAGCAGGGCCAGGAGACCTCCACCAACCCGATCGCCTCCATCTTCGCCTGGACGCGCGGGTTGCAGCAGCGCGGCAAGCTGGACTCGACCCCCGAGGTCGTCGAGTTCGCCAAGGCGCTGGAACAGGTCGTCATCGAGACCGTCGAGAGCGGCAGGATGACCAAGGACCTCGCGCTGTTGGTCGGCGACAACCAGCCGCACCAGAACACGCAGGACTTCCTGAACACGCTGGACGAGAACCTGCAGAAGAAGATGGCCCAGCGCTGAGGTTCACCTCGCTCACCCGGGCTCGTGCTCTCCGGGCGCGCGGCGATTTCGCGAGAAATTGACGCCGCCCGGCCACGCCCGAGGGTAGTGGTGGCCGTAAAGCCAGGAGACCGGAAGGCTGCGGGGCCGGAAGCTCGTGGGCCCAACGGGTAGTGCGGCCGGAAGGCAACGGGGCGCCGCCCCGCCGCGCGGACAACCGCGCGGCGGGGCGGCGCCCTTTTTCGTGGCTCCCGTAGCTCTGCCGGCTCCGGTGCTGATTCCCACAGCCCCCGCGCCCCGTTGGCCCCGGCATCCGGTCCCCGATCCCGGCGCTCTCCCCGATCGCCGACGCGGCGATTTCGCGAGAAATCGACGGTCCCTCGAGGACGAACACCCCGCCGGGTGAAGCGATCGTCCCGCTTTCGGGTAAGAACCGGGGCTTCTTCGGGGTAAGAACCGGGTCTTCGGTGATTTCGCCACGATGCTCGGCAGCGTTCCGCTGCGCCGTTCGGCGATATATCGCTGCGCCGTTCGGCGGTGCGAGCAGTATCACAGACCGATCCGGTAGTTTTACCGACCGAACCGGTCGGTAGTTCAGGTACGGTCGGTGGCGTGACAAGACCGTTCCGGGAACAAGTGGACGAGGAGATCCTCGACCGCGCCGCCGAGTTGTTCGCGCAGCACGGATTCGCGCAGACGTCCCTCAAGGCGCTGGCCGAGGCGGTCGGCCTGTCCAAGGCCGGTCTGCTGCACCACTATCCGAGCAAGGAAGCGATCCACGAGGCCGCGCTGGAGACGGGACGGGCGCAGGCCCGGTTGGTCCTCGCCGACGTCGCCCGGCTCGCGCCCGGGCCGGAACGCGATCGGCGGGCGCTGGAGCTGCTCACCGACGTCGCCCTGGAACGAGCGGGGCTGGTGAGCCTGGCCCTGCGGCCGATCACCGCTCCCGATGATCACGCCGACGCACTCGACGCCGAGGACGTGCTCATCCACGAGATATTCGCCCTCGATCCGGCGGACCACGGTTCGGAACGGCTCGTCCGAGTCATCGGCGCGCTGAGCGCGCTGGCCGTGCTCAGCCTCATGGCCAACCACAAGGGGGACAAGACCACCTGGCGTCCCCGGATCATCGCTACCTGTTTCGACACCCTCGGCCACTCCCGACCCGGCGATTCTTCGACCGGTTCCGACCAGCTGGAGGACTGACTGCTACATGGCACGCCTGTTATACCGACTGGGGCTCGGTGCCCAACGGCACCGACTGCTCGTCGTCGTGATCTGGTTGATAGCGCTCGCGGGTGGTGGCGTGGGCGCGGCGACGCTTTCCGGGCCAACCTCGGACAGCTTCTCCATCCCCGGGCAGGAGTCCACCATCGCCCAGGACAAGCTCCAGGAGGAGTTCGACACCGGCGGTGGCGCCACCGCCCGCGTGGTGATGCGGGCCCCGGACGGGCAGCAGCTGACCGCTCCCGCCAACGCCGCCGAGATCAAGGGCCTAGTCGCCGAACTGTCCGAACAGCCCGGCGTGGTCTCGGCCAGCGACCCGCTGAACCCGAACTCTCCCACGGTCAGCCCCGACCGGACCACCGCCTACAGCACGGTCACCTACGACGGCGGCATCGGTGAGATCACCGAGCAACAGCGCGAGGCGATGCTGGACACCGTCGAGCAGGCCGATCAGGGCGCGTTCACCGTCGAGGTGAGCGGCCAGGCCGTCACCGCCACTCCGTCCGTCGGTGGTCCGGGAGAGGCGATCGGCGTCATCGCCGCGCTGGTGGTCCTGAGCCTCACCTACGGCTCGCTGGTCGCCGCCGGGATGAACCTGATCACCGCCGGTGTCGGCGTGGGGATCGGCGCGCTCGGCGTCAGCATCGCCACCGGCTTCATGGAGCTGCAGTCCACCACCTCCATCCTGGCGACGATGTTGGGGCTGGCCGTCGGAATCGACTACGCCCTGTTCATCATCAACCGCCACCGGCAGGAACTGCGGCAGGGCAACGACATCAGGACCTCCATCGCCACCGCCGTTGGCACGGCCGGTTCCGCGGTGGTGACGGCCGGACTCACCGTGTTCATCGCGCTGGTCGGGCTCTCGGTCGTAGGCATTCCCTTCCTCACCCAGATGGGTGTGGCGGCGGCGGCGACCATCGTGGTGGCCGTCCTCGTGGCCATCACCCTGGTGCCCGCCGTGCTCAGCTACCTGGGACGGCTCGTGCTGCCGCGCAAGCAGCGCACCGCACCGGCCGAGACCGACGCCAAGACCGAACGGGCCGTCTACCCCGGCTGGATCCGTGCGGTCACCCGCGGTCGGATCCCGGCACTGCTGATCTCGCTCGTCGCGCTCGGCGCGGTGGCCATCCCGGCCGCCTCCATGCAGACCACGCTGGTGCAGACCCCCTCCGAGGGCACCACGCAGGCCCGAGCGCAGCAGATGCTGGCCGACAGCTTCGGAGAGGGCGTAAACGGCCCGCTGGTCGCCTACTTCGAGGGCGACGACGCGCCGCGTACCGCGCAGCAAGCCACTAAGGCGATCGCCGGACTCGACGACGTCGCCACCGTCACACCGCCCACGCCCAACGCCGAGGGCAACGCCGCGATGGTCACCGTCATCCCGAAGTCCGGTCCCGCCAGCGCGGAGACCGAGCAACTGGTCGGTGACCTGCGTGACCAGCTGGACGGCATCAACGGTGCCGAGAGCTACGTGACCGGAACCACCGCCGTCAGCGTCGACGTCGCGCACTCGCTGGACCAGGCGCTGCCGATCTACCTCGTGCTGGTCGTGGGGTTGGCTCTGATCCTGCTGGTGCTGGTGTTCCGTTCGATCCTGGTGCCGCTGGTCGGCGTGCTCGGCTTCCTGCTGACGCTGGGAGCCGCGCTCGGCGCGACCGTGGCGGTGTTCCAGTGGGGCTGGCTGAGCAACGTGGTCAACCTCGACGACACCGGGCCGCTGATCAGCCTCACCCCGATCCTGATGATCGGCATCCTGTTCGGACTGGCGATGGACTACCAGATCTTCCTGGTGTCCCGGATGCACGAGGCGTACCACAAGGGACACGCGGCCCGCGACGCGATCGTGAGCGGCTTCCGGCAGGCGGCACCTGTCGTGGTCGCGGCGGCGCTGATCATGTTCTCGGTGTTCGCCGGGTTCGTTCCGGCGGGCAACGCCACCATCAAGTCCATCGCCTTCGCCCTGGCGATCGGCATCCTGGTGGACGCCTTCGTGGTCCGCATGGTCCTGATGCCCGCGGCGTTGGCGCTGCTCGGCAGGGCCGCGTGGTGGCTGCCCCGCTGGCTGGGGTGGCTGCCCGCCCTCGACGTCGAGGGCAACGCGATCACCGACAGCGGCGAGTCCGACGACGGGAGCGGCTCCGACGAGAAGCAGCGGGCCGGGGTCGGTTCGTGAGCCGGACACCGGCCGTGTCGTTCGGCCGGTGAGGCGGAGTCCGGCCGGTGAGTGATCGGGTGGTCCGGCGCCGTGGGATTCGGCGCGGGGCCACCCTCTTCTTGCCGGGAGTCGGAGGACGTGGGGTTTTCCCCAGTCGCCCGTCGAGTTCTCGCGGGGCCTGCCGCCCAGGTGTGGTGGGCGGCGGTGTCGCTGCGGGTGCAGTGGTCCGTAGTGGTGCCGCCGTGCCCGTGCCGCCGTGGTGCCGGAAGCCCCGAGAGAGGGTCGGCCGGAAGAGCACTCCGCGAAAGCGGACAGGGGTTCGGTGAGTAGTTTCGCTCTGTTCGGTACGGAGCGGACTCTGTTCCGGTGGCGGTCATGAGTACTGACGACATCGCCGACGATCTCGAGAGACCAGGACGACCCCCACCGGGCCCGGTGATCACCGCCGCGCTGCTGGGGGGCATGTTCGTGATGCTCGTCCGCTCGCTGCACCTGCTCTGGCTGCAGGGCACGTTGCTCGACGTGACCACCACGTCCTCGCAGCCCGGGGTGGGTGGCGTGCTCTTGCGGGCGTTCCTCTCCTGCTTCATCGCCGCGGTGGCGCTGGGGTACCTGTGGTTCACGACCCGTGCGATGTGGCTGTGCGGGGTCGCCCGGCCGGTCGCCACCGCGTTGGTGAGCCTCGGAGTGGCCGCGCTGTTCGTGCTGCCGACGGGGGCGCTGCTGCGGTACGCGCTGGATTCGAACGCGGGCTGGTTGACGGAGCTCCTGTTGCTTCCGCTGCTGAGCGCGCTCGGCTACGCCTCGGTGGTGCGCTTCGAGCTCGGCCGTCACGGTCGTTCTAGGGCACCTCGACCCACTTCCAGGACAGCGACCTTCGGGGCGGAGGTGCTGGGGATCTGCTTCGTGCTGGTCTTCTGGTGGGTGTGGATGCACTACTGGGGCGCCTGGCTCGGAATCGGCATGTCTGTACAGCAGGAACCCGCGAGCCTCATCGTCGCCATCCACTGCGTGCTCGCCGTGCTCCTGCTGGTGCAGGGGTGGTTCCTGGTCCGCATGATGCGGGTGATCTACCCAGTCGGACCGGTTTCGGTGCTGTTGCCGGCTCTCAGTGCCTCGGTGGTGCTGGCCGTGCTCGTCGTTCTGGCGTAGTGGGGGCTGTGGGAACTGTGGCGAGCGCGTTCCGGTTACGAGGTCCACATCCCGTTGTTCGCGCTGCTGGCCGCCGCGAGCTTCGGTCTGGTGGTGCGCGGGGCGCGCCGAATGAGGGCAGTTTCAGAAGGGCGAGCGTGAAACCGGGTTCGTCCCTGCGGCGGTAGCCGATCGCGGTGCACCACCAGTCGGCGAGTGCCTGGTGGTCCACCGCGTCCAGCGCGATCGCCTTGAACCTCGCTGCCATGCGGGCACTCCACCACGCGGCACCGACAGTCCCGGTCCGTGAGGCGGTCCGGGAGGTTCGGCCCGGAGTCAGCCGAGTCGGTTGTGGTGGAGGTGGTGGAGGAAGTTGGTCCACTGGGTGTGGGTGAAGTGGTGGTGGGGTCCGTCGGGGTTCTTGGAGTCGCGCAGCCGCCAGCCCGTCGCGTCGTGCGCGACCTCGACGCAGTTCTCCGCGCCCCCGCTGAAGCTGGACTTGTGCCAGTTCGGCTCGTCGTGATTCCGCGTTTCGAGCATGTGCTGCTCCTAGCTCAGTTCCTCGATGCGCCGATTGATGGCTTCGAGCGTCTTCTGTGGGCTCAGTGCGGCCGCGCGCAGGTTGTCATAGGCGAGGTTGTAGACCCGAACGTGCTCGCGTCCGAGGTAGTCGCTACCGGTCAAGCCTTCGCTGTAAACGATACCGGGCCGCCCCTCCAGCAACGTGATGATCGTGAAAGCCGTGCCGTGACATGCGTGTGCGCCGCCGTCGAACGGGATGATTTGCACGGTGGTGTTGGGCGTCTCAGCGAGACTTCTCATTTGTTCGAGCTGACCGCGCAACACGGCCTTTCCACCGATCTCGCGGTGTAGAGCCTCTTCACCGATTACCAGCCAGAGTCGCGTCGCCTCGCTGTTCATCAGACGTTCCGCGCGCTTGGAACGCTCTTCGGCCATGCGGTCCACATCCGCCGGGGCGACTATGACCGCGCTGCTCAGTATGGCGTGGGCGTACTCGAACGTCTGCACGGTTCCCGGGAACGAGTCGGGGAAGAACAGTTTGAGCTCGGTCGCGGCGGCGATCAGGTTGACGTACTTGGTCGCCCACTCGGGGACACGTGCGGGTGGCAGTTTGCGTCGCGCTTCCGTGGCCAGTTCCTTGAGGGCCTCCGCGCGCTCCCGCGTGATGCCGAAGACGTCGATCGCCTTCGACAGTTCCCTGTCGGTGACGCTCTTGTCGCCCTGCTCGACCTTCGAGAGCTTGCCCGCGTACCAACCGAGCCGCTTGGTCGCATCCGCTGTGGACAAACCGCTGTTCTCGCGGGCCTCGCGCAGTTCGGCGCCCAGTAGGATCCGCTGCACGACCGGCCCTGGATCTTCCTCAGTCACGTCAGCAGTCTGTCCCATCGCTCGTGTCGTCCGTAGCTGTCCCTCGTGCGGAGTAATTCCGCCGCAAAGGACTTTTCTATCGGAATTTCCAGTGTAAATTGCTGAGCAACGAGTTGCACAATATGTGACCGAAGGGATGCGCAACATGACGGGGACGTCCACCGGCCAGGAGTTCGAGGAACCAGCCACGGGAGACTCGCCGGACGCGGGGCGAAACGGCAGAAACGGATCACTCGCGCATCCGTTGGACGCCCACGTGGTCGATCCGACGGACATGCCGCCGCTGTGCGGGGAGTCCGAGTTCGCGGAGTTGATGAGCGGCATGGTCACCGATACCGCGCCCAGGGTGTTCGCGGTGGTGCGCGAGTACGGCGAGCGGGTGGACGCCCGCGTCGCGGCGTGGGGCATGGCCTTCGAGGATCACGCCGAGGTCGTGGCCGTCGACGGCACCGTGCGGATGCGGGTCGCCGAGCCGGAGCAGGCCGCGCGCCGGTTCCGCTTCGGCAGTCACATCGGCGCCCGCGTGGTGTGGCCGAGGGCGGGCGGTGCGCCCGAGCCCTGTTGAACGCGGCTTCCGGTCACCGCCACGACGAGCGGGCGATCACAGCGAGCGCAGCGCGGCGCGGATCTCCTCCGGCACTGGAAGGGTGGTGTGGGTCTCGCGGTCCACGTAGACGTGCACGAACCGTCCCAGCGAGGCGGGTTGCTCGCTGCCGTTGCCGAACACCGCCAGCCCGTAGGTGACGCTGGAGTTGCCCAGCCGCCGCAGCCCGATCCCCACCTCGACATCGTCGGGAAAGCTCAGCTCGGAGAGGTACCGGCAGCCGGTCTCGGCGACCATGCCGATCGCGGGCAGCTCGCGGATGTCGGTTCCGGTGGCCCGCATCAGCCAGCCGTTCACGGCGGTGTCGAACCAGGAGTAGTGCACCACGTTGTTCACGTGGCCGTAGGAGTCGTTATCGCTCCAACGGGTCGTGATCGGCCACAACACGTTGAAGTCGGCGCGTTTCGGGGGTGGATCGGGAAAGTCGGACACGCCGGGCAGCCTAACCCGTCGGTGAAGGGTGGACCCCGTGTCAAGGACGACCGTCACGACCGGTACGATGTTTCGTGTTCGGCGATGAGCTGGCAATGCTCCGAACGGAGCATCCACCGTCCGAATACCCGAGCGCGATTAGCTCAGCGGGAGAGCGCTACCTTGACACGGTAGAGGTCGCTGGTTCAAACCCAGCATCGCGCACCATCCAAATCCCTTCCAGAAGGGCCGCTTCAGTAGTGCGCCCGGAACCGGTACGACTAGCGGGTGCGCTCGTAGTGACGCCGTGCTTTCGCGCGGTTGCCGCAAACAGCCATCGAGCACCAGCGGGCGCGGTTGGCGCGGCTGCGGTCGAGCAGGAACAGTCGGCACTCGTCGTTGGCGCAGGGGCGTAGTCGGCCCGGAAGCTCTTCCTCGGTCTCGGCCCAAGCCAGGACCACCTCGGCTGGCAACCGGGCGTGCGGGGGAGTGCTGAGAGTCCACCGCAGACCGTCCGAAGTGAACTCCGGCGTTCGGTGGACCCCTTCGAGCAGCGGGCTCAACGCCTCGGGCGAGCTCTCCCCCAGCACCACGTCCCGCAGGGCGTCCCGCGTCCGGCGCAGCAGCGCCAGTTCTTCGAGGCTGCCTTCGCCGCCGTGCTCCCGCGCCCAGCGCTTGCCTTCGGCGGGGTCGCCGAGCGCGTCCTGCTCCTCGCCGTTCACCAGTGGCCTGCTGTTGAGCAGGTCCAGCAGCGCGTCCATCGGGTATCGCTCTCTCTAACTGGTTCGAGTTCTTTGACAGGTTAGCCCAACCGTGCTTCCATAGCCAAAGTTAACCACATAAAAACCTTGAAGGGGTTAGAAATGAGCTCGGTGCACCACCGGACCACCACCGTCGACGGCCACGAGATCTTCTACCGCGAGGCAGGGCCGGCCGAGGCCCCCACGATCGTGCTGCTGCACGGCTACCCGACCAGCTCTTTCATGTTCCGTGAGCTCATCCCGCTGCTGGCAGGGGATTACCACGTCATCGCGCCGGACCACCTCGGCTTCGGCCGCTCGGCCGCCCCCGGAGTGGAGGAGTTCGAGTACACTTTCGACGCCCTCGCCGAACTCACCGACGGACTCCTCGACCAGCTGGGCCTGAGCCGCTACACCCTCTACGTCCAGGACTACGGCGCTCCCATCGGATGGCGTCTCGCACTCAAGCACCCCGAACGGATCTCCGCCGTGGTCACCCAGAACGGCAACGGCTACGAGGACGGTTTCGTCGAGTCCTTCTGGGCCGATGTCTGGGCGTACGCGGCGAATCCCGGCCCCGAGACCGAACCGGCGCTCCGCGCCGCGCTGAGTCACGACGCCATCCGCTGGCAGTACGTGCACGGCGTGCCCGATCCGAGCGTGGTCAGTCCGGACACCTGGGAGCACGACTTCGCCCTCGTCTCCCGTGAGGGCAACGACGAGGTCCAGCTGGCGCTGTTCCGCGACTATCCGAACAACCGCCCGCTCTACCCGTTGCTGCACGAGTTCCTGCGCACCAGCGGAGTGCCGGTGCTCGCCGTGTGGGGACGCAACGACGAGATCTTCGGCCCGGATGGTGCGCGGGCCTTCACCCGTGACGCCGAGGACGCGGAGGTACACCTGATCGACGGTGGTCACTTCCTCCTGGAGAGCCATCTGGACGTCGTCGCGGGCTACCTGCGCGGCTTCCTCGGGCGAGTGCTGGGCTGAGTTCGCGGGCCGAATTTTCGATCGCGGCGGCCGGTTGTTCGGAGCGAATCATGACCCCGAAGTGCGTAGGGAGGCATCCGGAGAATCGAACGAAGTCGTCTGAAATCCGGAAGTCGATTCCCCGAACACGAGCGCCACCGGGTCGATGGAGTTTCGGAAGTGTTCGGGGCGATACCGGTCTTCCGGAACCGGCCGCGGCGGCATCATCGGTCACAGGCGCGCGAGAACGATTGGCTCGACGCAGTGGATTCCGTTGCGACCTTCGCGGCCGGAACGCGTTCGATCGTTCGGATCCGGCGATCGTTTGACGAGTTCGGGCGAGCCGTGACCCATTGGGTCAGCCCGCATTGGAATGCGAGCGAAGTACTCGTGTTCGTCCCACGGCGGAATCGGAAAGACTGTTGGTCCCGCTGCCTCCGGTGAGGCTACTGAGCCAGGTCGTCCAGGACGGTGGTGACGTCGTTGGGATGATAATAAGTACGGCCGGAATCGGTGTAGCGACGCCAGCCGTGCTTGTGCGCATAACGATAGATGGTGCCCTTGGGAATACGCCATATGGTGGCTATGTCATCGGCTGTCAAACCGGCTACCGGAACTTCACGATCCAAATTCATTCTCCTTCGCTGCTTCGTATCCGACGGGCGAGTTTCGACCACCAAGTGACCGGCCACGAATGTGTGGGAGAAGTCGTGCAGACGATTTCGGAGGGGGGGATTTCACCATGAGGGCGAATGAGGGCGAACAGCTCGCCCGCGCAGTCGGAATCGGGGCAGTAACCGATACGTACGCGTCTGCCGTCGTCCGGGTAGGCGATGCCACGTGCGGTGCGCTCGAGCTGTCGGATCTCGTCCACCAGATCACCCGCGGCGGGATGACGGGCCAACCAGTCGGTGTGACGAACCAGGAAGCACGCGAGTGCGGAAATGTCTCGCTCGGGTGGCGTCAACCGCCGTTCCTCGGTGACGAGCCCCGCCCAGGAGGCGAGGACCGTGAGAATGGAAGAGCGTATCTCGGCGGTGGTCGCGTTGATCGAAGAGTCGATGTTGGTGGCTCGCCGCGGACGTTTCCGTACTACCCTTACTTCTTTCGAACCCCCACCCCTGTTGCAGTCGGAATGCAACGTGGGTAATACCCGCAGATTACTTACGAGATGATTCCGGCATCCCTCGCACAGAAACCCCTGGTCGGCTCTGTGCGGCCCTTTCCTCCCACTTTCGCATGAGGAAGCCCGGCATAACTCGCTTCCCACTGTACGGCCTCCAGACGTAGATTCGCTCAGCTGCTCGGAAAGAAGTCGTACTCGTGCCGTGCGCTCCCGTGAACTATGTGTAACCCCGCTGCTAAGCAGGGAGCAGATCGCACAACAGCTGTAGTTGTCAACCGGGAACTCGACACGGTGTGCGGAGTAGGCGACCCAGCGGCCGATCGGAGCAACGCCTCTCCTGTGGACGGTGTAGCCGGCTGCTGTGACCGGTGCTCGTGGATATTCGAACATCGATCGGAATAGAGGTGGTGTGCCGGAGAACTGTTAGTGAACCCTCTTTCTGTCTCGCGGTCCCGTGTTTCGCGTGGCTCCCTGGTTCGACTGTCGGGCCATGAGCTGTTTCCGAGGGCGGAGCTCTGGCTGCTCCTATCGGCCGACCAGGAATTTCTCGGTCCCGGCGCGTGCCCGGTCGTCACCACCGGGCTCCGAACTCGTGGCGGACCGCGCCGACGCGGTGCGCGAAGGTAGGGACCGAGGAACGGACGAGTACCGAGAAGGGTGTCTTGACAACCGGCTCGCGAAGAACGTATCAATATACTTGTTGTCCTGATTATGCCCTTGTGGGATGAATGGGTTTCATCCGCGCGAATGGGTTTGTCCGTCGGAAATCGATCCCGTGGACTGATGCCGCTACACGGGGGCAACCAGGTGTAACGGACACACCGGTCGGCTCGTGAAACGCCCGACCGCATCGGATGTGTGCCGGAGCCGAGACGATTCCCGATCGTCCCGGCCGAGTTGTGCTATCAGCCCGATGACTGATATCGGCTCTCCGCGATCCGAGGTTTTCGGGCGATACCGGTCAGCTTCTCGACGTCGATCGGAAGATGCTTCGCCCTGGTCGGACAACTCTTGTCGAGCACGGTGGTATCGCGAGTGTGCTCGATACTCCTCGAACGCTGTTCGAGGGTGAGTGCCAACCGCGGGGAACTTCCGGCGTGCTCGCCGGTTCCGGTCCCGTACTGCCGCGCGGGGCGTGTGGTGCTGGACCGTCGAGGTGTTCGGGCCGAGTTCAGCGGGTCTTGTTCGGACGGATGACGAGGAAACCAGTATGAGCGGTCTCATTGTCCCTTCGGGGCAGGGACGAAAACTGATCACCAAGATGCAGGAGATCACTTTCAAGGCCACCGCGGCGGACGGCTCCGCGATATCGTGCTTCGAGGTGGTGGTGCCGCCCGGTTTCGACGTGGGAGCTCACACCCACCAGAACTCGCAGGAGTTCTTCTACGTCCTGGAGGGGGAGCTGGACCTCCTGGCGTTCGAGCCGGTCAAACGTACCGATACGGACTGGCAGGACTGGGAGTCCGCCGCGGGCGACCGCGTCGTCCGTGCCGGACCGGGTGGCTGCATGTTCGTCCCCTCTGGATGCCCACACGCGTTCCGCAACGCCACCACGGAGCCCGCGCGCATGCTGTTCCAGAGCTACCCGTCGCCCGATCACGAGCACTACTTCGAGGAGATCTACGAGATCTTCTCCGGGCGTTCCTCGGAGCCGGACGCCGTGCGGAAGCTGCGCGAACGCTATGACATCGACCAGATCACGCCGCTTCGTTTCGAACCACCCTCGACGCCGCACTCCTCATGAGCGGCGGAACACGATGTACAGCACGAGGTGCAGCGATGGAGACGATTCCCCTCGTTCAGGCGAGCTTGGGTGAACAGGAGTTGGCAGCGGTCGCGGAGGTGTTCTCCTCGGGGTGGCCCGCTGGGCAGGGGCCTTGGGGGAAGGCGCTGGAGGCGGAGTTGGCCGAGCGTTACGGCGTGGGCGACGCGGTCGCGCTGAGCAATTGTGGCGCCGCGCTCCACCTGTCCCTGCTCGCACTCGGTGTCGCCCCCGGTGACGAGGTGATCGTGGCCGATTACACCTTCCCGGCTCCCGCGCACGCGGTGCGGTACGTCGGTGCGGAACCGGTATTCGCTGACGTGCGCGCGGATACCGGCACCATCGATCCGAGGGCGGTGTCGGATCTGGTCGGTCCGCGAACCGCGGGCGTGATCGCGGTGGACACGGTCGGGCTGCCCGCCGACTACACCGAGCTGCGGGAGATCACGGACCGAAACGGGCTGTTCCTCGTCGAGGACGCAGCGTGCGCCGTCGGCGCGACGTACCAAGGACGTCAGGCCGGTGAGCTGGCGCCGCTGGCCTGCCTGTCGTTCCACGGCCGCAAGGGCGCCACCAGTGGTGAGGGTGGAGCGCTGCTCGCGGCCGATCCGGCGCACGGAGCCGCCGCGCGGTTCCGAGCTTCCTTCGGCATCGGGAGTATCTTCGACCAGAGCCGGGTCGTGGGCCTGCCGGTTCCGGTGTTCGAGGAGATCGGTTACAACTACAAGCTGTCCGATATCGCGGCCGCGATCCTGCGGGTGCAACTCGGCCGGATCGATGAGCTGCTGGAGCGCCGCAGAGCCGTGGCGGCGCGCTACGAGGAGCTTCTCGCCGACGAAGAACTCCTCACGTTGCCGCGGGTGCCGGAGGACCGCACGCACGCTTGGCAGTCCTACATGGTCAAGCTCGATCCGGGCGTGGATCGGGAGGGAGTCGCCGCCGACCTGCGTGCGCAGGGGATCGGCTGCGGTCACGGGACGTGGGCGTGTCACCTGCAGCCCGTGTACGAGTCGAAGCGGTCCTGCCCGGTCTCGGCCGATCTCTTCCACCGCAACCTCGCCGTTCCGATGCACGCCGAACTCACCTCGGATCAGGTCGAGCGGACGGTCGAGGTGCTGCGCGGTGCGCTCCGTGCGCACGCGCGTCCGCGAGGTCGTCGGCTGGTCGGTTAGCGCGAAGTGGTGGCCGGTCCGTGCCGGGCCGCGGCATCGCTGTGAACCACTCGCCGGTCGGTTTCCACGCGAGGCCGGATCGTTCGCCAGTTCGTTGTGCGCTGTCGGTAGTTGTACTCATCCAACCGAGAAGTCGATCGATGCTTGGAGGAAGAAGTGTCGGAAACCGATGAGCTGACGAGGCTCTACTCGGCCCTCGAAGAATCCGCCGGACTGCTGGACATTCCCTGTTCCGAGGAGAGGGTTCGGCCCGTACTCGCCGCGTACGAGGACATGCTGTCGCAGGCCATGATCGCCTTCAGGGTGACCAGCTCCGAGAGCGACGAGGGGGAGCTCGACTGCCGCGTCCTGTTCCGGAGAGACGTCGATCCGTACGGCATGGCTTCCTCGAAAGGGTTCATCGCGGAGGACGACCACCCCGTCTGTGAGCTGCTCTCGGACATTCAGCAGCGGTGCCCGGTCGACAGCTACGGTATCGATTTCGGGGTCGTGGACGGGTTCAAGAAGATCTGGGCGTTCTTTCCCGACGGTGACTTCCAGCCGCTCTCGCGGCTCGCCGAGATGCCTTCCATGCCCCCCGCGCTGACCGAGAACGCCGGTTTCTTCTTCCGTTACGGCCTGGAGGACCGCGTGGGGCTGATCGGCATCGATTACCACGGCAGAACGGTGAATGTGTACTTCGGCAAGCTGCCGGACGAGTGTCTCGAGCCGGAGGCCATCCGTTCGATGCACCGGGAGATCGGGGTGCCGGAACCGAGCGAGCAGATGCTGAAGCTCTGCGCGCAGTCCTTCGGTCTCTATTTCACTCTCAGCTGGGACTCCTGGAGCATACAGCGAATTTCCTTCAGCTCCATAACGCAGGATCCGATGTCCTTTCCCGTGCGATTCGGGTCGAGGATCGATCACTTCGTGAAGAACTTCCGGTACGGTCTCGACGACCCGAAGATGGTCCATGCCGCCGTGAAGTCGACCGGCGAGGAGTACTACAAGATCCAGGCCTACTACCGGTGGCGGCCGGCCACGGTGAATCTGACCTCCGCCGACGCCGGTGAGTAAGCCTCCTGGCGCGATTCCGCCGACCACTCGCACAGCGACGATCGCGGCGTCGACGGCAACCGGTCGGCTCACGCGCCCGGTGGGGCTGTCCGAGTGCTCGTTCCGGGGCCGGAACCCGGTCCTCGCCGGACGTTTTTCGTATCGGGCACGGGGTTCGATGCCGCGGTGCCCGGTGTCATTCGTTGAAGGAAGCAGGTGATCCGCCGTGGTTACTCGGGAATCACAGCTGGTGGAACTCGTGGACGAGGAGGGTACCGCCACCGGTTCCTGCACGGTCGCCGAGGCGCACACCGCGCCCGGCCGGCTGCATCGGGCGTTCTCGGTGATGCTGCTGGACGACCTCGACCGCATCATGCTCCAGCAACGGGCCGCGGTGAAGAGCCGATTCGCACTGCGGTGGGCGAACGCCTGCTGCAGTCATCCGGCCCCGGGGCAGAGCGTGTTCGACGCCGCCGACCAGCGGATGCGCGAGGAGATCGGGATAGGCGAGGTGACGCTGTACCAGGCCGGTGTGCACCTCTACCGCGCCGCGGATCCGCGTACCGAGCGGATCGAGCACGAGTACGACCACGTCCTGGTCGGCCGGGTACCGGTGGATCCGCACCTGCGGCCGGATTCCACCGAAGTGGCCGACGTTCGCTGGGTGCGTCCGGACCGGCTGCGTGCGGACCTGGCCGACAATCCGGACCACTACGCCCCCTGGCTGGATGGTGTGCTCACGGTGGCCACCGAGGGTTCCGAACCCCTGTCGTGAGTCGCCGTGCTCCTTCCCGGCGTCGGTCGGTGACGATCCGCGTGTTTACCGAGCACCGTAAAGGAGACGGTCGCGATGAAGGACTCCGTAATCCACAAGTCGATTCGCAAGCACGGGCTTCATCTCGGCATGGTGCCGCAGTGGGCCGTGGCCAGGAACAGCTCGACGAAACTCGACATCGACCACGATCTCGACGCCCTGCCGGAAGTGGGGCGGCGCCTGACCGTTTCCGAGCTCGCCGAGCACGTGGACGAGCTCGCGGGGCGGTTGTGGACCGCCGGGGTGCGCCCCGACGAGTACGTGGCGATCCACAAGACCGCCAACTTCGACATCTGGCTGCTCGCCACGGCGGCTTCCCGGATCGGAGCGGTTCCCGTGCTGTTGTCACCGGCGCTGGACGGTGCGACCGTGGGTGCCCTGCTCGCCCGGCTGGACCGGCCACACCTGCTTAGCGACGCGCCCAGGCTCGACGCGCTGGCGGAAGTCCCCCTGCGGGAGCTGGCCGACCAGGTGATCACGGTGGCCGGGCACGCCGCGGGCGCGGTGTCGCTCGGCGAACTCACCGGATCCTCGCGAGTCCGACCGGTACTCAAGGAACCGGACGAGCCCGCGATGATCACCCACACTTCCGGAACCACCGGGATTCCCAAACTCATAGTGCACACGCCCCGGAGCATGGGAACCAGGCTTCGGCCACAGTGGTGGCTGCTCTCGTTGCTGCGGAAGCGGGAGACGGTCGCGATCAACGTTCCCTACGTGCACTCCCGAACGTTCGCGGCCATGTCCTTGGTGCTGCTGAAGGCGATGCCGGCGCTGCTGATGAACGAGCCCGACCCCGAGGACGCCGCCGAGCTGTTCGTCGAGCACCGACCGGGGCTGATCGAAGCTCTGCCCAACACCCTCATGGCGTGGGAAAAACTCACCGACGATCCGCGCGGGCCGTTCGCGTCGATAAGGTACTTCAGCAGCACGTTCGACGCGATACATCCCAGAACGATCAGCCACATACTCAAGTCGTCCAAGCGGTTCGCGCCGCTGTTCTTCCAGATCTACGGGCAGAGCGAGGTGGGTCCCGCCGTCGGTCGGCCGTACTTCCGCGGCCACGCCCATCGAGCGAACGGACGCTGCGTCGGCTGGACGATGCCGGGCTGCGCGAGGGTCCGCGTGGTGAGCAGGGACGGCGAACGGCCGTCGCGGAACAACCCCGGCTACATCGAGGTCGCTTGGCAGGGACTGGCGAAGACGTACCTCGGTGAACGGGAGAGGTACGACACCAATCGACACGGGGACTGGTGGCGTACCGGCGACATCGGTTACCGAACCAAGTTCGGCTGCCTGCACATGTTCGACCGGGAGATCGACATGATCCACGGTGTGCGCAGCACCCTGGAGGTCGAGGACCTCGTGCTGAACCGGATGGACGAGCTGGGCGAACTCGTCGTGGTTCGGGGGCCGAGTTCCGAGCCGATCCCCGTCCTCTGCACGAACGACGACCAACCGCTGGACCGGGACCGCTGGTACGCGGCCGTCGCGGATCTGCCGCGATTGGCCGAACCGGTCCAGATTCCGGAAGCCGAGCTACCCCGGACCGCCACGTTGAAGGTGCAACGTGTCGAACTGTCCCGCCGACTCCAGGACCGAACACAAGGCGCGCCGGATGTGTGATCGAACCAGCCAGCCGGGGCGAGCGACGCGAAACGGAGCGATCCAATGACACCGGAAGCCACGCTCGCGCGGTTGCGCGAGTACATGGTGGGGCCCACGCGGCTCATGACCCTGCTCTCCTGCTTCGAGCTCGGCATCATCGACGCGCTTCGGGAGAGGCCGGGTACGACCTCGACCGAACTCGGTGAGGTGGCCGGTACCAAACCGGACGCCGTCGAACAGCTCTTGCACCTGATGGTCAAGGAGGGCTTCGTCGCGTACGACGAGGAATCCGGTGGTTACGCTCTCGACGCGCTGGCAGGAGTGGCGGAGGGCGACCTCCGGCGGGCGCTGTCCTACATGAACATGATCAAGGTGGTGGCGCTCAGGCAGCTGTTCCACCTCCCCGAGAGCGCCCGGAACGGGATGCCCGTCGGGCTCAAGGAGCTCTACGGGCACGAGGGGACGCTTTACGACGCGGTGGCGGAGCACGGGGACCTGCGGGAGGCGTGGGCGCCGTTGATGGACACCGTCACCGCCAACATCGACCCCTGGTACTTCGACAACGTCGACATACCTCCCGGCTCACAGGTGCTGGACCTCGCGGGAAACACCGGTATCGGGGCGATCCACACCCACGAGATGAAGGCATCTCCCGGGATTCGTGTGACGACCTTCGACCTGCCGGAGAAGGAGAAGGAGTGCCTGGAGAACTTCAGGACGCACGGCCTCGAGGAGCACTGCTCGTTCATCGGCGGTGACGTTTTCGAGAAGGTCCCCGAAGGCTTCGACGTCGTCCTGATCAAGCACTTCCTGGACATGTTCGACAAGGAGGACGTGTTCAAGATCCTCGAAGGGGTAAACAGTTCGCTCGGCCCCGGTGGTCAGGTCAATATCCTGGTGCCGGTGTACCCGGAGAACATGACCGAACCCGACAACTACAACGTCGACTTCTTCCCGGCGTTCTTCATCGGGTGCACCATGGGCCAAGGCGGTCCGCAGAAGATGTCCACCTACCGGAAATGGCTGGAAGAATGCGGTTTCGAGGTGACGAGGACGATCACGAAGGATCCCGCTGACATACCCCCGGACGTCATCCCCAGGCAGGGAATCCTGTGCGCCACGAAGACCGCGTGATCCCGTCGGTCTCGGCCCTTCGAGGAACCACCATCGCTCGCTCCGGCGGAGCTCGGAAGGATCGCGAGCGGATGGCGCGATCGTAATGAACATCGGGAGAAGGACCGCCGGTCCCGGCCCGGTCCGGTCCGGCGATTGGAGGACGAGTGTCCGGAGACGCTGATCTCAAGGAAGACGTGTACTCGGCGATCGAGAAATCGGCGGGGCTGATGGAAGCTCCCTGCGCGCGGCACGAAGTCTGGCCGATCCTGACCGCTTTCGGTGACGACCTCGGTGAGGCCGGGATCGTTTTCAGCGTGCAGACGGGCGAGCGGCACGCGGGTGAGCTCGACTACACCATCACGGTTCCGGCCGGGGGAGACGATCCTTATACGCTGGCGCTGTCGAACGGTCTGCTGGAGGAGACCGATCACCCAGTGGGTAACCTGCTCTCGGACGTTCGCGCGCGGTGCCGGATCAGCGAGTACTTCATCGACTGCGGAGTCGTCGGTGGGTTCAACAAGGCGTACGCGCATTTCCCGCACGACCCGCAGAGCGTGGCACGGCTCGCCGAAGTCCCTTCGATGCCGCGTGGTCTGGCCGACAACGCGGACTTCTTCGCGCGCCACGGGTTGGATCAGGTGGCGATGATGGGGGTGGACTACGGCAAGAAATCGGTAAACTTGTACTTTGCCCAGCTCTCCGAGGACTGTCTCGAACGGAGCAACATCCTGTCGATGTTTCGTGCGAGCGGTCTGCCGGAGCCCGGTGAGCGGTCGCTGAACTTCGCCCGGGGCGCCTTCCGGATTTATGTCACCCTGAGCTGGGACTCCTCGGAGGTGAAGCGGATAGCCTTCGCATCCCTGACGGGGCAGGAATGGTTGGACTCGGCGTTGTCGGAGTTCCCGGTTCGAGTGAGTCCGGAGATCGAGCGGTTCGTGCGGAACGCTCCGTACACCTATTCCGGCGATCCGCTGCGAATTCTGGCCGTCAAGTTCGCTCCCGAGGGCGAGTACCTCAACTTCGGTTCCTACTACCAGATCTCTCCGCTGGTGCGGAATTTGCTGGCCGCGTCCGCTGACGAACGGAGTTGACCTCTTCCGGACCTGGAGCGGGAACGTGGGAGGAGAGCGGGATCTCCGGCGGTCGGCTCCGATCGAGTGGGTGACTCCCTTCACCGGGGATATCGACTCACGGGCTCGTCCCGGACAGTCGCGGAATCACGGGTCCGTCGAGTTGTGGCAAGATCGGAGAGTGGCACCTATTACGCGACCGCGCTGTGACGAGCACCGCTTCGTCGGAAACTCGTGGTCGCCTGCGAATTTAGGGAGAGAAACCTTATGAATCTGGCTCTATGGATCGTTGCCGGATTGCTTGCCGCCGTCATGCTGGTCGGTGGTACCACCAAGATGTTCGTACCCAAGGAGAAGCTGGGTGCGACCGCCCACGGTGGATGGACCAACGACTACGGCGACGGCTTCGTCAAGACCCTCGGAGCCCTGGAGTTCCTCGCGGCGATCGGTATCATTCTGCCGGCGGTGGTCGACATCGCACCGATCATGGTGCCCGTGACCGCTGTTTGCTGGGTACTGCTGATGATCGGCGCGATGATCACGCATCTCCGTCGTCACGAGAAGTTGCCCGTGGCCGCGAACCTGATCTACCTGGCTATGGCCGTCTTCGTGGCGTGGGGTCGGTTCGGGCCCGAGTCCTTCACCGGTTGATCCAGCCGGTTCTGGTTATCGTAGAGGACCGGTCGATGGGTATTGGAGAGATTCGTGCGCACCGGATCGATCGCCACGGGATCTCCGATTGCCGCGCGTGGGGTTCGACAACCGGTACCACGGTTGTGGCGACCCAGACTCGGATGGCTGGTCCTCGTCCCGGCACCGGGGCCGAACGCCGCTGAACAGGCTTGTCGGGACGCTTTGGGGAGAGGGTTTCCATCGCGAACCGCGTGTGCCTCGTGGCGATGACCGATCGCGGTGTCGAACCGCGATCGTGGACTGCTTTCGACTCCGATCTCGTGTGGCGTGCCATGCGGTCTCGATCCTCGTCGATCGGGCTTGTGACCGCATCGTTCGCGCCGTACAATTAATCCCGCGAAAGGCGAAGTCCTCCCCGCTTGACTATTTTCGCAGTATTGTTGTCACCCTTGTTCCTCGTGTTCGAACCATGAATGATCGCTCGATGTCGTATCGGGCGAGAATCGCTCGCCCCCGAGAATAATTCCGACGTCGGGGTGGTTAGGCGTTCCCGCTGCCGCGGCCACGCGGAAATGCGTTCGGCTCATCCTCTCCCGGTCGGCCTGAGCGAGATCACAGCGAAGGACATCACTAATCACGGGCAGGATCACCAGAAAGTAAGTTCCATAAATGCCAATATTATGCAGGCCATCGGTGAGCGTTCCGGAACACGTCATATCGATGGACGAGACGCTGGAGCTGGCCGAACGAGCACACGCGGGAAAGCCACAGCTTTCCCTGGCGTATCGATTGATCCAGAATACCGGGGTTCAGAAGAGACACATAGTACAGCCCGTCGAGGAAACACTTCGGCACCCGGGGTTCGAGGAACGCAACCGCGTCTACGAGCTGGAGTCCAAGAAGCGAACCCCCGAGGTGATCGAACAAGCTCTGGCGAACGCCAACCTGGCGACACGTGACATCGACGCGATCATATACGTTTCCTGCACCGGATTTCTGATGCCTTCGCTGACCGCGTGGTTGATCAACACCATGGGGTTTCGCACCGACACCCGACAGATCCCCATAGCGCAACTGGGCTGCGCGGCGGGTGGCGCGGCCATCAATCGCGCACATGACTTCTGCGTGGCACATCCCGAGAGCAATGTTCTGATCGTTTCGTGCGAGCTGTGTTCACTGTGCTACCAGCCCGATGACGATGACGTCGGCTCACTGCTGTCCGACGGGTTGTTCGGCGACGCTGTCGCGGCCGCCGTCGTTCGAGGGAGCGGAGGTGTGGGGGTGGCGTTGGAGCGCAATTCCTCGTACCTCATCCCGGACACCGAGGACTGGATCTCCTACGACGTGCGTGACACCGGATTCCACTTCCGGTTGGACCGCCGGGTGCCGGGAACGATGGAACCGCTCGCCCCGGTGCTGAACGAGTTCGCGGCGGGTCACGGTTGGGACGTCCGCGACCTCGATTTCTACATCATCCACGCCGGTGGTCCGAGAATCCTGGATGACCTCGGCGAGTTCCTCGACGTCGACCGGAAGATGTTCCGTCACAGCTGGGCAACTCTCGTCGATTACGGCAATATCGCGAGTGCGGTCGTTCTCGACGCGCTGCGCAGGCTGTTCGAAGAGGACATGCCGTCCGAGGGGGCTTCCGGCATGATCGCCGGTTTCGGTCCCGGAATCACCGCCGAGATGGCGGTGGGGCGTTGGAGCGTTGATCCGTCGGGAAGCTCCGACTGATTTTCTCGGATCCGTTCGAACGGATTATCGTGAATTGACGACTACGAGCGGTTTCTTGCCATGCCGGGGCGGAACGAAAACCGGTCACCACTATGCGGGAAATCATCCGCGGTGCCACAGCGGCGGTTGATAACCGCGCCAGCGAAATCGACAAACCATCGAACGCAGAAAGGTAGTACCTCATGTCGTCCTCCGGGAATTCTTCAGCCGCCTCATACTCGCTGCAGCGCAGATCGGTGCTCGCCGGTGCGGCGACCGCGGCTCTGCTCCCGTTCGGAAGTATCGGCGTCTCCAACGCGCGCCAGTCCGGCCCTTCGACATCACAGGAGAAATCCGATTTCGATCTCGACGACGACAACTTCATCCGATACTTGTCCGATAACTCCGATACTTCGGCGGTATCGGACTTCATCGCTCCGATGGACGTGACCATCCTGATTCGCTACACCTGCATGGCGCACAACGCGTGGTTCGACGCGCTCGCGCCGTACCACCCTACGGCGGTCGGGGTCTACTCGAAGCTCGGACGTCGTCCCCGAAGCGAGGCCCGTACCAACAGGAACAAGAACATCGCGGCCCTCTACGCCTGGCGCCATGTCATGAAGAGCGTGGTACCCGCCGGGATGCCGACCTACCGGGCGTTGGTCACCTCGTTCGGCCTGGATCCCGACGACGATTCGGAGGATCCGAGCACTCCGGTCGGCATCGGGAACCTGGCCGGTAAGGCCGTGGTCGAGGCACGCCTGCGGGACGGCATAAACCAGCTCGGTGACGAGGGAGTCCGGTACAACGGGAAGCCCTACCAGGACTACACCGGCTACCGGCCCGAGAACAGTGCCTACGAGTTGCGCAATCCTTCCCGCTGGCAGCCGGAACTGCTGGAACACGGCCGTCGCCTGGGCAGTGCCGATGGCGACAAGGGCATGTTCATGATCCAGGTCTTCACCACCCCGCAGCTGCGGCTGACCACGCCTTACACCTACGAGGACCCGAGTCGCTTCCACCTGACCCCGCCGCACCACAGCGATCACACCAATCGGGGCGCCTACAAGCGTTCGGTGGATGAGGTCCTGCGGGCCTCGGCCGGGCTCACCGAAGAGCAGAAGGTGAAGTCGGAGTTCTTCGACAACAAGTTCCTGGGCGTCGGGATGTCGGTCCTGGCCGCGGCCAGGAACCACGAACTCGACCTGGACGGTTGGGTGCAGTTGCTGATGGTGACCGGGGTGGCGATGCTGGACGGCCTGATCGCCTGCTGGCACCACAAGACCGGTTTCGACGCCGTGCGCCCGTTCAGCGCGGTCCAGCACGTTTACGGCGACACCGAACTGACGGCTTGGGGCGGGCCGGGGAAGGGAACCGTCAACGACCTTCCCGCCAACGAGTGGGCCAGCTATCTGAACGTGGGCAACCATCCCGAGTACCCGTCCGCCTCCACGACGGTTCTCTCCGCCGAGGCGCAGGCCGCGCGCCGTTACCTCAACTCCGACTCGCTGAACTGGTCGTACACCTATCCGGCGGGCTCGTCACTGGTGGAGCCCGGAACCACCCCCACCAACGACCTCCGGTTCGGTTGGCGCACCTGGACCGACTTCGTTCAGGACGGCAGCGACAGCAGAGTGTGGGGCGGGGTGCACTTCTCGAAATCGGCGGACAACTCCATCGGTTTCGGCACGCAGTTCGGTGACTTGGCCTACCGGTACGTGCAGCGTCACATCGACGGCAACGTCTAAGCCGCTCCTCCCCGCGGCCGAAGTCCAAAACGGGCACACCGGCCGAGCGGTCCGGGCCGCGGTGGGGGTTCCGCGCTCCCGATGAGACCGGAGGACGGTGCCGGGGAGGGAAGATCCCGGCACCGTCATGGTCGCTCTCGCGCCGCCCGCCGAACTCGTTCAGCCCGGTTCGCTCTCCGCGTGCTCGGTGCTGCTCGACGGCCGGGAAACAGTCGTGGTGTCCCGTTCGGGGCTCGCTCGGAACCAATCCTGCGTCACCGCCAGCAGCGCTCCGACGAGCATGATCAGCGCTCCCACGAGTTGCGGTGTCGTGAAGGTCTCGTCGAGGAAGAGCGTCGAGCAGGTCGTGCCGAACACCGGAACGGTGAACATCATGACCGTCGAGGTCGAGGGACTGACCGTTCGGAGCGCACGGTAGTAGCAGAGGTAGGCCACGGCCGTCGGCCCCAGCGCCAGATAGCAGAGATTCACCCAGGTGCTCGCGGAAACCTCGGCCCACGCGGCCTCGGGCATCGCGGGCAGGGCGACCACCAGAAGTCCCAGTGATCCCACCAACATCCCGCTGGTGGTGGCGCGCAGCGGCTCCAGCCCCACTAGGACCTTCTTGGAAACGATGCTGTAGCTCGCCCAGCAAGCCGCCCCCAGCAGAAAAACCAGATCACCGCGCAGTCTCGTTCCGTCCAGCGGGGAAGTCCCGCCACTCGCGCCGAGGAAGAAGACCACCGCGCCGCCCGCACCGAGCGCGAGTCCCGCGAACCTGAGCATCGAGGCCGTTTCCCGACTGAACACGAGCAGCACCAGCGTCGTCAGCACCGGACTCAGCACGGGGACGATGATGCTGCCGTCGATCGACGGAGCCAGCGACAGCCCCCGGAAGAGGAGAACGTTGTAAGTGAGGACTCCCAGCAGTCCCACCGCTCCCGCCCGGAGGAACCGGCCCCACGACATCGCGGGGGCGGAGCGGGAATTCCCACGAGTCACGCCCAGCAGGACCAACAGCACGAGCGTCCCGCCTCCGAACCGCAACGCCGCCGCCACTTCGTGCGGCAGCTCGCTCACGACGACTTTCGAGCTGGTGAACGCGCTACCGAAGAAAATCATCGTGACCAGCAGATAGAGGTGTGCGTCGACGGAGTCGTGCCGCTGCCGGATTCGTCGCGTCATGTCTCGCTCTCACCGGGTGGGCGCAATTCGGTGCACCGGTTGTGGGCAGTCGTAGTCGGTAGTCACGGCCGGGCAGTCACGGGTGCATCCGTGCGCCCTTGACGATCTTGTCCACGGCGTTGCGCGGTCCGTACACGCCCACTCCCACCAGATCGAGTTCTTCCCGTGGAACCGCCCGAACCGCGGCGCGGTTGTCCCGGTCGTTGCCGGTGCCGAACAGCTCGGAGGTGAACACCGACACGGCCGTGTTCCGCTCGACGGCGCGGTAGTGCGCTCGGGCCACCACCTCCCCGCTGCTCTCGAAGATCAGCACCGGCTGCCGGAACATAGACAGGTACTCGGTTTCGTCGGCGTCGCGGTACGGCTCGCCGATCACCTCGGGAATCCCGGTTCCGATGCCACTCACCAGGAACGCGGTCACGTTCAGCCGCTGCCAGTCGGCCAGGTCCTCGCGCAGCAGCACGGCGATCCTCGTGTCGAACCGTATCGGGGAAATCTCCGCTGTCACGGGGAGATCATGGCTCCCGAAGCGCGACCGGGTCTTGTACATTCTTTGCATGGTCACCAGCTCGGGAGCGGCGGCGTGGCGTCCACCGGTGCCCGGGATCGTGGAGGCCTACCACGCTCACCTCGTCGAGCACTCCTATCCCATGCACGCCCACGACTCGTGGACGCTGCTGCTGGTGGACGACGGAACGGTGCGGTACGACCTGCACCGCCACGAGCACGGCGCGCTGCGGAACCTGGTCACGCTGCTGCCGCCGCACGTTCCGCACAACGGCACGCCCGTCACCCCGCGGGGCCTGAAGAAGCGGGTGCTCTATCTGGATCCGGGACAGTTCGGTGAGGATCTCGTGGGGCTCGCGGTGGACGCGCCCACCATCGACGATCCGCTGTTGCGGCGGCGCGTGCACCAGTTACACGAATCGTTGTTGCTGCCCGGCGAGCCGCTGGAAGCCGAGAGCAGGTTGACCCTGCTCACCGAGCGGCTGCGCCGACATCTGACCGAGCGCGCCCGGACGGCCAAACCGATCGACCGCACGAGACCCGCCGTGCGACTGCGCGAGCTGCTGGACGAACACCTCGTCGAAGGAATCACGCTCCGGCGGGCGGCGAATCTGCTGCACACCCACCCAGCACATCTCGTCCGCGCATTCAGCGGGGAGTTCGGCACCCCGCCGCACCAGTACCTGACCGGGCGCAGGGTCGATCTCGCCCGCCGGTTGCTGCTCGACGGGATGGCACCCCGGTTCGCGGCCACGGCGGCGGGATTCTACGACCAGTCCCACCTCGGCAGGCACTTCAAGCGGGTGATCGGCACGAGCCCGGCGCGGTTCGCTCGCCACCGCGGAGATGGGTGATCATCGCGCCGCTCGGCGGCGATACCCAGCGGAATCGACCCCAGCGTAATCGACCGCCTCAGGCGCCCGCTTCCTCGGTTTCCGAGTGCCGCGCATCGTCCGGCACGCGCCTGCCCAGCAGCCGCAGTCCGAGCAGCAGCACCGCGATCGAGACCAGGAAGGAGGCCCACCACGGGAAGCCGAACCCGATCGGCAGCAGTCCGATGACCACCGCGACCGCGCCCGCGTAGAGGGCGTAGGGGATCTGGGTGCGCACGTGGTCGACCACATCGCACTGCGAGGCCAGTGAGGAGATCACCGTGGTGTCCGAGATCGGCGAGCAGTGATCGCCCCACACCGCTCCGGCCAGCACGGTGGCCACGCTGGCGTAGATGATCGGGTGCCCACCCGCGGTCTCGGCCCCTTGTGCCTGCAGCAGCGACCAGGCCAGCGGTACCGCGAGCGGAGTCAGGATCCCCATGGTTCCCCAGCTCGTTCCGGTGGCGAACGCGACGGCTGCCGCGAGCACGAACAGGATCACCGGCAGCAGCGGCGCGGGCAGTGCCTCGCTGAGGGCGCCCGCCAGGAACTCGGCGGTCTTGAGCTTCTCGGTCAGCGAGGACAGTGCCCAGGCGGCCGAGAGGATGATGACCACGTACAACACCGACTTGATCCCGGCGAACCACGCGTCCACGAACTGCCCCAGCGAGAGCAGCCGTTGGCCGAAGCTCAGCACCGCCGCGACGAGCAGTGCCACGAACGAACCCCACACCAGCGCGGCGAACGGATCCCCGGCCCCCATGATCTCGAGGACGGTGCTGCCGCTGCCGGTGGCCAGCAGCCCGACGAAGGTCGTCACCACCAGGGCGAGGATCGGCACCAGCGCGTTCAGGAAGCGGCGTGGGGTCCGTTCCTCGGGCCGCAGCTCGGCTTCGGTGTCCGTGCCGCCCCCCAGGTTGGACCCCGGGCGCAGCACCGTGCCCGACTGCCGGGCGCGCTGTTCCGCCCGCGCCATCGGGCCGAAGTCGCGCCGAGTACCGGCGATCGCGAAGACCAGCACCACGGCCAGCACCGGGTAGAAGGCGTAGCGCAGCGAGCTGACGAACACGGCGAAGCCGCTCTGCTCGAGCCCGATCTTGCCGACCGCGTCGTCGACCAGTCCGACCTGGTAACCGATCCAGGTGGTGAAGAGACCGCACGCGGCCACCGGTGCTGCGGTGGAGTCCACGAGGTAGGCGAGCTTCTCCCGCGAGATCCGCAGTCGGTCGGTGATGGGGCGCATCGTGTTGCCCACCACGAGGCTGTTCGCGTAGTCGTCGAAGAAGATCGCCAGCCCCAGGCCGCCGGTCGCGAGTTGACCCCGCCGGGGTGTGGCGGCCCAGCGAGTCACCAGTTTCACGATGCCGTCGGTGCCGCCGTTGCGCCGGATCACCCCCACCAGTCCGCCGATCATCATGGTGGCCACGACGATCATCACGTGGTCCCGGTCCGCGAGCGCGTCGACGATGTACACCCCCACCGTGTCCAGCAGCGAAGTGCCCAGACCCGTGAACGTGGCCCCCTCCAGCAGCCAGGCCCCGAGCCAGATCCCCGCCAGCAGCGCGGGGATGACCTGCCGGGTCAACAGCGCCAGGGCGATCGCGAGCAGCGGAGGCAGGATCGACAGCCACGTCGCGGTCATCTGGTTCCTTTCGGGAGGTGGCCGGGACTTTCCGTGTTGGAAGGCCGGTAGTGGAGATTGTCGGAGCCGCTGGATACTCCCAACACACGCTGGGTACTCCCAACACACGCTGGGCATCCCCGATACACGGTGCATGAATCCGATCACCGCGAGTGGGTGTGACATACGGTAGCTTTACTCGATCGAGCGACAAATAGTCGTTCGTTGCTTCGTCCCTACGGAGAACCGTACTTCGTTGCGCACAGTGTGCTGATAATTGTGCGCCGGTCATCGGCGGATGTGGGTACGACAAAACCACCCGGTCGGATTGTGTTTTGGAACACACTATCAATCAGTCGTTTGACTGATTTTAATCAACTGATTAAATTGGCTGATTGAAAAGAGCGGTGCCAGGGCTCACGAGGGTTCGGAGGAGCCGGGGCGCGGTGGCTGCGAGGGTGAGCATGACGAGACGGACGGCTCGGGTCGGACACGGCGTGGCGACACGGGAGTCGATCCTGCGCACCGCGGAGTGGCTGTTCGCGGAACACGGGATATACGCGGTGTCCAACCGCCGGATCAGCGAGGTCGCGGAGCTGGGCAACAGTGCCGCGGTCGGGTATCACTTCGGCACGAAGAACGAGCTGGTGCGCGCGATAGCGCACCACCACGGGGAACGCATCGAGTACATCCGGGTCAACATGTTCACCGAGCCCGCGGGTTCCACCGAACTGCGGGACTGGGTGTCCTGTCTGGTGCGGCCGATGACGCTGTACCTGGAGTCGTTGGGTACCCCGTCGTGGTACGCGCGGTTCGCCGCGCAGGTGATGGCCGATCCGGTGCTCCACGAGATCATCGCCGGGGAGTCGCTGCGCTCCGACTCGTTGCGGTTGTCCCTGGAAGGGATGAACCGGTGCCTGCCCGAGCTGCCCGAGAACGTGCGGACCGAACGCTGGAACATGGCGCTGTACCTGACCAGGCAGATGTGCGTCGAACGGGAACGCGCTCTCGCCGAGGGCATGCCCACTACGCACGCGAGCTGGGACGAGTTCGCCACCGGTCTCGTCGACGCGCTCACCGGCCTCTGGTCGGCACCGGTGACGCGTCAGCCGTGATCTCCCCGCGCCCGGTGACTCCGAGCGGTTCCCGCGGCCGCGTGAACACGATATTCCTCGGAATCGATTCCGCACCTCCGACGGCGCGGCCGATTCACCCGAAGCGTCCCTGGTCGGCACAGAAATGAGAATTCCGAGCTGCAAGGACCGAATGCATGACCAACGACGAGCGGTCACTCGAAGCGGAGCTGTTGGATCCGGACAGGCTCGGTTTCGATCCGGCGGAACTGCGCGCCCGGTACCGGACCGAGCGGGACCGACGTCTCCGCCCGGACGGCGCGAGTCAGTACATCGCACCGACCGGTGATTTCGGCTACTACGTGACGGACCCCTACGCCGAGGCCGAGCCGAACCGTGAACCGCTCACCGACCACGTGGAAGTACTGATCATCGGTGCCGGATTCGGCGGGTTGCTGGCCGGGGCACGACTCCGCCAGGCGGGGTTCGACTCGATCCGCTTGCTGGAGAAGGGCGGCGACGTCGGCGGGACCTGGTACTGGAACCGCTACCCGGGCGTGCGCTGCGACATCGAGTCCTACATCTACCTGCCGCTGCTGGAGGAGCTCGGTTACGTCCCCACCGAGAAGTACGCGCGCGGCGAGGAGATCCGGCAGCACACCGTCAACATCGCCAGGAAGTTCGACCTCTACCGTGACGCGTGCTTTCAGACCGAGCTGACCAGCGCGACCTGGGACGAGTCCCTACGTCGCTGGAACGTGACCACCGACCGGGGCGACGAGATGACCGCCCGGTACGTGATCTTCTCCAGCGGCCCGTTCAGCAGGCCGAAGCTGCCGGGCATCCCCGGGATCGACGACTTCGCCGGGCACACCTTCCACACCAGCCGGTGGGACTACTCCTACACCGGGGGCGACCAGACCGGCGGGATGCACGAGCTCGCGGACAAGCGCGTCGCGGTCATCGGTACCGGCGCCACGGGGATCCAGTGCGTGCCCGACCTGGCCCGGGACGCGGGTCACCTCTACGTCTTCCAGCGCACACCATCCGTTGTGGACGAACGCGGTAACCGTCCGACCGACCCGGAATGGGCGGCTGAGCTGCCCGAGGGCTGGCACGACCGCAGGCGCGACGACTTCCTCGCCGTACTCGGCGGTGATCGGACCGCCGACGACATGGTGGGCGATCGGTGGAGCGACCTCGCCCACCACTACAACGCGGTGGCGGACGAGACCGGCAAGGACGAGCTCACCACGGAGGAGCACGAACTCGTGCGGGAGGTCGCCGACTTCCACAAGATGAACCAGGTGCGGGAGCGGGTCATGTCCATCGTCGAGGACGAGGAAACCGCCCGTGCCCTGCAACCCTGGTACCGCTACGAGTGCAAGCGCCCCACATTCAACGACGAGTACTACCCGGCTTTCAACCGCCCCAACGTGACGCTGGTGGACACCGACGGGCGCGGCGTGGAACGCGTCACCGAGCGCGGACTGGTCAGCCAGGGCGTCGAGTACGAGGTCGACTGCATCGTCTTCGCCACCGGCTTCCAGGTCGGCGGCTCGCACCCGGCGGCCAGCGGACTCGCGCTCCACGGCCGCGACGGTGTGACGCTGCCCCAGCACTTCAGCGAAGGTATGCGCACCCTGCACGGCTTCACCAGCCACGGTTTCCCCAACCTGTTCTGCATGGGGCCCTCGCAGAACGGTGTGGCCCCCAACTTCACCCACGTGCTCGACGACCAGTCCGTCCACATCGCCGCGATGATCACCGAGTCCGCCAAGCGCGGCGCGGCCTACGTGGAACCCACCGAGACGGCCGAGCAGGAGTGGGTCGACGAGATGGGGCGCAAGGCCGGTGTCGACCGGGCGCTGGACGAGTGCACACCGGGCTACTACAACAACGAGGGCCACTCCTCGGTCGTGCGGAGCTTCTACCGGCCGGACGAGCTCGAATTCGCCGAAACACTGCGGCAGTGGCGCGAGAACGACCGATTCACCGAGGTGCTCGTCCGGACCGGGGATAACGATGCCGACGAACGGAACTGACCTCGAAGCGACGGAACCGGGAACCGGTCGTTCGCGACCGGTGTGGTTGAACGAGCCGAGCGGATTGCGGGGGGCGAACGGCATCGCCTTCGGTCCCGACGGGCTGCTGTACGTGGCGCAGTTCCTCACCGGGCGGATCAGCGCGGTCGACATCGACTCCGGCGAGGTCGAGCTCGTGGTCCCGCCGGACGGTCCGCTGCGCACACCGGACGACATCGCGTTCGGTGCCGACGGGACGATGTACATCGCCGACGTGGCACCCGGGCGGGTGTGGCAGCGCTCCCCGAACGGGGAGTTCGCCCTCGTCACCGATGCCGTGGTCGCCCCGAACGGGATCACGTGCCTCGGTGACCGCCTCTTCGTCAACGAGATGCGCTCCGGTGGAAGGCTGTTCGAGCTCTTCCCGGACAGTGGCTCACCGGTGCTGCTCACCGAGGGGCTGGCGTACGGCAACGCGATGCGGTTCGGCCCCGACGGTCGGTTGTACTACCCGCACATGATGACCGACGAGGTGCTGCGGATCTCGCCCGAGGGAGGCGAGCCCGAACTCGTCGTGAGCGGGGTGCCCATCCCGGTCGCCGTGCGCTTCGACCGGGCAGGGGAGCTGTTCGTGCTCTCCTGCGACGCGGCGGGAACGATCACGCACGTCGATCCGGAAACGGGTGGGACGTCGAGCACGGTCACCGGGGTTCCCGGCCTGGACAACGCCGCGTTCGACGCGGCCAACCGCATGTTCGTGTCCAGCTTCGTCCGGGGAAGCATCACCGAGCTCGGTGAGCGAGGCCGCACCCGCACGGTCCTGCCGCCGGGACTGAACGGGCCGTTCGGCGTCACGGTCGACCCCGCCGGCAGGATATACGCGGCCGACCACTTCGGACTGTCGAGCGTGTCGGAGTCCGACGGGATCGACCAGGTGGCCGTGGTGGGTGGAACGCTTCCCGGGTTGCCGCGGAACGTGGTCGCCACCGGCGATGTGCTGCAGCTCGTCGACATCAGCGGTGGGCTCCACGTGTACGACCCCGTGCGGGGAGTCTCCCGTGGGCGTGCCGCCGGACTCGGTGAGCTCGCCGGAATCGCTGCCGACTCGAACGGGCGTGTCGTGCTCGCGGCCCCGGAGAGGGGACAGGTGCTGGCCGTCGACGAAACCGATTCGGTCACGGTGCTCCTCGAAGGGCTGCAACATCCGGTCGGCGTGACGCTGGACCACCACGGGCGCTGCTACGTCAGTGACGACCGGCTCGGGCGAGTACTGCGTCTGGACGAGGAGCCGGTCGTCGTGCTGGACGGGCTCGGCACGCCGCAGGGAATCGCCGTCAGCGGCGACGAACTGTTCGTGGTCGAGGTCGAACACCGCTGGCTGCGGCGGTTCGATCCCGCCACCGGCACGAGCACGGTCGCGTTCCGTGAGCTGGCCGTGGAGACGCTTCCCGGCGTGAATGGCACCGGCTCGAACGGTGAGCCGGACGGCAGTGGTCGTCCGAGTTCGTTCGTCGATCTGGCGGTCGCCGGGGACAGCTCGTTGCTGCTTGCCGCCAACGCCGAAGGAAGCGTGCAGTTACTGAAGATCGACGCTGCGGGAACGGGTGAGTGGTGAACGGGGAAGCGCTGGTCGGCAGCGGCGCCGACCGCGTGGGCGGTGGTTCGGCGCTGCCGCGCCGAGAAGTACGGGAGACCATGTCCGACAGAAGTGTTCGGACTCGGCGAAGTACTGGCGGTTTCGGGGAATGACGCGGTTGATCACGGTCGGGCACGGCACGAGCACCCGTGCCGAGTTCGCCCCGTTGCTGCACGGGGCCGGGGTCGAGGCGGTGGTGGACGTGCGCACCGCGCCGGGCAGCAGGCACAACCCCGATTTCAACCACTCCGAGCTTCAGGAGTGGCTGCCCGAGGCAGGAGTGGACTATCGCTGGGACAAGCGGCTCGGCGGGTTCCGAAAGCTGCCCGCCGAATCGCCGGATACGGCCTGCAGGAACGAGGGATTCCGCGCCTACGCCGCGCACATGCGTACCGAGGAGTTCGGCGAGGCGGTCGAGGAGCTGCTCTCGGAAGCCGCTGACCGCCGGACGGCCGTGATGTGTTCCGAGAGCGTGTGGTGGCGCTGCCATCGCCGCATGATCGCCGATTACGCGACGCTGGTTCGCGATGTCGAGGTCGTGCACCTGATGCACGACGGCAGCCCGCGCGAGCATCACACGATGGACGGTGTGCGGCTTCGGGAGGACGGCCTGCTGGTCTACGACGGCGGGCAGCTGCGTTTCTGAGCGTCGTTCCGGGACGAACTTCTCATTCGTCCTCCCGGATCGGTTTCCTCCGGTATTCGCGTTCTCCGGTTTCTGCGGTGCGATGAGTGCTAGAGTGCGCCGAACCGGAAAACGAGTGCTGGGAGAGGGTTCTTGGATTGGTTGATCATACCGACCTCGCGGCGTGACTGGGCGGTACTCACCGGGATCGTCGGTTCGGTGGTCGCCGTCGCGATGATCGTTTTCGGGACGTTTTCCGGGCGGACTCTCCTCGCGGCCGGAGTGTTCCTGCTGGCTGCGGTGTTGGCGGTGCTGGCGGTGTGGCCGAAGCGGGCGATCGGGATTCCACTCTCGGTGCTCGCCGTGTTCTTACTGCCGTCGGGTGCCTATGTGCTGGTCGCAACTTAGTTTCTCCGATCGGTTCGGCAGATCATGGTGTGATGATTGGTTCGTTATGTTTTCCGTGGTCGAGCCGTGTCGCGAGGGGATGAACACCGGTGAGTGAAAAGTTCCGAGTGGAACTGTTGTCTCTCACCGGCTATGCGGGATCGGCTGGAAAGGAACGTGGGCCACTTGGAATCCATTCGTGGCTCCATGGCGGTTCCAGTTTTCGGCACTCCGGAATCACAGGGAGTTATTCCGGTTGTCGCCGAGGGCTACCGGCCACTGGTCGAGCGGCGATTGGGGTTTCCGGGAAAATGGCCGGTGGCCTGAAGGGGACGAGTGGCGCTCTGATGGATTCGGAGCACGTGTACCGTTCGCACGACGACGCTGCCTCGAGTTCGGGGGGCGAGGCAGAAGTGCGAATCCTCGTGGTGTGTGAGTGAGAATTACTCGCCCTTGACCGAGAGTCGGAACGAGGAGAGTGTCGAATACTGTCTTTCCGGGCGAGCAGGGGCGGAGCCCCGTCCGTTGTGGCACCCCCGAGCGCCCGTTCGGACAGGACGTCGTCGCCGGTGATGTCGGTGTGTCCAACCGCTCACCGCGTTGAGAACGTCTCGCGCGCACGCCCCGTGGCATCGATCGTGGCGACGAGGAACTGCCTGATCGTTTCCCGCTGTTCGGCGCTGAACCCGTCCCAGGCTCCACCGAGCTCCCGCAGCAGCGGCCGGTAGAACTCGCCACCGACCTGCCTGGCGGTGTCGTGGATGTCCAGGTCCACCCTGCGCCGGTCGACCTCGCTGCGCTCCCTGGTGATGTGGCCGAGCGACTCCAGCCGCTCCAGCAGTGCCGTGGTGGCCGAAACGCTCATGTCGAGGGCAGCCGCGAGCCTGCTCGGTGTCATCGGTTCCTGCCGGTTGGCCGCGTCGAGGATCGTGACGAGCGCGTTCAGGTCGGTTTGGTGCAGCCCGTGGGCATCACCGAACAGCACGTTGAACCGGTCGAGCTCGACGTTGAGCTGTCGCAGCAGCTTGCCCAGCACCACGTCGCCCTCGTAACCGGTGCCGGTTTCGCCCGTTTCTTTCTCCTCCCCCGTGTCCGTTGGGTCTCCGCTGTCCTGGTCGTTCGCCGAGGTCATGGTTCCTCCTTCGTTTTGTGTCGCCCCTGCTGTCGCAGTATTTCGACAGTCGAATTATTCTATGGCGCTAGTAATGCTCCGCTTCGAGCTTCGCCGAGAACCCTCGACGACTAGGAACCCACATGATCTCCACCGGTCACTCCTCCGACGAGGACCAGCATCCCCCGAAGGTGCGGCGGTTGCGATGGCTGGTCCCCGCGCTGCTGGTGATCGCCTGGCTGGCTCTCGGCGGCATCGGCGGGCCGTTCGCGGGCAAGCTGGCCGAGGTCTCCGAGAACGACAGCTCAACCTTCCTGCCCGCCTCCGCCGAGGCCACCAAGGTCAACGAACTGCAGCGGCAGTTCTCCGGCGGACAGCGCATCCCGGCCTTCGTCGTGGCCGAGAGAACTCGGGGAATCACCGGTTCCGACCGCCAGTACCTGGCCGGGATCTCCGAACGGATCGCCTCGATCGAAGGAGTCGAGCGGGTCTCGCCCCCGATCCCCTCACCCCGGGACGACCAGGCGGTGCAGGTGATCGTCTCGATCGACTCCGGTGCCGACCCCGCGAACGCGGTCTCGGAGATGCGTAACCTCCTGGAACGGTCACCCACCGGGCTGACCACCCTGGTCAGCGGCCCCGCCGCGCAGTCAGCCGATCTGGCCGAGGCGTTCAGCGGAGTCGACGGACTGCTGCTGCTCGTCGCCGGTGGTGTGGTTCTCCTGATCCTGATCCTGGTCTACCGCAGTCCGCTGCTGCCGGTACTGGTGCTGCTCAGCGCGGTTTTCGCACTTGGCGTCGCCAGCCTCGCCGTTTACTTCCTGGCAGCGGCCGACGTCCTCACCCTCAACGGCCAGAGCCAGGGAATCCTTTTCATCCTGGTGGTCGGCGCCGCCACGGACTACGCGCTGCTGTTCGTCGCGCGGTTCAGGGAGGAACTGCGCGCGAGCCCCGACAAGTACCGCGCCGTCCTGCGCTCCTGGCGCGCCACGCTGGAGCCGATCCTCGCCTCCGCGGGCACGGTCATCCTGGGCCTGCTGTGCCTGCTGTTCAGCGACCTGAACTCCAACAAGAGCCTCGGCCCCGTGGCGGCCATCGGCATCGCCGCCGCGCTGCTGGCCTCGACCACCTTCCTGCCCGCCGTGCTCGCGCTGTCCGGCCGCGTCGCCTTCTGGCCCTTCCCGCCCCCACGGGAAACCGCGGGGCAGGACGACGCGGTGGCGGAGCCCGAACCACGTCGTACGGCGTTCTGGGAGCGGGTCAGTTCCCTGGTGGGCAGGACTCCCCGGGCGATCTGGATCGGCACCACGGTGGTCCTGCTCATCGGCACGCTCGGACTGCCGCAGCTGCGGGCCGGTGGCACCGCGCAGTCGGACGTCTTCCTGACACCGGTCGAATCGGTCGCCGGCCAGGAGGTGCTCGCCGAGCACTTCCCCGCCGGATCGGGAGCCCCCACCGTGATCATCGCCGACGCCGACAGCACCGAGCGCGTGGTGCGAGCCGCTGACGTTCCCGGTGTGGCCGACGTCTCGGTCACCAGGACAGCGGCGGGCAATCCCAAGGTGGTCGACGGGCGGGTACTCGTCGAAGCCGTGCTCACCGATCCGGCCGACTCGGAGACGGCCCTCGACACGGTGCGGCGGATCCGCGACTCGGTGCACCCCGTCGAGGGGGCCGACGCGCTGGTCGGCGGAACGAGCGCGATCCAGCTCGACACCCGGCTGACCGCCGAGCGCGACCGCTCCGTGATCATTCCGATCGTGCTGCTCGTCATCCTCGTGGTACTGGCGCTGCTGTTGCGCGCCCTGGTCGCCCCACTGGTGTTGCTCGCCACCGTGGTGCTCTCCTTCGCGGCGACGATGGGCGTGTCCGCGCTCGTGTTCAACCACGTCTTCGACATGCCCGGCGCGGACCCGGTCGTCCCGCTGTACGGCTTCGTGTTCCTGGTCGCCCTGGGGATCGACTACAACATCTTCCTGATGACCCGAGCTCGGGAGGAAGTGCGTCGCTCGGACAACCGGACCGGTGTGCTGCGTGCGCTGTCGGTCACCGGCGGTGTGATCACTTCTGCCGGAGTGGTGCTGGCGGCCACGTTCGCGGCGCTGGCGGTACTGCCGATCCTGTTCCTCGCCCAGCTCGCGTTCATCGTGGCGTTCGGGGTGCTGCTGGACACGCTGGTCGTACGTTCGCTGCTGGTACCCGCGCTGTCCCTGGACATCGGCAGAACCATCTGGTGGCCCGCCCGCTTGGGGCGTCGAGACCGACAGGCAACGGGGACGGACAGGTGAGGGGGGCGACCGCCGCCGTGGTTGGTCCACAGTGGAATCGACATCGACGGCGGTCGCCACCGGAGGCACCTATTCGATGTCGGGCCTCGCCGGAGCGGGAGCCCGCGAGAGGTTCCGCCGAGCGAGCGCGGCGGAGAACCGGGTCGACGAAGTGCTACTCATCGCGGGACTGTCACTTGTACGCGTAGTAGGTCTCGAACGCCCGGAACGCGGCCTCCTGCCGCCACTGCGACTTCGCCTTCGTGCTGTTCGACAGCAGTTCGGCACACGCCGCGTCCGGCTCGCCGAAGCCCGGTGTGTCCGAGGCGCACGCCGGTTTCATCCGCCGGGACTCGGAGGCTGCCCACAGACTCTCCCCTTGCACGAAAGCCTGTTCCAGCGAGGTCCGGGCACTGGCCTTGAGCTGCGAGTAGTCCAGCCCGAAGTCCGTGGCGGCCCGCCGGTACTGGGCGGTGATGTCGCTGCGGGAGACACCGGGGTCGTCGGTGGCCAGTGCGAAGGGAACATCGTGCGCCATGTACTCGGGCAACGGGTGCTCCTCCGGTCCGCAGACCCGCAGTATCTGGCAGTTGCTGGTCAGCGGCACCTCGACCGCGATGTCGCGTGCGGCCATGTGATCGGCCAGCGCCCGCCAGTCGTCCTCGTGCACCAGGTCGATCCCGTGGCCGATCCGGTCGGCTCCGGCGATCCGCACGGCCTGGTCGATGTGGTGGGTCAGCTCCTCGGGCTTGACCAGCCCCGGAACGAGCTCACCGGCGTGCAGTGTGATCGACACGCCGGGATACTGCCCGCTCAGGTAGTCGATCATCCGCATGTGCAGGGTGTAGTCCCGCAGCGAGATCTCGTGGTCCTCGGGCTGGACCATGTTGACGCCCACGAATCGCGGATCGCTCTGCGCCAGCTCGAACCCGAGCAGCAACTGCGTGAACACGCTCGCGGGGGAGTTCGCCCGCGCCACCTGGTAGTCCAGCCGGATCTCCACATCGCATCCGGGGCGGGCACTCGGGGTGCCGCAGTTCAGCAGCTCGCGGTAGCGCGCGAAGTCCCGATCCGTCGCACGCCGCGCGGCGCGTTCGACCTCCGCCATGCCCTCGCGGAGCAACGTGGTGCGCAGCCGCCGGAAATCCCGTTCGGAACGCGGGTCGAAACCGACGCGCTCCACGAGCTTCCCGCGAGCCTCGGACTGCCTGGACAGCAGCGTTTCGAGGTAGAACTGGTTCTGCTCGGCGAGGTCACCCGCCACCTCGGCGAGCATGTCGCCGTCGCGTCCCTCGGTGGCCGCCCAGAACTTGCCGAAGGTGGCGAAGAAGTGGTCGTGCCCCGACTCCTCGCCGCCGGGCTCGAAACCGGCCATCGACCACGTCTCGATCACCCGCTCGCGGAACTTCGGATCACTCATCGCGTCCGAGGCGGGACGTTGTCCCTCGGTGCAGGGGGCGAGTGAGGACTGCATGGTCTCGGCGTCGATGCAGCGTCCGTCCTCGGCGGCGTAGCGGATCAACGACTCGGTGGACACCGAGCCGGAGAGGTGGTTGTGCAGGTCACCTCCCTTCGGCATTCCGCGCAGGAACTCGTCGAGCTTTTCCGGGCGATCGCGTATCCGGTCCAGGTACCGGTTAACCCGGCACTCCCGGTCCCACGGTGCGCACGCCGGGGCCTTCTCGCCCGGGGTGGTCTCCGCCTCGGCGGATCGCGGTTGCGCCATCAGCATCGGAAGCGAGGCGGCGGTGAGCAGTACCGCGAGCGTGATGCCTCCCGTGCCGGTGGCGCGTCGGCGTCTTCCTGCCGTACGGGAGCGTGCGCTCCCACCGAGCGGCTTCATCAAAGATTCTCCCTGGGGAAGTCGTTCTCTGGGCCATGCACGACACACACGACCCGCCGACGATCCCCGATCATGATCTCCGGAACCAGTCCGGAGGACGTATTTTCATCCGGTGGGAGGAAGGTCGAGCCCCCGAGAGTTGGTTCTCCGGCGGCACCGGCTCCGGCCGTGCGGACGAATCGGAACGGCCGCCGGGGATAGCGCGGCAGCGGGCGGTGGTTATGCTCGGCCGCGTGCTGACTGTCTCGACGGTGAATGTCAACGGCCTGCGTGCCGCCGCCAAGAAGGGCTTCGTCGAGTGGCTGGCCGCCACCGACGCCGACGTGGTCTGCATGCAGGAGACGCGGGCGGAATACGACCAGCTTCCGGAGGCCGCGCGTGCGCCCGCCGGTTGGTACACGCTGCTGGCGCCGAGCGCGGACAAGGGGCGCAGCGGGGTCGCCATCTACAGCCGTACCGAACCCGAGGTCACCAGGATCGGATTCGGCTCGGAGGAGTTCGACGACAGCGGCCGTTACGCCGAGGCGGAGCTGGACGGGTTGGTGGTGGGCAGCCTGTACCTGCCGAGCGGGGAGGCGGGCACACCCAAGCAGGACGAGAAGGAACGCTTCATGGCGGAGTTCCTGCCGTACCTGCACCAGTTGCGCGACCGGGCGCGGCAGCGGGGCAAGGAAGTGCTGGTCTGCGGTGACTGGAACATCGCGCACCAGGAGATCGACCTGAAGAACTGGAAGAACAACCGCAAGTCGGCGGGGTTCCTGCCGGAGGAGCGTACCTGGCTGAGCAGGGTGTTCGACGAGGCGGAGTACGCGGACGTGGTGCGCCGCCGGTTCCCGGAGGGGCCCGGGCCGTACTCGTGGTGGTCCTACCGGGGGAAGGCCTTCGACAACGACTCCGGTTGGCGGATCGATTATCACGTCGCCACCGAGCGGCTGGCCGAGCGCGCCTCGGAGGCCAGGGTCGAGCGGGCTCCGAGCTATGACAAGCGCTGGAGCGATCACGCACCGGTGACTGTCTCCTTCGACTGGCCGAAGTCGTAACCGCGCCGAAGAATCCCCCAGGGCCGGGGAGCTGTTACTCCCCGGCCGTCGGTCTCGACAGTGACATGGTGCCGAGACCTTTCCCCCAGGGGGCAGGTTTCCCGTGACACCCGTGACCCCGTGTACCTCGCCGACCGAGGTCGGTTCGAGTACCCCATTGGGCGGTTCTCCCGGTGGTCGGAGCTCCGCCCGGTGTCGTGTTCGCCTGCCACGTGTTGGATTCTGGGCGGTGGCGGTTCCGGCGGACAACTGTGACCAGTGGGGATACCCCCGTCGGGGATATCCCTCCCAGGGACACCGGCCACTGTGGGTGTCCGTCCTGCCTGATGGGTCCGGAGGTGGGCCTTGTGGAGGTCGAGCGGTCCGTTCGGGAGCGGCCTCGCGCCGCACGGTCCTCATTTCGGCCACTGCTGGTAGTCAACCTGTCACCGTGCACGGCGGGTTTCGGCATAGAATCGTGACGTGATCATCGAACCGCCGAGTTTCGGTAGCTATTTACGCCACCTGAGATCAGGTGCTCCACCGGCAGAGTTCGCGCCCGACCCGGCTTACCGGACACCGCGCCCCGCGATGAACCGGGCGGAGTTGGCGACGGCCGCGCGCGCCAGCGTGGGGTACGTCCAGAAGCTGGAACAGGGCCATGCGGACAATCCCTCCGCGGCGGTGGTGGATCGCCTGGCCGATGCGCTGGGGAGCATCTCGGTGGAACGGCAGCACCTCCACGACCTGGCCGGTGTCCAGCGCGGTGACCAGGCGGAACCGACGCGGCTACAGGAAGTGACGTCGGTGCAGCGCGAGGCGGCCGACGGGCTGCATCCGAGTTTGGCCGCCTACGTCGACGAGGGCTGGAACGTGTTGTACTCCAACGCGGAGTACCGCCGGGTGTTTCGGCGTATCACCGAGGTCGGCAATGTGTTGACCTGGTTCTTCTTCATGCCGGAGTCCAAGGCTGTCATGGTCGAGTGGGAGCACGAGGCGCGGCTGACGGTGGCCTGGCTACGTGCCCTCATGGCACGCAGGCCCGGTAATCCGGTGTTCGACGAGGTTCTGGACATGCTCTCGCGGTCGACGGAGTTCGTGCGGATGTGGAAGTTGCAGGAGGTGATCCTGGGGCGCCACAAGCCGCATTTCCTGGTCCAAGACCTCGATCGCGGGCGGCGGGTGGAGTTGTTGGCACAGGTCTACCCGATTCCGGACCCGAGTCAGGAAATGCAGCTCTACCTGGGAATTCCGGCACACTAGGGCGTTACCGACGCCCCAGGGAGTCCAAGAAGGACAGCAGCAGCGAGGTGGTTTCCCCGGGATGCGTCACGGGTGGCGCGTGGGCCGCCCCGTCCACCTCGTGCGGCGAACTCGCCCGCGGGATGGCGGACGCGAGGAACTCCATACGTTCCCGGGGGATGGAGAGGTCCTTCGAACCGCGTATCAGCAGTGTGGGGGACGTGATCTCACCGGCACGAGCGGTGATGTCGTCGCGTTCGAGCAGGCACCGCACGGGGTGGCCGAGGGGGAGCGGGCGGGTCTTCCAGCGCTCCCGCCAGTGGGCCGCTCGCGGGTGGTCCCCGATGATCTGCTGTGACAGCGGAACGAGCAGCTCGTCCACGGGGCCCTGCTCGGCCAGTCCGCCGAACAGGGCGGTGTAGTCGCGGTAATCCGCATCGGACAGTGGGTGCGCCTCGGTGTCCAGCAACAGGAGGCCGGTGACCCGGTGCGGTGCGAGCAGTGCCGTGCGCAGTGCGGTGAACCCACCCTGCGACAGGCCACCGACGACCGCATGTTCGATGCCCAGGTGGTCCATCAGGCCGATCAGGTCGCGAGCGATGTCCCAATAGGTGAACGGCTCGTCCCCGGCCGGGCTGTCGCCGTGACCACGTGCGTCCCAGGTAACCACGCGGTAGCCGCGGGCCGCGAGAGCGTCGGCCTGTGCGGTGAACATGGTGTGGTCCAGGAAGAAGCCGTGCCCCAGCAGTACGGTGGGACGTTCGTCGCCCCCGGTGTCCGCGAAGTACAGGTCGTGTCCGTTGATGCGGGACAGTGGCATTCGTGTTCCTCTCGCGAAGTGCTTCCGCTCCGGCCGGTGCCCGGGATCAGCCCGATTTTGCGATACTACGAAGTTCCGTTGGTGGGCGCGCAAGTCCCGGCTCCCACGAGGGAGCACTCGCGATCGACAAGTGACCGGACGGCCTCGATGCGTGACCGGACGGCCCGTGACGGACGCGGTGGCTTATCGTCGTGGTCGTGACGACACACATGCAGCCTATCTCCGAACTGTTCGATCCGGCCGTGTGGCAGCCTGTGGCGGGTTTCGACTTCACCGACATCACTTACCACCGTTGCGTCGAGGACGGCCCGGGCAAGGGCACCGTCCGCATCGCGTTCGACCGCCCCGAGTCACGGAACGCTTTCCGTCCGCACACCGTCGACGAGTTATACCGCGCGCTCGACCACGCCCGGATGACCAGTGACGTCGGTTGTGTGTTGCTCACGGGGAACGGGCCCTCGCCCAAGGACGGTGGTTGGGCGTTCTGCTCCGGCGGTGACCAGCGAATCCGGGGGCGCTCCGGTTACCGGTACGCCGAGGGCGAGACCGCCGAGACCGTCGACCCCGCCCGAGCGGGAAGGCTTCACATCCTGGAGGTGCAGCGGCTGATCCGGTTCATGCCCAAGGTCGTCGTCGCGGTGGTTCCCGGTTGGGCTGCCGGGGGCGGGCACAGCCTGCACGTGGTTTGCGACCTCACGCTCGCCAGCGCCGAGCACGCGCGGTTCAAGCAGACCGACGCCGACGTCGGCAGCTTCGACGGCGGGTTCGGTTCCGCCTACCTGGCGCGCCAGGTGGGACAGAAGTTCGCACGCGAGATCTTCTTCCTCGGCCGCCCCTACGACGCCGAGCAGGCCCACCGGATGGGGATGGTCAACGAGGTGGTTCCCCACGGTGAGCTGGAGGAGACGGCGTTGCAGTGGTCCCGTGAGATCAACGGCAAGTCCCCGACCGCGCAGCGCATGCTCAAGTACGCCTTCAACGCCATCGACGACGGGCTGGTCGGCCAGCAGGTCTTCGCGGGGGAGACGACCCGGCTCGCGTACATGACCGACGAGGCGGCCGAGGGGCGCGACTCGTTCCTGGAGAAGCGGACCCCGGACTGGTCGGATTTCCCCTGGTACTACTGACCGTTGCTTTGTTCCGCGGCCCTGGGCGCGGCGATTTCGCGAGAAATTGACGCCGGGGTGCGTCCGAATCCTCGTCCGAACCCCCGTTCGTGGAACCACGCCCGGCCGGTGCAACCTTCGCCGTACCGCCCACGTCCCAACGGAGCAGCGATCCGTTCGGTCGACCGGTGGCACCGTTGATCAACGCCGTTCGTGAACCGTGACCGAAGTCCTCGCCAAGCCGGACGCCGAGCGGTACTCGTGGACGCCGAGCGGCTCGGAACTCGAGCAGCGCAGTGAGGAGAGGGTATGCCGCAACACCGAACGCCCCCGAGATGTCCCGTTTGCGGGATGCACTTCTGCATCTGTCCGGACAAGAGCGCCCGAACCGGTGTCCGCTTCCGAACGGCCGCGATGCCGGGACGAACCCGTCGGTGAACTTCGGCTCCCCGGTAAAACCGCGAACGTCGCCACAGACCTCGGTGGAGGGGCGGCGACAGCTCGCCTCGGAAGTCGCCCCGCGGAAGTCGGGGCGGGCCGAGACGCGAACGGGGTCTTCCCGGAATCGGTCCGAGAAGACCCCGCGAACGTGCTTTTCGAACGAACTCCGCTCGTCAGCGCACTGCCTTGAGCGCGTCGACGATGCCCGCGCCGTAGAAACCGGCGCCGGTCCTGCCACCGCGGCACTTGGCGTCGTCCTCGCCGTCACCGTCGGTGTCGTAGCTCTTCGGGCACGGCACGCTGTCGGCCTGCCAGCGCAGGGCGGCGTTGACCATCCGCGCGTCCCACCTCGGGTGCTCCGCCCGGATCAGGGCGGCGACCCCGGCGACGTGCGGCGAGGCCATCGAGGTGCCCTGGTAGAAGCCGTACTCGCCATCCGGCAGCGTGGACAGCACGCTGCCGTTGCCGGAGGGTGTGTCGGCGGTCTGCCTGCTGTCGCCGCCCGGTGCGGCCACGTCCACCGAACCGATGCCGTAGTTGGAGTAGAAGGACTTGCTCGACTCCGGACCCACGGCCGAAACCGTCACCATGCCGGGCAGCTCACCGGGCAGCACCTGGCACCCGTTGCCCGCCCAGCGGTCCTCGGTGGGACCGCCGTTGTTCGGACTGTTGGTGTCGTGGATCCGCTTCGACAGGTTCCAGTTGCTGTTGCCCGCCGCGACGACGTTGAGCACGTCGTTGCCCCTGGCGTGGTTCACCGCCCGGCGAACCGCCTCCGCCACGGCCGCCTGGTCGCGGTCACGCTGGCACCACAGGTACCAGGGATCGATGAAGTAGGAGCTGTTGGTCACGTCGATGCCGTGCTCGGCGGCCCACATGAACCCGCAGATCGCCGAGCCGGGGTAGATGAAGCCCTCGTCGTTGACGACCTTGATCGACACCAGCTTCGCGTTCGGGGCGACCCCGGAGATGCCCACGCCGTTGTTCGCGGCGGCGACCGTGCCGGCGACGTGCGTACCGTGCCCGCTGGTCGTCGGGGCCCATGCCTGCTGCGAACGGTTCGGTGTGCCGTTCTCGGTGCAGCCCACCGACCGGCTGGTGTCCAGATTGGCCGCCAGGTCCGGGTGGTCCGGGTCGATGCCCGAGTCGAGCACGCCCACGGTCGTGCCCTCGCCGCTGTCGGAGTTCTCGTGGGCCTCGTCGGCGTTGATCATCCGCATGTCCCACTGCTCGGCGGCGAGCGGCTCCTCGCCGTCCTCGCTGGAGCGGGTCGCGGTGTCGGCCGCGAGGGTGCCCCGGCGCTTCTCCAGCGTCTCCGAGTCGGATTCGCCGCTGTTCTCGGGGAGCTGTTCGGCGAGGTTGCGGCTCGCCCCCGCCGCTCGCACGCCGGGATCACCACGTACTGCCTCGGCGAACTCCGAATCGCGCGAGGTGGCCAGCAGTACGCCGATCTCGGGCCAGCTCTGCACGACTTCGCCGTCGGCGGCGCGTACCGAATCGGCGGTGCGTTCCAGACCGCCGTGCTGGGGTCCGACCACGATGAAGTGGGCGGGGTCTCCGGTGCCGGCGGAGTCCGACGGCCCGGCCGCGGCTACCGCGGGCACCAGCAGGGTCAGGGCCAGTGCGGAGCCGATAGTCCGCAATGGTTTGAGTCTCAGAGGTTTGGGTGACACCGAGCCTCCCGAACAGGTGAACAGGGTTACTGAATGTGGGAGTCTGCGCCCCGATACGGCTAGTGGATAGACCTTTATGGAGTAATCGAATTACGCCACGCATAGGTGCTGTGACGCATCGCGCCGTTGTTCTCGGTGTGGCGGTGCTCGCCGGACGGTTACGGTGTTGGCGTGTCGGTCGATCTCGAAGTGCCACCGCCCGAACCAGCCCCCAGCCCGTCCGCGATGCGTCGTGCGCTGCGCAGAGCTACCGAAGGGGTGGCGCTGGACAGCACCGAGGCCGCAGTGCTGCTGCACGCCCGTGGCGAGGACCTCGGGACGTTGCTGGAAGCAGCGGGCAGGGTCCGCGACGCGCATCTGCGTGCCGAGGGACGGTTCGGCGTCGTCAGCTACAGCCGCAAGGTCTTCGTTCCGCTTACCCGATTGTGTCGGGATCGGTGCCACTACTGCACCTTCGCCACGGTGCCGCACAAGGTGTCCGCGCCCTTCCTGGAGCGGGAGGAAGTTCTCGACATCGCCAGACGGGGAGCCGAGTCCGGTTGCAAGGAGGCCCTGTTCACCCTCGGCGACCGTCCCGAGGAGCGCTGGCAGGACGCGGCCGACTGGCTGCACGAACGCGGCTACTCGTCCACGGTCGACTACCTGCGCTCCTGCGCGATCGCGGTGCTGGAGGAGACCGGTCTGCTGCCGCACCTCAACCCCGGCGTGCTCGGCTGGTCGGAGCTGACCAGGCTGAAACCGGTGGCCCCCAGCATGGGCATGATGCTGGAGACCACATCGGAGCGACTGTGGAGCCAACCGGGCAACCCGCACTACGCGAGTCCGGACAAGGAACCCTCGGTGCGGCTCCGGGTGCTCGCCGACGCGGGCCGGGTGGCCGTGCCCTTCACCAGCGGAATCCTCATCGGAATCGGTGAGACGCTCGCGGAACGGGCCGACTCGCTGCTGGAACTGCGTGCCAGCGCCAGGCAGTACGGTCATCTGCAGGAAGTCATCGTGCAGAACTTCCGGGCCAAACCGGACACGGCCATGCGCGGCATGCCGGACGCGGATCTGCACGAGCTCGCGGCGACTGTGGCCGTCGCCCGGCTGCTCATGCCCTCCGGGGTGAGCGTGCAGGCTCCACCGAACCTGGTGGGGGACGAGCACGGCCTGCTGCTGCGCGCGGGGATCGACGACTGGGGCGGGGTCTCACCCGTGACGCCGGATCACGTGAATCCGGAGCGCCCCTGGCCCAGGGTGGAGGAACTGGCGGAGCAGACCGCGGCGGGCGGGTTCGAGCTGCGGCAGCGGCTGACCGCGTACCCGAAGTACGTGCGTGCCGGGCTGGCCGGCGACAGCACCGCCTGGCTGGATCCCAGGATCGCCACTCACGTCGCCGAGCTGGCCGATTCGGAGGGCATGGCCGAGCCGGAGGCGCGACCGATCGGTCGGGAGTGGCAGGAGCCGGACGGCGGTCTCGAATCGGTCGGCCGCACCGATCTCAACAGCAGCATCGACACCGAGGGACGCAGCGCCGACCGCCGTAGTGACTTCGACAGTGTCTACGGCGACTGGGAGGAACTGCGGGAGAAACTGCCCGCCGCCAGGGAGCCGGAACGGCTCGACTCGGATGTCGCGGCGGGACTCCGACTGGCCGAGCACGATCCGGCGGCACTGCTGGAACCGGGCAACACCGACGCGGCGATGGCGCTGCTCACCTGCGACGGCGCCGCGCTCGACGAGATGGCACGACTCGCCGACGCGCTGCGTGCCGACGTGGTCGGGCAGGACGTCACCTACGTGGTCAACCGCAACATCAACTTTTCCAACGTCTGCTACGTGGGATGCAGGTTCTGCGCCTTCGCACAGCGGGAACGCGATGCGGACGCGTTCCGGCTCTCGCCCGAGGACGTCGCGGACCGAGCGGAGGAGGCCCGCCGCGCCGGTGCCACCGAGGTCTGCATGCAGGGAGGTATCGACCCCCGGCTGCCGGTCGGGGCGTACGCGGACCTGGTGCGGGCGGTCAAGAACCGGGTGCCCGACATGCACGTGCACGCCTTCAGCCCGATGGAGATAGTCAGCGCCGCGTCCAAGGCGGGCGTGAGCGTCGCGGAGTGGTTGACCGAGCTGCGCGATGCCGGGCTGGACACCATCCCCGGCACCGCGGCCGAGATACTCGACGACGACGTCCGCTGGATACTGACCAAGGGCAAGCTGCCCGCCGCCGAGTGGATCGACGTGGTCAGTACCGCACACCGGCTGGGAATCCGTTCCTCGTCGACCATGATGTACGGCCACGTGGACACCCCCGAGCACTGGCTAGGGCATCTGCGCACGCTGGCCGGTGTGCAGGACACCGCGCGCGAGAACGGCGCGGCCGGGTTCACCGAGTTCGTCGCGCTGCCCTTCGTGCACCGCAACGCGCCCATCTATCTCGCGGGGCTGGCCCGCCCCGGCCCCACCCGCAGGGACAACCGTGCGGTGCACGCTATGGCACGGCTGGCACTGCACGGCAGGGTGGACAACGTGCAGTGCTCCTGGGTCAAGCTGGGTGACGAAGGCACGGTCGAGGTGCTGCGCGGCGGTGCGAACGACCTCGGCGGAACGCTGATGGAGGAGACCATCAGCAGGATGGCCGGTTCCGAGCACGGCTCCCAGCGAACCATCGAGCAGTTGGACGAGGTATCCGCCGCCGCCGGAAGGCGGGCACGGCAACGCGGCACCGATTACGGTCCCGTCCCCGTGATGCCGCTGGGCGTCTCACAGCTCGGGTGACCAGGTGGACCGGTCCCGCCCCGTTCCGGTGGTGGACGGGACCGGTTCCACAGGTCCATATCGGACCGATCACGCTCAATCGCCCAGGTCGTAGACGGTGGTTCCGTTGACGGTCCGCGCCTCGTAGTTCCGCTCCACCCACTGGCTGATCCGGTCCGCCGTCCCGGTTGCGCTGTTGTCGGCCCCCGTGGTCATACCGCCCATGCCGCCGAGGATCGAGGCGTCGATGTAGTAGTGGATCCGACCCGCCTCGACCAGTTCCCGGAACCGCCCGAGAGTGGGGTAGGGATCCGTTCCGTTGAAGCCGCCGATCGCCATCACCGGTTGGCGGGTGGCGAGTTGGTACCCGGCGGCATTGCTGGAGCCGGTGGTCGCGGCCACCCAGCTGTAGGACTCCGCGTCCTCCAGCAGCAGCTCGCGCAGCTGATCGTCCGGCGTGCTGATGCCGAACGCGCCGCCACCGCCGCCACCGCCGCCCCCTGCGAAGCCACCGTTGCCGAACGGTGTGCCACCCCCGCGACCGGGATCGCCCCCGCCGCCACCGCCGCCCCCGTCGCCTCCGAAACCGTCGGAACCACCGAAACCGGCCGCCGGCAGTACTCCGGTGTGCGGTGTGGCCGCGGTGGCCACCGAGCAGACGGTGGGCAGCGTCAGGCACGCCACGAGCGCGGCGGCCACTGCCGACAGCGCCAACGCGCGGGAGGTTCGACTCACCACCAGCAGCAGGCAGGCGGCCGCCGTTCCGAGGAAGACCACGGCGGGGACGAGCCACTGGTGCCGCTCGGTGCTCTCCCGCAGCAGCAGCGCACCGACCGTCACCGTGATCAGCACGGTTCCCGCCAGCGTGAGCCGCGTTCTCGGGTCCTCGCGGTTGTGCCACAGCATGGTGCCGCCGATTCCGACGAGTGCCGCGACCGCGGGCGACAGCGCCACCGCGTAGTACGAGTGGATGATGCCGTTGGCATAGCTGAAGATGACCCCGGTCAGCACCAGCCAGCCACCCCACAGCAGCAGATTCACCCTGGTCGGGTCGGTGCGCGGTGCCCGTCGGGTCATCCAGAGCCCGGCTGCCAGCAGGATCAGCGCAGCGGGAAGCAGCCAGCCGATCTGATCGCCCATCTCGGCTCCCAGCAGCCGGTTCCAGCCCATGTCGGAATTGGTGTTGCCCAGCCCGCCGGCCTCCTCACCGGTCAGCCGCCCGAGTCCGTTGTAACCGACGGTCAGTTCCCACAGGCTGTCGTGCTGCGACCCTCCGATGTAGGGACGGTTCGAGCTCGGCCAGAATTCGACGAGCGCGATGTACCACCCCGCCGAGACCAGCACGCTCAGTCCAGCGACCGCCAGGTGCGAGAGCCGCTTCCACCACGCGATCGGTGCCGCCAGCAGGTACACGGCCGCGAACACGGGCAGCACCACGAACGCCTGCAGCATCTTGGTCAGGAAGCCGAACCCGATGGCGACTCCGGCGAGGGAGAGCCAGAGCGGGCTCGCCCGTTCGGTGGCGCGCACCACGCAGTAGGCCGCGGCCACCAGCAACAGCACCAGCAGCGCGTCGGGGTTGTTGAAGCGGAACATCAACACCGCCACCGGGGTGAGCAGCTGCACCGCACCGGCCAGCAGTCCCGCCGTCGGTCCCGCGCAACGGCGCACCGTGGCGTAGAGCAGCCCCACCGTCAGCACCCCGGCCAACGCCTGTGGCAGCAGGATGCTCCACGAACTCAGCCCGAATATCCGTGCGGAGAGCACCATCGGCCACAACGCGGCGGGCGGTTTGTCCACGGTGATCGCGTTGGCCGCGTCGCTGGAGCCGAACAGCCATGCCTGCCAGCTCTGGGTGCCCGCCTGCACCGCGGCCGAGTAGAACCCGTTGGCCCAGTCCGAGGAGCCCAGTCCCCACGCGTAGAGCAGTGCCGCCACCGCGAGCAGGAGCAGCAGTGCCGGGCGAACCCATGCCGGGTCGGACGAACGGCCGCGCAGTGCTCGCCACGGGTGTGAACGCCGGGTCGGTTCGTTCGGGGACGGGCTCGACTGACGCCCTGCCAGGAGTGTGTCCATCGTGATCGAGCCTGGCAGCGCGACCTTACGAGAGTCCGAGTGTTTCCTTGGTGTTCGCCGAGTATCGCCCTCCCGGATCCGATTCCCGGCGAATTCTTACCTCGCTCCCGGCGGGTGCCCAGTCGCGCACGGCAGGGTGAGACCCACGGTTCCGTGACCAGTCGTGAGTTGGGAGCAGAGCATGGCAGACAGTGCCGCGGCGGACGAGGAGTGGCGCGAAACCGCCGAGCCGGAACCGCCCCGTCGTGCGGAAGGCCCCGCGCGGTGGGGGCCACGGCGTACGCTCGCCGTGGTCGCGATCGCGCTCGCGGTCGGGGTCGCGGGCAGTCTGTCGGTCACCGCGATCACTTCCGGCTCCGCTACGGGGCGGATGGGCGGTCCCGGAGGTGGTGCCGCCTTCAGCGGGAGCAGCGGTGGTGGCTTCGGGGGAATGGGCCAACCGGGCAGTGCGGGGAACGGGGACACCGCGGAGTCCGGGGCCGTCCTGTCGGACGCGATGCACGGTGAGTTCACCGTGCGGACCGAGCAGGGGAGCTACCGCACGAAGCGGGTGCAGCGTGGCACGCTCACCGCCGTCGGCGACGCGGAGATCACGGTGCGAAGCGGTGATGACTACCGGCGTGACTACACCGTGAACTCCGAGACCGTCGTCGACAGCGGTCAGACCTCGCTCGACGAGCTGGAACAGGGGCGGTCCGTCACGGTCGTCGCGACGTTGTCGGAGGACGACGCGACGGCCACCACGATCAGTGGTCAGCGGTCCGGGAACGGTTCGGGGAACAGCACCGGAGACGGCGGTTTTCCCGGTCGGGGTGGGAACAGCGGCCAGGGTGGTGATTCCGGCGGTTCCGGAAACGCGCCCGGCGGTGGTCCGGGAAGCGGTTCCGAGGATTCCGGGGATGACTGAACACTGACCGTCTCGGGGACGCTTCGCACGAAGCGTGATTTCCGCCCATCCCGTTCTTCGGGGTGGGCGGATTTTTTCGTCGATCTTCCGGCGGAGCGGTGCACTCACTCGGTAGGGTGAGCAACCAACTGTCGTCGACGGGAGGTGAGTATGGGGTTGTTCGACTGGTTCACCGGTACCAAGCGGCCCGAGCAGGGGGTTAAACCGCGTTCGTCGCAGGAGGTCTACCAGGCGCTGATGTCGGTCAACCGGCCCGACGCCTCCTACGAAGTGCGTGACGGGCGCCCCGAGGGTGTCGATCTGGTGTGCGAGTGGCGGGTCATGAATCCGTACTGGTACGAGTACTTCAGGATATTCAGTGAGCGCGAGTTCTACAGCATCCTGCTGCGGTTCGATCCGGATCAGCGGGAGATCCGCTCCACGGATCACAAGTGGACGATCGACTGGGTCCGCGGTGTTCCACAGGTCGTGCACGGGGCCGAGTTCGAACGAGGACAGGCCAAGAGCGTCAAAGCCGTGTGGGCGCTGCGGAAAGGTGAGGACGGAAAGCGACGCTGGGAACGTCAGGCGACCTTTTCGACCTCGGAAATGAAGAATCCGCTCCGAAAAGCCGTCACCGATTGTGGTTGGACCTGGCGTGGAGTGAGTTTCGCGAAGTTGTGAAGCATAGTCGTCGAATTCCGAGAAACTCTCGCCGATGGGTCAGCTCGGTGACTGTCGGTTGTCCCGGGCGCGGTTGATGGCCTCACTCTGAACACCGAACGCGTTCATCCGCGTTCGCAACGTATCGGTTCCCGTTTTTTCGGGTTCGTTCGCAACCCTGGATTCCGCCACGCGTCTCACGGGGTGTGGCCGGAAACCGGGATGGACCGGTGTTCAGTCCGATGGCCGGTCGTGGTGTGCGGCCCCGTTGTCGCCGTTCCCGTGTCGACCAATACGCTCTCCGCTGTCACCGCACGATCGTGGGACGTTCTCGGCACCGGATCCGAATCGGTGGGGCGTCCGGGGTGACGGCACGGAACGCGCGGCGTTCTCCGTGGGATACAACGATCGAAGTCCGACCAGAAAGGCACGGCTCGTGCGTAGACTTGTGGTGCGCGCAGGCGCGTGGTCGTCGATGCTCGCGATGACGCTGTTGATCACCGGTGCTCCGGCGCAGGCGGCCACCGAAACAGTGCGAGCGCAGGCCACCCCGCTCGACGCGTTGAGCACTCCGGTGGGCCTCGGCGCCGTCGTGATCGGCGTGATCGGGATGATCGCGGGCACGTTGCGGCGCAAGAAGGTCCCGGTTCAGCCCGAGAACCAGCGCCGGAGCTGATCGGAGTTTCCGGTCGGGTTGCCGGGTCGCTCGCTCGGCGGGGCCTCCCGCCGGCTTCCGCTCCGGGGCCGCGACATCGGTTGGCGACCTACGCGACGTCGGGGAGTCCGCACGAGAGCGCGGATCGCCACCCTCGCCCGACCGCCGCGGACGCGGTTCTGCCAGAATCGGCCACGTGCACACCGAGAGTTCCGTTACCACCGAGTCCGGCTCCGTGACCACCGAATCCGGCGGGTCCACCGCGCGTCCCCGCGTGTTCTCCGGCATCCAGCCCACGGCCGGCTCCTTCCAGCTCGGTAACTACCTCGGAGCGCTGCGCAACTGGATAGCGTTGCAGGAAACCCACGACGCCTTCTACTGCGTGGTGGATCTGCACTCGATCACCATCGCCAAGGACCCCGAGGAACTGCGCGCCAACACCCGCAACGCGGCCGCCCAGCTGCTGGCGCTGGGGATCGATCCCGAACGCAGCACGCTGTTCGTGCAGAGCCACGTCGCGGAGCACACCCAGCTGGGCTGGGTGCTGGAGTGCCTCACCGGCTTCGGCGAGGCCTCCCGCATGACGCAGTTCAAGGACAAGTCCGCGCGGCAGGACGACGAGCACGTCAGCGTCGGGCTGTTCACCTACCCGGCGCTGATGGCCTCCGACATCCTGCTCTACGGCACCGACGTGGTGCCGGTCGGTGAGGACCAGCGCCAGCACCTGGAACTCAGCCGCACGCTCGCGCAGCGGTTCAACTCCCGGTTCGGCTCCACCTTCGTCGTCCCCGACGCCCACATCCCCGAGGACACGGCCCGCATCTTCGACCTGCAGGACCCGACCTCGAAGATGAGCAAGTCGATCCCCTCCGGCGTCGTGGAGTTCATGGAGGACCCCAAGCGCACCGCCAAGAAGGTGCGTTCGGCGGTGACCGACAACGAACGCGACATCCGTTACGACCCGGAGAACAAGCCCGGGGTGAGCAACCTGCTGGTGATCTACTCGGGGATGACCGGCAGGTCCGTCGCCGAGCTGGAGACGGCCTACGAGGGCAGCGGCTACGGCGACCTGAAGAAGGACCTCGGCGCGGTGCTCGTCGACTTCCTCACCCCCTTCCAGCAGCGGGTGGCCGAGTACCTGGACGATCCGGCCGAGCTCGACAAGGTTCTGCGGCGCGGTGCCGAGCGTGCTCGGGCGGTGGCCTCGCGGACCCTGCGGGACGCCTACGATCGCGTGGGTTTCCTACCTCCGGCGGGCTGAACTGATCCTTTCGGGGTAACCTGCTGCCACCGACGAGCGACACCGCGGAGGTAGGAGCAGGTGGTCGACCGTAGTCAACCGGCACGCACCGCCCGGGAGCAGCCGAGCCCCGGCAGGTTCGAGCTGCTGCGGGCGCGTTACCCCCGGTTGGATCGGCTGGTCCGGGCCGCGCAGCGGTATCAGAGCCACTACGGGGACTACTACGCGGCCGCGATCACCTACTTCAGCGTGCTGGCGCTCGTGCCGCTGCTGATGATCGTGTTCGCGGTGGCCGGTTTCGTGCTGACCAGCGATCCCGACCTGCTGCGACGCCTCCAGTCGGCCATCTCCGAAGCCGTGCCCAGCCCACAGCTGAGCCAGTTGATCAACGACATCGTCGACGAGGCGATCAAGCAGGCGGGCGCTGTCGGGATCATCGGTCTGCTGGCCGCGCTGTACTCGGGTCTGGGATGGATGACCAACCTGCGTGAGGCGCTCACCGCCCAGTGGGGGCAGGGGCCGACGGCTCTGTCCTTTCTCAAGCGGACCCTCGCCGATCTGCTCTCACTGATCGGGCTCGGGGTGGCTATGGCGGTCTCGTTCGGGATCAGCGCGCTGGGCGGCGGGGTGGGCAGGATGCTGTTCCGGCTGGCGGGCATCGAGAACAACGCCTGGGTGGGCCTCGTGCTGTGGTTGCTGGCCGTGCTGCTGTCGCTGGCGGCCAGCTGGCTCGTCTTCCTGTGGGTGCTCGCCCGGCTCCCCAGGCAACCCGTGACACTGCGCAGCGCGGTGTGGGGGGCGCTGTTCGCCGCTGTCGGGTTCGAGGTGCTCAAACAGGTCGGTGTGGTGTACCTGAACAGCCTCAGCGGCTCACCGGCGGCAGCCGCGTTCGGCCCCATCCTCGGGTTGCTGGTGTTCGCCTACCTGACTTCCCGGTTCCTGCTGTTCGTCACCGCCTGGACCGCCTCCGCCAGGGAGAACCAGCCCGTGGCGGCCGTGGAGCCGCCGCCACCTGCCGTGATCCGCCCGGTGGTGCCGCCCCGACGCGGCACGGGTGCGGCCGTGGGGGTGTTCGGGCTCGGGACCCTGCTCGGTTGGCTGCTGCGCGGGCGGCGCTGAGGGCGTGGCAAGCTGCGGGCGTGGCAACCGGCCGTCAGCCGCTGTCTTCCGAATCGTCCCGCCGGGTAGCGCTCTCGGCTTGCCTGCGGGCGCGCTGGAGCCGCAGTGCGGCCACGAGCAGCAGCATCGCCACCACCAGCAGTATCAGGAGACCGACCCCCGTGCGTGGGAACCGGTCGCTTTCGGGCTCCGACGTCCGCTGTGCCGCTTCGACCGCGGTGTCGGCGGTGGAGGTGGTGCTCGGTTCGGGTGCCCGTCGTGCTACGAGTTTGCCGACCACTCGGTCCCCGTTTAGGCGAAAGCCGTAGTCGAGCAGCGCGGCAGCCTGCTCGGACAGGTCCACCGGGCGGTGTTCGCCACGCAGCAGCACCGCGACCAGTTCGCGACCGTTCCGCTCCGCCGCGACGACCCTGGTGTGCCGGGCGTCGTTGGTGAAACCGGTCTTGCCGAAAACCGCCCCGGGATAGTCGCGCATCACGTCGCTGTCGCTGGCGATGCGCACCGGCGGTTGGCCGGACGGTGCGGGGAGCCGGGTGCGCCTGGTGCCCGCCGGGCGCGCGAATTCCGGGTCGTTCAGCGCGGCGCGCAGGATCAGTGCCATGTCGTAGGCCGAAGTGCTCATACCCGGACCGTCGAGCCCGGAGGTGGTGGCGGCTCTGGTGTCGCGGGCGCGCAGTCGTTCCGCGAGCTCGTTCATGCGCCGCACGGTTTCCCCGGTGCCGCCGATCTTTCGTGCCAGCGCGTGCGCGGCGTCGTTGCCCGACTGCAGGATCAGTCCCGTCAGCACTTGGCGCACCGTGTAGTCGACACCCGGCTCCAGCCCCACCGCGCTGCCCTCGACCGCCGCGTCGGACTCGGTGGCCGTGATCGTGTCGGAGAGCTCCAGCTCGCGTGCGGCGACGAGCCCTGTCAGAACCTTGATCACCGAGGCGGGACGGTATCTGCCGTGCGGGTTCTTGGCAGCCAGCACTTTCCCGCTGTCCAACTCCGCCACGATCCAGGTGGCCGAGCTCACCCGCTTCGGCGGTGCGGGGGCTTCCGGCGGGATCACGACGCCGCAGTGCCCCATTCCGGGCCCGCCGATCGGTTCCTCCGGGACCGGAAGCGGCTTCGGGGTGGGTTCTCCCGGCGCGGGTACCTCCGAGCTGTCCACAGGTGAGGGAGGCAGCGTGGCGTTCGGACAGCTCGACCGCGTCCGGTTCATCGTTGCCGCGCCCGTGGGCACGAACAGTCCCATCGACAGGATCGCCGCCAGCACTGCCGTGGCGAGTCGGACCGGTAGGCGAGTGGCTGCTGTGGACACGCGGACCACCCTAGGGCACTCGCACGGTGGTGCGAATCCGCCGAGTGTTCGAGGAGCTGGGATGTGTCGGAGGGGGAGGGGTGTGCCCGAGGACGTTGTGGTCGCGGGCACAGTAGATACTGGGAACGTGCGAATTACCCGTGGTATGGCGTTGTTCCTGCTGGCCTTCGGGGTCTGGTCCTGGTTGCTGTGGCCCACCTTCCTCCGGAACATCCTCGGTGACGAGCAGTCTTGGTCGGACGGGGCGCCGACGGCGTTCCTGTGGGTGCACGTGGTGATCGCGGTGGTCTCGCTCGTGCTGGGAACCGTGATCGGTGTGTTCGGTTTGCGCGCCTACCTCGCGAGCAGGAGAGGTTGACTCCTCGGGGCGGGTCCCCCGGGAACCGGGGGCGAACGGGACCGGTGAGGGGTGCGCGCGAGCGCGCTCGGCCGCTCGGCGGCGGTGCGGTTCGTGATGTATGTCCGTCTTCGTGAGCCGGAGGAGACGTCGGCCACGAATCCGGCTATCGTGATCGCGCGGGGTCACGAACGCCACCGGGCCGGTGGCTCCGTGTTTCCGTGCGCCGAGGCAGCGGCGATCGTCCGCTGTCCAGGGGCCCGGGAGTGTGCGCCGTCGTGTTCCCACTCGCCGCGGCACACACGTTCCACGACCCCGTACAACGAGGTACGGGGTCTCCCGGCCGTGAGAGACCGTACGGACCACCACCCCCGTGCGTCACGTTCCGGCGAGCCGTCGATCCCGCGCGGGATCGACCGCCCACCGGAACGCGGCATCACGGAGAGTCCGGTCAGCGCCTCGGAATCAGCGCCTGCGGAACATCAGTGCCCGCTTGACCTCCTGGATCGCCTTGGTCACCTGGATACCACGCGGGCAGGCGTCGGTGCAGTTGAACGTGGTGCGGCAGCGCCACACCCCGTCGATGTCGTTGAGGATGTCCAACCGCTCCTCGGCGGCCTCGTCCCTGCTGTCGAAGATGAACCGGTGCGCGTTGACGATCGCCGCCGGCCCGAAGTAGGAGCCCTCCGACCAGTAGACCGGGCACGAGGTGGTGCAGGCCGCGCAGAGGATGCACTTGGTCGTGTCGTCGAACCGCTCCCGCTCGGCGACCGACTGGATCCGCTCCCGCGTCGGGTCGTTCCCGGTGGCGACGAGGTAAGGCTTGATCGCCTTGTACGCCTCGAAGAAGGGCTCCATGTTGACCAGCAGGTCCTTCTCGACCGGAAGGCCCTTGATCGGCTCCACCGTGATGGTGGTCTCGCCCTTCTTGGCGAACATGTCCTTCATCAGGACCTTGCACGCCAGCCGGTTGACACCGTTGATCCGCATGGCGTCCGAACCGCACACGCCGTGCGCGCAGGAACGCCGGAAGGTCAGCGTGCCGTCGATGTACCACTTGATGTAGTGCAGCAGGTTGAGCACGCGGTCGCTGGGCAGCGCCGGAATGCGGTACGACTCCCAGTGCAGGTCGTCGTCGACCTCCGGGTTGTAGCGCTCGATCTTGACCGTGACCATCGTCGCGCCCTCCGGGATCGGGGGAGCGTCCGAGGGCAGGTCGACGGCGGCCGTGTCGCTGTTCGCGTCGGTGGTGGGGGCGGTCATCAGTACTTACGCTCCATCGGCTGGTACCGGGTTACGGTGACGGGCTTGTAGTCCAAGCGGATGTCCGAGAGGAAACCGGTCAGGCCCAGCGGCGCGTTCGGATCCTGTTCATCGGGCAGCTGCTTGTACTGCATGCTGTGCCGCATGAAGTTGGTGTCGTCGCGGGTCGTGTAGTCCTCGCGTGCGTGTCCGCCACGTGATTCCTTGCGTGCCAACGCGGAGTTGACGAGTGCCTCGGCGAGGTCGAGCAGGAAGCCCAGCTCGACCGCTTCCAGCAGGTCGTGGTTGTAGCGCTTGCCCTTGTCGTGCACGGCCACGCGGCCGTAGCGCTCCTTGAGCAGCTGTACGTCCGACAACGCCTGCTTGAGGGTCTCCTCGGTGCGGTAGACCGAGGCGTTGGCGTCCATCGTCTCCTGCAGCGCGGTGCGGATGTTGGCTACCCGCTCGCCGCCCTCCGCGGTGCGGAGGTGATCGACCATTCCCTCGACCAGCTGAGCCGGATTCTCCGGCAGTTCGGGGAACTCGTGCCGCTGGGCGTACTCCGCGGCCGCGATACCGGCACGACGCCCGAAGACGTTGATGTCCAGCAGCGAGTTGGTGCCGAGCCGGTTGGAGCCGTGCACCGAGACGCAGGCGACCTCGCCCGCCGCGTACAAGCCGGGAACCACGTTGTCGTTGTCGCCGAGCACCTCGGCGTCGATGTTGGTGGGAACGCCGCCCATCGCGTAGTGCGCGGTGGGGTAGACCGGGACCGGCTCGTGCAACGGCTCCACGCCCAGGTAGGTGCGGGAGAACTCCGTGATGTCCGGCAGCTTGCTCTCCAGCACGTCCTCACCGAGGTGTGTGACGTCCAGCAGCACGTGGTCCTTGTTCGGTCCGGCGCCGCGGCCCTCCAGCACCTCCATCGCCATGGACCGTGCCACGATGTCGCGCGGTGCGAGGTCCTTGATGGTGGGGGCGTAGCGCTCCATGAAGCGCTCGCCGTCGACGTTGCGCAGGATTCCGCCTTCGCCGCGCACCGCCTCCGAGATGAGGATGCCCAGTCCGGCCAGACCGGTCGGGTGGAACTGGTAGAACTCCATGTCCTCCAGCGGCAGTCCCTTGCGGTAGACGATGCCCATGCCGTCGCCGGTGAGGGTGTGCGCGTTCGAGGTCGTCTTGAAGATCTTGCCGAAACCGCCGGTCGCGAAGATCACCGACTTGGCCTGGAAGACGTGGATCTCGCCGGTGGCGAGTTCGTACGCCACGGCCCCGGTGCAGCGCTGCTGCCCGTCCTCGTCGGTGGTCATGTTGACGTCGAGCACGTAGAACTCGTTGAAGAACTCCACGCCGTGCTTGATGCACGTCTGGTAGAGCGTCTGCAGGATCATGTGGCCGGTGCGGTCGGCCGCGTAGCAGGAGCGCCGCACGGGCGCCTTGCCGTGATCCCTGGTGTGCCCGCCGAAGCGCCGCTGGTCGATGCGGCCCTCCGGGGTGCGGTTGAACGGCAGCCCCATCTTCTCCAGGTCGAGCACCGCGTCGATGGCCTCCTTGGCCATCACCTCGGCCGCGTCCTGGTCGACCAGGTAGTCACCGCCCTTGATGGTGTCGAAGGTGTGCCACTCCCAGTTGTCCTCCTCGACGTTGGCGAGTGCGGCACACATCCCGCCCTGCGCCGCACCGGTGTGCGAGCGGGTCGGGTAGAGCTTGGTGAGTACGGCGGTGCGGGCGCGCTGGCCGGACTCGATGGCGGCGCGCATTCCCGCGCCGCCCGCGCCGACGACGACCACGTCGTACTTGTGGAATTGCATGGTGGTCTCCTTGGCTCGTCGCCTGCTGGGCCGCGCGTCAGCTGATGTTCGGATCGAAGGTGAACAGCACGTACGTTCCCAGTACCACGGTCAGCACGATCGAGCAGTACAGCAGCATCTTCAGCCAGAAGCGGGTACGGTCGGAACGTGAATAGTCGTTGATGACGGTTCGCAGCCCGTTGCCGCCGTGCAGACCCGCCAGCCACAGCATCGTCAGGTCCCAGAGCTGCCAGAACGGTGATGCCCAGCGGCCCGCCACGAAGGCGAAGTTGATCCGGTGCACCCCGCCGTCCAGGAAGAGCATGATCAGCAAGTGCCCGAGGACGAGGAACAGCAGCACGACTCCGGACAGCCGCATGAATACCCAGCTGTAGAGCTCGAAGTTGCTGCGCCTGGCCGCTGGACGCCCGGGGGAACGCGGCTTGTCGACTGACAGTGGTGCTTCGGTAGTGGTCATGGTCGTACTAACCCCCGAACAGTTCCGTGGCGGCGCGGGTGATCATGCTGATGCCGGCCGGGATGATCAACACCAGCCACAGCACCAGGACTGTCCACAGCATCGGTCGCTGCAGCCCCGGTCCCCTGGACCAGAAGTCGACGAGCATCACGCGGATTCCGTTGAACGCGTGGAACAGCACCGCCGCGAGCAGCCCGAGCTCGAACACGATCATCAGTGGATGCTTGTAAGTCTCGATCACCGTGTCGTACGCGTTGGGTGAGACCCGCACCAACGCGGTGTCCAGGACGTGTACGAACAGGAAGAAGAAGGTGAGCACGCCCGTGATGCGGTGGGCGACCCACGACCACATGCCCAGGTCGCCGCGATAGAGGGTGCCCTTGGCACGAGGTGCTTCCCCGCGAGGGCGTCCCTCCGCCGCGGTGGCGGTTGTGCTGGCCATGACGGAAGGCCTCCAACGTCGCTGGTGGACTCTGGGCCCGTTCCGGATGCTGCGCGGAGAACGGCCCGTAACCGCAGCACCCTGCGCCCGCGCCGATTACCCGAACGGACCCTTGACCCATCGGATGCTAGACCCGCGCCCGCCGGCTGTCCTACTCGCATGTGCCCGCTGTGATCGAGCAGACAACTACCGGGGGTGGGTTGATCGATGTAGATCCCGTTCTGCCCCGAGTAGACGCCTCGCTGTGGCGTGGGTGTCAACCGGCTGGTCCGAGATTAGCGTCACCCTTATCGTATTAACGCACGTGTCGAGCGGTGTGCGCAGGTCCGCCATTGTTCGTCATTGACATATTTCACTTTTTGGGCAGTGGGCGGTGCGATTGGGACACGAACGAAGGGTGATTACGTTGAGTAGTTCCCGAACGAGTGAGTACGGGTGGTGATCGGGGAACTTGGTCGAACCCAACTCCGTCGACTGGCCCGCCCTGCGGGCAGCCGCCACCTTCGCCGCCGAGCACGCCTACTGCCCCTACTCCGGGCTCGCCGTGGGGGCGGCGGCGAACTGTACCGACGGGCGTGTGGTGGTGGGGTGCAACGTCGAGAACGCCTCCTACGGTGTGACGTTGTGCGCCGAGTGCACGTTGGTGGGCGAGCTCCGGATGAGCGGGGGTGGTGGTCTGGTCGCCGTTTCGGTTCGGGACGGGCAGGGCAACCCGCTCATGCCCTGCGGTCGGTGCAGGCAACTGCTCAACGAGATGGGCGGGCCGGAGTGCCTGGTCGACACCCAGGAGGGCATCCTGCCGATACGGCAGCTACTGCCGCATCCCTTCGCGCCGCCGCCCTGAACCGGCCGGTAACCTCCCTGAATCGGCCGGCAGCCTCTTCGCCCATCGCACCAACGCCCGAACCGGAGCGTGTCATGCCGCACAGTGTCGTGGAGATCATCGGCGCCAAACGGGACGGGGGCAGGCTCTCGGCGGCGCAGATCGACTGGGTGATCGACGCCTACACCCGGGGTGAGGTCGCCGAGGAACAGATGTCGGCGCTGGCGATGGCGATCCTGTTGCGGGGGATGGACGACGCCGAGACCGTCCGCTGGACGGCGGCGATGGCCTCCTCCGGTGAGATGCTGGATCTCGGCGCTCTGGACCGTCCCACGGTGGACAAGCACTCCACCGGCGGTGTGGGGGACAAGATCACCCTCGCGCTGACACCACTGGTGGCGGCCTGCGGGGCCGCCGTGCCGCAGCTGTCCGGCCGCGGCCTCGGGCACACCGGAGGGACGCTCGACAAGCTGGAGTCGATCCCCGGTTGGCGCGCTCGGCTCAGCACCGCCGAGCTGTACCGCAACCTCGACGATGTGGGAGCGGTGATCTGCGCCGCCACGGAACGGATCGCCCCCGCCGACAGCAGGATGTACGCCCTCCGGGACGTGACCGGCACGGTCGAGTCGGTGCCGCTGATCGCCGGTTCCATCCTGAGCAAGAAGCTCGCGGAGGGCACCGCCTCGCTGGTGCTGGACGTCAAGTGCGGTTCGGGCGCCCTGCTGACCGAACCGGAGCAGTTGAGACGTCTCGCCAGGACGCTGGTCGCCACCGGCAACGACAACGGGGTGCGCACCAGCGCGCTGTTGACCTCGATGTCGGCGCCGTTGGGCGTGGCGGTGGGAAACGCTCTGGAGGTCACCGAGGCGGTGAGCGTGCTGCGGGGAGAGGGCCCTTCCGACGTCACCGAACTCACGCTCGCGCTGGCCCGCGAGATGCTGGCGAGCAGTGGGTTGTCCGATGTGGATCCGGCCGGGGTGCTGGCATCCGGGGCGGCGTACGAGAAGTGGCGTGCTCTCGTCACCGCGCAGGGCGGTGATCCCGACGCGGACCTCCCCGCCGCCGCGCACGTACACACGTTGCACGCGCCGCGGAGCGGAAACCTCGCCACGCTGGACGCCCGTGCGGTCGGTGCCGCCGCGTGGTTGTTGGGTGCCGGACGGGCACGCAAGGAGGACGAGGTGCGGCACGCCGCGGGCGTACGTTGCCTGGCCAAACCCGGGGACCGGGTGTCCGGGGGCGAGCCGTTGTTCGAACTGCACACCGACGATCCGGGCACGGTCGAGGACGCGTCACGTCGACTGCACGAGGCCTACGAGATCACCCACGGTGAGGTCCGGACCGAGCCGGTGGTGCTGGAGCGCGTGACCGGTTCCGACGTGGCGGTGTGACACCCGCGGGGCCGCTTCGGCCCCGCGGGGCGCCACACCGTGTGGTCCCCGTCGATCCCCGTTCACTGTGCCGACGTCGCCGGAGCGGCGCCCCTAGGGCATGTCACGGACCTGCCCGGTGCGTGCTCCGGTGGAAGTCGGCACTCGCGTGCGATCAGGCGCTGTCGGCCGTGTAGTCGTCGTCCGGCTCGTCCGAACCGCTCGCCTTGTCCGAGTCGCGCTTGGCGCTCTTGGAGCGACTGCGACGCTGCTGTTGCTGCCGGGGCAGTGTCGTCGGTGGCGAGACCGCGTTGTTGTTCGAGGGGGCACCGCCGCCGAGGATCAGTTCGGCGAAGGTGGCCATGGCCTCGTCCAGCTGGCCGGCGTGCTTGCGCTCGCTCTCCTCGTTGGCGTTGCGCACCAGCGAGTCCAGCGATTCCGAGTCCGGACGCTCGGAGAGGGTGCCCCGCAACTGCGAGAGGTCCTCGCCGAGGGTGCTGCCTACGTCGCCGATCCGTTCGGTGACACCGCTCTCGACGGAGTCGAGGCGAGTGTTGACGTTCTCCTCGACCGAGTCGATCCGGCCGGACACCTGGTCCAGTCGGCTCGCCAGCGATTCCAGTCGGTCGGCGAGCTGTTGCAGGCGCTCGGTCGGGTCGACCGCCGGACGCTCCGCGAGCGCGTCGAGCTTGCCGTTGACCTTCTCGGCGTTCTCGGACAGGGTCTCGCCGATCCCGTTGCGGACTTCCTGGGCCGCGTCGCTCACCGAGCGCTGCAGCGATTCCCTGGTGCCGTCGAGGTGTTCGTGGACACCCTCGTCGATCTCGGCGAACCGACCTCGCAGGCTGGTCTCCATCTGGTCGAGACGCTCCCTGAGCGGTTCCTGGACCGAGCCGGGAACCTCCTGCAGGCGGGTGTCCTGCTGGTCCAGGTGCTGCCCCAGCTCTTCGAGTCGATTGTGGACGTGGGAGAGCCTGTCCTCCAGACCGTCCATGCGGCCCGTGACGCCGTCGAAACGTCCCGCCATGCCGTCCAACCTGCCGTCCAGTTGCGCGAACGGCTTGGCCAGCTTGTCGGCGAGACCTTCGACCTGGCTGTTCAGGCCGGAGATCGCGTTCTCCTGGGCTTCCAGTTTGGACAGTGCCTCGTCGAGTCGTTCGGCGAGCACGCTGACTTCGGTGCGATCCGGCAGCTCGGACAGCCGTTTGCGTACGGAGCCGAGGGACTCCAGCGGCGACATCCGGGCGTTGATCTCGTCGAGAGCGTCGAAGATCTGCTGCTGTTCGCTTTCGCGGATCTCCGCTGCCCGCGTCAGCATGTTCCGCATACGGTCGAACGACACCGTGTCTTGGCTGTTCTCGTTCACGGCAAAGGTCGTCCTTCGTCGAGGGGGAGGGAGAGGACTATTGGAGCGTAGCGAGTAGGGGGTCAGTTGGGCATACGCCCCCCGGCATTTTCCACGAATACGGTGGCGATTGTTCCCTCGAACGGAGTAATTGCGCCAGTTCCGCGGCTTTCCGCCAGGGTGAGCGTGAGTCCGATTCGCGCTGTACGATCCCCTGTCCCGACATCTCCGACGAGCTGTGATCGCGCAGCGTGATCAATTCTTGCACGAAAGTGGCCGCGGGCTCAACAGTGGAGCGGACAGGCGGTGCCGACGAGCTGATGGTGAACCGGGTCGCCGCCCCGAAAGTATGGCGCGGAGTCATTCGGGTGGTTGGAGTCGCTCGCCGAGCGAGGCGTGGTCCCGCCACCTTCCGGCGACGGGACGAGCGCATCGATTCTCGTGCCGCCGCGGGTTCGTCCACGGTGCGCTTCAACGAGCGAGGAACGCGGTGGCACGGGTGTCCACTCATCACCGGGTTCTCGGAGCGAGAACCGTTGGGAGACCTCGACAACCGCGCCACGGGCGAACGGATCGGAGGACGCCGATCAGTGCACCCGCAGTCTCGCCTCGAAGCTCTCCACCAGTTCGCGCCACGCGGCCACCTCCTGGTCGAACGGCGGGGTGGGGGGCAGCCGGTTCGGGTCGGGGCGCAGCACGTAGGACAGCATCCAGCCCAGGCGTTCCGAGGAGCCCAGCGCGTTCTCCACGCTCTCGTCCCCGGCCCAGGAAGCAGCGTCGGTCAGCAGCTCCTCGGCCAGGTCGAGCTGGTTCGGGTCTATCTCGGACGGTCCCTCGGCCAGGTCGTCGTCCAGTCCGCTCAACACGTAGGTGTTGTCCGGCTCGACGTCGATCTCCAGCTCGCCCGCGGTGGCCGCGTTCTTGACCGTCTGCCACGTCGCGACCCGCGCCAGATCGGTGTTGTCCACTTTGTCCTCGGCCAGGTAGCGCGCCAGCGCCCTCGGTGAGGTGCAGACGTCGATGCTGCCGTCCGAGCCGAGAAAGACCGGGTCCTCACCCAGGAAGCAGCGTAGTGAGTAGTACTCGCGGCCACCGGTGACGATCTTGATCGGATCGATACCGATCTCGCGCCAGAAGCCCTGTTCCCGCTCGTCGTCCTCGGTGTCCCCGCTGTCCTCGGTCTCCCCGGACTCCTCGTGCTCGGATGCCGCGGCCGAGTCCGATTCGGCGTCCTCGTCCTCCCCCGGTAGTTCCTCGGCCAGCTCGTTCTCGGCCTCGGAAACGGCGGTGGCATCCACTTCGGGACTCGCCACCACACCGTCGATCGCGTCCAGTAGCTCGTCCCACCGCTCGGCCACCACGCGGCAGATCCGGTTCCAGCGCCGTTGGCCCTCCTTGCCGCTGAACGGCAGGGTGCCCTCACCGAGCAGATCGAAGCCCTCGGCGTCCTGCAGCACCTCGGTGACCGTGTCGAGTTCGCAGACCTCGGCCAGCGAACGCGCCATCTCCACGATCTCGGAGAGCTCGTTGATGGTCCAGGTGTCCGGGGGCTCGGCGATGAGTTCCGGAACACCGACCAGGTCGTACTGATGGTCCTCGTCCGGGCTGAGGTCGACAGCCGAGAGGGCGGGTACCACGTGCCAGGCCGGGTGGTCATCCAGGTCGTTGGCCGCGCCGGATCGCACGAAGGCGGCCAGGTGTGCCGGGTCGGCAAACGCGTACAGATTCTCTTCGTGGCCGAGGAAGGCCTCCCACTCCTCGCCTTCCTCGCGCCATCGGGGAGCCCAGAGGGTGACCAGATCGCCCTGCGGCAGCCCGAGCTCGATCGGGACGATGTCCTGCGCCATCTTGCTACCTCCGGTCGCCGAAGCGGACGCTGCCGAAGCCTACTGGACGGGGATTCGATTGCCGATACGGTGTCGTACCGTGTGTAGCCGACTCGCACCGGAGCCCCTGCTCAATGACTCGCCCTCGTGGTGCCCGAACGCTCGGCGCACCGAGCGTCCGAGCCGGGACGCATCGAAGCAAGGAACCCCAAGCTACCTCATCGAGGTTTTCCGGTCGGGTTGTCGGGGTGCTCGCTCGGCGGAACCTCCAGCCGGCTCTCGCTCCGGCCGCGGAGGTCTCGGGTAGTTACCTCCCGCTCTCCTCCGCGCGGTGGAACCGCGGAACCGCTCGGCCCAACACTCCTTCCCGCATCGGGCGGTCGGTTCAACCGTGATCGAACACGCCGAACGGACCTTCCCCACCTCAAGGTCGGCGGTACCGTTCAGCGGTTTCCGCGCCGAGCATGAGGTGAATGGATGTCACGTTGCTGTGGACCAAAATCACACTTTGGCTCGCCGAGTACGCGCCGACGACCGCCTCCGAACTCAAGCAGGCACTACCGCCCCCGGACATGGCCGCGTTCGAATCGGAGTTCGAGCTCACGCTTCCCCAGCAGCTCAAGGAGTGGTGGACCTGCTGCGGTGGAACCGAATCCGGATCGTTGACCGATGTGCTGCCGCCGTTCTACACGCCCTACGGCGCGTCGGGGGCGTGGCGGGTCTGGTGCGAGTTCCGTGAGACCTGGGCGGCCAAGTGGCATCGGCCCGCCTGCGACTACTACGCCGGTTCGGCGGGAAGCAGCTTCCATCCGGCCTGGATCCCGATCGCGGGTGACGGGTTCGCCGACGAACTGGTGGTGGACCTGCGTCCCGGCCCGTTGCGTGGCTGTGTACTGGAGTGGGAGCAGGAGATGAGCCGTGTCGGCCCACCGCTGTGGGCCGATCTGGCCTCGATGCTGGCCGATGTGCACCGCGCGTTGACCGAGGGCGGTTCCGCCGGTTACAGCAGGCCGACGGTGACCGAGGACGGCAGACTGGACTGGCAGATCCGCTGAACCCGCCGAACCACCCACCCGGGGCGCGGCGATTTCTCGCGAAATTTACGCGCCCGGGTGGGGCGGTAGCGGATCCGGTTCAGCGGAACCGCCTTCCCTCGTCGCGGCGGAAGGTGAACACCGCCAGCGCTCCGAGCGCGGCCGTCCAGCCCACGGCGACGGCCAACGCTGTCAGCGGCGGCCCGCCTCCGGTCAGCGCGCCGAGTACGAGCTCACGGGCCGCCCTGGTCGGAAGTACGGTCGAGATCCTGTCCAGCCAGTCCGGGAACACGCTCGGCGGCAGGAACAGGCCGCCCGCGAACGCCAGCGGGAAAAGTATCAGCTGGACAGTGGGGATGGCCGCCTTGAGCGGCATGGAGTACCCAACCGCGAGCCCGAGGAAGGCGAACGGTACGCCCGCGAGGACCAGTGCGAACACCGTCGTGCCCACCTCGATCACCGAAGCCTCGGCCGCCGTGAACAGTACCGCCGTGAGCCCCACCGGTATCAGCGACAGCAGTGCGAAGCACAGCGCGTTGCACAGCCTGCCGCCGAGCTGCGCCATCGGGCCGGTGGGCAGCGTCCGCAGGTAGCTGTGCCATGCCTTGGCGCGGTCCTCGGCGACCCCGGCGCCGAGGTTGAACACGAAAGCACTGATCACCGCGAACATCGACATCTGCCCCGCCGCTTCGGTGGCCGCCGCTGCGTTGGCGGAGACCGAGCGGTTGGAGACGACGAACAGCAACATGAACAGCGTGGGAAACGCGAGGGTACCCAGCGCGGCCATCGGGATCCGCACCGTTTCGCGGAACTGGTAGCGCGTGTAAAGCAGGACGGCGCTCATGCTCTTCCCCCGGCGTGCTCGTCGATCGGGTTCGCCTCGGCGGTCAGCGCGGTGAACGCTTCCTCCAGCGAAGCCCCTGTCACGGTCAGGTCCTCGAAGTCCGCTCCGCTGCGCACCAGATCGCGGACCAGTTGGTCGGAGTCGCGGGTGAACAGTCGATGCGCCCCGTCGTCGAGTTCGGAGCGCACCACCCCCGGCAGCTCCGGCAGGTTCGTTCCCCGCACGGTCACGGTCCGGGTGTGCACCCGCGACTTGATCTCCCGCTGCGGCCCGTCGGCCAGCACCCTGCCGCGGTCCATCACCACGATCCGCTCGGCCAGGGCCTCTATCTCAGCGAGGTAGTGGCTGGTCAGCAGCAGTGTCGTTCCGCGCTGATGGTGATGGCGCAGCGCCTCCCACAGCGAGTTGCGCGCGGCCACGTCCAGCCCGGTGGTCGGCTCGTCGAGCACCACCAGGGCGGGATCGCCCACGAAGGCCAGCGCCACGCTCAACCGCCGTTGCTGCCCGCCGGACAGCGAACCGGCCTGCCTGCGTGCGAGTTCGCTGAGTCCGAACTGCTCCAGCAGTTCACCGACCGGCAGCGGTTCCGGGTAGTGCTTGGCGACGAATTCCACGATCTCGCCCACGCGCAGCGTGTCCGGTAGGCCGGTTTCCTGCGGGGTGGTTCCCAGCCGTTCGCGGTTGCGTGGTTGGCGGGGATCACCACCGAAGAGCTCGACGCGGCCCGCGCCGGGAGAGCGCAGGCCGGTGAGCAGGCTCAGCAGGGTGGTCTTGCCCGCTCCGTTGGGCCCCAGCAGTCCCAGGAGCTCTCCGGGAGAGATGTCGAGGTCGATGTTGTCCAGCGCGTGCAGCGAACCGAATCGGCGTGACACGCCGATGGCACGTGCTTGGTATCGGGTCAAGAGTCCCCCTCGTCGGTGACCGGTTCCAACAGGGCCCGCAGCTGCCGCATGTACTGGTCGAAGGCCGTGCGTCCCGCTTCGGTGAGGTACACGTAGGTGGTGCCGCGACCGGGGCCCGTCTTGGTGCTGTCGGTGTAGCCCGCCTCGTCGAGCTTGCGCAGGTGAGTGATCAGGTTTCCCGGCGTCATGTCCAGCAGTTCCCGCAGCCGGCCGAAAGCGATCCGGTCCTCGGTGGGCAGTGCCGCGAGAGTGGTCATCACCCGCAGCCTGGCCTGGGCGTGGATGACCGGATCGAGTCGGACGTCGGCAGGGTTCATTCCGGTTCTCCGGGCAGGCGTTCGTGACTGGGGGACGGTTTCGCGCGAGCGCGCAGCGTCAGCACCGTTCCCGCCACCAGAAAACCACCGCCGCCGGCCAGCGACATGACCAGGTAGTGGTTCGGGATGCCGGTGAAGGCTCCGGCCGCGTTGATCGCCAGGATCCACAGCCCCACGCCGTACTGCGTCCAGCTCCCGGTCAGCGCGCCGCCGCTGAGGTAGAGCACTCCCACCAGCAGGCCGGATCCGCTGGCCCAGAGCATGGCGTAGACCTCCTCGGAGATGCCCATCCGCGAGGTCGCGGCGATCAGCGCCCCCAGCGCGACGAATCCCAGCGTCCAGGACCAGCCGTGCATCGCCCCGGACTTCTGTGCGGGGCCGCGCAGCCCACGCAGGCTGTTCGCGAGGTGCCAGACGGTGATGAAGCCCGCCACGCCCAGGCAGCCGAAGAAGATGCCCAGTGCCTGCCAGAGGGGAACGAGCAGTACCGGATCGTCGCCGATGGTCAGGTACAGCTCGCCGAATCCCAGTACCCATGCCGCGCCCCACACGCCGAACAGCAGGCCGGGGTTGATGTCGAGGGCTCGCTCGGCGCGTTGCTGCTGCCGCTCGGTGATGGCCAGCATCTCCGCCGGTGACGGAGTCGAGGTGTCGGAGGTGTGTTCCTCGCTCATTTCCTGCCCCCTGTAGTCGAACTTTGTGGCGCAAAGTTTCACTTACTTTGTGGCGCAAAGTCAAGCGCCGATCAGTATACTTCGCGGTTTACTACTTGGCGAGACAAACTAGTCGGTGCTATTTTCTAGTCGTGTCGGAGAAGAGATCGGTGGAACGACAGACGCAGTGGCTGCGCGGGGTGCTCGATCTCGCCGTGCTCGCGCTGCTGGCCGAGAGCGGGGAGGACTACGGCTACACGCTGGTTCGGCGTCTCGACGAGGCCGGACTTCCCGGTATGAAGCCGGGAACGCTGTACCCGCTGCTGAACCGCCTGGACTCGGAAGGATTGGTACGCAGCGAGTGGCGTGCCGGAGCCGGCGGTCCGGGCCGGAAGTTCTTCCTGCTCACCGAGCAGGGCCGTGCGGTGCTGGCCGAGCAGGGGCCGCTGTGGACCGAGTTCGCCAAGAACGCCACCGCTGTACTGGAACGGGGAATGAGCTCATGAGCACGGGATCGTCGGAGAAGTACCGCAACGAGTTGCTGTTCGCGCTGCGGATGCGCGAGGTGCCGGGTGCTCGGATCGGGGACGTGCTGGCCGAGGTGGAGACCCACGTGGCCGAAACCGGGCAGGACCCGGTTGAGGCGTTCGGCACGCCGGGGGAGTACGCGGCGCGTGTGGCCGAGGAGTTCGGCGCGTTCGCCGGTTCCCCTCGGCGGGCCGTGCTGCGCCCGAGTGTGCTGCTGGTCGCCGCGTTGGCGCTGTGCGCGGCGGAGTTGGCGGTTCCCGCCGTCACCACGAGCGAGGTCACACTGACCACCGGCAGCCTCGTCGGGATCCTCGCCCTGCTGGCGCTGTTGGTGGTGCCGCTGTTGTTGGCGATGCGCGCCGCGACCGAGCTCCACAGCGTGGAGCGGCGACTGTGGTTCGGGCTGGGGGCGCTGGCGACGTTGGTGCTCGCACCGTTCGGGGCGGACTGGATCGAGCGAATGGTCAGCGCGGAGCCGGTGCTGGTCACGATGCCGCGCTGGGCCGCCCTCGCCTTCGCGGCGGTGTTCCTGCTCGGCACGGTGGGCCTGCTGGCCCGCACCATCCGCGGCAACCGGATCGTGGATCCCAGGCCCGGTGGTGTCGGGAGTTCCTGAGCGTGCCGGGCGGTCCTCCCGAGCGACCGCCCGCCAGTCGACCGCCCGCTCCGCGATTTCGCGAGAAATCGCGGAGCGCCGGGGTCACTCCCCGATCGGGTGCCACACCGTTTTCAGCTCGGTGAAGGCACGCAACCGCCTCGTGCCGGGCGCGGTGCTCCAGTCCGGTTCCACGAGCGGAGCGTCGAGTACTCGCTTGACGCTTCCGGCGGCCGTCTCCTCCAGCTCGCCACGCAGGGACTCGTCCGCCCCGCTCGGATCCAGCGCGTCCACATCGGAGTGCGATGCCAGCCGTGAGACCAGTTCGGCGGGATCCCCGGTGAGCACGTTGACCACCCCACCTGGTACGTCCGAAGTGGCCAGTGTCTCGCACAGGCTCACGGCGGGCACCGCCAGTTCCGTATCCACGAGCACCACCGCGCTGTTGCCCGCCGCCAGCACCGGGGCCAGCACGCTGACCAGGCCCAGCAGCGAGGAGCGCCGGGGCGCCACCACACCCACCACGCCCACGGGTTCCGGCGTGCTGTGCACGGTGTACGGACCGGCCACCTGGCCGACACCGCCCCGGAGGACGCCGAGCTTGTCGGTCCAGCCCGCGTACCAGAACATTCGGTCCACAGCGGTGTCCACCGCCCGTTCCGCCTCCGTCGCGGACAGCCCCTCGGTCGCCGCCACCTCGGAGGTGAACCGGTCCCGCGTCCCCTCCAGCATCTCGGCGACCCGGAACAGCACCTGCCCACGGTTGTGGGCGCTGGCACCGGACCAGCCGTCGAACGCCTTGCGGGCCGCGGCCACGGCGTCGCGCAGATCCTTGCGCGAGGCCTTCGCCGCGTTCGCCCGGAACGTCCCGTCCGCGTCGGCGACCGCGACGACCCGGCCCGACTCGGATCTGGCGAAGGACCCGCCCACGTAGAGCTTGTAGGTCTTGGGCACCGTCACCCTCTTCCGCGTGCTCAACCGCGCCTCGTCTTCAGACATCGAGATAGGCCTCCAGACCCGCGGCACCGCCGACGTGACCGTTCCCGGACTCGCCGCGCCCACCGAACGGAGCGGTCGGGTCGAACCGATGGAACGTGTTGGCCCACACCACACCGGTACGCAGCCCGCGCGCCGTCCACAGCGCGCGGGAGCCCTTCTCGCTCCACACGCCCGCGGCCAGACCGTACGGCGTGTTGTCGGCCTTGGTTACGGCCTCCCGCGCGGTGCGGAAGGTCAGCACCGAGAGCACCGGGCCGAAAACCTCCGTTCGCGCCACGCTCATGGACTGCTGCACGTCGGTCAGCAGCGTGGGAGCCATGAAGTCGCCGCGCTGTGGCAGCGTCGCCGGGACGGTCCAACGACTCGCCCCCTCCGCGACGCCACGCTCCACGAGCTCGGAGATCCGCTCCACCTCGGCCGTCGAGCCGAGTGACCCCACATCGGTGTTGCGATCCATCGGATCGCCCACCCGCAGCTCCGCCATGCGGTCGCGCAGCCGTGCCACGAACTCCTCGGCCGCGGACTCCTCCACCAGCAGCCGCGATCCCGCGCAGCGGACCCGACCCTGGTTGAAGAAGGCACCCTCGACCACACCCCGCACCGCCTCCTCCGGCGCCGCGTCGGCGAACACGATGTTTACCCCGTTGCCGCCCAGTTCGGACGTGACTCGCTTGCCCCGGCCGGCGAGGTCGCGCCGCACCCGTTCGCCCACCTCGGTGGAACCGGTGAAAACCGCGTGCCGCACCCCGCGATGTGTCAGCAGGCTCGCTCCGGTCCCCGAGTCGCCGGGCAGGATGTTGACCGTGCCGGAGGGTAGACCGGCCTGCTCGCAGATCTCGCCGAACACCAGCGCGCTCAGCGGTGTCCGCTCGGATGGTTTGACGACCACGGTGGATCCGCAGGCCAGGGCCGGAGCGATTCGCTGCGCCAGCAGCAGCAGCGGGAAGTTCGACGGGACCACCTGCCCGGTCACCCCGAGCGGTGCGGGGGAGGGGCCGAATCCGGCGTGGTCCAGCTTGTCCGCCCAGCCCGCGTAGTGCAGGAACCACGCCGCCGCGTTGGGCAGGTCGAACTCCGTCGCCTGCCTGACGGGTTTGCCGGTGTCCAGCGTCTCCAGCACCCCCAGTTCCCGGGAACGTTCCTGCAGCAGCCGGGCGATCCGGAACAGGTACTTGGCCCGGTCGGTACCGCTGATCGAGCCCCAGTGGCTGCGGAAGGCGTCCTCGGCCGCGTTCACCGCTCGGTCCACATCGGATTCAGCACTGCCCGTGATCTCGGCCAGCGTTTCCCCGGTCGCCGGATTCACGCTGGAGAACACCGCACCGCTGCCGTCGGTGAACTCCCCGCCGATGAACGGGCGGTAGCGCTCCCGAAGTGCGGCGACCGTCGCGGATTCGAGGGCGGGCGCGTACTCCAGGGGGTTCGGGTCGGGCTCCGTCAAAGATCCACCGTCACCTGGTCGGGGCCACTGTAGTGGCCGTGAAGTTGCGTTTCGCGCTGCATCAGCAGGTCGTTGAGCAGTCCGGACGCCCCGAACCGGAACAGCTCGGGTGTCAACCAGTCCGGTCCGGCCACCTCCCGAACCGCCACCAAGTAGCGGATCGCGTCCTTGGTGGTGCGGATTCCGCCAGCGGGTTTGACCCCACGCGACTGCCCGGTTCGATCCCGCCACTCGCGTACCGCCCGCAACAGCACGTGGGTCACCGGCAGGGTCGCGGCGGGGGAGACCTTGCCGGTGGAAGTCTTGACGAAATCGGCTCCCGCCAGCAGCGCCAGCCAGCTCGCCCGCCACACGTTGTCGTAGCCGCCCAGCTCGCCGGTTTCCAGGATCACCTTCAGGTGGGCGGGACCGCACGCGGCCCGGACCTGTTCGATCTCGTCGAACACCCGGCCGTACTCACCCGCGAGGAAAGCACCGCGGTCGATGACCATGTCCACCTCGTCGGCACCCGATTCCACCGCCAGCTCCACCTCGGCCAGCTTGGCGCGCGGCGTGGAGCGGCCCGAGGGGAACGCGGTCGCCACCGAGGCGACCCCGACCCCGGAACCGCGCAGCGCCGTCACCGCCTCGGTGACCAGATCCGGGTAGACGCACAGCGCGGCCACCCGGGGAACGTCCGGGAACCGCGAGTCCGGGGTGCGGGCCTTGGACGCAAGCGCACGCACCTTGCTCGCGTTGTCCGCACCCTCCAGCGTGGTCAGGTCCACCATGCCCACCGCGCGGTCGATGGCGCGCAGCTTGGCCTCTCCCTTGACGGCGCGCCCCGCCAACGCGGTGGCCCGCTGTTCGAGTCCCACCGCGTCGATGCCGGGCAGCCCGCGCAGGAAACGCGTCAACGCCGCTTCGTCGCGGGTGGCCTCGGCCAGCTCGCCCGGTGGTCCCGTGCTCGGTGGACTGGATGACGGCGAATCGGCCATGCGGGGGAGTCTACGGTGCCGCTCCGACGTGACCAATGTTCACCGCGTGGTCCGCGTTCGGCCCCGGTCGCTCCGCGTCGTCACCGACACGTTCAACGGCGCGCCCGCTCGACGCTCCCCACGGACTCTCCCGGTGGCGCTTCGAGCGGTTCCGGCGGTGGCGCGTTCCGGCTGCCCTGCCGTGACTCCGGAAAGTGGTGAGGCCGTCACGCGACAAACCCGCTCGAGTTCCCGACGCGGGTTTACGTAGGCTGTGAACCATGAGTACCCCCGTCCTTACCGCAGTGGCCTGGCCCTACACCAACGGGCCGCGACACATCGGTCACGTCTCCGGAATCGGTGTCCCCTCGGACGTCTTCTCGCGGTACCACCGAATGGCCGGGAACAAGGTGCTCATGGTCTCCGGCAGCGACGAGCACGGGACCCCGATCCAGGTCCAGGCGGAGAAGGAAGGCATCACCCCGCGTGAGCTGGTGGACAAGTACCACCGGGTGATCGCCGAGGACATGGGATCGCTCGGGGTCAGCTACGACCTCTACACCCGGACCACCACCGGCAATCACTACCAGGTGGTGCGGCAGATCTTCCTGGCGCTGTACCGCAACGGCTACATCATCCCCAAGACCACCACCGGAGCGGTCAGCCCCTCTACCGGCCGTACCCTGCCCGACCGCTACATCGAGGGCACCTGCCCGATCTGCGATCACGACGGTGCCCGCGGCGACCAGTGCGACAACTGCGGGAACCAGCTCGACGCGGCCGAGCTGCGCAACCCGGTCTCCCGGATCAACGGGGAAGTGCCGCGCTTCGTGGAGACCGAACACCTCTTCCTGGACCTGCCCGCCTTCACCGAGACGCTGGGCAAGTGGCTGTCCACGCGTACCGACTGGCGTTCCAACGTCCTGAACTTCACCCGCAACCTCGTGGAGGACATGCGGCCCAGGCCGATCACCCGCGATCTCGACTGGGGGGTTCCGGTCCCGCTGGAGGGCTGGGACGAGCAGTCGATGAAACGACTCTACGTCTGGTTCGACGCGGTGATCGGCTACTTCTCGGCCAGCGTCGAGTGGGCCAGGCGTTCCGGTGATCCCGAGGCGTGGCGTGCCTGGTGGAACGACCCGGAGGCGCTGCGGGTGTACTTCATGGGCAAGGACAACATCACCTTCCACGCCCAGATCTGGCCCACCCTGCTGATGGGGCACAACGGAGCCGGGGATCGCGGCGGCAACGCCGGTCCCTACGGCGAGTTGAACCTGCCCACCGAGATCGCCTCCAGCGAGTTCCTGACCATGACCGGGTCAAAGTTCTCCACTTCCCGGGGAACGGTGATCTACGTGCGTGACTTCGTGCGCGAGTTCGGGCCGGACGCGCTGCGCTACTTCATCTCGGCGGCCGGCCCCGAGACCCAGGACGTCGACTTCACCTGGGACGAGTTCGTCCGCAGGATCAACTTCGAACTCGCCAACGAGTGGGGGAACCTGGTCAACCGGGCGGTTTCGCTGGCTGCCAAGAATGTCGGCGCCGTTCCCGAACCCCGCGTTCCGGAGGCCGCCGACGAGGAGCTCAAGACGATGGCCCGCGACGCCTTCGACGTGGTCGGCGGTCACCTGCGGCGCTCCAGGTTCCGCGCCGCGACCCATGAGGCGATGCGGGTCGTCTCGGCGGCCAACAAGTACCTGTCCGAGCAGGAACCCTGGAAGCGCAAGGACGATCCGGAACGCCGCGACACCATCCTGCACACCGCGTTGCAGCTGGTCTCGGATGCCAACACCCTGCTCACCCCGTTCCTGCCGCACTCGGCGCAGCGGGTGCACGAGCTGCTGGGCGGTACGGGAACGTGGGCGGCGCAGCCGCAGCTGCGGGAGGTCGACGACCTGGACGTGTCCGACCGTTCCTATCCGATCCTGACCGGTGACTACGCCGCCGAGCAGGCCAGCTGGGAGTCCCGGCCGATCGGGGTCGGCACACCGCTGAGCAAGCCGACGCCGCTGTTCGGCAAGCTCGACCCCGAGCTGGCCGAGACCGGCCCGGAGTGGGCGCCGATCCAGAGCTGATCCGGCGGTGGATTCCCAGCCCGGTCGTTCCCACCGGAGCGGCCGGGTCTTTCGCCCGCGCGCCCTCGGCGCCGGGGGCCGGGGTGTGACGGGCGTCTCACGGGAATAATGGGCGGAGTGAGCAAGGGCGACAAACGAACCCCGCCACCGGAGCCGGAGACGCTGCCCGCTCCGGTGGTGGACGCGCACACCCATCTCGACGCCTGTGGCGCGGTCGAGGCGGCGGATGTTCGCCGCATGTTGGACCGGGCCGAGGCCGCGGGGGTCGGCCGGGTGGTGACGGTGGCCGACGACATCGAGTCGGCGAAGTGGACGGTCTCCGCCGCGGGCTGGGACGAGCGGGTCCACGCCGCGGTCGCGCTGCACCCCACCAGGGCCAAGGACTTCGGCGAGTACGAGCGGGAAACGCTGGCCGAGCTGGTCCGTGATCCCAGGGTGGTCGCGGTCGGGGAGACCGGGCTCGACTACTACTGGGACTACTCACCGCCGGAACCGCAGCAGGAGGCGTTCCGCTGGCACATCGACCTCGCCAAGCGGATCGGCAAGCCACTCATGATCCACGACAGGGACGCGCACGAGGACATCCTGCGCATCCTGGACGAGGAGGGCGCTCCCGAGACGGTGATCTTCCACTGTTTCTCCGGTGACGCCGACTTCGCCCGCCGTTGCGTGGCAGCCGGTTACGTGCTCTCGTTCGCGGGTACGGCCACCTTCCGCAACGCGAACGCGCGCGGTCTCCGGGAAGCGGCGGCCCTCGTGCCGGTGGAGCAGATGCTCGTCGAGACCGACGCGCCGTTCCTGACGCCGCACCCGTTTCGTGGCAGGCCCAACGAACCGTACTGCGTAAACTACACCGTTCGTGACCTTGCCGAACTGCGTGAGACGAGTGTCGCGGAACTCGCGGTCGCGCTGACGGCCACTACGGAACGAGTTTTTCAACTCGATCGTGTAGCAGCTGGCTGAGCTTCGGTAACTCTCCGGCCATCTTCTCGATCAGTCGCGGTGATGTCGGCTTGCGACCACTCCGCGTCCTCCTACCGTCCGAAGTGGAAGCCGGGATGGGGAGTTCGACGGTGCTCGCCGGTTCGGTCGGCGCACCGTGAACCCCGTTCGGGACCTTCGGCGTGAGTTCGGCCGAGCCGCTCGGGCGGGCCGCTGTCACGGGGGTTCCACGGGGACGTTCCGCTGCCCGGAACCACGGCCGAGAAGGTGGTCATGAGAACTCGACACGTTCCACGCGGCGCGATCCTGTTGGCGGCGGCCCTGACCGCGAGCTTGGGGGCCGGTTTCCCCGCCGCCGCAGCCGAGCACCAGCGCACCCCGGGAAAGGTGTGGGACCGGTTGGCACGGTGCGAATCGGGCGGTGAGTGGCACATCAACACCGGAAACGGTTACTACGGTGGATTGCAGTTTCTGCGGAGCACCTGGGCCGCCTACGGCGGTGAGCGCTACGCGCGTTATCCCCACCGAGCCGCGCGCGCCGAACAGATCGAGGTCGCGAGTCGGTTGCGCGAGGACCGCGGCGGTTACGGAGCATGGCCCTCCTGCGCCCGCCGGCTGGGGTTGCCGCACTAGTGGGATGTCGCGGCGGGGCCGCGAGCCGTTCCGCGGCCCCGTGCGGGCAGGGAACCCCCGTGCGAGCCGGAAACCGCTGTATGGGTAATCGATAACCCTCGATAGTGCGAGGAACCCGATACTGACGATCACGCGCGGTGTCGAGATCTGCGCGTTATGGCGTGTCGCGGCCAATGGCCGAACATATTTCGGTTCGATCGTGTGAATTTCACCGACGCCCTGTGCGCTGGGGAAGTCGATTTCGTGTCGGTAACTCAGGTCACAGCGATTTCGTGATCCTTGGCAGCACGCGGATCATCACGCTAGAGTCTCGAACTCGTAAACCGATGACCACGGTCACGGATTACGCCCGCAGTCTTCGCCGGTGTACGTCGGGGTAGCCTGCCCTCGCCGCTCGGAACACGAATTACGGGCGCGACGGTCGGCTGGCGGCGCTGGCTACGGGAGTCGGATACGGACACGAAGCACGAAGGTAACGCGCTCGCGCGTGCCGGTCGGAAGCCGAAGGGGCGGTTTCCCTCCGGGCGTCTCGGGCACGTCTTTCCCGCCTTCGGGAGGTAACGACCCTGTGAACGAACGCGGCTATTTGGGTGAGCAGCCCTCGGGCCACGGGCAGCACGCCCGCCGGGAGAACACACTCGACCGGACGGACTGGTTCACCCCGGCGGTTCCCGGCGAGCGGCACACCGCCGTCGGCGTGCTGGAGCCCCCCGAGGAACGGACCGGGAACATACCGCCCTACCCGGCGCAGGATCACCCGAGTTTTCCCCCGGGCGCACTGAGCATCACCCCGCAGGACCTCTACGAGATCATCGGTCCCGACGTCGAGGACCTGATGGCCGACGCCGACCTCGAGGTCGACGAACTGATCAGGCTGCTCAACGCCGAGACGACGGTGATGCCGCCGTTGCCGTTGTCCGACTCGATCTCCTCCGAGGAGCTGGAAGCGCCCTCGCCGGAACTGTCCGAGGCGATCGGCACCTGGAAACGGCGTTTCCTCAAGAGCGCGGTGGCGGCCGTGATCCTGTCCATCACCGGTGCGGGCGGCGCGGCCGCCGCGATGGACAAGTCGGTCACCGTCGAGGTGGACGGCAAGGAACGCGAGGTCAGCACCTACGAGTCCACAGTGGGCGAGGTGCTCGAGGACGAGGGCATCGAGGTCGACAAGCACGACGCCCTCAGCCCCTCGCTCGGTTCCAAGGTCGAGCACGGCGAGACCATCTCGCTCGACCGCGGCAGGAAGATCGAACTCACCGTCGACGGACAGACCCGGGAGGAATGGGTTCGGTCGGTCACGGTGGGCCAGGCGCTGCGTCAGCTCGGCGTCCCCACCGACGGGGCCTCGGTCTCCGCCAAGCGCACCATGCCCGTGCCCGAGGAGGGCATGAGCCTGGAGGTCAAGACCGCCAAGTCGATCACGATCGTCGACGGCGGCGACAAGCCCAGGCAGCTGACCACCACCGCCGTCACGGTCGAGGAACTGCTCGATAAGCAGGGCCTTAAGGTCGACGAGAACGACGAGGTCACGCCCGGCTCCGGGAAGCGGATCAGCGAAGGTGCCGAGGTGCGGATCGACCGCACCGGCATCTCGACCGTCAACGTCCGGGAGAAGATCGAGCCGCCGGTCAAGGAGATCGTCGACGACTCGATGTTCAAGGGCGAGCGCAAGGTCGAAAAACAGGGCACTGCCGGGGAGAAGATCGTCTTCACCCGGGTGACCACCCGCAACGGCGAAGAGGTCAAGCGGGAGACCGTCGGCGAGAAAGTGGTCAACGAGGCCGAGCCCAAGGTCGTGCGCGTCGGTGGCAAGCAGCCGCCGAACAGCGGTGTCTGGGACAAGCTGGCCGAGTGCGAGTCGGGCGGCAACTGGCACATCAACACCGGGAACGGTTACTACGGTGGTGTCCAGTTCAACAAGTCGACCTGGGACGCCTACGACGGCGACCAGTACGCCGCGTACCCGCACCAGGCCAGCAGGGAACAGCAGATCGCCATCGCCACCAAGGTGCGTGACGCGCGAGGTGGGTACGGGGCCTGGCCCTCCTGCTCCTCCCAGCTCGGCCTTTCCTGATTCGGCACCGTTGCCACCTCGGCTTGCCGGGGTGGTTGCGTGGCGGAACCTCCGGCGGTGCCTCGCTGCGGGTGCCCCGACATCGGGTAGGTACTACACAACGTCGGGGCCGTCCTCGCGAGGCACTCGCCGGAGAACCCGCGGCGGTGCCGACTGCGTGAGTGGTCGGGGTTCGCCCCGCGAGGGTGGCCGGAGTTCGGCCTGCGGAGACGGTCGGGGTTCGGCACTGCGTCGAAGCGGCGCGGCGATTTCGTGGGAATTTGACGCCCACGCCTCCGCCGTGCCGCCCCGGCGTCCCGGCGATTTCGCGAGAAATCGACGCCCACCCGCCGTCCCGGCGCGGTCGTGGGAATTCGGGCTGCTAGTTTCGAAGGTGTGGAGCAACAGCCGTCCGCAGTCCGCCTGCTCGGTCCGGCCGAGGTTCGAGGACTGGCCGAGCGGCTCGAATTTCGTCCCACCAAGAAACTGGGGCAGAATTTCGTACACGATCCCAACACCGTTCGGCGCATCGTCGACATCGCCGGTATCGACTCCGACGACGTGGTTCTCGAAGTGGGTCCCGGCATCGGCTCACTGACCCTGGCCCTGCTCGGAACGGCAGGCGCGGTGACCGCTGTGGAGATCGATTCCGTGCTCGCCGACCGCCTCTCGGCCACCGTCACCGAGCACGCTCCTACGCTGGCCGAGCGACTGCGGGTGATCAACGGTGACGCGTTGCGGCTGAGCGCGGCCGAATTCGGCGGTCCCGAACGCGCGCCGACGGCACTCGTGGCGAACCTGCCGTACAACGTGGCGGTCCCCGTGGTGCTGCGGCTGCTGGCCGAGCTGCCCTCGTTGCGGCACGGTCTGGTGATGGTGCAGGCCGAGGTGGCCGATCGCATGGCCGCCGGGCCGGGCAGTCGCCGTTACGGCGCCCCCAGCGCGAAGTGCGCCTGGTTCGCCGATGTGCGGCGTGCGGGCTCGGTCTCGCGCAACGTGTTCTGGCCGGTGCCGAACGTGGATTCCGGGTTGGTGGCTTTCACCCGTCACGAGCCGCCCGCCGAGATCGACCGCGACCGCGTGTTCGCCGTGGTGGAGGCGGCCTTCGCCCAGCGCCGCAAGACGTTGCGTTCCGCGCTGTCGGGTTGGGCGGGTTCGTCGGAACGCGCGGAGCGGCTGTTGCGTGCGGCCGGAGTCGATCCGGCCGCCAGGGGAGAGCAACTCCACATCACCGAGTTCGCCGCTCTGGCCGGGCTCGCGGAAACCGAAGCCTGATCGACAATTCCGAGTTTCTCGCCGACCGGAGCGCACCGCCGCTCTATTCCGGCCGGGGTTTTCGTATTCGACCGGGCACTGGTTGTGACCATTCTTTTCGTTTCGTTCCGCCACGAGTGCCAGTGACGAATACGACAAACGGCGGAAAGTGACTCATATCAACTTGCGTCCAGCGGAATCGATGATGTTTACTCTTCCGCGGAGTCCATCCCGAGCGGCTGAGAGATCTGGCTCGACGACGCCGCAGCAACCACCCGGATCGGGCAGGTGCTACCGCCAGGAACGATGGAGTTGATTTGTCTCTGAGTTCCACCGCAAGCGCCAAGACGCTGCCCGTGGCTATCCGCCTCGGCCTGACGGAGCGTCGTGTTGTCGATCTCGGGCGGCGTACCACTACCGCCTGTCGGCGCCACGTCTGATCCCGTACTGGCCCCTGGTTCCTTTCCACCCGGTCTTCGCGTGCGACCTCGCACGTCCGCGGCCGAGGCGAGCTGAAGCGGAGTTCGATCGTGATCACAGTCGAAAACCTGACCAAGACCTTCACCCAGAGCAACACCCCCGTGGCGGCGCTCGACGACGTGAGCCTGCAGGTGCCGGACGGTTCCGTCTGCGGAGTCGTGGGGACCAGCGGTGCCGGTAAGTCCACCCTCGCGCGTTGCATCGCCCTGCTGGAGAAGCCCGACAGCGGAGCCATCCGCGTGGACGGGACCGATCTCGTCTCGCTGGAGGGCAGCAAGCTCCGCGCGGCGCGGCGCCAGATCGGTGTGGTTCCCCAGGGCGATTCGCTGCTGCGGCAGCGCACGGCGGCAGGCAACGTCGCCCTGCCGCTGGAGTCGGCGAAGGTACCCGCCGCCCAGCGCCGCGGCAGGGTCGCCGAGCTGCTCGACCTGGTGGGGCTGGCCGACAAGTCCTCGGTCTATCCGGACCACCTCTCCGGCGGGCAGCGGCAGCGGGTCGCGGTCGCGCGTGCGCTGGCGGCGAAGCCCTCGGTGCTGCTCGCCGACGAGCCGACTTCGGCGCTGGACCCCGGTACCACCGACTCGGTGTTGACCGTGCTGGAGCGCGCTCGTTCCGAGCTGGGTGTGACGGTGCTGGTGGTCACGCACGACATGGCAGTGGTTCGACGCATAGCCGACGACGTCGCCGTTCTCGAACAGGGCAGAGTGATCGAGCACGGCAAGGTGCTGGACCTCGTTTCCGAACCGGGCAGCCGGATCGGTTCGACCCTGTTGCCCGAGACCGACCAGGCGAGCACGCTGCAGCTCGACTCCGGCGGGCACGACGTCGTCGCCGAGGTGGTGCTGGTCGGTTTCGCGGCCGTGGGTGCGTTGCTGCCCGAGGCTTCGAGCCGGTTCGGGGTGGAGCTGTCCATTCTCGGCGGTGGACTGACGCGGCTCGGGGACACGCCCGTCGCCAAATTCCGTGTCGGGCTGTCCGGTGAACGTTCCGAGTCCGCGCTGAAGTGGATGATCGAGCGCGATGCGCATGTGCGCCGCGCTCCCGTGAGCGTTGATGGAGTTGCCGCGTGAGTGACGTGACCCCCTGGTCGGAGGTCTTGGAACTGGTACGTCCCGCGACTGTCGAGACCCTCTACATGGTCTTGATGTCGACCCTGGTGGGGGTGGTCGGTGGTCTGCCGTTGGGGGTTTGGCTGCACATGACCTCACCCGTGGGGCTGACCCCCAAACCGCTGTTACACCGGGTGCTCGGCGCGATCGTGGACGTGACGCGTTCGATCCCGTTCGTGGTGCTGCTGGTGGTGGTCGGTTCGCTGACACGGCTGCTGATGGGACAGGCTTTCGGCAGCAGCGCGGCGATCGTGCCGCTCGCCATCGCCGCGGTGCCGTTCTTCGCGCGGTTGACCTCCAACGCGTTGCGCGAAGTGGATTCCGCGATCGTGGAGGCCGCGGTCACCACCGGAGCGGGCAAGTTCCGGATCGTGTGGACAGTGCTGCTCAGCGAGGCGCGAGCGGCGTTGGTCGGTGCGGTCGGGGTGACCATGCTCGCGTTGATCGGCTATGCCGCTATGGCGGGCGCCATCGCGGGCGGCGGACTGGGTGCCACCGCGATCCTGGACGGTTACAACGCCTACGACGACCGTGTGCTCTACGTCTCGGTGGTACTGCTCGGAGTCCTGGCATGGGGGATGCAGCTGATCACCGACTGGGTGACCAAGTTGGTCGACCGCAGGCGTGCCGCCACCAATGTCTGAGCCCGCCGTTCCCCGGGTTTGAGACACGGCTCCTCGGACGTGAGACACGGCGGTTTCGCTCTTCCGGTGAGTTCTCGCGGCCCGACAGGTCGAGCCTCCCACTGGGTGCCTTCCAACGGGAGCCTCCCACCGGATCGAAAACCGCCCGGCAGAAACCGACAGAACCGAAGAAGACGACCGGCCTCTTGTGCCGTTGCGGCGGCGAACGCCGCCGAACCGAGATCCGAAAGGACCTTCGATGCGTACCAAGCTCCTCGCCGCAGTGCTCGCCTCCTGCACACTCGCGTTAGCGGGTTGCGGCGGCGGATCGGCCGCGCAGGACGATCCGAACGCGGCGATCAAGGTCGGCGCCACCGCGCAGCCGCACGGCGAGATCCTGCAGTTCGTCAAGGAGAACCTCGCCGCCGAGCGGGACATCGATATCGAGATCGAGACGTTCAGCGACTACAACAGACCCAACGCCGCCACGGCCAACGGCTCGCTGGACGCCAACTACTACCAGCACAAGCCGTTCCTCGAGGAGTACAAGGAGGAGCGCGGTGGTGACCTGCACTGGGTCGCCCCGGTGCACCTGGAGCCGCTGGGCATCTACTCCAAGAAGATCGACTCGCTGGACAAGGTCTCCGACGGCGCCAGCGTCATGATCCCCAACGATCCCTCCAACCGGGGGCGGGCGCTCAAACTGCTCCAGTCCAAGGGGTTGATCGAGCTCAAGCAGGGCGCGGCCGAGGAGACCGACGTCCGCGACATCGTCAACAACCCGAAGAACCTCCAGATCGAGGAGCTCAAGGCCGCCCAGATCCCGCGCTCGCTGCAGGACGTGCGGTTCGCCGTGGTCAACGGCAACTACGCGCTCAAGGCCAACCTGGACGACCCGCTGGCCCTGGAGTCGACCGAGAACAACCCCTACGTCAACGGGGTGGTCACCAACTCCGAGATGCAGGGTGACCCGCGCATCGACAAGCTCGTCGACATGCTGCGGTCCCAGGAGGTCAAGGACTTCATCAACGAGCAGTACGGCGGCAAGTCCGTCATCCCCGCGAGCTGATCGCACGACCTGTCGGACCCCGGGCGACGCACACCTGAACGTGCGCGGCACGAACACGTACCCTGGGGGTGTGCTGTCCGTGGTACCGACCCCGATCACCGTCCGGGTCCCGGCGAAGGTGAACCTGCATCTCTCGGTCGGTGACAGTCGCCAGGACGGTTATCACGAGCTGGTGACCGTTTTCCAGGCGCTGTCGCTGACCGACGAGGTCACGGTACGCAGTTCCGACGAGCCGGGCATCGAGGTGCACGGCGAGGGCTCGGAAAACGTGCCGTTGGATTCCGACAACCTGGCCTGGCGAGCCGTGCTCGAACTCGCCCGTGCCAGTGGCAGGGATCCCGACGAGACCGGTGTCCACATCTCGATCAACAAAGGGATACCGGTCGCGGGCGGCATGGCGGGCGGTAGTGCCGACGCCGCCGCCACGCTGTTCGCGCTGAACGCGTTGTGGAAGCTCGAACTCGGCCGTGACGAGCTATCCGGGATAGCGGGCCGACTCGGCAGCGACGTGCCGTTCGCCCTGCAGGGTGGTACCGCGCTCGGCACCGGTCGTGGTGAGCGGCTGGTGCCCGTACTGGCCCGACACACTTATCACTGGGTGATCGCGCTGCACGGCGAAGGACTCGGGACACCGGAGGTGTACACCGAGCTGGACCGGTTGCGGCGCAACTCTGACAACCGCGTGGGCGAGGTCGAACCGCTGCTGGAGGCGTTGGCCTCGGGCGATCCCCGCGAACTCGCCCTGCTGCTGGGCAACGATCTGCAGGCCGCGGCGGTCTCGCTGCGCCCGGGACTGCGGCGGACGCTGCGTGCCGGGGTGGACGCGGGAGCGCTGGCCGGAATCGTGTCCGGCTCCGGGCCCACCTGCGCCTTCCTCTGTACCGACGGGGACGAGGCGGTGCGCATCGCCGCCGAGCTCTCCGGGGCCGGGGTCTGCCGGACCGTGCGAGTGGCGCAGGGACCCGTTCCGGGAGCACGGCTGGTCGGCGACGAGCACGTCGATCGCCCACCCACTCCGCCGCAGGTGCACGCGTGAATCCGGGTCGGGCGTGACGCCGACCGTGGCCGCGAAGCGGTCACGGGACCCCGGCCGCCGGTGGCCCGTCAGCGCACCGATCCAACCGAGAACCGACCCGCCCGCGCAATGAAATCGATGGTCCGGACCCGCAACGTCCGCGGCCTGTTCCGCGCATACTCGAAGTCGACGGAGTGACCAACACTCGATGGCCAACCTGATCAACCTGGAATCGGTCGAGAAGAGCCACGGGGTCCGGCCGCTGCTGGACGGAGTCTCGCTCGGCGTGACCGAGACCGACCGCATCGGGGTCGTCGGACTCAACGGCGGTGGCAAGACGACCCTGCTGGAGATACTGACCGGCATCGAAGAACCCGACGCCGGGCGGGTCAACCACACCCGCGACCTGCGCAGCGCGGTCGTGACGCAGCGCACCGAGCTGCCCGCCGACGCGACGGTGCGCAACGCGGTGCTGGACCCGCAGGGCTTCACCGCCGAGCACGAGTGGGCCGCCGATCCCAAGGTGCGCTCCGTGCTCAACGGGCTCGGCATCACCGGGCTCGGCCTGGACAACAGGGTCGCCGAGTTCTCCGGTGGGGAGCGCCGCCGGGTCGCGCTGGCCGCCGCACTGGTGCGCGAGCTCGACCTGCTCGTGCTGGACGAGCCGACCAACCACCTCGACGTCGAAGGGGTGCGCTGGCTGGCCGATCACCTGTTGTCGCGGCGTTGCGCACTGGTGATCGTCACCCACGACCGCTGGTTCCTCGACGAGGTGTGCAACCGCACCTGGGAGGTCGTGGACGGCCGGGTGGAGCAGTACGAGGGCGGTTACGCCGACTGGGTCTACGCCAGGGCCGAGCGGGCCAGGATTGCGCAGCAGACCGAGGAGAAGCGCCGCAACCTGGCGCGCAAGGAACTCGCCTGGCTGCAACGCGGTGCCAAGGCCCGGACCTCCAAGCCCAAGTTCCGGGTGGAGGCGGCCGAGGCCCTGATCTCCGACGTCCCCGAGCCCAGGGACACCGTGGAGCTCGTCTCGTTCGCCAAGCGCCGGTTGGGAAACACGGTCGTCGAGCTGGAGGACGTCGACCTCCGGGTCGCCGAGCGCAAGCTGCTGGACAACGTGACCTGGCGACTCGGACCGGGCGATCGGATCGGTCTGGTCGGGGTGAACGGTTCCGGCAAGACGACGCTGCTGCGGTTGCTGGCAGGGGAGCGGGAACCGGACGGTGGCAAGCGGGTCGAGGGCAAGACGGTCCGGCTGGCCCACCTCACCCAGGAGCTGCACGACCTGCCCGGTAAGTGGCGCGTGCTGGAGGCCATCGAGGACGTCGCCAAACAGGTCACGCTCGGCAAGTACGAACTGACCGCCTCCCAGCTGGGCGAGCGGTTCGGCTTCGGCAAGGGCAGGCAGTGGACCAGGGTCGAGGACCTCTCCGGCGGTGAGCGCCGCAGGTTGCAGCTGGCGAGGCTGTTGATGGACGAGCCCAACGTGCTCGTGCTCGATGAGCCCACCAACGATCTCGACATCGACACCCTGCAGCAGCTGGAGGACCTGCTGGACGGCTGGCCCGGCACCCTCGTGGTGGTCTCGCACGATCGTTACCTCGTGGAACGGGTCTGTGACAACGTGGTCGCGCTGTTCGGCGACGGCAACATCACCCACCTGCCGGGTGGGATCGACGAGTACCTGAACAGGCGACGCTCGCTGCTGGAGGGCGGGGACCAGGCGCTCGGCAAGCAGCAGCGGGACTCCGGCGGATCCACGGGGGCCGCGCAGGGCGGGAAGGCCAAGTCGAACGGGCTGTCCGGTGCGGAGGACCGCGCCGCGCGCAAGGAGCTCTCCCGGCTGGAGCGCCAGCTCGACAAGCTCTCCGGGCGCGAGGAGGAGCTGCACAGCCAGCTCGCCGAGGCCGCCACCGAACCGGAGCGGTTGCAGCAGCTGAATTCGCAGCTGCGGGAGCTGCGGGAGCAGAAGGACGACATCGAGTCCCGCTGGATGGAGCTGGCCGACAGCCTGGAGTGAGCCCCGGGCCCGTCGATTTCGCGAGAAATCGACACCGCGAGGACGGTGTCGGTCCGTCGATTTCGCGAGAAATCGACGCCCACCTCGCGGCGGTAGCGGGGATGGGCAGCGGCAGCGGGGATGGACGGTGTTTCGCAGCGCGATCCACCGACGGAGGTAACGAGATCCGTTCCGACGCGAAGTAGACTGGAATTGTGAGCCACTTCACGGAAATGGTGGCCGCCGCGGCCGCCGCGGATCACGGTCCCGGCACTCGCGGCCTGGTCACCGGTGAGCCGGACGCGCCCCGCTGCCGGAGCTGGTGGCAGGTACGCGAGTCCGCGTTGCGGATGTCGGCCGCGCTGCGTTCCGCCGCGGAGTTCCCGCCGGTGCGCCGTGGTGACGCGGTGGCGGTCCTCGCCGCGAGACCGGACTTCGTGGTTCCCGCGGTGCAGGCGGCCTGGCTGGCGGGTGCTTCGGTGACGATGCTGCACCAGCCCACGCCGCGCACCGATCTCGAGGTCTGGGCCGCCGACACACTGCGCGTCACCCGGATGATCGACGCCAGGCTGGTGCTGCTCGGCGAGCCGTTCCGCGAGTTCGCCCCGGTGTTGGCCGAGCAGGGCATCAGGTTCCGCGAACTGGACGAGCTCTCGGGGGCGGACACCGCGCCGACCGAGGAGGTTCCCACCGGCGAGGACGACCTCGCGCTGCTGCAATTGACCAGCGGCTCCTCGGCCGAGCCCAAGGCGGTGCGGATCACGCACGGCAATCTCCACCACAACACCCGCGCGATCACGGCCGCCGCACGGTTGTCCCCCGAGCACGACGTGGCGGTCTCGTGGCTGCCGCTGTTCCACGACATGGGCATGGTCGGTTGTCTGGCCGTGCCGATGGCCCTGGGCATGCGGCTGGTGAAGGTCACCCCGGCCGACTTCCTGGCGCGGCCCTCGCTGTGGCCGGACCTGATCGGGCGGTACGGCGGAACCGTCACCGCCGCGCCGAACTTCGCCTACGCCATCGCGGCACGTGGCATGGAACGAGCCGAGCAGGGTGAGTTCGACCTGTCCACGCTGCGGTTCGCCCTCAACGGTGCCGAGCCGGTGGATCCCGACACGGTGGAGCGGTTCCTCGCCGCGGGAGCCGGATTCGGACTGCGGCCGGAAAGCGTCGTGTGCGCCTTCGGCATGGCTGAGGCGACCCTGGCCGTCTCGTTCGCGCCCGCCAACGCCGGTATGAGCGTGGACACCGTGGACCCGGAGGAGCTCCGGTCGCGTCGGCGGGCCGTTCCCACCGAGACGGAAACGTCCGGGGTACGCGGGTTCGCGAAACTCGGCCCCCCGCTTCCCGGGATGGAGGTCGTGGTGGTCGACGAGTCCGGTTCGCCGCTGCCGGAGCGCAGCGTGGGTGGTCTGCTGATCCGTGGTGCCGCCGTGACACCCGGGTACCTGACGGTGCACGGGCCGGTAGCGGCCACCGACGAGGACGGGTGGCTGGACACCGGTGACGAGGGGTATCTGGTGGACGGGCAGCTGGTGGTGTGCGGGCGCCGCAAGGAAGTGATCGTGCTCGGCGGTCGCAACGTGCACCCCGCCGACATCGAGCGGGCCGCCTGCGCGGTCCCGGGTGTGCGTGCCGGAAACGCCGCTGCCGTGCGCAGGGACGCCGATACGCGACGCGAGCACTTCGCGGTGATCGTGGAGTCCCGTTCCGCGGGCGACGAGACCGAGGAACGCCGACTGCGCAAGGAAGTCGCCGCGAAGATATTCGGCGAGGTGGGGGCGCGTCCTTCCACGGTGCTCGTGGTCGCACCGGGTTCGCTGCCCAAGACACCCTCCGGCAAGCTCCGGCGCGGCGCCGGTGCCGAGCTGCTGTCCTGACCCTCTCGGTGGTGCCCGCCCGGCAGGCGGGGCCGATCGGTCGAGTCCCACTCGGACGGAGCGCGACTCGCGTCTACCGCACGGTCTACCGTCGTGTGCTTCGGTGGCGGTGGGCGCGGACGGCGGTGTGCACGACGACCGCGACCGCCGTTGTGAAAAGCAGCAGGGTCGCGGCGTTGAGTTGCCAGGGCACCAGGCTCATGGTGTGCCCGTCGGGCCACACGCAGTGTGTTGTGACCGGGTAGTCGAAGAGGGAACTGCTCTCGATGTAGACATCGGAGCTCAGTTTCCACGGGTTCGTTTCGCACACGTCTTCCGGCTGATTGGCGATGCCGGACCACAGCGCGGCGGTGTGGGCGTCCAGCGTCGCCAGCAGCAGCCAGCCCACGAGCTCGACCCTCACCCCGCTGGATCCGCGTCGCGCGAGCGAGATTCGTCCCGTCGTGAGCCAGTGCAGGAACTTGCCGAGGACCAGCCAAGGAGTGCCGACCAGCAGCAGTGTGGCGAGCTCGCTCGCGAGGTCTTCCACGGTTGGACGTCGCTCCTTGATCGACGCACCGGTTCATCGGTCTTCCGAACCGAGGTGCGAGTCGGAATCCGGGACGGCCCGGTCGCACGCTACGGAAACCTCGTCCCGGGCGGATCGACTCCGGGAGGTCCCGATACGCACGTCGGCCCGATCTCCACGGTACGGCAGGAGATCGGGCCACCGTGCGATGTGAGGGTCAGAGAACATCGACCGTCGCGGGGAGGTCGAGAATACGGCCTATCGTTGTACTCGAGTCGTCCTCCGGAACGAGCTCGACAGGTTCCCGCGGTTCGTACTTCGCGCCCCTGGGCGGGAAGCTCTCGAGCCGGCCGACGAGTTCGACCGGGTTCTTCGTGGTCAGGACAAGAGGTTCTTGCCGTGTTCCGCGAGGAGTCACCCGCTCCCGCAGGCTTTCGGGCGGGTTCTCGATCGAGATGTCCAAGCCGGTGATCAGGGGCTGCACGAACCTCGGTGGGAATTGCCGGATCATGGTCAGTGAACTGCTCGCGTCGGTGCTCTGTTCGATGCGGACCTCTCCGAGGCCCTGCTGGGCCGAGGAGTTCTGCCGGGGAGATGCGTCTTCGGGGGAAACCGAGTGTGCTTTCAGGTTTCTGATATCGACGGAAGTGGTCCGTCCCGGTGTCACCGGGGGCTCGCCTTCCATGATCACCGAGCCCGTCAGCGGAATCACGAAGTTCCCGTCACCCAGCTTGAGCTCCATGCCGGATGAGGTGAAGGCAAGCTTCTCGATACCTTTCGTCGAGCTCGACTTCTCCACCTGCGAGGTCGCCGGGGGCGTGGCCAGTGCCGCCGGTACGGCCGGTGTGACGGTCAGGGCGACCACCCCGGTCACGCCGATGACGGCGCGGCGAAACACACGACGATTCCACAACACGATTTGTCCTCACATTCGAGTCCGAACGGTGCCTGTGACAACCGATACCTTGGTGAGGGCGTGATGCTCCCGCAAACAGTGGTCCACTATCGAGGAATACGGTCACTCAATCCGACCACTGGTGAATACACGTAGGATCAAAATGGCGCAGTCCGAAGGTTTTCTGTTCGGTGCTTCTGCGGAATCACCTGCACCCCGGCTCGTCCGGAAAGGTTCGGCCGGGGTGGGGCGATGGCACATCGGCTTTTTCCGAGTCGTCAGTTGGGCCGCGCTCGTGCGAGTCGCCGCGGGGCGAAGGCGTTGATGCTGCCCGCCCCCTTGCCCGGTTCGTCGTCCCAGCCGCCGATCTTGGCCGCGAGAGCGCGGTAACGGCCACTGGTGGGTGGTGTGGTGATGTGGAAGTGGGACTCCTTGACCGGATCCAGGTCGCCGCCCCAGGCCACGAGCCCTTCGCAGTCGGCGAGGATGTCGCGGATCACGATCCGCTGCTCCTCGAAGAACCCGCTTTCCGCTCCTACGGGGTAGAACAGCGGACGGATCGTGATACCGCTGCCCGACAGGTACGTCGACTCGTAGGGAGCCCGGACGCGGGTGTCCGTGGTGTGCCCGGTGATCTCCCCGGGTTGCAGCTGGGACTCGATGTCGTAGACGAACCGCCGTGCCACGTACAGCAACACCGGTGCCGCTGCGGGGGCCAGTTCCACGGACAGGTTGCTGCCCTCCACAGGGAACCGTTCGGCCTCGTTCCCGCCGAGAACCGACCAGCCGTTGACGCTCTTCCGCCGCCGCCACGTCGACGTGGCCGGGGAAGCGAGTGCGGTGGCGGGCAGGGAGGTGAGTGAGGCGGCGCCGAGTGCCATGCCGCCCAGGGCGAAGAAGTGTCGTCGGTCGATGCTTGTCATCCTGCTGTCCTTTGATCTCGCGGACGGGTACGTGGCTTCGGGCGAGGGATCGCGTCTACGGCGTGGTGTGCTGCCGTGCTCTCCGGCGCCGATGGGCGCGCAAGGCGGCGTAGGCGGTGACCGCGACCGCCGTTGTGAAAAACAGCAGGGTCGCGGCGTTGAGTTGCCAGGGCACCAGGCTCATGGTGTGCCCGTCGGGCCACACGCAGTGTGTTGTGACCGGGTAGTCGAAGAGGGAACTGCTCTCGATGTAGACATCGGAGCTCAGTTTCCACGGGTTCGTTTCGCACACGTCTTCCGGCTGATTGGCGATACCAGACCACAGCGCGAGATTGTGGGAGTCCAGAGCGGCCACTAACAGCCAGGTCACGAGCTCGAACATCCCCCACCCGGAGCCGCGTGCTAAAAGTGGTAGCCGCTGCGTCAACAGCATCTGCAGAATTTTGACGAGAATCAGCAGCGGCGTGGCGAACAGCAGCAGCGTGGTGAACTCGATCGCGAAGTCCTCCATGCTCAGCGATTACTCCTTGATCGACGCACGGCTCAGTTTCCTTCCAGGCCGCGCAGTGAGTTGAGCGTGTCGGCGTAGCCCTGGCAGAACGCACGCAGATCGGACTGGGTGATCGACAGCGGATCGACGAACGTGCCGTTCTGCTTGATGATCAGCCCCTTGCGGGAGGCCGCGTACTTCGTGGCGTCGACGGGGTCGGCGGGCGCGCCGGTCAAGCATGCCACGGCCCCGTTCACGACGTCCGTCGTACTGCCGTACCGGTCGGAGAAGAACCTGCCGAAACGGGACTGGTGCCCACCACCGCTGAGCAGGTTCCGGAACTCGGTCACCACGTTCGCGCCCGCCTTGACCGCCAAGCCGATGTGGTAGCCGTCGACGTCCTCGACCAGGTCGTTCAGCATGAACGTCGTCCGCACGTTCGACTTCGCCAGCCGGTCCATGGCGTACTTGTGGCCGTCCTTGTTCTCGTCCTCGTCCCGGACCCACTCGCCGTAGAAGGTGATCAGATCACCGCACCAACCACCCAGGTCACCGAGTTCGATCCCGGCGCGGCTACCGGCGCCTTCCAGGAGGTAGGCGTTCGCCGTGGCGCACAGGTGATCCACGTGGATCGTCACCCCGGCGGAGGGATCCTGGTAGTTGTGGTGCTTGGAAGTCCGCAGACCGGCATCACGGCACTTCGCGACGAAACCTTCGTCTACGAGCTCGAAGTTAGCGCGCCACTTCCAGTCGTTGTACTTGGGATAGCGCATCCACTCCAGCGTGAGCTTGGAGGCGCGGGACGAGTCGTAGGACCGCGCCAGCTCGTGGACCTGTTCCAGGTAGGCGAGGAAGTCGTCCACCGGAGTGGTGTCGCGGTTGATCGAGTCGGCCCCGAAGTCCTTGCCCGGTCGATGAACCACTCGGTCGAGGTCGAAGACGTCGTCGCCGTTGTGGAACTCGAACTCCTTGATCTGGTTGAACGCCCAGTTCAGCGGCAGCGGGAAACCGAGGTTGCCGGAGAAGCCCCAGGACATGCCGGACACGAAGGAGTGCGACACGTACGCCTCGGAGCTGGCTCGGGCGCACACGTTCCGCGAGCCGTACACGCCGGGGATGAATCTGCTCCCCTGGCTGTTGAGGGCGCCCTGCACTCCCTGGAAGTAGGGGATGATGTTCGAGGTGATCTCCGGATCCGTGGCGTCGTAGTCGACGGCGAAGTAGATCACGGTTCCCCAGTTGAACCCGTAGTGCTCTCCCCGATCGTGGGCTTGCAGACCGTGCTGGTACCCGGAGGAGTAGTTGAAGTCCTCCAGATCGCGAGCGTTGTACTGCCAGATTGGGAAGCACCGAAGGCCCGCGTCGAAGATATTCTGCAACTCCCCGTCCTTGATCTCCTTGTCCAGGTCGCTGCTCGGGGGCTCGGCGAGGTAGCGGCCCACAGCGCGGTAGCCGGCCTCGTACAACGCCCGGGCGCGGGAAGCGGTGATGGTGAACCGCGTGTCACACGAGTCGGCCGGGCGGTCGGGATCACCCGTGGACACCAGCAGCTGCGCCCAGGTCGTGAAATCGCCGTCTCCGGTGACGGGGAGCGCGGAGAATTCCTGGAACTCCCTGACGAACGTGGCTGTCGCGGAGGTGTAGTTGTCCCGGAACCCCACGCCGGCCGGTGCACCGGGCACCGGTTCGTTGAAGATGCACGCGGCGTGGAACAGCTGGGTGATCGGACCGGAGGAACCGAGGGACTGCGGGTTCCGCCTGAGCCCCTCCTCGGTGCCGGGGCCGAAGTTCCCGTTCGGGCCGGGAACGTTCATCTCGTACTGCAGGGCCTTCATCAACGCCTGCTGCACGTCGCGCGAGAAATGACCCTCACACGGGCCGATGAAGTAGTTCGGCCTCGTCCAGTACCGGCCGTTCAACCAGCGCTGGATCTCCCGCACCTCCTGCCTGCCGCCGCCGAGGATGATGTAGGAGTCCATCGTCAGCAACGCCTTGAAGATCTTCGGGGTGACCTGGCCGCCGGAGGTTCCCGTCCCGCCCTCCGGCAGGCCCATGTTGCCCCGCATCTCCTTGACGGCCTCGGTGGTCACGGTTCCGTAACCGCCGTAGCTGTTCGCGCCCCAGTAGCCCTTGCAGAACAGGGCGTGCTGGATGATCCGCACGATGTTGGGATTGGCGTCCCAGCCGAACCCGATGTCACCGAGTTCCCGCACCCCCTCGAGGGTGCCGGGGCCGAAGTTGGCGACCACCGGCGAGATGCCCAGTTCGTGCTGCAGCCCCATCGTGAGGGACCACATGGTGCTCCACCCGGTGCGGCCGTCCTCGTCGCATTTCTGGTATCCGGCCACGTTGCCGTAGGTGGTGTTCACCCATTGCTGGGCTTTGAGAACCTTTTCGTCCATGTGGTTCGGATCACCTCTTCGATCGGGTTTAGACGCGCAGGAATGCGGGCGGTCTAAAAGGGTGACGCCCCGCGGTGTTTCCTGCGGTTGTCAACGGGTGACAGCGAGAAGGGGAGGTTTCGTTTCCCCGGTTCCTCTCACCGTGACTTCTTATGAGAACTTCGTGGAGCATAGTCATGATGGCGATTTAGTGCTACCCCTGAGTGAATCAGGATTCTCGTGTGTTGTGTCCTTCTGGCGTATTGACTTTGTCGGCTGGTTGTAATATCTGGGAGGGCGAAGTTGCTGACGGTTTTTCGGTGCGCAGAGCTGGGATGTAGGGTGCTGAAGCCGTGTCGGGCAGGGTGGACGAATCCATCATGAAAGGTTCCCTCGGTGCTCGGCACGTAGTGTAACGGTGTTGTCGCTTCCGTTTCCGGGTTGGCTCTGAGCTGGGAAAACTGTGAAAAATTCATCCTGTTGGGTCTTTGGTTCGAAGGTCCGGACGACTCACTGGTGAGGTGTACGTCACACGGTGTTGCCGCGGAATTGTCCGTGATGCAGGATGTTTCGACGGCGTCGAGATTGAGGAAATTTACCTGGGGGTGTTCGAAGTCTTCTGACGTGTCGATCTTGTACGGTGGCGCCCGTGCGGTGCTCTAGAAGTGACGTGTGGCGCTGTTGGCGTCTCATGTGACTTCGTTTGGTGCGAACCTGTTTTTGTCTTTTTGGGGTTTATTGATGAGTGGCAAGAAAATCGTAAACGGCGTGTCGAGTAGGCTTTTCCGGCGTTTCGTCTTCCCGGTGCTCAGTCTGGTTTTCGTCGCCGTTTTCTCGTTTTCCGTGAGCGCGGGGACTGCGGCGGCCGAGCCCTATCCGTGTGGGGATCGGGGGGAGACCGGCTTGTGCGCGGACAATCTGCGTGCCCTGAACGTCCGGACGGGGCCCGCCACGTCCTATACCGCGCTTTCCCGTGCTCCCGAGGGCAAGTCGATGGCCATAGACTGCTGGAGCTTCGGGGAGTCGATCAAGGGCGACAACATCTGGTACTACATAACCTGGGTGTCTTCCTTCGACGGTCACTCCGGTTTCGTCACCGGGTACTACCTGAACACTGGACCTGATCCAGCTCCTGGTATTCCTCAGTGCTAGGCCTGAACCCCCGCCCGGCAGCCTGGCCGTGTGGTCGGTTCGGCCCACCGGTTTCCCGCTCCCAGGGCATCCGGTCAAGGGACTGTCGTGACAGCGCGACTCGTGCTGTCACGGTCGGGCATCCGGATCGAAGGGTCCGGGGAACGACTGGCCCGAAACTCCGTCAGTGGAACTCGTTCTGCGCGGCCTCCAGGCCCTTGGCCGCCAGTGTCGACACCGCGTCGGCGCAGCGATCGACGAAGAACCCGAGTTCGGATCGCTCGGTGCGCGAGAAGTCACGCAGCACGTAGTCGGCCGGATCCATCCGCCCCGGCGGGCGGTCCACCCCGAACCGCACCCGCAGGTAGTCGCGAGTGCCGAGCGACTTGCTGATGGAGCGGAGCCCGTTGTGGCCGTTCTCGCCGCCGCCCCGCTTCAGTCGGACGGTGCCGTATGCCAGGTCCAGCTCGTCGTGGATCACGATCACCGACTCCGGAGCGACCTTGTAGAACCGGGCGGCTCCCGCCACGGGGCCGCCGGACAGGTTCATCAGCGAGCGGGACTTGGCCAGCGCGACACGGGTACCGTCCAGTCTGCCCTCGGCGATGTCGGCCCCGGACTTGTGCCGTTTGAACTTGCCACCGACGCGTTCGGCCAGTTCGTCGGTCACCAGGAATCCCACGTTGTGTCGGTTGCCCGCGTAGCGCGGTCCCGGATTCCCCAGCCCGACGATCAGTGCGAGCCGGTCCGCGTCTTCACTGTCCCGTGTACTCACGACGTCCTCGGATCAGCCGATACCGGAGGGTGTGGCCACCCGAGTCGATCCGTGCGGCCACACCCGTTGTTCCGGTGGAACTTTGTCACGCCTCGACGCGCCCGTCGAGAACGGCTGCGAAGCCCGAGCCGACGAAGCGTCACCAAAAGGCGATCACTCGTTCGCGGTCTCCTCTTCGGAAGCCTCCTCGACGACCCCGGCACCGCTGGTGTCGATCTCCGACTCCATCTCGGCCTCGGTCGGGGCCTCGGAGATGTTCACGACCAGGACGTCCTCGCCGCTCTGCAGCGTGGCGCCGCGCGGCAGGGTCACGTCCGGGGCGTGGAACTGGGTGCCGGCCTCGACGCCCTGGATCGAGATCTCCAGCTGCTCCGGGATGTGGGTGGCCTCGACCTCGAGCTGGATCTCGTTCGCGTCCTGGGCGACCAGGGTTCCGGGAGCGGCCTCACCGGTGACCACGACCGGCACGTTGACGGTGACCTTCTCGCCGCGCTTGACCAGCAGCAGGTCCACGTGCTCGATGTAGTTCTTGGTCGGGTGAGTGGTGATCTCCTTGCACAGGGCGAGCTCGCTCTTCTCACCCGTCACATCGAGGGTCAGCACGGCGTTGCGGCCGTTCTCACGGACCACGCGGGCGAAATCCACGGTAGGCAGCGAGAGGTGCTTCGGGTCGGAACCGTGGCCGTAGAGCACCGCGGGGATCTTGCCCGCCCGGCGGTACCTGCGGGCGGCTCCCTTGCCGAACTCGTTGCGCTGTTCCGCTGCGAGACGTACTTCGGACACGGTGACGTACTCCTTGGCTCAGGGATGGTGTGCATCAGTCGCTGTCCTGCGGCGGCGCGACGCGCGACTGGTCTGGCGGTCGGGTCGCCGAACGCTCTGCCGAAACCCTGGGAGCCGGAGCGGTGCACCGGTGTGCCACCGGTGACCACCAGCCGCCACGCCGATAACGCCGAGTTCTGGAACCCGACCTCGCCGAGGCAACCAGGCCATTGTATGCGGCGACCGTTCCGGCTGGTTAACCGGCCGGGGCGAAGTACCGGGGCGGATTCGAACAGGTCTCGCTGTTAACGTCTTTCCCGTCCGGCCGCGCGATACTAGGTTGGCTCGCATGACTGCCGAGACCACCGCGAGTGAGCCAACGAGCACGGACTGGCGCAGCAGGCTCCGGCGCGTCGGGCCGGGCATCATGGCAGCCGCCACCGGCGTCGGCGCGGGTGACCTGGTCGCCACACTGGTGGCGGGATCACGCTTCGGGTACGCGCTGTTCTGGGCGATCCTGCTCGGCACCGTTTTCAAGATGGGGATCGGCGAGGCGGTGGGACGCTGGCACCTCGGCTCCGGCAGCACCATTCTCGCCGGTTGGCGCTCGCTCGGACGCTGGGCCACCGGATTCTTCGGCGTCTACATCGTGCTGTGGGGCTTCGTCTACGGCGCTACCGCCATGTCGGCCACCGGCCTGCCGCTGAACGCGCTGTTCCCGGCGCTGTCCGTGCGCTACTGGGGGATGATCTGCGGCGTGGTCGGCCTGGTGCTGGTTTGGCTGGGCCGGTACCGGCTGCTGGAACGGCTGATGACGATCCTGGTCGGCGTCATGTTCGTGGCCGTGGTGGGAACCGCGGTGCTGGTCGGACCGAATCTCGTCGCGCTCGGCGGCGGGATCGTGCCCCGGCTACCGGAGGGGTCACTGGCCTATGTGCTGGGCCTGATGGGAGGTGTCGGCGGCACGATCACGATGGCCGCCTACGGCTACTGGACCATGGCGAAGGGGTGGCGGACCCCGCGTTGGATCCCGTTCATGCGCACCGACAACGCGGTCGGCTACATCACCACCGGCATCTTCGTGGTGGCGATGCTGATCGTGGGATCCGAACTGCTGCTGGGGCAGGGCATGGCCGACGGTGACCGCGGCCTGCTCGAACTCGGGCAGCGACTGGCCGCGGATTACGGGCAGTGGGCGCGGCTGCCGTTCCTGGTCGGATTCCTGGCAGTGACGTTCACATCCCTGCTGGGCGTGTGGAACGGGGTGAGCCTGCTGTTCGCCGACTGGTGGCGTACTTGGTGGTCACGCGAGGAAACCGGTTCGGACCCCGGGAGCACGGTGGGGATGCGCAGTTGGCCGTTCCGCGGGTACGTGCTGTGGTTGACCGTGCCCCCGATGTCGTTGTTGTTCCTGGACAAGCCGTTCCAGCTCACCATCGCCTACGGGGTGCTGGGCGCGCTGTTCATGCCGTTCCTGGCCGGGACGCTGCTGGTGCTGCTGAACTCGGGGCGGATGCCCGCCGCCCACCGCTCGCGGTGGTTGTCCAACACGGTGTTGGCACTGTGCCTGGTGCTGTTCGTCGTGCTGGCCTTGGACAAGCTGATCGGCTACGTCTCCTGACAGCACCTTGTCGACTCGGTTGTCCACCGTGCTCGGGGCGCGTCAATTTCTCGCGAAATCGCCGCGCCCCCCGGCCGCTAGGGGGTGGCCGTGCAGGGGGTGGCCGCTCAGGCCTGGCCGTTGAATAGTCCGGTCACCGAGCCGTCCTCGAACACCTGGTGCACCGCCTTGGCGATCAGCGGAGCGATCGAGAGCACCGTGAGCTTCTCGAACCGCTTCTCCTCGGGGATCGGCAGGGTGTTGGTCAGTACCACCTGCTTGGCTCCGCTGTTGGAGAGCCGTTCCACGGCCGGGCCGGACAGCACGCCGTGCGTCGCGGCGATGATCACGTCCTTGGCGCCGGCCTCCAGCAGCTGTTCGGTGGCCTTCACGATCGTCCCGCCGGTGTCGATCATGTCGTCGACCAGCACGCACAGCCGGTTCTCCACGTCGCCCACCACGCGGTTGGCCACCACCTCGTTGGGCTTGGTGGGGTCGCGGGTCTTGTGGATGAAGGCCAACGGCGTACCACCCAGGTTGTCCGCCCACTTCTCGGCAACGCGCACCCGTCCGGAGTCCGGTGAGACGACCGTGATCCGTTCCTCGGAGTAGGCGTCCCTGACGTAGTCGGAGAGCACGGTCTGGGCCAGCAGGTGGTCCACCGGGCCGTCGAAGAAGCCCTGGATCTGGTCGGTGTGCAGGTCCACGGTCAGGATGCGGTCGGCACCGGCGGTCTTGAACAGATCGGCCATCAACCGTGCCGAGATGGGCTCGCGGCCCTTGTGCTTCTTGTCCTGCCTGGCGTAACCGTAGAACGGCAGAACCACCGTGATGCGCTTGGCACTACCGCGCTTGAGCGCGTCCACCATGACCAGCTGCTCCATCACGGCCTCGTTGATGGGGCTGCTGTGCGACTGGATCACGAACGCGTCGCAACCGCGTACCGACTCGTCGTAGCGGACGAATATCTCGCCGTTGGCGAACTCGTAGGCCGCCTGCGGTGTGACCGTGACGTCCAGATGCTTGGCGACCTCCTCGGCCAATTCCGGATGACTGCGGCCGGAAAAGAGTTTGAGGCTTTTCTTCGGAGTCGCGGACATCGCACTCACGGTCATCGTCCCCTCCCGTTGACGGCTGGAAAGCTCGAGTGTCACTCGTCGTTCTCGGTGGAGTTCTCACGGTCGGCCAGCGCACGCTGGGCGGCCTCGTCGGCGGCTGTGCCGGGACGTCGTTTGGCGACCCAGCCTTCGATGTTGCGTTGTTTCCCCCGGGCGACCGCCATCGCACCAGGGGGAACATCATCAGTGATGACCGAGCCCGCGGCGGTGTAGGCGCCGTCGTCGACCCGAACAGGAGCCACGAACATGTTGTCGGCACCAGTACGTGCGTGGGAGCCGATTACCGTGTGGTGTTTGGCCACGCCGTCGTAGTTGACGAAAACCGTGGCGGCTCCGATATTACTGTTCGTGCCAACCGTGGCGTCTCCGACGTAGCTCAGGTGGGGAACCTTGGTCCCCGTGCCGATGTCGGCGTTCTTCACCTCGACAAAGGTACCTACCTTGCCGTTCTCGCCGAGACGGGTGCCCGAGCGGAGATAGGCGAACGGTCCCACCGATGCCCCGGCCGCGACCTCGGCGTGCTCGCCGTGGGTGGACACGACCTCGGCGCCCGCGCCGACCGAGCAGGCGGTCAGCGTCGTCTCCGGGCCGATGCTCGCGCCGTCCGCCACGGTCGTGCCCGCACGCAGCCGTACGTTCGGTTCCAGCACGACGTCCCGGCCGAGCCGCACGTCGCAGTCCAACCACACACTGCTCGGATCCGTGATCGTGACACCCTCGCGCATCCAGTGCAGCAGCATCCTGCGGTTGAGCTCGGCCCCCACCGAGGCGAGCTGGACGCGGTCGTTGACCCCCTCGACCAGCCAGTTGTCCGAGCACACCAGTGCGCCCACACCGAGGCCCTCGCCGCGGGCTATCGCCACCACGTCGGTGAGGTACAGCTCACCCTGTGAATTGTCCGTGGAGAGCCGCCGCAGCGCGGTGTCGAGGAAACGCGCGTCGAAGGCGTAGACCCCGGAATTGATCTCGTCGATCGCGGCCTGCTCGGGCGTGGCGTCCTTCTGCTCCACAATGGAGGTGACCTCGCCCGCGGCGTCGCGCACGATCCGGCCGTAACCCGCCGGATGCTCCACCACGGCGGTCAACAGGGTCACCGCGTTGCCGGATCGGCGGTGTTCACGCAGCAGCGCCCGCATCGTGGTGGAATCGAGCAGCGGAATATCACCGTAGGTGACCAGCACGGTCCCGGCGGACTCCCGTTGCTCTCGGCCACAGCGCACCGCGTGGCCGGTGCCGAGCTGTTCCCGCTGCACCACCGTCTCGATGCGGCGACCGAGTCCGTCCTGCAACGCCGCGAGATGTTCGTCGACGGCTTGCCTGCCGTGCCCGATGACCACGCTCAACTCGTCCGGTTCCGCGCCCGCCGCGGCGCGGACGGAATGCTCGAGCAGCGGCCTGCCCGCGATCCGGTGCAGCACCTTCGGAGTCGCGGATTTCATTCGAGTGCCTTCGCCCGCGGCCAGCACGAGCACACTCACGGGGTCGGAGGACATGCCGTCCGAAGGCGGCTGGGCCGAAACGCCCTCGAGCATCGATGCTCTCCCTCGGAGTCCAGCGGTTTCGACGCCGACTCACCGCCACCCGTGGTTACTGCCGGACTCCGCGAGACCGAACCCGTAGCAGTCCCGGTAAGGACGGTGCCTGTACGTCCAATCGGGTGAAGGGTAACTGTTCGGACGCTGTATCGGACCGCTGCCCCGGTATGTAATGACGTGGCGGTGTGCCGGTGGGAGGAATGTTACCGCGCGTGTCCGTTCCGTGCGCGGTTTTCGGGTGATTTCTCGCGCGTTCACCTTCCGCTCGTCCGTACGTTGGTCCGGGCGCCCCGGGTTCCGGGACGGGCATCACCCGGACTGCCCGGCGACACCGAGGTGTCGCGACTCACGTACCGCTCCGCGGGGAGCGTGAGTCCCGGTTTCCGGGAACCTCGGCGAACCGGGGGACTACTGCTCCGATTCGGGTGGAATCCAGGCCGGTGGTTCGGCGGGATCACCGTGGTGCGCGTCCCCGGACATCGCCGCGACCTGATTACCGCCCCGTCGTTTCGACTGGTACATCGCGGTGTCGGAACGGGCCAGCACCTCGCTGCCGCTCTCCTGGGGCAGCATCGCCACCACCCCGATGGACAGCGTCACTCCCCGGGACAGCGAACCGGGCAGTCGGGACACGGCGTTGACCGTGCGGGTCAGCGCGCTCTCGGCGGCCTCCAGCTCCACCCCGGGCAGCAGGACCACGAACTCGTCACCGCCGTAGCGCGAGACGAGATCGTCGGCGCGGAGCGTGTCGCTGAGCGTGCGCGCGATGACCCGGAGGACCTCGTCGCCCTCGGCGTGCGAGAGCTGGTCGTTGACCTCCTTGAAGCCGTCCAGGTCGACCAGTGCCACCGACAGCGGCTGCGCATCGGGTTCACGCAGCATGCTCTCCAGCTTCGCGTCCAGCGCTCTGCGGTTGGGCAGCCCGGTGAGCGGGTCGTGCATGGCCTGCCTGGTGATCGCGTGGTGCTGCCGGTTCAGCCGTTGCCGGTCCAGACGGGCCATCAGCGTGGCGCTGCGCGAGGCGCGCATGGTCCACAGCTCCGATTCGAGCTCCTGGGCGTACTCCTCGACGGCGACGGCGGTGTTGTCCGGATCGAGTCTGGCGCGTCTGGCGTACTCGCGTACCAACGAGATCCGCAGGCTGGGTTCGGAGATGTCCTCGCAGACCCGCTGCCGGGTCTCGGAAAGCACCCTGGTCGCCTCGTCCGGACGTTCCGCGCTGTCGTAACAACGTGCCAACGCGATCGCTATGATGATCGTTTCCTGCACGGGCAGTTCCAGCCCGGGATCGGAAACCTCCTCCAGCTTGTCGATGTGCGAACCGTCCGGCTCCGCCAGCGCGCAGGCGGCCGCCAGCACGGGCATCTGCTCCGCGGCCTTCCTCCCGGGAACCCGGGGAAACAACGACTCCTGCCACGGCCCGTCCACCGCGACCGCTATCTGCGCGGCGGTGCTGAACCTGCCGTCGGCGTCGTCCTGCTTACCTATCCGTTCCAGCCGCAGGCCCCAGCCGAGCAGCATCCGACACCGGTTGATCAGGTGGGTGGCGATCTCGTGCGGACCGCCGCTCTCGCGGATCCGATGGTGCGCTCGGGCCATCACCTCGTCGGCGATGTCGAACACGCCCAGTTGGGTGAGCACGAGACCGATGTCGATCAGTGAGGTCGCCAGCAACCGTTCCCAGGAGCGCCTGCCCAGCGCGGCGTCCGGCACCAGGTCGTCGTCCAGGATCACCAGTGCTTCCGCCGCCTGGTTCAGGGCGTTGTCCTCGTTCCCGTCCAGCAGGGCCAGCCTGCCGCGCAGGGCGTGCGCGTCGGCACGAAGTACGTCGAGCCGGTGTCTTCGTGCGTGCGTCAGCAGTTCGTCCAGCAGCGGGACGGCTTGTTCGGCCATGCCCGGCGTGCACAGGCGCAGTGTCGCGCAGCAGCACAGCAGTTGCCCGAGCATTCTCGGATGCCCCCGCCTGCGGGCCTCGGTGAGGAGGTTGTCCGCTTCCCGACGAGTGGCGTCTCGTGCTTGTGGATCACTGTGCTGACCGATGACCTGCAGTTCGCGCGCACGTCCGACCAACCACGCGTCGGACAGTTCACCGAGCGAGGTTGCCGCTCCCTCCCGCGCGTCAACCACGTCGTCGCGCAGCGGCACACACCCCCTGCCAAATCCGGCCGGGCCAGGCCGGTGCGTGTTGTCAACCGGGGTGCCGGTCGCTCCGCCGCCAGGATTCGAACCTGGACTATCGGAACCAAAATCCGAGGTGCTGCCTTTACACTACGGCGGACCGCACGACACGACATCACTTTTCCGATGACGCGGTGCCGCGTCACCGATGTCCACACCGCAGCCTACCGACTACACGTCGCGCTGACGATGTCGGACTGTCCGCTGTCGTGCCCGAGCACATGATGTCATGCCCGGTTTCGGTGTCCGTAGCCGGATGGATGTTGTGGGGTCGCCTCGTTCGGCCCCATCCTGGGTATGGCCCGCCACACCACTCGGGAGGCTCTCCTCGCTCGGCCCGGGTGGCAGTGGGGTACTGCCGGTGTGAGGCTTGGGAGTGCGGTGGAGCCCGGGAACTTACGCCAGCGTAGGTTACGGTGTCGTAGGCTGAACGGTGCATTCCGGTCGCGCCGGGGAGTCATCCGCGCGGCCGTGGGGTGTGCACGCGGTTAGCGGGCCGCTCCGAACAACCGGTACAACCTCTGTTTCCCGATCCCAGTTGAGGTAGCGATATGACCGCACCAACCGAGAGCGCGGCCGCGGAGCAGCCGCCCCGGCGCACTGCTCCGAAACCCCTTACCGCGGGAAGTCGTCCGCGCGTCGCGCAGGCCCTGGTTTACGTGTTCGTGATAGTTCCACTGCTCGCCCTGGTGGCGGCCGTTCCCTTCGCCTGGGGATGGGGGCTCGGCGTGGTGGACATCTCGTTGGCCATCGTTTTCTACGCACTCAGCGGTCTCGGTGTCACTGTCGGGTTCCACCGGCTGTTCACGCACAGATCGTTCAAGACCAACCGAGCCGTGCAGGTGCTGCTGGCCATCTCGGGCATGGGCGCGGTGCAGGGGCCGGTGATCAATTGGGTCGCCGACCACCGCAGGCACCACGCCTACTCCGACCGGGAGGGCGACCCGCACTCGCCCTGGCGCTTCGGCAGCTCCGCCACGGCGCTGGCCAAGGGGTTCTGGCACGCCCACATGGGTTGGCTGTTCGAACGTGACGTGACCAACGTCGACCGGTTCGCTCCCGACCTGCTCAAGGACCGCGTCCTCGAGCGGATCAACAGGCTCTTCCCGCTGTGGACCGTGGTCAGCTTCGTGCTCCCCGCCGTGCTCGGCGGGCTGATCACCTGGTCCTGGTGGGGAGCGCTCACCGCGTTCTTCTGGGCCGGTCTGGTCCGGGTGTCGGTGCTGCACCACATCACCTGGTCGGTGAACTCCATCTGCCACATGATCGGCGAGCGTCCGTTCAAGAGCCGCGACAAGGCCGCCAACTTCTGGCCGCTGGCGCTGATCTCGTTCGGCGAGTCCTGGCACAACTCGCACCACGCCGATCCGACCTGCGCGCGGCACGGGGTGCTCAAGGGGCAGCTCGACATCTCGGCACGGTTGATCTGGATGCTCGAGAAACTCGGCTGGGCCTGGAAGGTCCGCTGGCCCAACGAGCAGCGGCTCGCCCGCATCTCGGTGACCGAGGAGCACGGCTGAGGCCACCGCTCCGACAGGAGCTGCTCACTCCGGTCCGCCGGGGTGACCCGTCGCGGAACCTCTCGCGGGCTCTCGTGCGGTGAGGGCCGACGTGGCGTGGTGTGTTCCCGCCCCGTGTCGGCCCCGCCAGCGGTGAGAGCCCGCGAGAGGACCCGTGGCCGTGCGCGGGCCGCTTCGGTGCGCGGGCCGCGCCACATCCCGGTCCGACACCACGACGAAGGCGTGTTCACGGGCGGCCGCGCCGGTACGTAGGGTGATCTGTCATGGCGGTACGGCGACGTGGACGGGGCCGGTCCGACAGTGCTTCCGGCGGCAACGGTTCCCGCGGTGCCGGCCGGGTACGGATGACCGGCAAGGAACGTCGGCAGCAGCTGTTGGACGTCGCCAGGGCGCTGTTCGCGGAGAAGGGCTTCGACGGTGCCTCCATCGAGGAGATCGCCCATCGCGCCGAGGTCTCCAAGCCGGTGGTCTACGAGCACTTCGGTGGCAAGGAAGGCATCTACGCCGTGGTCGTGGACCGCGAGATGCAGACGCTGCTCGACAGGGTCGTCTCCGCGCTGTCGGCGGGGCATCCGCGCGAGCTGCTGGAGCAGGCGGCCTGCGCGCTGCTGGACTACATCGACAATTCCACGGACGGTTTTCGGATCCTGGTCCGTGACTCTCCGGTTGCCAGCGCCACCGGAACGTTCTCCGGGCTGCTCAACGACATAGCCAGCCAGGTCGAGCACATCTTCGGACTCCAGTTCAGTGCCCGCGGTTACGATCCCGAGCTGGCCCCGCTCTACAGCCAGGCGCTGGTGGGGATGGTGGCGCTGACCGGGCAGTGGTGGCTGGAGGTGCACCGGCCGGGCAGGGACGAGGTCGCCGCCCACCTGGTCAACCTCGCCTGGAACGGTCTTTCGCACCTGGAACACGAGCCGCGGTTGCGCAGCCGTGACCACGAAACCGAGTGAGGAGCTCCCCGCTTCGATCCCGGCGCCGTCGATTTCTCGCGAAATCGTCGCGCCGCTGGGCGTGGCCTACGGTGCGCATGGTGCGGTTCCCGTGCGGAGGCCGTTGATTTCTCGCGAAATCGTCGCGCCATCGACGCGGGCCGAACTCCCACCACCCCCGCAGGCCGCGCTCCGACCACTCTCGCAGTAGGCACCGCCGCGGGTTCTCCCGTGCGGCTCTCGCGAGGAAGGTCCGACGTTGTGTAGGTCGCTACCCGATGTCGGGCCTCCCCGGGGTGAGAGCCGTGCGGGAGGTTCCGCCAAGCGGCCACCTACGGCGAGATGCCTACACTCACTCGTAGGAGTCGGTTTCCTGTTCGAGTTCGCGGGTGTGTTCGTAACCGGCCTTGCTCCACTGCGCCACCCATTCGGGGAGCTCCGGACGCTCCACGGGACCGGGAAGCAGGTTCGCCACCTGTTCCGGTGTGACCCGCTCACCGGTTTTGGAGAGGAACCGGAGCTGGATCACCGCCGTGGTGGTGAGCTTTCCGCCGCTGACCGCTCGGTGCTCCATGAACAGGTGTCGTTCGTCCCAGCCGATGATCCTGGTGCGCAGCGTGAACGCGCGGAAGGGCCGCAGCGGGCGGCGGAACGATCCGGTCTCGTTGGTGACCACGGCGTACCAGCCCTTCGGCCGTATCCTGCGCAGTATTCCGGAGCGCAGCATCAGGTCGATACGCCCGAGATCGAAGATCGAGAAGTAGACACCGTTGTTCATGTGCCCCAGCAGGTCCAGATCGGTGGGCGCCACCCGGAAGTTCGTGTAGCAGGGGCCGAGCGGGTGCACCCTGCGGCCGAACACGGTCTTGACCGCGAGCACGACCAGGCGCAGCAGCATGTTCATCGGTGTGTTCCTTCCGTGCCGCGCCGGGAACGCGGTGGCATCAGCGGCAAAAGTTACTGTCGAGTAGACAACGTTAGGTTCGGCGGTCCCACCGCCACAACCGCCAGTGAACACCGACACACCGTGCTTCGCTCATCGCCGCCTAACGGAACCGGCACGGTGCCGCCCGGGATCAGCCCGGGGTGACCCGCAGCAGTTGATCGCCGGATCCGTTCGACGTGGTCAGGTACAGCGCGTCGTCCGGGCCGAGGGTGGCGGCTCGCAACCTGCCGTGGGTGTCGTCCAGCTCCTCCGGCGCCCACATCCGCCGCACCGAGCGACCGTTGTCGGACAGCCGGAACAGCAGCAACTTGCTGCCCTTCAACGTCGTGACGGCGAGCACCCCTTCCAGCGATCCCCAGCGTGAACCGCGAAGGAAGGTCGCGTCGCAGACCGCCACGGTCTCGTCGCCTGAGGTCCACACGGCGGGCACCGCGTCGGGGAACCGCTCCCGATCGGTCATCGGCACCGACTCGTCGTAGTATCCGCTCCGCCCACCCTGTGAGGGGTCCCAGCCGTAGTTGCCGCCCCGAACCAGCCGGTTCAGCTCGTCGTCCACATCGGGGCCGTGCTCGGCCACGAACACCTCGCCGTCCTCGCGCACGGCTATCCCCTGGGGATTGCGGTGGCCGAAGGTGTAGATCAACCGGGTGGCGGGATCCGGATCGCCGACCATCGGGTTGTCCGGCGCGGGAGCACCGGTGTCCGGGCGCAGCCGCAGCACCTTGCCGCCCAGCGATCCGAGGTCCTGCGCCACGTCGGGACGCGCGGTGTCCCCGGTGGTCACCAGCAGGTTCCCGTCGGGGCCGAGGACCGGTCTGCATCCCGAGTGCCTGCCGCTGGGGTTGACCGGCAGGCCGGTCAGCAACGTGCCGGTCCGCTCGGCCCGCCGTCCGTCGGCGGACAACCGCCAGTCGACCAGCCTGATGTCCACCGCCTCGCCGTCGCGCTGGTGCGTCTGGCAAGTCAGGAACCGCCGGTTCTCGTCGAAGTCGGGGTCCACCAGCAGCCCCATGAGGCCGCCCTCCCCGCGAACGAGCAGGTCGTCGAAGTTCGCCCGAACCGTGCCGGTCCCCGAATCGCCGACCACCGCCAGTCGGCCGGGGCGCTGCGTCACGAGTGCCGAACCGTTCGGCAGGAATCCCACGTCCCAACCGTGCTCCAGCCGATCGGACAGCACCTCCACCCGCAGCGGCGGCGCTGGGTCCGGGGGCGTGGTGCGTTCACCGTCGGTGTCCCCGCCGCCGCAGGCTCCCAGCAGCAACGTGCCCGCCATGCCGGAGAGCGCCGCACGGCGGGAGATCACCGGTCGGTTCGGAAGATGTGAACGATCGGATGTGACCATACCCACATCCTGGCATCGTTTCCGGCCCCGGCGAACCGGGACGACAGGGCACTGCCCGGAGCGGTGCGGTGTCGTTACCGGAGCGGGCGGCGTCCTCGCCCGAACGGGGGTGGTGTCCCGCACGGAACGGGGCGGGCCGCCCGGGAGCCACCGCCCGCGAGTCGTACGCTGGTTCGGGTGCCCGCGGGCCGGAGGCAGTGCCCTGCGGCGGGCGAGGCCGCTTTCACGGCGTTCCCACTGTTCGCGGGATCGTGTGCCGACGTTCCCTTCGTCGCGGTGCGAGGTTGTTCCATGACCCAGGCTGGGCCGCTGGCCGGACTGTTCCAAACTCTTTCACGTGACCCGGCGCTGGGGCGGGTCGCGGCCGTGGCCGATTCACCGCGGCTGTCGATGGAGGGGCCCGCCGCGGCGCGACCGCTGGTCGCCACCGCGCTGGCGGCGGGCAGCCGACTCGGCGGCAGCGATCGGCCCGTGCTGTTGGTCACCGCGACCGGCAGGGAGGCCGACGAGATCGCGGCGGCGGTCTCCTCGATGCTGGGGCCCGAAGGCGTCGAGGTCATGCCCTCCTGGGAGACCCTGCCGCACGAGCGTCTGTCCCCGCGCGCGGACACCGTCGGGCGGCGACTCGCGGTGCTGCGCAGGCTCGCCCATCCCGAGGAACACCCGCACGGCGCCCTGCGAGTGCTGGTCACCACCGTGCGCAGTCTGATTCAGCCGGTCGCGCCCGGTCTGGGGGAGCTACCGCCGGTGCTGCTCGGGGTGGGCGAGGAGCACGAGTTCGAACAGCTCGCCACCCGCCTGACCGAACTCGCCTACAACCGCGTGGACATGGTCGAGAAGCGCGGTGAGTTCGCGGTGCGCGGCGGCATCGTCGACGTCTTCCCGCCGACCGAGGAACACCCGCTGCGGTTGGAGTTCTTCGGCGACGAGGTCACCGCCATCCGCCCCTTCTCGGTCTCCGACCAGCGCTCGCTGTCCGACGGCTCCGACGAGCAGGACCCGCCCCGGCTGCACGCACCGCCGTGCCGCGAGCTGCTGCTCACCGAGGACGTGCGCGCCAAGGCCCGCGAACTGTCCGAGCACCACTCGGGTGACGCGCAGCTCGGCGAGATGCTCAACAGCCTCGCCGAGGGGATCGCCACCGAAGGCATGGAGGCGCTGATACCGGCGCTGTGCGCGGGCAGGATGGAGTTGCTGACCGATCTGCTGCCCGAGGGCACCCACGTGGTGCTCGCCGATCCGGAGAAGGTCCGGGCGCGGGCGGCGGATCTGGTGCGGACCGGTGAGGAGTTCCTCGAAGCCTCCTGGATGGTCGCGGCCGACGGCGGCAACGCTCCAATCGACCTCGGCGCCTCCGCCTACCGTGAGCTGGCCGAGGTTGCCGAGTACACCCGCGAACTCGGGCTGCCGTGGTGGACCCTGAGCCAGTTCAGCAGCGTCGAGGAGGGTGACGACGAGGCCCTGCGGCTCGGGCTGAAGCAGGTAGAGCAGTACCGCGGTGACGTGTCGCGGGCCTTCGACGACCTGCGCGCCCACACCGCCGGTGGTGGTGCCACGCTGCTGGTGGTGCCCGGCACCGGTACCGCGCAGCGCGCCGTCCAGCAGCTGGGCGAGGTGGATCTGCCCGCCCGGCACGCCGAGAACGGGCTCGCGGAGGCGCCGGAGGCCGGTGTGGTCACGGTGGTGCGCGCCGACATGGAGGACGGCTTCGCCGCCCCCGACGTGGGGCTGGTGGTGCTCACCGAGGCCGATCTGACCGGCGGTCGCGGCGGCACCTCCACCAAGGACATGCGCCGGATGCCCTCGCGGCGGCGCAACGGGGTGGATCCGCTCGCGCTCAAACCGGGCGATCACGTGGTGCACGAGCAGCACGGCATCGGCAAGTACGTCGAGATGGTGCAGCGCACCATCGGCGGCGCCACCCGCGAGTACCTGGTGCTGGAGTACGCCTCCAGCAAGCGGGGGCAGTCGGGCGACCGGTTGTTCGTGCCGACCGACCAGCTCGACGAGGTCTCGCGCTACGTCGGTGGCGAGGTCCCCACGCTGAACAAGCTCGGCGGTTCCGACTGGAAGAACACCAAGGCCAAGGCCCGCAAGGCCGTCAAGGAGATCGCCTCGGAGCTGGTCCAGCTCTACGCGGCCAGGCAGTCCGCGCCCGGTCACGCCTTCGGCGAGGACTCTCCGTGGCAGCGCGAGCTGGAGGACGCCTTTCCCTACACCGAGACCGGTGATCAGCTCGCCGCGATCGAGGAGGTCAAGACCGACATGCGGAACTCGGTCCCGATGGACCGGGTCATCTGCGGTGACGTCGGCTACGGCAAGACCGAGATCGCGGTGCGCGCGGCGTTCAAGGCGGTGCAGGACGGCAAGCAGGTGGCGGTGCTGGTGCCGACCACCCTGCTGGCGCAGCAGCACCTGAACACCTTCACCGACCGGATGCACTCCTTCCCGGTCAACATCAAGGGGCTCTCCCGGTTCACCGATCCGTACGAGTCCGAGCAGACCGTCAACGGGCTGCTCACCGGTGAGGTGGACATCGTCATCGGCACCCACCGGTTGCTGCAGACGGGGGTGCGCTACAAGGACCTCGGGATGGTCATCGTCGACGAGGAGCAGCGCTTCGGTGTGGAGCACAAGGAGCACATCAAGCAGCTGCGCACCCACGTGGACGTGCTGACCATGTCGGCCACCCCCATCCCGCGCACCCTGGAGATGAGCATGGCGGGCATCCGCGAGATGTCCAACATCCTCACCCCTCCGGAGGAGCGCCACCCGGTGCTGACCTACGTGGGTGTCTACGACGAGAAGCAGGTCGCCGCTGCGGTGCGACGGGAACTGCTGCGGGACGGTCAGGTGTTCTTCGTGCACAACCGGGTGCACGACATCGAGAAGACCGCCCGGCACCTGCGTGAACTCGTTCCGGAGGCGCGGGTGGTCACCGCGCACGGGCAGATGAACGAGGACCGGCTGGAAAAGATCATCCAGGGGTTCTGGGAACGCGAGTACGACGTGCTGGTGTGCACCACGATCGTGGAGACCGGCCTGGACATCTCGAACGCCAACACGCTGATCGTGGACCGCTCGGACGCGCTGGGGCTGGCGCAGCTGCACCAGCTGCGCGGCAGGGTCGGCCGGGCCAGGGAACGCGGCTACGCGTACTTCCTCTACCCGCCGGAGAAACCGCTGACCGACACCGCGCACGACCGACTGGCCACCATCGCGCAGAACTCGGAGCTCGGGGCGGGGATGGCCGTGGCCATGAAGGACCTGGAGATCAGGGGCGCGGGCAACATCCTCGGTTCCGAGCAGTCCGGGCACATCGCCGGGGTCGGCTTCGACCTGTACATGCGGCTGGTCGGCGAGGCGGTGCAGGCCTACCGCGAGGACGCCGGGGCCGAGCCGGAGGAGCAGGAGGAACTCACCGACGTGCGGGTGGACCTGCCGGTCGACGCGCACATCCCGCACGACTACGTGCCGGGGGAGCGGTTGCGGCTGGAGGCCTACCGCAAGATCGCCGCCTCCTCCGGACAGTCCGATTTGGACGCCGTGCGCAACGAGCTCGCCGACCGCTACGGCACGCCGCCGCGGTCGGTGGAACGACTGCTGCGGGTCACCGCGTTCCGCCAGCTGTGCCGCGAGTACGGCGTGACCGAGGTGACGTTGCAGGGAACCTCGATCCGGTTCGCGCCGCTGGAACTGTCCGATTCGGCCCAGATGCGCATGAAGCGGCTCTACCCGAAGGCGGTCTACAAGTCGGCCGTGCGCACCGTCTCGGTGGCCCGGCCGACCGAGGGCGCGGCGGGCGGCAACATCGGAGCGCCGCAGCTGCGGGACGAGGAGCTGCTGGACTGGTGCGGCAAGCTGGTGGAGTCGCTGGCCGCCGCGCCCGTCGCAGCCGGGTGAGGTTCGGGCCTCTTCCTGGGCGCGGGTTCCTTCCGATGTGGCGTGCGGTTCCGTTCCGGACTCCGCCTGGTCCTGTCCGAGTGATATCTCTCGCCATGATTCGTGGGGTGGCGGTCGGGGCACCTGATTTGTGATCATGGTTTTTCCGCGTGATTACGAATCCGCCTCGCGGGATTGAGGGGGCTCGGCGGTCGGCCGGAGCGTGTAGCGGGGAGCAGGGGACTTCCTTCTGTGATGAGTACGAAACGGGTCGTAGTTCATGGATCAATCCCGGACAGTGACGTTGCGTGGAACGCTGCCGCTGTCGGTGGCCGAGGGGCCGGCGGAAGAGGAGCGCGACGATGCCTCGGCCGAGCTGCTAGCGGCCGTCGACGCCGCCCGCGCCGGTAATGTTGACCTCCAGGAGCTGATGAGGGCGTTCCGACGCGCGGTACTCGCGGTGGAGGTGATCCCCGCAGCGGCGGGGCACACGCTTCGCCAGGTCTGGTACGAGGGACTGTGCTGGTTGCCCGTGTTCTCCGACCTTCGGCAGTTGGCGGGCTTCTTCCACGAGGCGGGCTGGACCGAGGAGGTCGACTACGGGTTGCTGTCCGGTGCGGAGCTCATCGACGAGTGCCTGCCCCGGCTTCCCCACGGTACCGGGATCATGCTCGACGCGGTGGGTGAGCGTCCGTTCGCCCTTCCGCCCGTGGTGGGCATAGTTCCCGAGTCGTTGGCAGTTGCGACCCCCGAGGAGGAGCCGAGCCGATGAGTCAGGAGCAGAACGAGTTCGGAGTGGATCTGGATGCCCTGGCCGACGCTGAGAAGGGCGTCGAGAAGGTCGTGAGCGAACTCCGCGAGATGCTCGGTTGGGGAGCGGGGCACATGGCCGAGCAGGGAGTCGGGCTGTTTGCCGGGGTTTCGTTGGATGCTTCCACCGAGGTCGGGCACGAAGGACTCGGGGAGGCACTTCGCGCCTTCGGCGGGAGATGGCAGTGGGGATTGCGTCACCTCGTCGACGACGGTGTGGGGGCCGCCGAAGCGTTGGGGGACACCAGGAGCACCTACGAGAAGGTCGAGGACGCCGTCAACGGAACCCTCAAAGGCATCGTGGGGACCGCGGTGGGGGATCCTTCGACGAGTACCACCGCTTGGCAGGACAGGTCATGGGGACAGATCGGCAGTGGGTTGGTTCCCGGCTCGACAACCTTCGAGATGCTTCAGGGGTCCGACAACAACGGTGACGGCGAGGTCGGCTAGATCCGGTATGAGCAATCAGAGTTCGATCGGGCAGGACGCCGCCTGGATCGCCGACAACTTCGACCATGCCGTGGAGTGGGTTCCTGGGGGCGGTGAGACCGCCGCCGACTGGTTGCGTTCGCAGGGGCAAGGCCCCGTACCCGGTGAGCCGGCCACCCTGCGCGAGACGGCCGATCACTTGAGCACGCTCGGCAAGGCGTGCGAGCGAGCCGGTGAGGGGTTCAGGGCCATCGACGACGGCGGCTGGTACGGCAAGGCCGCCGACGGTTTCCACGCGTACCTGGACCAGGCCGCTCCGAAATGGTTTCGTGCCGCCGACGCGTTGACCGAGGCAGGGAAGGCCGTCACCGACTACGCGGAGACTTTGGAGTCCGCACAACGGCGGGCCAACCGGGCACAACAGGACCTTGAAGCTGCTCAGCAGCGCTCCGAACAAGCCCGGCAGCGGCACAACGCCGAGGTGGAGAACTACAACGCGCAGGTTCGACGTGCCAACGGTGGTGGACCGGCACCCGACATGGCACGTCCCGGCGAGTTCGTCGATCCCACCGCGGACGACAAGCGTGCCGCGAAGGAGATCATCGAACAAGCCAAGGCCGAGGTGAACGCGGCGGGCGACCGTGCTGCCGGGATCCTGAAGCGCGCCTGTGCGGATGCCCCGGAAGAGCCCGGTGTGCTCGCCAGGTGGCGCGACAACATGGTCGACGGCTTCCAGGCCCACATCGACGCGCTCCAGGATTTCGGGAGTGGTGTGGTCTCCGGTGCGGCCGAGATGGTCAAGGGTATCCGGATGATCAATCCGGTCGACCCGTACAACCTCACCCATCCGGCCTCCTACGGCGAGAACCTCTTAACCATGGGAAAAGGCGTGGTCGGGGCGGTGACGCACCCGTACCAGGCCGTGAAGACCACCCTCAATGTCGAGGGATGGCAGAACAATCCCGCGCAGGCCCTCGGCAAGTCGGTGCCGAGTGCGCTGGCCTCGTTGGCCGGCGGCAGCGGTGGCGCGGCCAAGCTCAGCAGCATGGCCGGGAAGTTCGGCAGGTCCGGCGATGAGCTCGCCGGTTTGGGTAAGCGTGCCTCGGACCTGTCTTCCACGGTGAAGCGTGCCAAGCCCGACGAGCCCGATGCCGGGTCGTCGTCCCCGTCGAAAGACGGCTCGAGTGGATCGCAACAACGCTCGAGTCAGCCATCCCACCACGGCCAGCACCAGCAGAACCAGCCGAATCAGCCGAGCCAATCGAGCCAGCCGAACCAACCGAGCAATCAGGGGCAGCAGCCGGGAGGTCATGGCCAATCGGCGGGGAATCCGACTCCACCGCAGCAGCACCTCGCGCAACCGAACGTCCCGCAACACGAGGTGTCGAGCTCGGCGCCTCCGTGGACGAATCAGGACCTGTCGCCGCAGCCGGCCCAACCGCTGCGGCCGGAACCACCCTCCCCCGGAACGGGAGGTTTCGGCGATCCTGCCGGACAGCAAGCGGGGACGCATCCTTTCGGGCCGGGCAGTGCGCCTCAGCAGGACTTCGGCCCCGGTCCTCGCCCGGACGGCGGGTTCGGCCCGCAGCCCGACGGCGTAAGTTCTCCTGACTCTCACGGAAGTTTTGGAGCACGGGATGCGGAGTCCGTCTCTCGTTCCGAGCCGGGTTCAGGAGAGGGTACCCGGGGTGAGAATTCGGGTACGTACCGAGATGTTTCGGGTGGGAGTGATGATGTTCCTTCCCGGGATGCCCCCGGCCAGGAAGACGAAACTTCGGATGTGGCGAAGCGATCCGGGAATGATGTCGACGAGCTGGAAGGGAGTGGCATAGCGGAAGACATACGCCAAACCGCGATTGATCCGATCGATCCGGCTCAGCTTCCTGACAACATGGTGTGGCGCCAGAGCAACGAGTTGTTGTACCGTGTCGATGATCGCTCCGATGTTTTCGATAATGGGTTCGAGGCGAGAGATGCGCGAAATCTGGACCTCGATGACTACGTTGAGAACAATACAGAATCGGGGTATGTTTCTTGGTCTCGTGACAAGGACATTTGGTTGCAGTTTGCCGACAGGAAGTATGTTTACGTGACAGATGCCCCCGGTGGCATCGATGTAAATGCCAGCGTGCCAGGGCATCAGTACCAGGCGCAGGAGGAGATAGCCCATGTCGGTGGCACTTCTCCTGAGCGGATAATTGGTCGATACGAGATAATTAAAGATCCTGAGTCCGGTCTTCCCGTGCGTTCCGACAATTTCGAGCCGAATCCGAACTACAGTCCGTTGAAGGGAAGCAATGAGTAACCATCAAATTCCTGTTCCCGCTGTTACCGAAGGGATGAGGCAGCAAGCTCTCGCTAACCCCGGGAAACGTGTCTATGTTGTCGATCCGGAGTTCGACGCGAACGGAAGTGTTCCTGGCTGGGGTGTTCGTGGCGCTTTTCCCGTCTCGGAGTCGGGCGATATTTTGACGAACGATTACATCGCGAATCCAAAATATTTTCCCGGGCCGAAAGTCAGGGGTTTCCCTGAGCCTCGAAATGCTGTTGAACGAGCGTTGGAGCTGGCTGCCAGCGGCTACGGTCCGGAGGAAGGGCTCGTAGCGGAGCTCGTGGGAAGTGGTGTGGAACTCCTGTTTTCGGTCGATCCCGGGGATCCGGGTCGTATTCCCGTGGTGGCTGATCAGTCGGGAACCCGCCTTGTTTATGCCTGCACTTCCGAGGAACGGAATACTTCTGGAGGGCGGGTGGTTTCGATTCCGGTGGCTGCGATTCGTGACATGCTATCCGAGGTTTATCTGGTGCTCAACGCGGGAAGTGTTCCCTCGGTGAGTCTTCCTGGGCGAGATATCGTGGCCGCGATGTCCGCCGAATCGGGCAATGGGTGACGATCCCCACCAGTGATGGCAAGGATGTTCGATCAGATCTTCGTTTTCCGGGGGCGAATTCCCCTCGCGCGTACTGCCGGTGACTCACCTTTCCGGTCAATGCTCGCTGTGGCGTATGCGGAGGGTGTACGAGTCGGAGCTGTCACACGGGGCGACCCGAGCACCTTCACCGATCATGAAACCGTTGCGAATCGTGTGCTCGTACTTCGTTTGGGGATAAAACCGTCCTATCAGTGCCGCCGGGCGGCGAGTGTCGCGAACAGCACCGGGAGTATGACCAGCACGTTCTACGGAGAGGCATCGGGGCTGGCGTCGGTCTCCCGGCGCGGACCTGATTACCCGCCGCTGGTGCTTCCGGCGCGCTCGCCTCATTCCAGCGCGTGCCGGGCGGCGGGCAGCGCGGCCTCGCGGTCGCGTGCCACCACGCCGACACGGGTTCTGCGGTCGAGCAGGTCCGCTGTGTCCAGCGCACCCTCGTGCCGCGCGGCGAACCGCAGCTCGGCTGGGGTGGTCGACACGTTCCCGGTGACCGGTTCCAGCGCGGCCCCGTCCCCCTCGGCCTGTTCGAGCACGGCCGGCGCCTCCGTGCCGTAACGCGCGACGAGCTCGCGCGGTGCGCGCACCCGGGACAACCGCGCCCGGTCGGCCGCTCCCACCAGCGGCAGTCGCCTGGTGCGGCACGGTCCCGCGCTCAGCCCGGCGTGCCGGACCGCCGCGTCCACCGCGTCCTCGGCCATGCGCCGGTAGGTGGTCAGCTTGCCGCCCACCACGCTGATCACGCCGTTCTCGCCGGTAAGCACCGTGTGGCTCCGGGACAGATCCGCGCTGCCGTCCGACTCGCCGCCGTCCAGCAGCGGACGCAGCCCCGAGTACGTGTCGAGCACATCCTGCGAACGCAGCGGTTCGGTGAGCACGGTGTTGATCGTCTCCAGCAGGAAGTCCACCTCGTGCCGCGCCGCTTCCGGGAAGTCCGGCACGTCTCCGGGTGCCTCCTCATCGGTGAGTCCGATGTGGATTCTTCCGTTGTCGGCGGGCAGCGCGAACACGAACCGGTTGGTGGTTCCCGGGATCGGCACCGTCAGTCCCGCGTGCAGACCGGGCAGCGACTCGGCCGCGACCACCAGGTGCGTTCCGCGGCTGGGGCGCAGCTTCAGATCCCCGGCGATCTCACCGGCCCACACACCCGCCGCGTTGACCACGGCCCGCGCCCGCACCGGCACCGTCCCGCCGCCGAACCGATCGCGCAGCACGGCCCCTTCACCGGTGACGTCCTCGGCGGCACACCGGGTGAGCACCCTGGCGCCGTGTCCGGCCGCGGTGCGGGCGATCGCGGTTACCAGCCTGGCGTCGTCGGTCAATCGCCCGTCCCAGGCCAGCAGCCCGCCGCGCAATCCCTCGTTTCGGACCGGGGGCGCCATGCGCAGTGTCTCGGCGGTGCTGATCCCCCGGGAGCGAGGCAGCGAGCTCGAACCGGTCCGCGCCGCCAGTCGGAGCGCGTCCCCGGCCAGGAAACCCGTCCGCACCAACGCGGCCTGTCCCGTGCTCGTCTCCGGCAGCAGCGGCACCAGCTGCGGCAGCGGCGCCGTCAGGTGCGGGGCGGTGTGGCGCAGCAGGATTCCGCGCTCCACCGCGCTCTCGTACGCGATGCCGACGTTGCCGGAGGCCAGGTAGCGCAACCCGCCGTGCACGAGCTTGGAACTCCACCGGCTGGTGCCGAACGCCAGGTCGTGCCGCTCGGCCAGCACCACCGACAGCCCCCGGGAGGCCGCGTCGAGCGCGACTCCGGTGCCGGTGACACCGCCGCCGATCACCAGCAGGTCCACCCGCTCGGTTTCGGCCAGTTCGGACAGTTCGCGATTCCTGCGGGCGGCGTTCAGCGAGGTGTCGCGCATGAGTCACTCCTCGGTGGGGGAGTCGGGGCGCAGGTAGTTCTCCAGCATCGTGCGCAGCTGCTCGTCCAGGCGTTCGGCGGGCAGCTGGTCCGCCACGAGGCGCGCGGAGAGCGCGGCGGACTGGGTGACCAGCAGCAGCATCGCCGCGAGCTCCTCGGGATCGCCGTCGGTGATCGAGCCGTCCCGCTGGCCCCCTCGGATCGCGGCGGCGAAAACCTCCAGTATCTCGCGCTGGCTGGTTCCGAGCCGGTCGAAGGTGTAGGTGATCAGCAGTTCCGGATCGGTCTCCAGGATCTTGCGCAGCAGCGGGTGCTCGCGTACGGCCGCCACGGTGCTGACGATCCGGTCCAGCCCGCGCTCGCGGGCGTTGCCGCCGGTCTCTTCGTCGTCGGGCAGCAGCGCGCGAAGTTCCCTGGTCAACAGGTCGGCGGCCAGCGAGCGCATGTCCTGCCAGTGGCGGTAGACGGTCGGTCTGCTCACCCCGGCGCGGCGTGCCACCTCGGTCAGCGTCGTACGGCGCATCCCGACGGCGAGGACGCACTCGCGCGCGGCGTCCAGGATGCCGTCTTCGTTACGACTTGACGTCATGTGTAAAACTGTAGCGCATGACCGCACCGCAGCACCGCACCCCGGAGCCGATGTGGAACGCGTGGGGCACCGCGTCCGAGGCCGATCCGCTGCCCGAACACCTGCGCGCGCTGCTGACCGACTCGCTCGGCGTGCCCCGCCGCGACACCCCCTCGGTTCCCCGCGATCAGGTGCGGATCCGCGAGTCGGCGCTGCCGGACGTGGCCCGCGCGTCGATCCAGGACGCCGTCGGTGCCGAACACCTGCACACCGACGAGCACACGCGACTGCTGCACACCGGCGGCAAGAGCACCCCGGACCTGCTGCGCCGCCGTTCCGGTGACGCGGACGAGGCCCCCGACGCGGTGGTGCGGCCCGGCAGCCACGAGGAGGTCGAACTGGTGCTGCGCGCCTGCGCCCGGCACCGGGTCGCGGTGATCGCGTTCGGCGGCGGCACCAGCGTGGTCGGCGGGGTGAGCCCGGACCGCTCGGCGCTGCCGGTCGTGGTGGCCCTGGACCTCGCCAGGTTGGATCGACTGCTCGAACTGGACACCGAGTCGGGTACCGCCACGCTGCAGGCGGGGTTGCGCGGCCCGGAGGCCGAGCGGTTGCTGCGGGAGCGGGGCTGCACGTTGGGGCACTTCCCACAGAGCTTCGAGTACGCCAGCATCGGCGGTTTCGCCGCCACCAGGTCCTCCGGGCAGGCGTCGGCTGGCTACGGCCGGTTCGACGACATGGTGCTGGACCTGCGGGTGGCGACCCCGCGCGGCACGATCCACCCCGGGCGCGCGCCCGCCTCGGCGGCGGGGCCGGACCTGCGGCAGCTCTTCCTGGGCTCCGAGGGGGCGTTCGGCGTGGTCACCGAGGTGACCGTGCGGGTGCGTCCGGCACCGGCCGAGACGCGCCACGAGGCGTGGTCCTTCCCGGACTTCGCGACCGGCGCGGCGGCGCTGCGGAAACTGGCGCGGACCGGTTCGCTGCCGACCGTGGCGCGGCTGTCCGACGAGACCGAGACCGGGCTGAACCTCTCCTCTTCCGAGGTGGGGGAGAGCGCGCCCTCCGGTGGCTGTCTGACCGTGACCACCTACGAGGGCACGGCCGAGCACGTCGAAGCCCGCCACGCCGAGGTCGCCGAACTGCTGCGAGCGGCGGGCGGCACCTCGCTCGGTGCGGAACCGGCGGACTCCTGGGACCGCGGCCGGTTCCACGCGCCGTACCTGCGCGACGCGCTGCTGGACGTGAACACCCTCGCCGAGACCCTGGAGACCGCCACCACGTGGTCCAATCTGGACCGGACGTACCGGGCCGTGCACGGAGCGCTCACCGAAGCACTGGGGGAGCAGGGGACTCCACCGCTGGTGATGTGCCACGTCTCGCACATCTACCCGACCGGCGCCTCGCTGTACTTCACCGTGGCCTGCGCGCGTGCGGCGGATCCGGTGGCGCAGTGGCAGCACGCCAAGCGGGCGGCGGGCGACGCGATCACCTCGGTCGGCGCGACCATCACGCACCACCACGCGGTCGGCTCCGACCACCGCGACTGGATGGTCGAGGAGGTCGGCGAACTCGGCCTCGACGTACTGCGCGCCGTCAAGGAGACCGTGGACCCCGAAGGGGTGCTCAACCCCGGGAAACTGCTCCCGCCGAAGTGACTACCCCACCAGAGCGCCGCGATTTCGCGAGAAATCGACGCTCGGATGAGCACCGCTCGGTGTGGTGAGGGAGGAAGCGGCCCGGCGGGAGGTTCCGTCGACCGTGCTCTCGGAAACCCCGACGGAAATACTCCGGCCGACTAGGTCGGCCGGGCAGGTATCGCGACAGTGAACGAGGGAGCGGCCGGTGCGCGACATCTCCTTACTCGTCAATCCGACTTCCGGTAAGGGGCGGGCACGCGAGGCGGCCCGTCGCGCCGCCGAACGGCTGCGACGCGACGGTGCGTCCGTCACCGAACTGGTGGGCACCGGCGCCACGCACGCCGCGCGGCTGGCCGAGCACGCCGTCGCCTCCGGCACGGACGCGCTGGTCGCCTGCGGCGGTGACGGCATCATGAACATCGCGCTGCGGGCAGCGGTCGGCACCGTCACGCCGATCGGGCTGATCCCGGCGGGCACCGGGAACGACTACGCGCGGATGTTGGGGCTGCACGGCAGCGATCCCGAGGATGCCGCGCGGGTGGTGCTCGCGGGCGTCACCAGTGCCATCGACGCCGGTCGATGCGGTGAGCAGTGGTTCGGCACCGTACTGTCGTGCGGGTTCGACGCCAAGGTCAACGAGCGCACCAACCGCATGTCCTGGCCGCGCGGCAAGTGGCGCTACAACCTGGCAGTGGTCGCGGAACTCGCCAAGCTGCGGCCGTTGGACTACCGCCTCGAACTCGACGGCGAGTCGTGGGAGACCAGCGCGGTGCTGGTGGCGATCGGTAACGGTCCCAGTTACGGCGGCGGGATGCGGATCTGCCCCGAAGCGTCCTACGTGGACGGTTGGTTCGACGTCACCGTGATCGGGCCTGTTGCGGCGCGGCGGTTGATACGGCTGCTGCCCACCGTCTACGACGGCAGGCACGTGGAGTATTCGCAGGTGACCACGGTTCGGGCCCGGCGGGTGTCGGTGTCCACACCCGGCGTCACCGCCTACGGCGACGGCGAGCCGCTGGCGCGGCTGCCGCTGACGGCCGAGTGCGTTCCCGGCGCGGTGAACGTGCTGGTGCCGTCCGAGCCGCGCTGAGCGCGGGAATCGCCGGGAGTGGTGCGCCGGGTGGGCGAGCGTGTCCGATCAGCAGTGGGCAGTGTTCATCAACGCGGTCAAGGCCGACCAGCTCGGCTGAGCCCCAGAGACTGACATAGCGGCTTTGGGCAGGTCGCTCCGGAGGCTGGATTGGCGATGACTCCGGTATCTGTTCCCACCATTGTGGATTGCCATAGGGTCCCCGCCCGGCCGGGCGGGGTTTTCGGTGGTGGCGGTTTGTACATTTCGCGAGAAATTGTCGCCGCTGCGTGGGGCGTGCGCGGCGATTTCTTGGGAAATTGTCGCCCCGCCACCGATGGCCCGGGGTGTGTCTCGGCGGTTGTCGAGGGTTGGCCGAGTACACGGTTCCGGGCCGTCTGGGTGGGGAGATGGATCGTGGGGACGGAAGCTGGCGGGTAGTTGGTGGCTAGAGGCGGTGCAGCCCGTCGAGGACGCGGCGCAGCATGGCCAGCTCGGGATGCTCTGTCCCACCCGGATCGGTCACGGGATCAAGTGCCGTGGGGCTGGTCGTCAGGGTGGGACTTGGTGCTGCTGGTTGCGCCGGAATTGGATTCGGGAGCACCGGTGCCGGTGGGTCGAGCCGGAACAGGTGCGGGTGTTCGTCCGGGTCGCACAGCGGCCAGCCGATCAGCTCGGTGGTGGACTGTTCGTCCCGGAAGTACGACTCCAGCCGCAGTGCGGCCAGTCTGCGGGCGGCGGGGCCGCTGCCGCCCGCGTGGCGGGGCCGATAACTCGCCCGGTTGCCCCAGCCACCCAGCACGATCGCGGTGGCCGTCAGCACGACGGCGGTGGTCAGCAGCATCGCCGGATGGGTGCTCACTCCGCCTCACCCCGCCTGCGGAACTCGTCCGGGTCGATCGAACCGGACTCCGGAGGGTTTCCGCCGCCGAAGGCCAGCCCGGCGGCGTAGTCCCGCAGCTCATCCGAGAGCCGCTGCAGTACCCCGGCGAGTTCGGCGCACTGCCTGGGGGTGGCCTGCCGCGCCGGGATGTCGTAGGAGGCCTGTTCGAGTTCCCACTGCTCGTGGGCCAGCCACATGCCCAACCTGCCCGCGTAGCTGGTCATCGAGCATCACTTCCAGTCCGCACCGCCGCGGTCAGCACATCCCGCAGCTCGACGGCCTGCTCGACCGTCCACACCGTCCGGTGAAACACCGTCGGCGTCTCGATCCGAATCACCTCCGGCGTCCAACAAGAGATCCACACCAGCAACGACGACGACCAGCCCGACTCGTTGCCACACCACACCCGCACACCCGGATGACGCACCTCGTACCTGATTGGCATCGATGACCTCCTGTAGTCAGTATTAACTACTTGTATTTGGTGTGAGACCAGTTTGTAGGTATCGAGACCATTGGGACAATAGCTCTTTCAGGTGATCTCCACAGATGTTGTTCTCATTTACGGTGTGGTGCATGACCGGGACCACGAACCTCGCACCACGTGCCTACATCCTTGGCTCTGAACTTCGCGAAGCACGGGTAGGAGCCGGAATGACCGTTCGCAAACTGGCTACGCAGCTCGATGTTTCGCATTCGGTCGTAGTCCGTTGGGAGCGTGGTGGGCGAGTCCCATCCACCGAGTCGGTCTCGGCGATGTGCGCGGTGTTGGACCTGCCGAGTCACCAGCGAGACCGACTACTTGAGTTGACTCGTGAAGCGGCTTCCGAACCGGTCAACTCGGTTTCGGTGGGAGCCACAGGAGAAGGTGATCAACTCACCGCTCTACTTGAATTCGAGCGTACCGCTACTGCGATCACTGACGTATCTCCACTGCTCATGCCCGGACTCTTGCAAACCGGAGACTATGCACGGGCCATCATGGGCACCGGAGTTCCGAATGTAGACGAGCGTGTAGCGCTTCGACTGGGACGCAGCGATGTCATCACTCGTCGGAAAGCGCCAGCTGCATACACAGCTTTCATATTGGACTCGGTGCTGCACCAAGCTGTTGGTGATGAGGAGGTTATGGCGGAACAGCTGTTGCACCTGACCGAGATGAGTCAGCGAGGCAACGTCGAAGTGCGCGTTATACCGAGGCATCTCGGTTGGACTCCAGCGCACGCCGGACCATTCATGCTGCTGGAGTTCGAGCGTGCCTCGCCTGTGGTGCACTTGGAACACCACAGGTCAAGCGCTTTTCTGCGTGACGAGGGGGACGTTTCGGCATTCGTTGATGCGCGGGATGATATCGATCGGTTGGCGATGAGTGCAGAGGAATCGAGGGAGCTCATCACCGAGACAATCGAACGATTGGAGGCGACGTGACTCTGTCGCACGCGGTGAGCACGTGGCGTAAGAGCAGCTACAGCAGTCAGGAGACCAACTGCGTTGAAGTCGGTCGTCTCGACGGTGGCGCGGCGATCCGCGACACCAAGGATCGTGCCGCCGGGTACTTCACCACCACCGGTCAGCAGTGGGCCACCTTCATTAACGCGGTAAAGACCAACCGCTTCGACTGAACCCCAGCGAACGAACACAGCGCCTCCGGAGCTTTGAAGTGGTTCCGGAGGCGCTTTTACTGTCTCCAAATCCCCGTGTGCGCGGGGCCTACATCCCCGAGGTGCTCCGCGCCTGGGCCGAGCACGGTCCATCCCCGCGTGCGCGGGGCCTACTCGGGGCCGGGCTTGATGCTCAGGTACTCGGCAGGTCCATCCCCGCGTGCGCGGGGCCTACCACCGCGTACGCGATTCGACTCAGTCATGGTGGGGTCCATCCCCGCGTGCGCGGGGCCTACACTCACTGCGCTGGGATTCTAGCGCGGCGAAGGCGCTGTGAACACCACTCCGTCACATCCCATTGGACATATCCGCCCGGTCGGGTCTCACTCTATCTCCGCCATTGCTCCTACTTCCGCCGAACTCGACACCGACCGGGGCCAGTTGTGGGGACGGCCCGGTGGTGGGCGGAGCGTAAATTTCTCGCGAAATCGTCGGGAGGTGGGCCGGAGACGGGGCGTAAATTCCCAAGAAATCGCCGGGCCGCCGGGCCGCTGGGCCGTCAGGGGGAGGGGAGCGGGGGCAGCGCTGCTATGGCACCGCTCCGTCCTCGCTGCGGCCCCGCGAGGCGTTGTGAATGGCACAATCGTGGGAGTGGGGGCGGCAGGTCGGCAGCGATGAGGTGAGTGTGTCCAGTCCCCGTTCCGAAGGTCCCCATTCCGAAGGTCCACGTCCCGGCGGCTTCCCGCCCCACAGCCGCGGTCGCCGTGCCGGTAACCCGAGGGTCGGTGACCCAAGGGGCGACAACCCCCGTGTCGACGATCCCCGGTTCGATGGCGCCGGATCCGACGAACAGGACTTCGAGAGTTCCCGCTTCGAGCGCGTCATCACCGAACCGGTCATGCTCAGCTACGCCGCCTACGACGTGCTGCACCACGACGAGTTCGGCGCGGGCACCGCCAAACCGGCCGGGCTGGAGGGCGTTTCTCCGGGCGCCACGCACCGCGAACGCGCGGCGATCGTCGAGGCGGCCAACGCCGAACTGCGCCAGGCCGGTCTGACCAGGGGTGGCGCTCCGATCGGTGCGCTGCGCGACACGCTCCGTCTGCTGCGCACGCCGCAGCGCCGCATCTACGGCTGGTACTCCATCCGCACCGACGCCGGGGCCACGCGCGGCGGCTTCCAAGTGGCCGAGGCCGACGACTTCGCCGTGCTCGCCGCCGTGGAGCAGGACCGCGTGCTGCTCGAACCGGTCGAGCCCGACGCCTTGCCATCCACAGTGGCCGGACTGCTGCCGGACGCGCCACCGGTGGACGAAGCACCGACCACCATGCCGCCCCCGCCCGCCCGACACACCGCGCCGGACCGCGACCGCCCTTCCCGGTCCGACCCGAACGAATCGAACGAACCGGACGCACCGGACGACGAGCGGCCAACCGGGACGCGATCGACCTCGCCGGGACACCGGCTGCTGGAACGGCTGACCGCGCCGCCGCTGGACTTCGCGCTGCGTGCCGTGCGCTCGCAGTACGTCTCGCGCGGCACCGAGCGGGAGTGCGAGTACCCGCTGAACTACTACGCGGGTCCCGAGGGGGCGCTGCTCACGGTCATCAAGCGCGACGAGGACGACGAGCCGCTGCTGCACCTCCACCCGGCGACCACGGAGGTCTTCCTGCGGGAGCTGCGTGAGCTGGGCCGGTTCCGCTGAATTCCCGGTGATTGTACGGAGGGTGAGCGAGCATGATCACAGCGGGCTTACGGACAGCACCCGGGTGCTCGTGAGAAAGTGGCCCTTGTGAGATCAGTCATCGCCCGCCCACGGTTGATTATCGCGCTGCTCGCGGCCTGCCTGCTGGCCGGTTGTGGTTCCCAGCCTTCCAAGATCGGCTCGGCAGCGCTCGTCGGTGACCAGGCCATCCCGGTGAGCACGGTGCAGCAGCGGTTCGAGGCGGTTGTCGGTGAGCGCCCGCAACTGCGCGAACAGCTCGACGAGCAGGGACGCACGGACGAGCTGGCGCGGCAGATAGCCGCGTTCACCGTACGGCAGAAGCTCGCCGAAGTGGCCGCGCGACGCCAGAACCTGCGGGTTTCCGAGCAGGAGATAACCCAGTGGGTGCAGCAGCGGGGCGGTGCGCAGGCCGCCACCGAGGGAACCATCTTCACGGCCGACGAGGTCCGCTCCGTGGCGCGTTCACTGGTGCTGATGCGCAAACTCGGCAGCAAGCACCTGACGAGCACCTCGGTGGTCTTCGACTACACCAGCGCCACCAGCCGCGCCGAGGCCGAGCGCAAGGCGAACCGCATGGCTCGTGGCCCGGAACAGGCCGCCGAACTGATCCGGCAGGAGAGGTCCGAAGGGGTTCCCGCGGGCTCGGGGCGTGAGCTCAGCGCGTCACGCGCGCTCAGCTTCGCCGCCCAGACGCCGCTGTTCGCGGCCGACGAGGGCACGGTGCTCGCCTTCCCCGGACCCGGTAGGCAGAGTGCCGGTCAGTGGCTCGTCGCGCGGATCACCGAACGAACCACCGGAAACGGTGACGGCCAGTCGAGCACACCCTCGCTGGGCAGTCAGGGCGAGCAGCTCACGCAGGCCTTCGGATCGCGGTTGCTGGGCCTGACCGCGCAGCGCGTCGGGGTCGAGCTCAGCCCGCGCTACGGGGTCTGGGACTCGCTGGAACTCACAGTCGCGCCGGACAAGGGGCAGACCAGCGGTTTCCGCATCCCCGAGCGGGAGAGCCGGGCCTGATTGAGCTTTCCGGTCGATCGAGGGCACACCATGATCGAGTAATGGCTGGAACAATCGGGGTATGAGTGCCGTCGGTGAATCCCGCCCTTCCGTCGTCGACGGCTGCGCGGTGGTGCTGGTGGACGACCGCCTCGGGGACGTGGTGCCCGCCGAGGCGGTTCCCTGGCTGCGTGGTGCGGGGGAGGTCTATGCCGATCCCGGACTGGCCGAATCCACCCGTGACTCCTTGGGAGCCGCCGCGCCGCCGGAGCACGCCGAGCTGCTGCGTCGGGCCGCCCGCGAGCCGGTCGTGCTGGTCGCACCCGACGACCACTCGGCAGCGGTGCGGGAACTGCTGGCGGCGGGAGCCCGCGAGGTGCGGGCGACGCCCCCGCCGGGAGTCGAGCTGCTGGACGCGGTGACGGTGATGGACCGGCTGCGTTCCCCCGGCGGCTGCCCGTGGGACGCGCGGCAGACGCACGAGTCGCTGCGCACCTATCTGGTCGAGGAGACCTACGAACTGTTGGAGGCCCTGGAGGGTTCCGACCGCGGTGCCATGCGGGAGGAACTCGGTGACGTGCTGCTGCAGGTGCTGTTCCACGCTCGCGTGGCAACCGAGGACGCGGCCGATCCGTTCGACGTCGACACCGTGGCGGCCGAGCTGGTGAGCAAGCTCGTCTCGCGTCACCCGCACGTGTTCGCCACCGATGATTCGGTGCACGACGCGGAGTCGCAGCACGCGCGGTGGGAGGAGCTAAAGCAGCGCGAGAAGCAACGCGAGTCCGCTGTGGACGGTGTGGCGCACGGGCAACCTGCCGCGGCGCTGGCGGCCAAGCTCGTGCAGCGTGCCGAGCGGGCCGGGATACCGGCCGAGCTGATCGGCGACGACTCCCATCCGGGAGCCGAGCTGTTCGACGCCGTGGCACGCGCGAGACGCGACGGCGGTGACCCGGAGGACACGCTGCGCGCGGCCTCGCTGGCCTTCGACCGACGCATCCGGACCGCCGAGGCACGCGCGCGCACCTCGGGAGCCGATCCCGCGGGGCTGTCCGAATCCGATTGGCGCGAGTACTGGCCAAAAGCCGACGAAACCGGTGAAATCGACGAACCGGGCTGAGGTCTTTCACCCGTGACCGGCGACTCCACCGGATCCGGTGGAGCGGGTAACAGTTCAGTGACCTAGGGAGGTCCGCCATCGTGCCGCGACGACGGAAAGCATCCGACTCGCCGCTCGTGCTGTTGAGCGGACTGGCGATGCTCGCAGTGCTCGTGCTGTTGGCCGGATTGCTGGACAACGGGGGGCAGCAGAATCGGTCCCGGCTGCCCAGCGCCACGGCACCACCCCGTGCCGGGGCGCAGCCACCCCAGGTGCGCCCGTTACCCGGCGGCGCCGATCCGGCCACGACTCCCCGTCCACAGCGGCAGCTCTCCGACTGGGCCGAGAACCTCTCCGACGAGCTCAACATCCCGCTGGCCGCGCTGGAGGCCTACGGCTACGCCGAACTGGCCCTGGAACGCACCAGGCCGGACTGCGGGCTGAGTTGGTCGGTGCTCGCCGGGGTCGGCGCCGTCGAGTCCGGTCACGGCCGCTACGGCGGCTCGGATCTGGACAGCACCGCCCGCCCCGAGCCGCCCATCAGGGGGATCCCGCTGGACGGCAGCGAGGGCGTGCGGCTCATCCGCGACACCGACGATGGGGAGCTGGACGGCGACACGGTCTACGACCGCGCCGTCGGCCCGCTGCAGTTCATCCCGAGCACCTGGCGTGATTGGGGACGCGACGGCGATGCCGACGGGGTGGCGGACCCCGACGATCTCGACGACGCGGCGCTCGCCGCGGGCTACTACCTCTGCGACTCGGGCAGCGACCTGCGCCGTGCCGAGCAGTTCCGCGACGCCGTGCTGCGGTACAACGCCAGCGGCGAGTACGTGCAGCAGGTGCTCGACCACGCCGACGACTACGGCAAGCGCAGCCGCGAACTGCTGCGGAAGCAGTGAAGTGTCCACCCGATCCACCGGGGGTGATTCGGGGAACGTGCGCGAGGTTTCGTGCCGCGAGCGTCGGAGGAAACTCCCCTGTCGCGTCCCGTTTCCGTCGCCGGTCAGAGCGTCATACGCTGCAGCAGGAGATCGCTGTCCGCGAACCCGAATCCCGTCTCTTCGATCGTGGCGGCCAGCAGCAGTGCGAGCGCGGTGGCGGTGGCCGCCGAACCCGACCAGGAGCCACCGCTGATGGCGGAGAAGACACCTCCCAGCACTGCCCCGGCGAACACCGCCAGCACACACCACATGACCAGGTTGTTCACCTGGATCCCGATCTCGGGCGCGTCGGGATAGTAGACGGTGTTGTAGAGCAGCGGCTTGCCGACGTAGAAGGCCACCACCGCACCGAGCAGGCAGGCGATGGTGCGCGGCACGGCCGTGCGAGGAGTTCGGCGAGCGCTGACCAGCACGGCCAGCATTACCCACGGGGTCAGCGCGTGCGCGAACGGGTTCAGCGGGCGGTGGTAGAACCCGAAGGCGGCGAACGCGCCGGAGAGCACCCCGATCGAGCCGACGAGCAGCAGTGCCGCTTCACAGCGCACCGTTGACGCGGCTCCGCGCTGCCGCGTTCACGACGGACAGCTCGTCCGACATTTCGACTTCTCGGGATCACTGGTGGTGCGTCTCGTGCTCCGCGTGCCGGACGCGGAGGACATTTCAGTCTCCCACAGCAAGATCGGGATTCGGGCCGTTACGAACAAGGATCCGGACCGCCCCGAACGGAGGTCGGGTACGGCTGGACAAGTCGCCTAACCTGTTGCAGTGACCGAATCCGCTTCGTCGAAGCCCCCGCGTTCCCGCTCGGTCTCGCGTGCGGTGCTGACCGTCGCCGGACGCGGTGTCCTCGCGGTGGGCACGGTGGCGAGCACCGTGCTCGGTGTGGGTGCGGTGGCTGTGTTCGGGGAACCGTCCGCCGCGCCGCAGGCGCCCCCGCTGGCGCGGCAGAGCGTCGAACCCGCCCCGGTGGAGCCGGGATCGAGCGCCCCCGGCCGGTCCGCGACCGCCTCCGAACCCGGCGACGAATCCGGCGAGGACCCGGTGCGCGACTGGGCCAACGAGGTGGCCGCCGTCGTCGACGTCCCGTCCCGGGCGCTGGTGTCCTATGTGAATGCCGATCTGGCCATGCGCAGCCGCTCCCCGGAGTGTGGCGTGGACTGGGCGACCCTGGCGGGCATCGGGCGGATCGAGTCGGACCACGGCCGTTACAACGGACGCAGGCTCGGCGCCGACGCGGTTCCCTCCAGCCCCATCATCGGAGTGCCGCTGGACGGCGGCGAGGACGTGCGTGCCATCACCGACACCGACGACGGCGTGCTCGACGGTGACCCCGTCCACGACCGCGCCGTCGGGCCGATGCAGTTCATCCCCTCCACCTGGGCGAAGTGGAGCACCGACGGCAGCGGCGACGGGGTCGGCGACCCGCACAACCTCGACGACGCGGCGATGGCCGCCGCGCGCTACCTGTGCGCCGGCGGGCGCGACATGCGCAGCGGCGACGGCTGGTGGTCCGGTGTGATGTCCTACAACAACTCGGTTTCCTACGCCAGGAAGGTGTTCAGCCTGGCCGAGCGATACGCCCAAGCGGGTAGCCGCGACGAATGACGTGGTGTCGGGAGTGCGGCTCGGTCTGCTTGGCGGTGCGGTTGGCGGAACCTCACGGGCCGTCTCGCTGCGGGATCCTCGACATCGAGTAGTTACACGCCACGTCGAGGCTGTCCTCGCGAGACGACCCGTGAGAACCCGCGGCGGTGCCGGTTACGGGATGGGGGCTTGGGCGCGCTGAAGCAGGTCCCCACTCGACGGGCACGAGGGAGCCGCGTTGAGTATCGCTCTACGAAATGCGGGACTGTCGTGTTGGCGGTGGGATACGTCACTCGGTCGCGTTGACCCGAGCGATGTGCGCTCGGATCTCTCCAAGTACTTCCTGGTACGCGGGATCGGGGTACATGGTCGTGGCCAACCGCACCTGGGTGTGCGCCTCGTTCAGTCTTCCCTGCCGTTGCAGGGTTCTTCCCAGTACTAGTCGGGCATAGTGGTCGGACGGGTCCAGTTCGATGACTCGCAGGAACGCCAGTTCGGCACGCTGGAACTGCGCCGAGAACAGATACGCGCGTCCTGCCAGCAGCTGCACGCTCGGCTTGTCCGGATCCTCTTCGAGCACCGGACCGAGCGCGCGTAACGCCTCCAGCGGGCGTCGCTGCGACACAAGGGTTTCCGCTTTGCGGAAAGCTTCTACGGTACCTTCAGCCCTCATTACCACACCAACGGTACGACTCGATCGACGGTTCCGCCATAGTGCTCGGTCGGATGTTGCCAACTCGGTTCCCGTGATCACCCGTCGGATCGGCGCGTTCGTCGCACATGCCGGGAGCCTGACCGCGAGCCTGCGGCGGACGATCAGAGCGCCCGGTTAGGCTCGGAGGCAGTCGTCGGGCGCCCGGCCCGCACCGGCGGGACCGCCGGTGGAAGCATCGCGGCGGGCCGTAGCGTCTCGGATTCACAAAGCTTGTTAGGAGCACACGTGGCGATCATCGAGCAGGTCGGCGCTCGCGAGATCCTGGACTCGCGGGGCAACCCCACCGTCGAGGTCGAGGTGGCCCTGGATGACGGCACGCTGACCCGCGCTGCCGTTCCCTCCGGAGCATCGACCGGCGAACACGAGGCCGTCGAGCTGCGCGACGGTGCCGCCGAGCGCTACGGCGGCAAGGGCGTGGAGAAGGCAGTGGCCGGCGTGCTGGACGAGGTGGGGCCGGAGCTGGTCGGCGTGGAGGCCATCGAACAGCGCGTGGTCGACCAGAAGCTCGTCGACCTGGACGGTACTCCGACCAAGTCCAGGCTGGGGGCCAACGCGATGCTCGGTGCCTCGCTGGCGACCGCCAAGGCGGCAGCCGAGTCGACCGGGCTCGAACTCTTCCGGTACGTGGGTGGCCCCAACGCGCACGTGCTGCCGGTACCGATGATGAACATCCTCAACGGCGGCGCACACGCCGACACCGGTGTGGACATGCAGGAGTTCATGATCGCGCCCATCGGGGCCGACTCGTTCTCGGAGGCGCTGCGCTGGGGCGCCGAGACCTACCAGGCGCTGAAGTCGGTGCTCAAGAGCAAGGGCATGGCCACCGGACTCGGTGACGAGGGCGGCTTCGCACCCGACCTGCCCAACAACCGCGAGGCGCTCGACCTGATCGCCACCGCCGTGGACAAGGCGGGCTACAAGCTGGGCAGGGACGTCGCGCTGGCGCTCGACGTCGCCGCGACCGAGTTCTACTCGGACGGCGTCTATCAGTTCGAGGGCTCCAAGCGCAGTGCCGAGCAGATGATCGGCTACTACACCGAGCTGCTCGACTCCTACCCGCTGGTCTCGATCGAGGACCCGCTCTCGGAGGACGACTGGGACGGCTGGACCCGGATGACCTCCGAGATCGGTGAGAAGGTCCAGATCGTCGGCGACGACCTGTTCGTGACCAACCCGGAGCGGCTGGAGGAGGGCATCAACCGGCGCGCGGCCAACGCGCTGCTGGTCAAGGTCAACCAGATCGGCACGCTGTCCGAGACACTCGACGCGGTGAACCTGGCGAACTCCTGCGGCTACCGCAGCATGATGAGTCACCGTTCCGGCGAGACCGAGGACACCACCATCGCCGATCTCGCGGTGGCCACCGGCTGCGGCCAGATCAAGACCGGTGCGCCGGCCCGCAGCGAGCGGGTGGCCAAGTACAACCAGTTGCTGCGCATCGAGGAGAACCTCGGCGACGCCGCCCGCTACGCGGGTGAACTGGCCTTCCCCAGGTTCAGCGCGGAGGTGTGATCCATGCCGACCGGGCGACCGGCACAACGCGATCGACGGAACGAGGCGGACGGCACGAGCCGTACCCGGCAGTCGACGCGTGCGCGGCGCCCGCGCGGTGACTCGGACGGCAGGACCGCGCCACGTCGGAGGTCCGGGTCCCGAGGGGCCCGGACCCCGGCGGGCACCGGTGGTGCTTTCAAGCTCTCCTCCACCAGGCGGGCCGCCGTGCTGGCCACCCTCGTGTGCGCCATGGCGCTGAGCGTCTCGGTTCCGCTGCGCACGTATCTCGGGCAGCTCGACGAGTTGTCCGACATGGAGCAGCGGGAGCAGCAGCTGAGCGAGGAGGTGCAGCGGCTGTCGGAGCGTAAGGCGGAACTGTCGGACCCGAGTCGGCTGGAGGCCGAGGCGCGGGAGCGCCTCGGCTACGTCCGGCCGGGCGAAACGCCCTACATCGTCGATCTGCCCTCCGAGGAGAAGCAGCAGTCCGAGGAGAAGGCCGCTCCGGAGTCGAAACCGTGGTACCAGCGGATGTGGAACACCTTCACGGGAGAGGGGAAGTGACAGTGTCGGGCGTGGACCCGAGCGGTGAGCCCACCGCGACCGAGGACGACCGGCTGATCGTGCGGCGCCAACTGGGTCGTCCGCCGAGGGGAATGCGTGACGTGGTCACCCGCGACTCCTCGGGCGAACCCACCGTGGTGCGCACCAGCCCCCGGCTGCCGGACGGGACTCCGTTCCCCACGCTGTACTACCTCACCGCACCCCGGCTGGTGACCCTGGTGTCCACGCTGGAGTCCGAGGGGCTGATGCGCGAGATGACCGAGCGGTTGGTCACCGACGCCGAGCTGGCCGAGCGGTATCGCCGCGCGCACCGGGAGTACCTCGCCGAGCGCGACGCGCTCGAACCGCTCGGCACCGAGGTCAGCGCGGGCGGGATGCCCGGCAGGGTGAAGTGCCTGCACGTGCACGTGGCCCACTCGCTTGCCAAGGGGCGCGGGGTTAACCCGTTCGGGGACGAGGCGCTCGACGTGATCGCCCAACGGTGGCCCACTGAAGCACCGGAGCTCTTTCCCGGGTTCGGGTGACTTCCGGACGGGTTGCGTGCTTGGTCCCGTGGCGGAACCTCTCGCACGGCTCTCGCTGCGGGAGGCCCGACATCGAGTAGCCACGCCTACGCCACGTCGGGCCTTCCTCGCGAGAGCCGCACGGGAGAACCCGCGGCGGTGCCGATTGCGAGCATGGTCGGAGTTCGGCCTGCGGGGGTGGTCGGAGTTCGGCTCCGCGTCGTAGCGGCGCGGCGATTTCGCGAGAAATTGACGCCGCCCCGAAATCGGGTGGCGCTTCCGCCCTGCTCTAGTCCTGGTCAGACCAGGTATCGCGGCGGCGCCGACCGCGGGAGTGGTGGGGGTTCGGCGGCTTCAGTCCCCGCGGGGGGTGACCCGGTCCAGCAGGACGTCGGATCTGGTCCCGGTGGCGCCGAGGGTGTGGCCGTCACCGTCCAGCCGGGTCGCCAGGAAGGTTTCGGCGACCTCCGTGGGGGCGGTGCGCAGCAGCAGGCTCGCCTGCAACGTCAGCACGAGCCGTTCCGCCAGGGCGCGAGCCCGTTCCTCGCGCGGTTCGCCCAGTTCCTCCCGCAGCTTTCGCAACGAGCGGTCGTAGCGCTCGTCCCGTCCGGCCGTACGGTCCAGCTCGGCCAGCAGCGTCTCGGCCGTGTCGGGCTGTTTGTGCAGCGCTCGTAGGGTATCCAGCGCGGTTACGTTGCCCGAGCCCTCCCAGATGGACAGCAGCGGCGCCTCCCGGTATAGCCGGGGCATGCCGGACTCCTCGACGTAGCCGTTGCCTCCCAGGCATTCCAGCGCCTCGCCGATCACCGTGGGAGCGCGCTTGCAGACGTAGTACTTCGTGGCGGGCAGCGCCAACCGCAGCAGATCCAGTTCTGCCCGGTCACCGCGTTGTCCCCGGTCGATCGCGCTCGCCAGTCGCATCGCCAGGCCGACGGCCGCCTCCGACTCCACCGCCAGATCCGAGAGGACCGCGCGCATCAGCGGGGTCCGGTTCAGCGTGCTGCCGAAGGCGGCGCGGTGCGCGGCGTGGTGCGCCGCCTCCGAGAGCGCGACGCGCATGTTGGCTGCGGAACCGAGCACGCAGTCCATCCTGGTCATCGACACCATGTCGATGATGCTGCGCACCCCGCGCCCCTCCTCGCCGATCAGCCAGCCGATCGCGCCCTCGTACTCCAGCTCGGCCGAGGCGTTGGACTTGTTGCCCAGCTTGTCCTTGAGCCGCCGCAGCCGTACCGCGTTGCGCGTGCCGTCCGGCAGTACCCGGGGAACCAGCAGGCAGCTCAGCCCGGCAGGGGTCTGTGCCAGCGTGAGGAACAGGTCGTTCATCGGTGCCGAGGTGAACCACTTGTGTCCGACGATCCGGTAGCTGCCGTCGGCCAGCGGCTCGGCCGTGGTGGTGTTGGCGCGGACGTCCGAACCGCCCTGCTTCTCGGTCATCGACATCCCGGCCAGCAGACCGCGCTTGTTCGCGGCGGGCCGGAGACCGAAGTCGTAGTTCGTGGCGCGCAGTCCCGGTTCGTAGACCTCGGCGAGCTCCGGACTGTGCCGCAGGGCGGGGACCGAGGCGAAGGTCATCGAGATCGGGCAGCCGTGGCCCGCTTCGGCCTGCGACCAGAGGTAGAATCCGGCGGCGCGGTGCAGGTGCGCCCCTTCCGGCGCGTCCGGTGCCCACGGTGCCGCGTGCAGCCCCTCGGATACCGCGCGTTCCATCAGCCAGTGCCAGGAGGGGTGGAACTCCACCTCGTCGATGCGGTGACCGTAGCGGTCGTGGCTGCGCAGCACCGGCGGGTGCTCGTTGGCGAGTCTGCCGTGCTCACGTGCGGTGGCGGAGCCCGCCTGCCGCGCCAGTGGACGCAGTTGCTCGATCCGTTCCGACCGGCCGTGCTCGGCCAGTGCCTCCCGCAGTGCCGGGTCGCAGTCCAGTGGATCGAAGTCGTCCAGCGGGGGCGGCTGATTGCTGACCTGGTGGGTCGCCTGGATGGCGAAGTCGGCTGCGGACTCTCCGGGCTGCGTCATGCCCGCAGCGTAGGACATATCGGTTACCGAACAGTAGTAGTCGTCGCTCCCGATCGAGCGGCGCAGCCACGCGAGGGGCCCGGGCCGGGTGGCCGTCAATTTCTCGCGAAATCGCCGGGCCGCTACGACGCGGAGCCGAACCCCACCACTCCAGCAGGCCGCGCTCCGACCACCCTCGCAGTCGGCACCGCCGCGGGTTCTCCCGTGCGGCTCTCGCGAGGACGCCGGAGACGTTGTGTAGGTCGCTACCCGAGGTCGCCGTCCCCGCAGCGAGAGACGTGCGGGAGGTTCCGCCACAGCACCACCCCGGCAACCCGCGCCGGGAAACCGCTGTTCATCGGGCGATCTTCGCGCTGATGAGTTGCAATCCGGAGGGAGTCGGCGATGCCGCGAGGACCAACTGGGGAGGGCGATCGTGCCGCGTCGGAGCAGAACGTCGCCGTGGCGGCGACGTGACCAACCTTCGTGGTGGCCCCGGCATTCCGAATCCGAAACACTTCCGAAACCGACCGCCCGTCGCGGTCCGCGCAGACCACCGGTCGGTTCGCTGTTGGCGCTGTTGGCGTTGCTGTTGCCGTTCGTGCTGGTCGGTGGTGCCAACGCGCTCACGGCCGCGATGTTCGGCGATCCGGGTGGCGGTGACCGTCCCGGAACGCCGCCGAGACAACTGGGGGTCACCGGGGAGCTGCCCGAACAGCGGGAACCCGGCGTGCGACTGCTCCGGGACAGTCGTTCGATGCGGGAGCCTTCCGAACCGGACACCGGAGCGGGTTCCGCCATCCGGGTGCCGGACGGGCCCGCCGGGATTCCGGAGCCGATGCTGCGGGCCTACCGCGACGCCGCGGACCGGATCTCGGAGACCGAGCCGTCCTGCGGGCTGCACTGGTCGGTGCTCGCGGCGATCGGACGTGTCGAGTCCGACCACGGCAACTCCGGTCGGGTGGACGACTCCGGGACGACCGTGACCGCGATCCTCGGGCCACGGCTCAACGGTGGTGCGGGATTCGCCGCCGTGCCGGACACGGATGCCGGTGAGCTGGACGGGGACCCGGTCTGGGACCGCGCGGTGGGCGCGATGCAGTTCCTGCCCGCCACCTGGGACCGCTACGGCGTGGACGGCAACGACGACGGTGTCGCCAGCCCGCACAACGCGCACGACGCGGCGCTGGCTGCCGGGAAATACCTGTGCGCGGTGGGCGGGGATCTGAGCGGCGAGGAGGAGCTGGCCCGCGCGGTGTTCGAGTACAACCACTCGGAACGCTACGTGCGTGACGTGCTCGGCTGGGCCACCGCCTACCGCACCGGCGGCCATCCCACGCCCGCGCCGGACATTTCCGAGCTCGGACCGGCAGCCCCCGAACGAAGTGGCGAGGTGGTCCACCCACCGGCCCCGAGCAACGGGCCGGAACCGAGTGGTCAGCGACCTCCTGGCGAGTTCCCGCCGTTGTCCCCGGCCTCGCCCCCGGAAACCTCGTCTTCGGAGACCGGTCCCTCGGAGACCGTGCCTTCCTTCGAACCGATCGTGCCCGAGACGGCGCAGCGGCCGGCCGGGCAATCCGCCCCCACCGGAAGCGAATCGGGGAGTGACGCCGCGTCGAGCACCGAGCCCGACGTCGAGGAGCCGGATAATTCAGGCGACTGACCGGCGCGTTCCGCACGCGTCGCGGAACGCGCTCCGCGGGGAGGCCGTCAGTTCTGCTGCTCCATCTCCCGACTCATCTGCTCCTGGAACTCGTTCTGGAACTCGGGCGACTGGAAGACCGAGATCGCGAGGATGGCCCAGATGATGCAGATGACCAGGCCGACACCGGACAGGATCGTCCCCGTGATCGCGGCCCTCTTGTTGGTGGCCCTGCCCTGGGAGACCTTCCGGATGCCGATGATGCCGAGGATGATGCCGACGATGACGACCGGCCAGGCGATGATCCCGATCCCGGGGATCAGCGACAGCACCACCCCGATGATGCCGAGCACGAGCGCGGCGGTTCCGAGGCCGTTGCTCGGCTGCTGTTCGGGGTACTGTTGGTAGTCCTGATAGGACACTTTCGATCCTTCCGTGACGTCGTTGGCCGGTGCGTTTCCGGTTCCCGCGAAACTTCGGTTTCCGCGTGCTGCGAACCCGGCACCGAACGGGAAACCCTATAACGCGATTGTCCGGTTGCGGCTCCAGTTGCCCGATCTGGGCCGGCTGTTCACCGTTTCGTTGTACAAGTCGTGACTTTCCCTACACCGACACGCCGAAATCCACCGGTATCTCCCTTGTCCGATCCCGCGCGGTGCCGCTCGCGCCGCTCACCGAGCCGCTATGCGGGCGAGCATCGGCGACACTTCCGCGTACTGCTGACCGAATCGGTTCGGGTCGCCCGTGCCGCCCACCCTGCGCTGCAATAGCCTGGACCCGACAAGGTGCTCGGGACGGACGACGAATCGACAGGGTTCACCGACTTTCGTTCCGTCATTCCTCCGAGACTTTCCGGCCGGGTTGCTGCTAACCGTGGGATCTCCTTCGGCACGCCAGTGCCGAAACACCCACCTACGCAGTCCGCACCGCCGCGGGTTCTCCCGTGCGGCTCTCGCGAGGAAGGCCCGACGTTGGGTAGTCGCTACCCGATGTCGGGCCTCCCGCAGCGAGAGCCGTGCGAGAGGTTCCGCCAAGCGAGCACCCTGTCAAATCAACCGGGAGACTTCGAAGCAGGAGGAAGCATGGTGCGCGTGGCTGCGATCGACTGCGGGACGAACTCGATCCGGCTGTTGATCGCCGAGGTGACCGTGCACGACGACGGCACGCGCGAACTGCGCGATCTGCACCGCGAGATGCGGATCGTGCGGCTGGGGCAGGGGGTCGACGCCACCGGCAGGTTGTCCGAGGATGCGCTCGACCGCACCAGGCAGGCGCTGCACGACTACGACGAGCGCATCCGGGAGGAGGCCGTCGAGCGCACCAGGATGGTGGCCACCTCGGCGACCAGGGACGCGGCCAACCGCGAGGACTTCTTCGGGATGGTCCGCGAGACGCTGGGTGTGGAGGCCGAGATCATCACCGGCGCGGAGGAGGCCAGGCTCTCCTTCATCGGCGCGGTGGGCGATCTGGATCCCGCGGACGGCCCATTCCTGGTGGCCGATGTGGGGGGCGGTTCGACCGAGTTGGTGCTCGGCCACTGGGACGGCAAGGAGGCCGAGATCGTCGGATCCCACTCAGCGGACATCGGATGCGTGCGTCTCACGGAGCGTTGCCTGCACAACGACCCGGCTACCGCCGATGAGGTGAAGATCGCCGGTGAGCTCACGCGGGAGGTGCTGGACGAGGCGTTCGCCGCCGTGGACGTCTCCGCCGCGCGCCGCTGGGTGGGGGTGGCGGGCACCGTCACCACGCTCTCGGCGCTCGCGCACGATCTGCCCGAGTACGATCCAGCGGCGATCCATCTCTCCCGTGTGTCCCGGACCAGTGTCGACGAGACCGCGCGGGAGCTGCTGGCGATGGATCACGAGCAGCGCGCCGCGCTGGGGCCGATGCATCCGGGGCGGGTGGACGTCATCGGGGGAGGCGCGTTGGTCGTCAGCGTCCTCGCGGCCGAGCTGGCGGAGCGCGCGGGGATCACGGATATCACTGTCAGTGAGCACGACATCCTCGACGGTATCGCCCTTTCGATCGGTTGAATCCCGCCATGTGAGACACTTCATTCCGTCAATTGGGTGATTATCTTGCTGAATCGAGAAAGAAAGTGACGGCTTTGTGACAGCTCATTGCCGTGAACTGTGTCTCGCTTATGTTTACGCTCGCACTCATCCGACGACCCGAGGTCGTCGGCGTGGCGACCCTCGCCCTGATCGGCGAGGAGTCACGTAGACAGCGGGAGGAATTTGATGCGCAAGCGACGCATGGTCGCGCCGGTCGCGGCATCGCTGTCGGCGGCCCTGCTGGCAGCAGGCTGCGGCGGCGGTGGCGGCAGCGCCATCACCGAGGCAACCGGGACCCTGGAGGACCCGATCACGGTCCAGTGGGCCGAGCCGCAGAGCGAGTTGGTTCCCACCAACAGCAACGACACCAACGGGAGCCAAGTCCTCAACCCGATGTTCACCGGTCTGGTGGAGTACGACCCCAAGTCCTTCGAGCCGGAGAACGCGATGGCCGAGTCCATCGAGCTCTCGGACGACAAGAAGACCTACACGGTCAAGCTGAAGCAGGGCTGGAAGTTCCACGACGGTGAGGAAGTCACCGCGGACAACTTCGTCCGGGCCTGGAACTACGGCGCCTACGCGGGCAACGCGCAGCAGAACGCCGACATGTTCAACGCGATCCAGGGCTACGACGAGGTTCACCCCGCCGACCCCGACGGCGAGAGCGGCCCGAAGGAACCGCCGGAACCCTCCGCCGAGAAGATGTCCGGCCTGAAGGTGGTCGACGACCACACCTTCACGATCACGCTGAAGAAGCCGTTCAGCGTCTTCACTACCAAGCTCGGCTACCAGGCGTTCTCGCCGATGCCGGATGCGTTCTTCGAGAACAAGGAGGAGTTCCTCAAGAACCCGGTCGGCAACGGGCCCTACGAGTTCGAGAGCCGGACGCCGCAGCAGAGCCTCACGCTGACCCGCTACAAGGACTACAAGGGCGCTGACGCGGGCAGCGTCGACGCGGTCAAGCTGGTGGTCTACAACAAGGCGCAGACCGCCTACCAGGACCTCAAGTCCGACAATCTGGACGTGATCAACGTCATCCCGACCTCCGCGCTGGCCGACAACCGGTGGAAGGACGAGCTCGGCGACCGAGCCATCTCCAAGCCGCGCATGGGCATCACCGTGCTGAACCTCCCGATGTACAAGGAGAAGTTCAAGAACCCCGACCTGCGCAAGGCGCTGTCACTGGCGATCGACCGCGAGAAGATCGTCAACCAGGTCTTCAACGGTGAGGCCACCGCCGCCACCGGCTGGATCGCCCCCGACTTCCCCGGTGGTCCGGACAAGGGTTCCTGCGGCGAGTGGTGCAACTATGACAAGGCCAAGGCCAAGGAGCACCTGGAGAAGGCGGGCGGTTTCGACGGTCAGCTGACGCTGAGCTACAACGCCGACGGTGCGCACAAGCAGTGGATCACCGCCGTGGCGGGCAGCATCCGGGACACCCTGGGCATCAAGGTCGGTCTCAACGCCGTTCCCACCTTCGGCACCTACCAGGACCAGATGGACAACGACGAGATGACCGGTCCGTTCCGCTACGGCTGGGTCGCCGACTACCCGACGCCGCGGACCTTCCTCAAGCCGCTCTACACCTCCAGCGGTTCGGCGAACAACACCGGTTACTCGAGCGAGAAGTTCGACAACCTGATCGCCGAGGCCGACAAGGCCGCCACCGTGGACAAGGCCAACCAGCTCTACAACGAGGCGGCATCGCAGCTGGGCAAGGACGTGCCGTCCATCCCGCTGTTCACCAACGCGGTGAAGGGTGCGACCTCGAACCGGTTGGCCGAGGGCACGCTCAACTCCCGCACGGTTCCCGCGATCAGCACCTTCAAGGTGGCTCAGGCGGGAGAGTGAGTCAGAAGGCGTTCCGGAACGGCTAGGGTGACCCTCCTGCACGGTAGGTGGCGCTTCGGCACATGAGCTGGCTGCGCCGTGGGAGAGCGGGGCACGTAGGGTGAGTGACCACTCGATGTGCCCCGCGACGCGGCGGAGTCGACGGCCCTGCCGGAGAACCGGTCACCCGTAATCGCCATTCCGCGAGGTCTTCTCGGGTTACGGACTGTTTCTGCCCGGTCCACCGTCGCCAAAAGCGGCGGTGGACCGGGTGTGTCCTCGTCGAAGGAGGGTTCGGTGGGCCGATACATACTGCGGCGGCTGCTGCAGTTGATTCCGGTGTTCATCGGAACGACGTTCATCATCTACTCGTTGGTCTGGGCCATCCCCGGCAACCCGTTCGCGGGAATGTGCGGGCCGCGTGGTTGCCCGCCCGCGTTCATCGAGCAGATGACCCAGGAATACAACCTGGACAAACCGTTGCCGGTGCAGTACGTCCTCTACCTGGGGCAGCTGTTCAGCGGCAACTTCGGGCAGACCTTCAACGGCATCGAGGTCAGTACGCTGATCCAGAACGCTTATCCGGTCACCCTCAAACTCGCCACCATCGCGCTGGTCTTCGAGGCAGTGATCGGCATCGCCGCCGGCATTCTGACCGCGCTGCGCGGCAAGGGCTTTGTGGACAATCTCGTGCTCGCCGCCACGCTCTTCCTGATCGCGGTGCCGGTCTTCGTCAGCGGGTTCATCATCCAGGTCGTGTTCGGCGTGCAGCTCGAATGGATCCAGCCTTCGGTCGGCAGTGATCCCACCATCGGACAACTCATCGCTCCCGGGCTCGTGCTCGGCAGCCTGTCCATGGCCTACATCGCCCGGTTGACGCGTACCGCGATGTTCGAGAACAAGCGCGCGGACTACATCCGCACCGCCACGGCCAAGGGCCTCAAACCGCGCCGGGTGGTCTCGGTGCACATGCTGCGCAACTCGTTGATCCCGGTGATCACCTTCATCGGTACCGACTTCGGTGCGCTGATGGGCGGTGCCATCGTGACCGAGGGTGTGTTCAACATCCACGGCATCGGCGGCCTCGTCTTCGATGCCATCAAGACCCAGGAGGGCGTCACCGTCACCGGCGTGGTCACCCTGTTGGTGGTTGTCTACCTGCTGATGAACCTGCTGGTGGACATTCTCTACGCGGCTCTGGACCCGAGGATCCGATATGACTAACGCAGGGGAAGGCCAGCAGCACATTCTCGCTGCCGGGGCTTACGCCGAAGGTGAGATCGAAGCGAGAAAGCAGGGGGAGAACGGCGGTGAGTCGTCCGGCGCCCCCGAACCGCGGCAGCAGGCTCCCAAGCAGGAGAAGCAGCGGGGACTCTGGGGCGACGCCTGGCTCGAGCTGCGGCGCAAGCCGCTGTTCATCATCGGCAGCGTCATCATTCTGCTGCTGGTCGCGATCTCGATCTTTCCGGGATTCTTCGCGCCGGGCGATCCCAACGCGCAGAACCTCACGCTGGCCCGCCAGGGACCGTCCGCCGACGCCCCGTTCGGCTACGACTCGATCGGCCGCGACATCTACACCAGGGTGATCCACGGCGCGCGTGCCTCCATCGTGGTCGGTGTGCTCGCCACGCTGCTCACAGTGGCCATCGGTTCGCTGGTGGGGCTGTTCGCGGGCTACTTCGGAGGCAAGACCGACAGCTTCCTGGCGCGGTTCGCCGAGATCTTCCTGGGGTTGCCGTTCGTGCTCGGCGCCATCGTCATCCTGTCGGTGTTCAACGCCGGTATCCAGGGAGCGCCCGGCACGATACGCATCATGCTGCAGGTCATCCTCACCATCGGGGCACTGGCCTGGCCGATCTCGATGCGCATCATGCGTTCGGCCGCGATCGCTGCCAAGCAGCAGGACTACGTCAACGCCGCCAAGGCGCTGGGTGCCAGCCACACGCGGATCATCTTCAAGCACGTGCTGCCGAACTGCCTGGCTCCGGTGATGGTCTACGCCACGATCGCGCTCGGCCAGTTCGTCGGGCTGGAGGCGACGCTGTCCTATCTGGGGCTCGGGCTGCAGTACCCGGTCGTCTCCTGGGGAATGATGATCTCCGACTCGCAGCAGTACATCATCAGCACGCCGCACATGCTGCTATTCCCGGCGGGCTTCCTGGTGATCACGGTTCTGGCGTTCGTGATGCTGGGTGACGCGGTGCGCGACGCGCTGGATCCGAAACAACGGTAGTAAGGAGGGCCGCTTTGTCGGCTACCGACGACAGCACGGGCGGCTCGCCGGAGTCGCGTCTGCTCGAAGTGGAAGACCTGCACGTCGAGTTCCGCACCCGCGAGGCCACGGCGAACGTGCTCAACGGGGTGGGGTATCACGTCGACGCGGGGGAGACCCTCGCCGTGCTCGGCGAATCGGGCTCCGGCAAGAGCGTCACGGCGCAGACCGTGATGGGCATTCTGGACACTCCGCCGGGCTTCGTGACCAAGGGAGCCATCCGTTATCGCGGGGAGGAGCTCCTCTCCGCGACGGAGGACCGTCGCCGTGGCCTGCGGGGCGAGAACATGGCGATGATTTTCCAGGACGCCCTCTCCGCGCTCAACCCGGTTTACACCGTGGGATTCCAGATCGCCGAGCAGTTCCGCTTCCGGCGTGGGATGTCGCGCAAGGACGCGATGGCCAAGGCCGCCGAGATGCTGGACCTGGTCAAGATCCCCAACGCCAAGCAGCGCGTGAAGGAGTTCCCGCACCAGTTCTCCGGCGGCATGCGGCAGCGCGCCATGATCGCGATGTCGCTGGCGCTGGACCCGGACCTGCTCATCGCCGACGAGCCGACCACGGCGCTGGACGTGACGGTGCAGGCCCAGATCATGGATCTGCTGGACGAGCTGCGCCGCGAACGCGGGATGGGACTGATCCTGATCACCCACGACCTCGGCGTGGTCGCCGAGGTCGCCGACCGCATCGCGGTGATGTACGCCGGTCGGGTGGTGGAGGAGTCCGACGCGGAATCGCTGTACAAGCGCCCCGCGCACCCCTACACCGAGGGGCTGATGGAGTCCATTCCCCGGCTGGACCAGAAGGGCGAACAGCTGGCCAGCATCAAGGGGCTCCCGCCCAACCTCGCGAACATCCCCGAGGGCTGCCCGTTCCACCCGCGTTGTCACCGCGCCACGGACGAGTGCCGCCGGAAGGTTCCGGAGTTGCTCGAACTCCGCCCCGGGCGCTACAGCGCCTGCCACTTCGCCGAGGAGTTGATCAGCAGTGAGTGAGCCGATTCTGCAAGTTCGCGACCTGGTCAAGCACTTCCCGGTGCAGCAGGGGATCGTGTTCAAGAAGACCATCGGTCACGTGCGGGCGGTGGACGGCGTCTCCTTCGACCTCAACCGGGGCGAGACGCTGGGCATCGTGGGCGAGTCCGGCTGCGGCAAGTCCACACTGGCCCAGGTGCTGATGCGGCTGGAGCAGCCCACCAGCGGCAGCGCGCTGTTCGAGGGTGTGGACATGTTCGGCAAGAAGAGCGCGTCCCAGCTTCGGCAGCTGCGCAGGGACATGCAGATCGTGCTGCAGGACCCCTACACCTCGCTGAACCCGCGCAAGACGGTGGGCGACATCGTCGGCGAGCCGTTCGAGATCCACCCCGAGGTGGCGCCGAAGGGCGACCGGCAGCGGCGGGTGCAGGAGCTGCTCGACACCGTCGGGCTCAACCCGGAGCACGTGCGGCGCTATCCGCACCAGTTCTCCGGTGGACAGCGGCAGCGGATCGGCATCGCCCGTGCGCTGGCGCTCAAGCCCAAGGTGATCGTCTGCGACGAGCCGGTGTCCGCACTGGACGTCTCCATCCAGGCGCAGGTGATGAACCTGCTGAGTGATCTGCAGTCCGAGTTCGGCCTGTCCTACATCTTCATCGCCCACGACCTCGGCGTGGTGCGGCACCTCTCCGACCGGGTGGGCGTGATGTACCTGGGTAAGATGGTCGAGAACGGGACCGAGGACCAGATCTACGAGCACCCGCAGCACCCCTACACCCAGGCGTTGCTGTCCTCGGTGCCCGTGCCCGATCCCTCGGTGCGCGACCGCAGGGAGGCCATCCGGCTGACCGGCGACGTGCCCAGCCCGGCGAACCCGCCGTCCGGCTGCCGGTTCCGCACCAGGTGCTGGAAGGCGCAGGACATCTGTGCCGAGCAGGAGCCCGAGCTGGCCGTGCGGCGCGACGGCGGCCGCATCGATCTCGAACTGGCCGACGGCCACCCCAGTGCCTGTCACTTCGCCGAACGGAACGACCACGTCGTTTCCTGAGGGGAACGCTGCCTCCTCGAAGGGCATCTCTTCGCGGTGGTGGGGGCGTCGATTTCGCGAGAAATCGACGCCCCGGTGCGGCGGTGCGGTCCCGGTCGGCGTCAATTTCTCGCGAAATCGCGGCGCCGCTACGACGCAGGGCTGAGCTTCCACCACTCCCGCAGGCCGAACTCCGACCACCCTCGCAATCGGCACCGCCGCGGGTTCTCTCGTGCGACTCTCGCGAGGAAGGCCCGACGTTGGGTAGGTCGCTACCCGATGTCGGGCCTCCCCGGAGCGAGAGTCGTGCGCGAGGTTCCGCCACTGGACCGACCGAGCAAACCGAGCGGACGAACCGCTTCACCGGGAGACGAACTCGGCGAGATCTGCGGACTGCTTGATCCGCGAGGGCTCGTGCACGTACATCATGTGCCCGGCGGGGTAGTAGCGGACCTCGATGTTGTCGCGCAGTTCCCGCGGGATCTCCAGCTGTGCCAGGGTGTGCTCGGCCGCGAAGTACGGCGTCGCCCCGTCGGTGTGCCCGCAGCCCACGTGCACCCGCAGGTGCGGGTTGCTGCGCATCGCCTTGGCCAGTTTGTCCGTCGCGGTCACCGCCGTCCCCTCGAAGTCCTCGTAGGACCACGGATGGACCCGTGGGGACAGCACCTCGTAGGGCAGGTCGTTGGAGTACTCCAGCTCCTGCCGCAGGTAGTGGTTGACCCCGGCCGAGTAGGCTCCGATGATCCCCGAGACGCTCGGGTCGTCCGAGAGGTGCTCGCCGCCCGCGTCGGGCTCCCAACCGGTGAAGCGTCCGTCCATGCGACCGACGGTCAGCCGCTTCTCGCGCAACAGCTCGGTGAAGAACCGCAGGTGCTCGATCCGCAGATTCACCCGGTCCACGTAGTCCGGGCTCAGCCCGGTCAACTCGGCGGTGCGCCGCACCACCTCGGCGCGGTCCTCGTCCGACAGCCGGGCACCCTGCCGCAGCGCCCACGGGTGATCCCGCGCCGCGAACTCCTCGGCCTCGTCCAGCACCTCGCGCAGCGGCCGGTCCCCGTGCTTGCCGTGGTGGTGCGCGATGGCCGCGTAGGTCGGCAGGAAGAGACTGTAGGGCAGGTCGTTGCCCTCGGTGAAGCGGATCGTGCCCATGTCCAGCACCGTCGAGATCAGCAGCAACCCGTTCGGGTAGAGCCCGTGCTTGCTCTGCAGGTGTTCGGCCAGTGACGCGGCCCGCAGCGTGCCGTAGGACTCGCCCGCCAGGTACTTGGGCGACAGCCAGCGGCCGTTGCGCGTGGTCCACAGCCGGATCAGCTCCGCCACCGACTCGATGTCGCGCCGGTAACCGTGGAAGTCGCCCGCCTTGCCACCGCGAACCGCCCGGGAGAAACCGGTGGATACCGGGTCGATGAACACCAGGTCGCTGTGTGCCAGCAGCGTTTCCGGATTGTCGGTGAGCCCGTACGGTGGGGCCGCGAGCTGGCCCGCGTCGCCGGAGACCACCTTGCGCGGCCCCAGCAGCCCCATGTGCAGGAACGCGCTGGCCGCTCCGGGACCGCCGTTGAAGGCGAACGTGACCGGACGGTCGGACGACTCCGGCGAATCGGCCACGTACGAGGTCACGAACACCTCGGCGCCGGCGACGTGCCCGTCGAACTTGCCGTCGGTGTAGCTCTCCTCCCGCAGCACGTACCGGCCCGCCGTGGCCGTGTAGGAGAGTTGCTTGCCGTTGGCCGTGATCGTGTGATGTGTGCTGACCAGGTCGTCGGTCGGTTCGGCCGAAGGCGTGCTCGACTGCCGGTTCGACTCGCCGGTGTTGTCGGTTTCCTCACTGGCTGTCATGTGCCGTAGCCTAATCGCCTCGATCGGAGGATTCGGTGGCCCGCGCAGGGGTGTTCGAGCGATGTGCCACTGTGACCGTGGTGAACGAGACACACTCCCGAGCACCCGTCCCGGGGCCGGTCGAGCCGACCACCTCGACGGTCGAGGCGAGCACGCTGGCCGAGCTGGACGAGGCGGTCACCGGTTGTCGCGCCTGCCCCAGACTGGTGAGCTGGCGGGAACGGGTGGCCGAAGAGAAGCGCGCCGCCTTTCGTACGCAGGAGTACTGGGGCAGACCCGTACCGGGGTTCGGGCCCTCCGACGCCTCGCTGGCGCTGGTGGGACTGGCACCCGCCGCACACGGGGCGAATCGGACGGGACGCATGTTCACCGGGGACCGCTCCGGTGAGGTGCTCTACCGGGCGCTGTTCGACGTGGGCCTGGCCTCGGCGCCGCGCTCCGAGTCGGCCGACGACGGGCTGCGGCTGTACGGTACGCGGATCACCGCGCCGGTGCGGTGCGCCCCTCCCGCGAACAAGCCGACCCCCGCGGAGCGCGACACCTGCTCGCCCTGGCTCGCACGCGAGTTCGAGCTGCTCCGACCCACCCTGCGAGTCGTCGTGGTGCTGGGTGGTTACGGCTGGCAGGCCCTGTTGCCGGTGCTGGCGGCCGGTGGTTGGGAAGTGCCCCGGCCGAAGCCGAGGTTCGGTCACGGCGCCCGTGCGACGCTGCGCGACACGGCGGGAGGGGAGCTGCTGCTACTGGGCTGCTACCACGTCAGCCAGCAGAACACCTTCACCGGAAGGCTCACCCCGGAGATGCTGCGCGACGTGCTGGGACGCGCCAAGGAAGCGGCGGGGTTGGCGTGAGGCCGCACCACCTGGCGCATAACGCTTGCCGTGAGTGGACATCAGCCGGGCCCGAGAACGTCGAGATCGTGGACTACCACTGAAGGGAGCTGAGGATGTCCGACGAGTGCGTCATGCCTCCGGTTCATCCCGGGGAAGTCCTGGCCGAGGAGTACTTGGAGCCGCTCGGCGTCACCCAATATCGAGTGGCCGTCGCGATCGGTGTTCCGCCGCGTCGTATCAACGAGATCGTGCACGGCGCGCGCGGGATCTCCGCTGACACCGCACTACGGCTGGCGCGGTTTTTCGGGACGTCCGAGCGGTTCTGGCTGAACCTGCAGTCTCGCTACGACCTCGAACGGGAGAAGGACAACCTGGCCGATTCGTTGGATCGGATCCACCCGTTGGGAGCCTGACGCCACGCCGAGTCCTGATGGCTGCCCGATGCCCGAACTCAGCCGGCAGAACACCTTCACCGGCAGGCTGACGCCGGAGATGCTGCGTGCGGTGCTCACCGAGGCCAAGGACTCCGCAGGCCTGGGGGAGTGAGGTTTTCCGGCCGGGGCGGTGCCTGCGAGGCGGCGATCTCGGAACGGCGTCGATTTCTCGCGAAATCGCCGGGTCCGTGTACGACCTGGCGACCCGGTGAAGTGCCGCGCTCGGCGGCTCCGGTGCCGTGGGGGTGTCGATTTCGCGCCTGGTTTCAGTGGGTGGGCGCGCCGTGATCGCTGCGCCCGCGATTGGTGCGCTGCGCTCGCTGCCCCGTGATCGGTGCGATGGGGGAGCGTGTGACGGGAACCTCGATTCCGTGGTTCCGTGCTCGTGGATCCGAATCTCCGGTATGGTGGGCGGGGATGATTCGAGATCGTTTTCACTCGGTGCTCGCGGTGTCGTAGGCGAGCGTCGAACACGCCGCTCGTGCTCGTTCCCTCCCGGTGATCCCGGTTTTCTCCAGAGGGCGCGCATCGTGCGCGAGCGGAGCACACAACGATTGCGTACCGTGATTTCGGTGGACGCAACGTTCACACCCGCACACGGGCTGTTTTTGTGATCAGGAACACCCGCGAGCGGTGTCACATTTGAGGGGGCCGCCGGGGCGGCCCATCGCGTATTGGTGTGACCATAGAGGCATGGCTGGTAAATCCGATCCCACCCGGATTCTCATCCTCGGCGGCGGCTACGTCGGTATGTACACCGCGTTGCGCCTGCAGTCCAAGCTCGGCCGCCGTGAGGCTTCGGTGACGGTCGTCGACCCTCAGCCGCATATGACCTACCAGCCCTTCCTCCCGGAAGCGGCGGCGGGCAACGTTGAGCCCCGTCACGTGGTAGCGCCGTTGCGACGAGTGTTGAAGCGGTGTCACGTTCTCACCGCGCGTGTCACGGAGGTCAACCACGAGAAGCGATCGGTCACGGTGGAAGATGCCGAGGGCATCGCCAGTGACCTGGGCTACGACGTGCTCGTTGTCGCACTCGGGTCCGTCTCGCGCCTGCTGCCGATCCCGGGGCTGCCCGAACAAGGTATTGGTCTCAAGACCGTGGGCGAAGCGATCTATCTGCGCAACCACGTGCTCGCGAAGATGGACGCCGCCGCCAACACCACCGATCCGGAGCTGCGCAAGCGCCTGCTGAATTTCACCTTCGTCGGTGGGGGGTACGCGGGTACCGAGGCGCTGGCCGAGTTGGAGGACATGGCCAGGTACGCCACCCGCTACTACGAGTCCATCTCACGCGACGACATGAGCTGGTCGCTGATCGAGGCCGCCGGGCGGATCATGCCCGAGGTCAGCGAGAAGATGGGCGTCTACACCGTCAAGGCCCTCGAGGAACGCGACATCAAGGTCTACCTGAACACCTTCCTCAAGTCGGTGGAGAACGGCCACGCCGTGCTCTCGGACGGTACCGAGTTCGACACCGACACCCTGGTATGGAACGCCGGGGTGAAGGCCAACCCGGTGCTGAAGAACACCGACCTCCCGCTGGACGAGCGCGGCAGGATCAAGGCCACCTCGCACCTGCGCGTCGAGGGACATCCCGACGTCTGGGTCGCGGGCGACTGCTCGGCCGTGCCGGACCTGTCCAAGGCGGAGGAGGACCCCAACGCCACCTGCGCCCCCTCGGCGCAGCACGCCGTTCGGCAGGCCAACCAGCTGGCGAAGAACCTCATCTCCTCGCTGCGTGGCCGCAAGACCGCGGCGTACTTCCACCGCAACGCGGGGTCCGTCGCGGGGCTGGGGCTCTACAAGGGTGTGGCCGACGTCTACGGCTTCAAGGCCAAGGGCTTCGTGGCCTGGTTCATGCACCGCACCTACCACGTGAGCAAGATGCCGACCTTCAACCGCAAGGCGCGGATCGTCATCGACTGGACGCTGGCGTTCCTGTTCCGTCGCGAGGTCGTCTCGATGGGCCAGATCCAGAACCCCCGTTCCGATTTCAAGCGTGCGGCTTCCAGTTGAGCCCGTTCCGGGCTCCTCGGTCGGTGATCACACGATCGGCAACGGGCCGTGCGTCGGGAAACCGGCGCACGGCCCGTTGTGTGTGATCCCCCGCTCTCTTGACTTTCTGTGACCTGTTAACAAGCATTACCCGAAAAGTGTCACCTGTATGGGTGGCTATGATGGTGCGCGTGGCGCGTCAGTGTTGATGTTTTTTACACGCTGTGATCGGGTTTGCTCCAGATGGCGGTTTCGTTTCTTCTGGAACCAACGGCAGCATTGGCACGTCTTAACAAGGGGCCCACTGTGGGTCGGTTACCGAAGGCGTGTCGGTGACGAGCCGAGGACGCGCCCCCGTAGCCCAATCGGCAGAGGCGGACGACTTAAAATCGTCGTAGTGTCGGTTCGAGTCCGACCGGGGGCACCGAAAACCCTGGGCACAACATGTGTAGATCATGAAGCCCAGCGGGATGGCCCGGTGTGTCCATTCCGGAGTCGTTGTACCGCTGTCGAGACGACTTTCGGCGAGATCGTTCCTACGTGAGGTCGTGGACACGACGTTTGTCGATCCTCTTCCACTGTCCTCTTTCGTCGCTTCCTTGTCGAACATCGCGACGTGGACGGTCCCGCCTCGGATCCCCGGGCGTCGAACCGGCTGTGAGCGGCGTCTCCTGTCGCTGCTGTGTTCGTCCGACGACGCTGCGCCGCCCACACCGAGCGGAGTCGCGCTCACCGGAATTGTTAGGTTCTTCCTCGCCAGTCAACCCGTCCGGGCAGTGTCGCCGGGCGGCGCAGGGAATCCGGTGTGAATCCGGAGCTGACGCGCAGCGGTGAGAGGGACGCGCGGAGTATCGGCCACTGAGACGAGCTCTCGGGAAGGCGCTCCGGGCGGAGGATCTCGAGCCCGAAAACCTGCTGGCTGTGGCGTCGCCCCCGCGACGCACGGAAACCGCCCGCAGGGCTTCGCGTATCAAAGCCCCCGACGGAGAAGGACTCATGAAGAGATCGTCCCGTGTCTTATCCCTGACCTGCCTGCTTCCGCTCGGCCTCGGCGTGCTGACCGCCTGCGGCGGCAGCGGTGCGGAAACATCCGGCCAGGACAGCGCCGCCGGATACCCCAGGACAATCGAGAACTGCGGCAGGGAGATCGCCGTCGAGGCCCCGCCGGAACGCACGGTCTCGCTGAACCAGGGCTCGACCGAGATCCTGCTCTCGCTCGGTCTCGCCGATCGAATGGTCGGCACCGCCACCTGGACCGACCCGGTGCTGAAGGACCTGCGGGAAGCCAACTCGAAGGTTCCCAGGCTCGCCGACAACGCCCCCTCCTACGAGCGGGTGCTGGCCGAGGAACCGGACTTCGTCTCCGCGTCCTTCGAGAGCACCTTCCAGGAGGTCTCCTCCCGGGACGGCTTCGCGAAGATGGGCGTGCCCACCTATCTCTCCCCGGCCGATTGCGTCAAGAACAACGAGGGTGACGGCGACGGCGCGCGCAGCGAGCCGCTGGAGATGAGCACCATCTACCGGGAGATCGAGGAGCTCGCGCGGGTCTTCGACGTCGAAAAGCGCGGTGACGAGCTCGTCGAGGAGCTGCGCGGCAGGCTGGGCGAGGCCTCCTCCGACATCGACGCCTCCGGTGTGAGCATGCTCTACTGGTTCGCCAACAAGGAGTCGCCCTACATGGCGGGCTGCTGCGGCGCGCCCGGCATCATCACCGAGGAGATCGGCGCCAAGAACGTCTTCGACGACACGAAGAAGGAATGGCCGCAGATCAACTGGGAGACCGTGGCCCAGCGCGATCCCGACGTGCTGGTCATCGGTGACCTGACCCGCGAGAGCCAGACCGCCGAGGAAGCCGCCCAGAAGATCGATTTCCTGGAGAGCAACCCGGTCACCAAGCACATGGACGCCGTGCGCAACGGCCGCTACGTCCGGCTCAGCGGCGCCGCCATGAACCCCTCGATCCGGACCGTCAACGGCGTGGAACGGGTCGCGGCCAAGCTGCGTGAGTTCGGGCTCGTCGAGTGAGCGCCCTACTGGCCCGGTCCCGCGGGGGTGCCGCCGCCGCTCTCTGGCTGGCCGGTCTGCTGCTGCTCGCGCTCTCCATCGCCGTCACCATCACGTTCGGTCCGGCCGACATCGCGGTGACCAACGTGTGGGCGGTGGTGGGCGAGCACCTCGGTCTCGGCGACGCCGGACTCTCGCTGATCCGCGAGGGGATCATCTGGGATCTCCGGCTGCCCCGAACCATGCTGGCGGCGGTCTGCGGCGCCGGGCTCGGACTGTGCGGTGTGGTCATGCAGTCCCTGCTGCGCAACCCGCTGGCCGACCCCTACGTGCTGGGGATCTCCTCCGGGGCCTCCACCGGGGCCGTGCTGGTCGTGGTGCTGGGAATCGGCAGCGGAGTGCTCTCGCTGTCGCTCGGCGCGTTCCTCGGATCACTGGTCTCGTTCACGCTGGTGATGGTGCTGAGTCACATCGTCGGCGGCACCGCCGACCGCGTGATCCTCTCCGGCGTCGCGGCCATGCAGCTGTTCTCGGCGCTGACCTCGTTCATCGTGATGTCGGTCGCCGACTCCCGGCAGACGCGCAGCGTGCTGTTCTGGCTGCTCGGCTCGTTGAGCGGTACCGGCTGGTTCGAGGTGTGGCTGTGCCTGGGCGCGCTGCTCGCCGTGCTGGTGGTGTGCACCGCCAAGTCGAGTTCGCTGGACGCGTTCACCTTCGGGCAGGACGCGGCCGCCTCGCTCGGCGTTCCGGTGGCGCGCACCCGGTTGCTGCTGCTCGTCGTGACCGCGTTGCTCACGGCCACGCTGGTCAGTGCCTCCGGAGCCATCGGTTTCGTGGGGCTGGTGCTGCCGCACGCGGCGCGTGCCATCGTCGGCCCCGGCCACCGCAGGCTGTTGCCGACCACCGCGCTGGCCGGGGCGATCTTCCTGGTGTGGATCGACACGATCGCCCGGACGCTGCTCGACCCGCAGGAGATCCCGGTCGGCGTGATGACCTCGCTGGTCGGGGTGCCCGCGTTCGTGGTGATCCTCTACCGCAGCCGCAAGGTGCACTGATGAAGGTGCTCAACCCGTTTTTCGCGGAGCTCGCTTGGCGGAACCTCTCGCACGGCTCTCGCTGCGGGTGCCCCGACATCGGGTAGTTACTACACAACGTCGGGGCCGTCCTCGCGAGAGCCGCACGGGAGAACCCGCGGCGGTGCCGGTTGGCGGGCGTGGTGCTCGGCGCTGTCACCTCGGGGGTACCGGTGAGACGGACAAAACTCGATGAATGGCAAAACGTGGCTGGGAAACCGACCTCGAACGCGGCACCCGACCGGACAAGGCACTCCACCGGACAAGGCAAGTTCCGTTACGAATCGCAGGGAGCGACGTTCATGAGTCTGCTGGCCGAGGAGGTTTCCTGGCGTGCCGGGGGGAGGCTGATAGTCGACGGTGTCAGCATCGCTCCGGAGGAGGGAGCCACCGTCGGGCTGCTCGGCCCCAACGGTTCGGGCAAGTCGACGCTGCTCCGGCTGCTGTCCGGGGTTCGCCCGGCCTCGGAGGGTGTGGTCCGACTCGACGGCTCCCCGATCGAACGGGTCGGGCGCAAGAACGTCGCCCGCAGGCTGGCCGTGGTCGAACAGCACGCGGGCACCGAGGTCGACATGAGCGTGCTCGACGTCGTCCGCCTCGGCCGCATTCCGCACCGGCGTGCCTGGGCGGGGGCCACGGCCGACGACGAGGCCGCGGTGCGCTCGGCCGTGGAGTACACCCGGCTGGAGGACAAGGTCGAGCGGTCCTGGCACACCCTCTCGGGAGGGGAGCGCCAGCGGGTCCAGATCGCGCGGGCACTCGCACAGCAGCCGAAGGAGCTGCTGCTCGACGAGCCCACCAACCACCTGGACATCCAGCACCAGCTGGAGCTGTTGGCGCTGGTGGTCCGGATCCCGGTGACCAGCGTCATCGCCCTGCACGACCTCAACCTGGCGGCCATGTTCTGCGATCACCTGCTGGTGCTGGCGGAGGGGCGTGCCGTGGCGGCGGGCTCCCCGGAGCGGGTGCTGACCGAGGAGCTGATCGCCGAGGTCTACAACGTTCGTGCCCGGGTGGACGCCGAGGGCCCAGGCGGGCGCCCCGCCATCCGCTTCTTCCCGGACTGACCGGAGCTTCCCCGCCACCCCGCTGGGGTTTCCCGACGCGTGGTGCCGGGGGAGAGCTCCCCGAGCCACGCTCACCCGGTCAACGCCGGTAGGGACGCTTCTCCTTCGCGTCCCGGAGCGCGGTGGCCCACCAGGACAGATCGTCGAGCATCATCTTGGCCGCGGCCGTGCTGCCCGCCCGGTCCTTGGGAAAGCCCTCCTCGTCGAAGGCCTGCCCGGCCCACTGGAAGCTCACCGTGTCCCGAACGGTCATGGCGCGGACCTCGGCGAACACCTGCCTGAGGTTCTCCAGGGCGTGCAGTCCGCCGGCGATCCCGCCGTAGGAGACCAGCCCGACCGGCTTCGCGTACCACTCGGACTTGTGGTGGTCGATCGCGTTCTTCAACGATGCCGGGAAACTGCGGTTGTACTCGGCCGAGACCACCACGAAGGCGTCGGCCGCGTCGAGCCGTTCGTGCAGTGACGTCTTCGAGCTCCCCGCGTCGGAGGCTGAGCTCACGCTCATGTCGATCGGCAGTTCCACCTCGGCCAGATCCACCAGGTCGACCTCGAAGTCACCGTGGCGTTCGGCCTCGGCGGCTATCCAGTCACCCACCGTCGGTCCGAAGCGGCCCTCCCGGACGCTGCCGATGATCACTGCCACGCGCAGGTTGTCGCCGATCGTGCTGTAGCTGGACATTTCGTTTCCTTCCCGCTTTCCGGAAGTGGCGGGCCTGCCGCTCCGGGTGTCGCTGTCGAGATCGAAACTAGGAGTTCGATCAAACTCGAAGTCAAGTTCCCGGTCGGACACTTTCGAATTCGGTTGCCGGGGAACCGGAATCGGGGAGACTGGCGGCCGTCCGTTTCGCGTACAATCCGGAACCGGAACGTGACACGGTTCGTGCCGTGTTCGAACGTGTTCGCCGAGTGGGTGTGTGGCGCGAGTGATCGAGTAACCGAGCGGTGGCCGGTTAGGGATCCCGGATTCGCATCGCCCCCGAAGCTCGGCATCCGTGCCGGTCGGCCGGTTACGGGCCGTCCCGCCCACCTTGATCGAATGCGCTCGTGGCACCCTGGCGGGGTTGAACCCTCCGGTTCGTGTCGGAGTGCGGCTGTGCAGGTAGAGCCCGGATGAGCGCGCCGGGCGACGACCAGGAGTGAACGAGTGGAGCAATTCTTCGGCTTTATCCTCTACCCGGTGTCGTGGCTCCTCTGGGTCTGGCATCAGCTCTTCGGCGCCGTGTTCGGCCCGGATCAGGGCATCAGTTGGATACTCTCCGTCTTCTTCCTGGTGTTCACCCTGCGCGTGCTGCTGCTCAAGCCCGCGCTGAGCCAGATCCGCGCGGGGCGCAAGATGCAGAAGTTCGCCCCGCAGATGCAGAAGATCCGGGAGAAGTACAAGAACGACCGCCAGAAGATGGCGCAGGAGATGCAGAAGATGCAGTCCGAGCAGGGGGTCAACCCGCTCGGTGGCTGCCTTCCGGCGCTCGTGCAGATTCCGGTCTTTCTGAGCCTGTTCCACGTGCTGCGTGGTTTCGACCCCACTGAGGACAGCAACTTCGCCTTCGGCAGGGAGGGCGTTCAGTCCTTCGTCAACGCCGACATCTTCGGTGCCAAGCTCTCCAACTGGATCACCCAGTCCGAGCAGCAGTTGGAGCAGTTCGACACCACCCGCCCCGATATGATCATCGTGGGCATCCCGTTGATGATCGTCGCTTCGGTGGCCACCTACTTCACGATGCGGATGTCGATGAAGCGCCAGTCCGACGCGGCGATGGCCAACCCGCAGAGCGCGATGATGGGCAAGGTCATGATGTACCTCGCCCCGATCGGCGCCCTGGTCTCCGGCTGGTTCCTGCCGCTGGCGGTGCTGTTCTACTGGCTCGCCAACAACGTCTGGACCCTGGGGCAGCAGCACTTCCTCACCAACAAGGTGGACCGGGAGGAAGCGCGCCAGAAGGAGCAGGAGATCGCGGCCAAGAAGGAGGCCCCGCGCCCCAAGCCTGGACAGAAGCCGGATCGCGGCGGCAGGAAGGCCGTCGCGGAGCTCGACGAGGACGAGTCGGAGGAGGAGTCGCCCGACACCACGTCCGAGAACGGCACCAAGTCCGGCGGTGGTTCCAAGGCGGGCTCCGGCTCCAAGTCCGGCGGTGGTTCCGCGGCCAAGAAGACGTCACAACGGACCAACGGTTCCAAGACGGGCTCCGGTTCCAAGACGGGCTCCGGTTCCAAGACGGGCTCCGGTTCCAAGTCCGGCTCCGGGAACGCGAAGTCGGCCACGGGTGCCAAATCCGGTGATGGCTCGGGCGGCGGCTCGGAGAACGGCGGCAAGTCCTCCGGCGGTTCCGGGAGTGGCTCGGGCAACAAGAAGGGCCAGCAGTCCAAGAGTCGTTCGGGTGGCTCTGGTAAGCATTCGCCGGCGCAGCGGAGCCAGAAGAAGCGTCGCTGAAACCGTGACGTTCCCGAAACAGGTGAGGCACTGGGATCAGTGCCGCGATTGCGGGTAAAGTGCGTTTTACGTGGCCGGGAACCGATCACGGTTTCCGGCCGTTAATACGGGTGACGGCGCACGCACGCCCGGGAGGATGACTTGCGCACAAGCAGCAACCCTGCGTTCAAGAACCTGCCCAAGGGTGGGGGGTACGCGAACTTCAACTACGGCCAGCCCGCCGGTGCCTTCGGGACCGAGGGGCAGGCCCCCACCGCTCCGCAGCAGACCGGACGGCCGCTGTCGATCGACGACATCGTGACCAAGACGGCCACCACGCTGGCGATCACGATCGGTACCGGTGCGGCCACCTACATCATCGGTGGTGCCGCTTCCTGGGGACTGGCGCTCCCGGCGGCGATCGTCGGGTTCGTACTGGCGTTGGTCAACATCTTCAAGAAGAAGGTGAGCCCGGCGCTGGTCATCGCCTACGCCGCCGTCGAGGGTGTGTTCCTCGGCGCGGTGAGCCATCTGTTCGCCACGATGGTGAACAACCCGGCCATCATCATGCAGGCCATCGCGGGCACCATGGGTGTGTTCGGGGCCATGCTGGTGGTCTACAAGACCGGTGCGATCCGGGTTACCCCGAAGCTGACCAAGTGGGTCATCGGCGCGGCGGCGGGTGCCTTCACGCTGATGCTGGTCAACCTGGTCGCCGGTTTCTTCGTCGAGGGTGGCCTCGGCATCCGCAGCAGCGACGGCGGTCCGCTCGCCATCGGCTTCAGCCTGCTGTGCATCGGTATCGCCGCGTTCGTGTTCCTGCTGGACTTCGACCAGGCGGACAGCGCCATCAAGAGCGGTGTGGACGCCAGGTTCGCCTGGTACATCGCGTTCAGCCTGATGGTCACGCTGGTGTGGCTGTACCTGGAGATCCTGCGGCTGCTGTCCTACCTGCAGAGCGACTAGCGGTACTTCGCCGGTCCGGTTCTCGTGGGTGCCCGTTCGGTGCGATCGGCGCCGTGCCCGCGAGTTCCGCCCGGCAGGAGCTCCCGCGACCACGGGGGAGCTCAGCGGAATCGAAGCGGCGCCCGTCCCTTCCGCAGCTGCGGAGGACGGGCGCCGCTTTTCATGGTCGCGAACGGCACCGGTCACGGTCGCGAACGGCACCGGTAGCCGTTTCCGAGGCACGGCCCGGTGGCAGCGGCTCGCCCCGTGACGAGCCGCGCCCACCCGTTGTCAGCTGAGCCGTTCCAGCACCATGGCCATTCCCTGACCACCGCCGACACACATCGTTTCCAGCCCGAACTGCTTGTCGTGGTACCGCAGCGAGTTCAGCAGCGTGGTCGTGATCCGCGCGCCGGTCATGCCGAACGGGTGGCCCACGGCGATGGCACCACCGTTGACGTTGAGCTTGTCCAACGGGATTCCCAGCTCCTGGTAGGACGGGATCACCTGGGCGGCGAACGCCTCGTTGATCTCGACCAGGTCCATGTCGCCGATGCCCATGCCCGCCCGGCCGAGCGCCTGCCGGGATGCCTCCACCGGGCCCAGCCCCATGATCTCCGGGGAGAGCGCCGTCACACCGGTGGACACGATCCTTGCCAGCGGGGTCAGGCCGAGCTGTTCCGCCTTGCGGTCACTCATGATCACCAGCGCGGCCGCGCCGTCGTTGAGCGGGCAGGCGTTGCCCGCCGTGATCCGCCCGTCGGGACGGAAGACCGGCTTGAGGCCCGACACCGCGTCCTTGGTCACCCCGGCACGCGGACTGTCGTCGGTGTCCACGACCGCTCCGGAGGGCGTGGTGACCGGAGTGATCTCCCGGGACCAGAACCCGTTCGCGGTGGCCTTCTCCGCGAGGTTCTGCGAACGCACCCCGAACTCGTCCATCTCGTCCCTGCCGATGCCCTTGGCCAGCGCCAGGTTCTCCGCCGTCTGACCCATCGGGATGTAGACGTCGGGGAGTTCGCCGAACTCCCGTGGGTCCACCCACTCGGCGGCGCCGTTCTCGGCGGCATGCTGGGTGCGCTGCTGCGCCCGGTCGAACACCGGGTTGGCGGTGTCCGGCAGCGAATCCGAGTTCCCCTTCGCGAAGCGGGAAACCGCCTCCACGCCCGCGCTGATGAACACGTCACCCTCGCCGGCCTTGATGGCGTGCATGGCCATTCGGGTCGTCTGCAGGCTGGACGAGCAGTAGCGGGTGATCGTCGTGCCGGGCAGGTGGTCGTGGCCGAGCAGCGTGGCGACCACGCGCCCCATGTTGTAGCCCTGCTCGCCGCCGGGCAGTCCGCAGCCGAGCATCAGGTCGTCGATCTCGCCGGGATCGAGTTCGGGGACCTTGTCCAGCGCGGCCCGCACGATCTGTGCCGAGAGATCGTCCGGGCGCATGTCCAGTAGTGATCCCTTGCCCGCGCGCCCGATGGGGGAGCGGGCGGTCGCGACGATGACTGCTTCGGTCATGGCGGGAACTCCTTCGCGGTCGCTGTGTCTGTTTCGGAACGATTCCCGTGACGTGTTCGAGTCACGCACGGTGGAATGTGCTCACCCTAGGGGCCTACCCGATGTTGGCGCGGTGACAGCGCTCACAACAACGCCATACCGACTGGATGGTACGCCTGCACATCACCCGAAAACAGCTGACGAGGTCATGTCGGCGCGGTTTGCCGGGGTGGTGCTGTGGCGGAACCTCACGGGCCGTCTCGCTGCGGGATCCTCGACATCGAGTAGTTACTACGCCACGTCGAGGCTGTCCTCGCGAGACGACCCGTGAGAACCCGCGGCGGTGCCGGTTGCGAGGGTGGTCGGGGCTCGGCCTGCGTCGATGGCGCGGCGATTTCTCGAGAAATTGACGCCGCCCGAACGGGAACCGACCACGTTCCGGGACACCCTGTGCGCCGTTCCGGAGCCGGGGCGGTTCATGAGCGGGCGAGTTCCCAGCTCAGTTCTCGGCTCGGTGGCCCCATCGCAGGTTCAACCGGGCCACGAATCGGCGGGTCGGTCTGCGGGCCTCGACCGCCGCCGAACGGGCCGGAGCCTTGGGCACCGGCACGCCGGCCCAGGCGCCGATCGCGTCGCACAGTGTCGGCAGCAGCAGTTCGGCGGCCATCTCGTACCCGGCGGCGGAGGGGTGGAACCGGTCCGGTCCGAACAGCTCCACCGGCCGGGTCAGGAACTCGGGGGAGAGCAGGTCGGCCAGCGGCACGGCATGACCTCCGGAACGTTCCACCGCCCGCCGCTGTTCGGTCGCCAGGGTGAGGCTCCTCCTGCGGACGACCGAACGCAGCGGCTGCGGGATGGGGCGGACCACTCCGAGGTCCGGACAGGTTCCCACGACCACCGCCACCCCCTCCTCGGTCAACCGGGCCACCCCCTGCTCCAGCAGTCCCGTGCTCGCGCTCACCGGTATGCGGGTGGTCACGTCGTTGGCGCCGATCAGCACCAGCGCCAACCGGGGCGGTCGCCGGAGCACCGCGTCGATCTGCGCTTCCAACCCCCTCGTGGTCGAGCCCACGACCGCGTGCGTGCGCAACAGCACCGGGAGTTCCAGTTCCTCGGACAGCCCGCTCGCCAGCCGTACCCCGGGCAGCTCCGTCGCCACCTCGACACCGAGCCCGGCGGCCGAGGAATCACCCAGCACGGCGAACTCCAGCGGCGGTATCGCGGCCCCCGCTCCGCCACCGAAATGTTCGGGACAGTACGTGCCGTCCGCGTTCAGGGGGCCGTTGCCGGGCGGGCCGATGACCCGCCTGGCGTATCTCGACTGTTCGTTGAGCAGGCCGTATGCCGCGCCGGACAGTCCGCCCACGGAAGCGGTGCCGACGGCGGCCAACCGCAGCAGTCGCGCAGCGATCATCGTTGCCTCCCCGACTCTCGCGGACGCCTCGGACACCGCTCTGCCGAATGGTCACTCCGTTCGGGTGCAGTCGCATGTCCGGGGAGCCCGGTTCCCGTCCGGTCGGGCTTGCCGAACCCGGAGAAGGTTCCGTAACCCGAATATCGTTCGTCACGAGCGAATGGTTAATGAGCGCCGAGCGGGCGAACGGGTGAAAATCGCCTGAACAACGGGTTCGCGCGGCTCGCGAATCACCTACCCCGCCGAGAGCGCGGTGCGGCCGGTGGGGAGACTGCTGGTGGGCAGTTTTGGCCCCGGGAGAATTCGTGCGGATCCGCGGCGCGGCCGCACGGCACACGGTTGATACGAGGAAGGGACCGCCGTGGACTACGTGGAGCACGTGGCCGATCTTGTCGGTGACACACCGTTGGTGCGGCTGAACTCACTGACAAAGCCCGGGAACGCCCGGGTGCTGGTCAAAGTCGAATACTTCAATCCCGGCGGCAGCGTCAAGGACCGGATCGCCGAGCGCATGATCGAGGCCGCCGAGGAGTCGGGGGAACTCCCGCCGGGAGGCACCATCGTGGAGCCCACCTCGGGCAACACCGGTGTCGGGCTGGCGATGATCGCCCAGCGCAAGGGCTACCGTTGCGTGTTCGTCTGCCCGGACAAGGTCAGCGAGGACAAGCGCAACGTCCTGGAGGCCTACGGTGCCGAGGTCGTCGTGTGCCCGACCGCGGTGCCACCCGAGCACGAGGACTCCTACTACAGCGTCTCCGACCGGCTGGCGGCGCAGGACGGTTACTGGAAACCCAACCAGTACGACAATCCCGCCAATCCCGAGTCGCACTACCACTCGACCGGTCCGGAGATCTGGAAGCAGACCGAGGGGAGCGTGACGCACTTCGTCGCGGGGATCGGTACCGGTGGCACGATCTCCGGTATCGGGCACTACCTCAAGGAGGTCTCGGAGGGGCGGGTCCGCATCGTCGGTGCCGATCCCGAGGGCTCGGTCTACTCCGGCGGACACGGGCGTCCCTACCTGGTCGAGGGCGTCGGCGAGGACTTCTGGCCGAACACCTACGACCGCGATATCTGCGACGAGATCATCTCCGTCTCCGACGGGGACTCCTTCCGGATGACCAGGGAACTGGCTCGGCAGGAGGCGCTGCTGGTCGGCGGCTCCTGCGGCATGGCCGTGGTCGCGGCGCTGCGGCTGGCGGAACGCGTCGATCCCGAGGACGTGATCGTGGTGATGCTGCCCGACAGCGGGCGCGGTTACCTCACCAAGGTCTTCAACGACTCCTGGATGGCCTCCTACGGATTCCTCCCCCCGGGGCACAGTGGCGGTTCGATCGGGGACGTCCTCCGGCGCAAGGACGGCACCATGCCCGAACTGGTGCACGTACATCCGAACGAGACGGTCGCCGAGGCTGTGGCGATCCTTCGCGAGTTCAGCGTGTCCCAGATGCCGGTGGTAAAGGCCGAGCCCCCGGTCATGGCGGCCGAGGTAGCGGGCGCGATCAACGAGCGCGACCTGCTGGACGAGCTGTTCGCGGGCAGGGCCAACCTGGCCGACCGGGTCGAGACCCACATGTCGCCGCGGCTGCCCACGATCGGAGCCGGTGAGGACATCAACTCGGCCATGCGGGCGCTCAAGAACGCCGACGGCGCGATGGTGCTGGTCGACGGCAAACCGGCCGGCGTCGTCACCAGGCAGGACGTGCTCGCCTTCATCGCGGGGCGCTGACCGGAGTGCTTCCCGGCGGGTTGTCCGGATCGGAAACGACCGGTCGCGCGGCTCGGAGCGCCTCGTTCTCCCGGGCAACCCGCTTTCGGCGGATACGTGCTGTGCTGGGAATATCGAAGTGCTGTTACACGGTGACCCCTGCGTCCGAGTGCTGTCGGATACCGTAGGTCCCGTACACGCCCAGGTTCACGCCCAAGGGGGTAGGAAAACCCGATGAGCTCTCCGCAATCACCCGAAGGTGGTAACCAGGAGGAGCGGCAGCCGGATTCGTCCTTCGAGCAGCAGTCCGGCAACGCCGAGGCCGACGCGTCCACCCCGGACTCGACACAGAAGATCTCCTCGCGGATGAATCCGCAGGAGACGGAGCAGCCGGAGAGCGGGCAACAGGGCGATCGGAGTTCCGGCGCGGATTCGACGCAGGTCGTCAATCCCGCGCAGGCCATGCAACAGATGGAACAGTCCCCGCAGCCGCAGCCACAGCAGGAGGGCGGGACCACCCAGGTCGTTCCGCCGTCCATGCAGCAGCCGCAGCCGATGTACGAACAACCCGGCCTGGGGGGACAGCAGTCCGGTGGTTTCGCGACGCAGCCGCCGGGTGCGCAACCACCCCAGATGCCGGGGCAACCCGGTATGCCCGGGCAACCTCCCGGGCAGCAGGGCATGCCGGGGCAGACCCCCGGGCAGCAGCCGATGCCCGGCCAGCCGCCGCAGATGCCCGGGCAGCAACCCGGTGGTCACCCGGGGATGCCCGGCACACCCAGTGGTGGGTTCCCGGCACAGCAGCCACCACCGCCGGGACAGCCCGGGCCGTTCGGCGCGCCACCGCAGCAGCCGGGGCAGCCGTCCGGTGGCAACCAGTCCGGGGCGGTCGTCCCGGTAGGACCGCCGGTGGAGTGGGGCGACCGTGCGAAGAGCTACCTCATCGACGGCATCGCCCCCGGCGTGGTTTACGGCATCATCTACGCGATCGCCATGGCCATGGTGCTCGGAGGCACTGCCAGCAGCGTTTCCAGTGGCGGGACGAGCGGCGGTGGTGCCGCTCTTTTCGGCGGCATACTGATGTTTCTCGCCTCGCTCGGACTGCTCGGCTTCCTGGTCTGGAACTACGGTTACAAGCAGGGCACCACCGGGCAGTCCCTCGGCCGCGGCTTCGCCAAGACCATGCTGATAAGCGAGACAACCGGCAGGCCGGTCGGGTTCGGTTACGCCTTCCTGCGCTACCTCTGCCACATCGTCGACAGCCTTCCGCTCGGCATCGGTTTCCTGGCGCCGCTCTGGGATCCCAAGAACCAGACCTGGGCCGACAAGATCATGGGTACGGTCGTCGTCCCCGCCGCTCCGGCCGGACCCGGTGGTCCCGGCGGCCAACCCGGCATGCCCGGCCAACCCGGCATGGCTCCCGGACAGCAGTACGCCCAGCCCTACGGCCAGCCCTACGGCCAGCCCTATCCGGGGCAGCCCGGCCAGCCGATGCCCGGCCAGCCGATGCCCGGTCAACCTGTGCCGGGCCAGCAGCCCATGCCCGGCCAGCCGATGCCGGGGCAACCCATGCCCGGTCAACAGCCCGCACCGGGTCAGCCGCCGCAGGGCCCGCCCCAGCAAGGGCCCCCGCAGCAGGGTCAACAGCCCATGCCCGGCCAGCCCTACGGTCCGCCACCCGGTGGGTACCCGCCCCAGCCACCCGGACAGCCACCGCAGTGGTGAGTGGAACGTCGGCACCGATCCCCGCCGGACCACTCCCGTGGTCCGCATGAGATTCGCGGGCGTGTCACTCCGTGCGCGGAGTGAGGGCGTCCGCGAATCTCGTTCCGCCACGCTCTCGGACCGGCGGGGTGTGTGGGCTTGTTCACCTCCCGTGAGCGCGTGTCACCTTCCGAAGGGCTACGAGTAGGGTTCCGGGCATGACCGACGGTTTCGCCACTCGCGCCATCCACGCGGGGCAGCACCCCGACAGTTCGACCGGCTCCGTGATTCCGCCGATTCACGCGACCTCGACATACGCCCAGGACGGCGTCGGAAACCAGCGAGCGGGCTACGAGTACTCCCGCACCGGCAATCCCACCCGCACCACGCTGGAGGAGTGCCTGGCCGCGCTGGAATCGGGGCGCTACGCACGGGCCTTCTCCTCCGGGATGGCCGCCACCGACGCGGTGCTGCGCGGTGTGCTGCGTCCCGGTGATCACCTGGTCATTCCCGATGACGCCTACGGCGGGACGTTCCGCCTGATCGACAAGGTGCTGACCGGGTGGGGAGTCGACTACACCCCCGTCCGCGTGTCCGACGTGGACGAGGTTCGTGCGGCGATCCGGCACAACACCAAGGTCCTGTGGGTGGAGTCGCCCACCAACCCGCTGCTCAACATCGCCGATCTGGCCGCCCTGGCCGAGCTCGCGTCCGAGACCTCCACACGGCTCGTCGTGGACAACACGTTCGCCTCGCCCTACCTGCAGCAGCCGCTCTCGTTGGGGGCCGACGTGGTGGTGCACTCCACCACGAAGTACCTCGGTGGTCACTCCGATGTGGTCGGTGGTGCCGTGGTTACCTCCGACGAGGAGATCGCTTCCGGAATCGCGTTCCTGCAGAACACCGTAGGCGCGGTTCCCGGGCCGTTCGACGCGTGGCTCACACTGCGCGGCATCAAGACCCTGGCTGCGCGAATGGAGCAGCACAGCGCCAACGCGGCCAGGATCGCCGCGGCGTTGCGGGAACACCCCAAGGTCACCAGGGTGTTCTACCCGGGGCTTCCGGAACACCCCGGCCACGAGGTCGCGGCGCGGCAGATGCGGCTGTTCGGTGGGATGGTGTCGTTCACCCACGCCGACGGGGAACAGGCCGCCGTGGACGTCTGCGCCCGCACCCGGTTGTTCACCCTGGCCGAGTCACTGGGCGGGGTGGAGTCGTTGATCGAACACCCAGGCAGGATGACCCACGCGAGCACAGCGGGATCGCTGTTGCAGGTGCCCGCCGAGCTGGTCCGGGTCTCCGCGGGGATCGAGGACGTCGACGACCTGCTGCAGGACCTGCTCGCCGCCCTGGAGTGACGCCGCACCGCTGGGGCTGATCGCCGCACCGTTGGGACGGCCGAGGGTGCGTAAATTTCTCGCGAAATCGCCGCGCCGGTGGGGTGGCACGGCACGGGGTTTCCGCCACGGCCGTTCAGCTCTTGGCGCCTTCGACGTTCCAGGACGGCGCCGGTGCGGCGGGCGTGGTTACCTCCTCCGGATTCACCGGCAGGTCCTCGCGGCCCACGCAGCCGCCCACCAGCCGAACGGTCTCACCGTTCGTCTCGTAGCTGCCGGGGTCGTCGCAGCCGGAACTGACCACGGTGAACACGGCGACGGCGCACAGTACCGTCGCCGTTGTCAGTCCCGCGACCAGGGGGAGCGTGCCGGAAGAGGTACTCAGCCGTGGCATGGTGCCTCCAGGGGGCGGTATCGGTCGGTACGCTGACGACCCGGTCTTGGCGGTGTGACGTCATCAAGCTTACCGAATACGTTTTCGAGTGGCGCGTTTCGAGTGAACGTCGCGATGCACTCGGTTATCGCTTTCCGACGCGGGATACGTGTGTGAAACGGGTTCGCGGCGATTCGACCGTCCGCTTCGTACCGGCCGTTTCGTACCGGCCGTTTCGTACCGGCCGTTTCGTACCGGCCGTTTCGTACCGGCCGTTTCGTGCCGGCGGTTTTATGCCGGCTGCTTCGTGTCGCCGGTTCGCACTGATCGCTTCGGCTCGCACTGGCCGCTTCGGCTCGCACTGGCCGCTTCGGCCGAAACACCGATGCCCGCCCTCGACCGAATCGTCGAGGACGGGCTCAATCGGTCATCACCCGACCTGAGACCGATGCTACTCACGTGACCGCCCTCTTCCGTGAGCAGCGGTGCCGAAGCACTCGGTAGAGTGGCAACTTCAGCCCTTCCGGGTGAAGTCGTTCGACCGTCGAGTGCTCGGTCACGAATCCCGCGAAAGGTCACTCGTGTCGCCCGGCGTGTCGCACCGTTCGATTCGTGCCGCCCGCCATCGGCAACCGGTGGCGGGCGGTACGCGACGAGTGTGGAGCGAACTCGATCAGAGGTTGCCGCGCAGTTCCTGCTCCCGCTCTATCGCCTGGAACAGCGCCTTGAAATTGCCGATACCGAACCCGAGCGAGCCGTGGCGTTCGATGAGTTCGAAGAACATCGTCGGGCGGTCCCCGATCGGTTTGGTGAAGATCTGCAGCAGGTAGCCGTCCTCGTCCCGATCCACCAGAATCCCGTGCTCCTTGAGCGTTTCGATGGGCAGCCGCACCTCACCGATCCGGGCACGCAGCTGTGGATCGTCGTAGTAGGAGTCGGGAACCCCGAGGAACTCGACTCCCGCAGCGCGCATCGCGGTCACGCTGGCGATGATGTCGTTGGTGGCCAGCGCGATGTGCTGACACCCCGAATCGCCGTAGAACTCCAGGAACTCGTCTATCTGCGATTTCTTCCTGCCGACCGCGGGTTCGTTGAGCGGGAACTTGACCCGGTGGTTGCCGTTGGCCACGACCTTGCTCATCAGCGCCGAGTACTCGGTGGCGATGTCGTCACCGATGAACTCGGTCATGTTCACGAAGCCCATGACGCGGTTGTAGAACGACACCCACCGGTCCATCTCGCCCATCGGCACGTTGCCGACGCAGTGGTCGATCGCCTGGAACACCCGTTTCGGTGCTCCCTCCGGTTTGCGGTACCCGCTGTCCTTGGCGACGTAGCCGGGGAAGTACGGACCGGAGTACCCCGACCGGTCGATGAGGCTGTGCCTGGTCTGCCCGTAGGTGGCTATCGAGGCGTGGCGCACCGTGCCGTGCTCGTCGGAGACGTCCGTCGGCTCCTCCAGCACGGTGGCTCCCTGCTCCCGGGCGTGTGCCACGCACTTGTCGACATCGGTGACCTCCAGGGACAGGTCGCACACCCCGTCACCGTGCTCGCGGTGGTGATCGGCCAGTGAGCTGTCGGGGTCGACCGCGCCCTTGAGCACGAACCGCGCCGAACCGGACTTGAGCACGTAGGCCCGGTGGTCGCGGTGACCGGTTTCCGGTCCCCGGTAGGCGATCAGCTTCATGCCCAGTGCGCTCTGGTAGAACACCGCGCTCTGCGTCGCGTTTCCCGAGATGAACACGACCGCGTCCATGGCTCTGACCGGGAACGGGTCCCGGTCCGGGTCGTGCGGGACCAGGCCGACCAGTTGCTTCATCTGCTCGAACGTCACGTCGTCACGTTCGGCGGTCCCGGTGCTTTGGTTGGCGGTCTCGGTCACGGTGTCCTCCCGCTGACTGCGAACTCGATGCGTACGCAAGCCTGCGAGTGCCGCGCACCCTGCGCAACAGGAGGCTTCACGGCTGTACAACCTGCTCGACTCGTGGTCGGTTGGTAGGGGGTCGACTGCTCACCCTGTATCACCGAAAGATGTTTGGAGCGTGCTGTGACCACCACTTCGGGTGACGATTCGCTGGACGAGCTGGACGCGCGCCTGCTGCTGTTGCTCTCGGACGAGCCCCGCCTGCCGGTGCTGGAGTGCTCCCGCCGGCTGGGCGTGGCGCGTGGCACGGTGCAGGCCCGCATGGACCGGATGATCCGCCACGGCATACTGCGCGGTTTTCCACCGGAACTGGATCTCGCCGCCGTGGGGTACGGGCTGACCGCGTTCGCGGTGTTGGAGATCGCTCAGGGGCAGCGCGGTTCGGTGGCCGAGCAGCTGTCCGCGATAGACGAGGTCTGCGAAGTACACGCCACCACCGGACAGGGTGATCTGTTCGTGCGCATGGTCGCGCGGTCCAACGACGACCTGCAGCGCGTCATCGATCGGGTGGTGGCGGTAACCGGTGTGTTGCGCACTTCCACTTCCATCGCACTGTCCACACCGGTGCCTCCCCGCGTGCGCCCGTTGCTGGAGCGCCTGGCCGATTCCGAGTGACCGATCCGGGGCCGCTGCTCGAGGTGTCCCGCGACGCGGCGGGGCAACCCGCTCACGTGCCGATGCCCGTGCGGCGAGCGAGCCGCTCCGCGATGTGTTCCGGGAGGGATTCGCGACGGGGAGGACCCGCCAAACCGAAGTTAACCGCCCCTGCGCCGGGGCGGTTGATGGTCGTTACCCGATGTCGCGGCCCCGGAACGAGAGCCGATGGGAGGTTCCGCCGAGCGAGCTACCCGTCGGTCCGACCGGAAAACCTCGATCAGCCCTGGAACGGCTCCGCCTTGATCAGTGTCACCTGCATCTTGCCGCCGTTGGGCAGGTCGTACTCGCAGACGTCGCCCTCGGCGGCGTCCAGCAGAGCCTTGCCGAGCGGCGAGCTGGGGGAATAGACCTCCAGATCACCGTGGGCGCCTTCCTCGCGGTTGGCGAGCAGGAATTTCTCCTCCTCGTTCTCGCCCTCGAACCGCACGGTCAGCACCGAGCCGGGACGTGCCACACCGGACTCGGTCGGAACGTCGCCGACCTTGGCGTTGCGCAGCAACTCCTGCAGCTGGCGGATACGTCCCTCCAGCTGTCCCTGCTCCTCGCGCGCGGCGTGGTATCCGCCGTTCTCCTTGAGGTCGCCCTCTTCGCGAGCTTCGTTGATCTTCGCAGCGATCGCCGGGCGCTCGGCCACGAGCTCGTCCAGCTCACCCTTGAGCCGGTCGTAAGCATCTTGGGTCAGCCAGGTCGCCTGGGTATCGCTCACGGTCACCACTCCTCGTCGACTGCGGTTCCGCGTTCCGCGGACCGATAGCTTTCGCACTCCGAAGAGTTCGGAATGGAAAAACACGGCCCGTGCGGGGCCGTGCTGGTAGCGACAATAACACGAGTAAAGGGGTGTTGTGGGGTATTCAGCCGGTACCACCGGAGTGACGTGGCGAGTTCACCCGGATGGCCGTGCACCCTCCCGGAGATAATTCGGCACATCGTAGGAACAGCCGAAAACCTCACCGGTAACCGGCTGCTCCGAGGTCCGCAGTACCGTCTCGACGTGGGTGGTCGTCTCCCCGGGCGGGAGATAGACCTCCTTGCGTCCCGCCTCCTTGCCCGAGATCCCGCGGGAACGCACCACGCATTCCGCCGGCTCGGAGGGGTCGTCGCGACGCACCTCCAGCGTGATGTGCACGGTGTTGTCGTCGCGGAGGTCGAACTGGGAGGCCTTGCCGTCGATGGGGGCGCTTCCGAAGTTCCGGTAGCCCGCGACCGCGAGCACGATCCCGAGTGCCAGTACCAGCGCGCTCCCCAGCCACAAGGGCCATCGCCGGTCGCGTCCGGAACCGCGCCTGCCGTACCTGCCCTCGGGAACCCCGTTGCCCGTTCCGGGCGAACCCGGCTCGGATGAACTCGTCACGGTCTCAGCCTCTCGACCTCTCCGGTGGTTCTTCCCCGCCGCGGTCCGTTCTCCTCCGCAGGGGGCTGCCGCCGGTCGACATCGACGTTCGGGAACAATGGAAAGCGACCTGCGGTTGAGTATCCCTGGGGCGTACCGCCCGGAGTTCGCGGGGGGCGGTACAGGTGTCGACAGCCAGACGGGAAGGGAATACCGGACATGGCGGAGAAACTTCGCCTGATGACTGTGCACGCTCACCCGGACGACGAGTCCAGCAAGGGGGCGGCCAGCACGGCTCGTTATGTGGCGGAAGGCCACGACGTGATGGTTGTCACCTGCACCGGAGGTGAGGCGGGCAGCATCCTGAACCCGGCGATGGACAAGCCGGGAGTGGTCGAGAACATGCCGGAGATCCGGCGTCGCGAGATGGCCGAGGCAGCGGAGATCCTCGGTGTGCACCACCGGTGGATGGGGTTCGTCGACTCCGGGCTTCCCGAGGGCGATCCGCCGCCGCCGTTGCCGGAGGGGTGTTTCGCCAACCAGCCGTTGGAGTTGCCAACCGAGGAGCTGGTCCGGATCGTGCGCGAGTTCCGGCCGCACGTGGTGGTGACCTACGACGAGAACGGCGGCTATCCGCACCCGGACCACGTGAAGTGCCACGAGGTCTCGATGGCGGCCTTCGACGCTGCCGGTGATCCCGACCGGTTCCCGGGCGCGGGTGAGCCCTGGCAGCCGCTCAAGTTGTACTATGGGCACGGCTTCTCCAGGCGTCGAATGCAGCTGTTCCACGATTCGTTGCTGGAGCGCGGGCTGGAATCGCCCTACGGGGAGTGGCTGCGGAAGTGGGACGCCTCACGCCAGGATCCCTACGAGCGGGTGACCACGCAGGTCGAGTGCGCGGACTACTTCGAGGTCCGTGACGACGCGCTGCGTGCCCACGCCACGCAGATCGACCCGAACAGCAGGTGGTTCGCGGTCCCGCTGGACATCCAGCGTTCGGTCTGGCCCACCGAGGAGTACGAACTGGTGCGATCGTTGGTGGACACGACGTTGCCGGAAGACGATCTGTTCACCGGAGTGCAGGAGCGAGTGCACGCATGACGGTGCTCGGTTACGCGGCGGTGCTCGCGACGGAGCGGCAACCGCTGGCCATGGTGGTGGCGCAGGACTCGGGTCCGGGAGTGCAGGAAGAGGGGGTCGGCAAGTCCACCCCGCTCGCGCTGTTCCTGATCCTGGTGCTGCTGATCGCGGTCGTCTTCCTGGCCCGATCCATGACCAGGCAGCTCGGCAAGGTTTCCACCCGGTTCGACGAGCAGCGCGCCGCCGCGGCGGCGCCGAAACGCGTCAAACGCGCCGAGGCCGCTCGCCTGGCCCGACAGCAGGAAGCCGGGGCCGCCGAGCGAACCGAGGACTCCGACTCGTCCGCCGTTTCCGAGGAACCGGGACGACATCCCGGTCCCGAGGCTCCCGGCGGCGAGCTTCCCGACGACAACGCCCCGACGGACGACTCGGCGGGGGACGACGCCGCGGAGCGTCGTGAGCGGGGGCGTGCGGACTGAGCGGATCTTTCCCGTCGAGCGGTCGCGGGAAATCACGTTCGTATCCGAGTGGAACGGGCCGCACGAGTGGTCCGTTCCACGCGGCGTGGTCACAACCGGGGGTCCACCGGATCCGATTCGAGCGCCAGCACGGCGGAGACGCACTCGTGCAGCCGCCACAGCGGTTCACCGTCGGCGAGGCGATCGAGCGCTTCGAGCCCCAGGCCGTGCTCCCGCAACGCGAGCGATCGCTTCCTGCCCAGTGAGCGCTTCCGCAGCCGCTCCAGGTTGTGCGGCTCGGTGTACTCCGGTCCGTAGACCAGCCGCAGGTACTCCCGGCCCCGCACCTTCACCCCGGGCTGGACCAGCCCGTTCCGGCCGCGCGGTGCCGCCGTGCGCGGTTTGACGACCATGCCCTCCCCGCCCTCGGCGGTCAGCTCCTCCCACCAGGCGGTGGCCGCGGCCACCGAGCCGGCGTCGTCGATGTCGACCGCGCGTCGTCGAGTCGTGCGGAACAGCCCCGGATCCGCCTCGGCGAGCCGGTCGGCGGTTGTCAGGTGCCACTCCTGCTCGGTTTCGCGATACGCCCGTCCCTCGCTCGCCAGGACCCGGAACGGTGCGAGCCGTATCCCCTCGGTTCCGTCCACGGGGTGGCAGTACGAGCGGTAAGCCGTGCGAAAGCGCTCGACATCGGTTTGCCTGGCCTCGAACCTGGTTCGCAACGCGGTCACGTCGAGCCCGCGCCGCTCCGCCTCGCGCAGACCTCGCAGCGTGCTCCGCAACGTGCTGTCGCCTGCCGTGGCCGTGCCCGCGTACCGCTCGTCGATCAGACCCGCCGCCTTGGCGTTCCAGGGCAGCAACTCCGTGTCCAGCAGTAACCAATCGGTGTCGAGCTCTTCCCACAGGCCGGTCCGGCCCACGGCGGCGTGGACTCGCGCGAGCAGCGTGGTCGAGGTCGCCTCGTCGAAGAACGCCCGCCCGGTGCGGGTGTGGATCGTTCCCGGCGTGCCCGACGGACGGGGTTCGATTCCGAACCTTTCCCGCGCGGTCCGGTCGTCGCGGCACAGCAGCACCACGGCGCGCGAGCCCATGTGCTTCTCCTGGCACACCAGCTCCCGCACCCCTTGGTGCCGGTAGTCGGCGAAGGCCCGTTCCGGGTGCTCCAGCAGCTCGCCCTCGGTCACCGTGGAGCAGGGCGGCATCGTCGGCGGCAGGTACAGCAGCAGCCGGGGATCGATCGCGAGTCTGCTCAGCACCTCCAGTGCGGCGGCGGACTGCTCGGCACCGATCGTCACCCGGCCGTGATGGCCGGTGTGCACCACGCGACGCCCGGAGACGTCCCCCAGATCGAGCGTTCCCGGTTCGCGTCGCGGGGTCCGCTCGGCGGGATCTTGCCGCTCGTTCCCGTCCCGGTCGGTCGACTCGCCGTTCCGCGGCGGACGTGCCGGTTCGCTGTACACCCGCTCCGCCGGTACCGACACCGTCTCCCGCTCCGGGTAGCGCAGCGCGGTGAGCTCCCCACCGAACACGCATCCCGTGTCCAGGCACATCGTGTTGTTGATCCACTCGGCCGCGGCCACCGGGGTGTGGCCGTACAGCACCGTCGCGCTGCCCCGGTACTCCTTGGCCCAGGGATAACGCACCGGCAGCCCCCATTCGTCGGTCTCGCCGGTGGTGTCGCCGTACATCGCGAACGCGCGCACCCGGCCGGAGGTCCTGCCGTGGTAGCGCTCCGGCAGCCCAGCGTGTGCCACGACCAGGTTTCCGCCGTCCAGCACGTAGTGGGCGGTCAGTCCGTCGCAGAAGTCGCGGGCACGTCGTCGGAAGTCCGCGCCCAGCTCGTCGAGCTGATCCAGCGTCTCCCGCAGCGAATCCGGGATCCGCACCCTGCGGCCGTCGAGCGCCTTGACCAGTTTGTGCTCGTGGTTGCCGATGATCACCAGCGCGTTGCCCGACTCGGCCATTCCCATGACCAGCCGGAGCGTGCCCGCGCTGTCCGGCCCCCTGTCCACCAGGTCACCCAGCAGTATCGCGCGCCTGCCCCTCGGGTGTTCGGCGTCGACCGCGTTCCCGTCGGCATCGTGCCGCAGCCGGTAGCCGAGCTCGGTCAGCAGTGTTTCCAGCTCGACACGACAGCCGTGCACGTCGCCGATCACGTCGAACGGGCCTGTGTCGGCGCGACGGTTGTTGAACAGCTTGGTCCACCGCGGTTCCGCAGAGTCCACTTCGGATTCGGAACGGAGCACGTGCACCCGCCGGAACCCTTCCCGCCGCAGTCCCTTCAGCGAGTGGCGCAGGTCCTTGCGCTGCCGCCGCACCACACCCGGATCCGGGGCCTCCGGGCGTTCGGCGTTGCGCCGCAGGCAGAGGCTCTCGGGCATGTCGAGCACCACGGCGACCGGCAGCACGTCGTGCTCCCGGGCGAGCCGGATCAGCGACTGCCTGGCGTGGTTGTGCACGTTCGTGGCGTCCACGACGGTCACCCGACCCGCCGCCAGCCGCTTGCCCGCGATGTGGTGCAGCACGTCGAAGGCGTCGGCCGTCGCGTCCTGGTCGGTGGGGTCATCGGCCACCATCGCCCGGCAGTGATCGCTCGACAGCACCTGGGTGGGCGGGAAGTGCCTGGCGGCGAAGGTGGACTTGCCGGAGCCGGAAGCACCCACGAGCACGATCAGCGCGAGCTCGGGAAGATCCAGCTCCGTCACCGTCGAATTCGCGCTCGCGTCCTCGGTCTCGGTCATGATGTCGCGTCCCTGTCGGAGAGGTCGTTTCGGGTGAACACGGCCAGCTGGGTGGGCTGTCCGAGCCGCCGGTCCGCTTCGCCGATACCGCTCGACGTGGCGGTGTAGCCGTGGGTACGCGCCACCCGCCGCGTCCACTCCGCGAACTCGGCACGGTCGAACTCGAAACGGTGATCGGGATGGCGCATCCCACCGGCCAGATCCGGATAGTGCGAGTTGTACTCCGAGTTCGGGGTGGTCAGCACCACCCGGGCCGGGCGCGCGTGCGCGAACACCGCGTGTTCCAGCGCAGCCAGCCGTTCCGGGTCGACGTGTTCGATCACTTCCATGAGCACGGCCGCGTCGTAGCCCACCAACCCCGAGTCGGTGTAGGTCAGCGCGGACTGCCGAAGTCGGATCCGGTGGTTCTCGCGTTCCGAACGCCGCTCCAACCGCAGGGTGCGCTCGGCGGCCCGCAACGCGCGGGTGGAGACGTCCACCCCCAGGATCTCGCCGAACTCCGTGTCGTCGAGCAGGTCCCGCAGCAGTTTGCCGTCGCCGCAGCCCAGATCGACCACCGAGCGGCCCCCGGTCGTGCGCAGCACTTCCAGCACGGCGGCCCGGCGCTGCGCCGCCAACGGGCGCGTCTCGGTGGTGCCGTCGTCGTGGTCGGTGCCCTCGTCAGCGGTGAGCCGCCGCAGCGCCTCGTCCACCAGCGGTCGCGCGTGCACCAGGTAGCGCCCGCTGATCAGCTCCCGCTCGGGGTGGCTCGCCAGCCAGGCCCCGCCCGCGCGCAGCAGTTTGTCGATCTCGTCCTGGCCGACCCAGTAGTGCTTGGCGTCGTCGAGTACCGGCAGCAGCACGTAGAGCTGGTTCAACGCCTCGGAGACGGTGTGCTCGCCGCGCAGCGTCAGCCACCCGTACCGGGTCTCACCCCGGTCCGGGTCGTGCAGCACCTCGTGCTCGACCTCCCAGCCCAGCGGTTCGAACAGGCGGCGCGGCAGTCCCCGGTCCCGACCGTGCGGCACGGCGGGCAGTTCGATCCGCAGCGGTACCGCTCGGGTGACCAGTTCGGGCCGTGCCTCGCAGCGGGCCGCCAGCGCGGTCCGGAACACCCTGCCCAGCGCCACCGCCAGCAGCGAGGAGGCCACGTAGGGGCGGTCGTTGACGTAGGGACCCAGCGCCCACGAACCGCCCTGGCGGGCCTGTCGCGCCAGCTCCACCGGATCGGTCTCCAGCAGCAGCGCGGCGGTGCAGTCGTGCTCGTCGGCACGCGGGTAGTACACGTGCGCCCTGCCCGCCGTCACGTCGAAGGACTGTGCCCGCTCGGGGTGCTTGTGCAGCAGGAATCCCAGGTCGCTCGCCGGTCGCTCCCCCATGGTGGTGCTCAACGTCAACAACACGGGCACCAGCATGCCTCGCGGCGCGTGCCGCACGCAGCCGATTTCCGGTGCCAACCGGCCTGGGGTGCCCCGTTCCCAGGTGGTTCGCCGGACTCCGGAACGAATCCGAGCGGGGGAGCTCGATCACGAGCTCTCGGCGTTCGCACCGAGGACCGAGCTTTACGATAAGGCCGTTGAAGATCGAAAACCTTTCCGATTCCGCTTCCGGTAACCGAGCCGGGACGTGGAAACGGCGACTGCGAACGGCGCTCTACCTGTGCGGGCTCGCCGGGGTGGCCTCGGTGCTGTGGGCGGGCAGCCTCGGGATCGACCTGGTTACCCCCTGGGCGCAGCTGTCGGCGTTGCGACCCCAGTGGAACGTGCTGCTCCTGCTGTTCGCCGTGGTGCCGCTGTGGCGGCGACGCTTCGTGATCTCGGCGTTGACTCTGGTCACCACGCTGGTTTCCACGATCGGGATGCTGCCCCCGGCCTGGGGGACGAGCGGTTCGGTCTCCTCCGGTTCCGGCTCGGTCGGGATAGCCGTCTTCAACGTTTTCGCCGACGGTGCCGACCTGTCCGAGATCGCCCGGGAGATCCGAAGCGCCGATCCGGAAGTGGTCTCGTTGCCCGAGGCATCCAGCGGCTATGCCGGAAAGCTGGTCGACAGGCTCGCCCGCACCGGGGACGAGTACGTGTACGAGACGGATGCCCCACTGGTCGGTGACGTCGAGCCCCCGACCCGCAGACGAACCGGTCCGTACCCCACCTCGCTGCTGGTGAAACCGGAGCTTCGACCGGAGTTCGGCACCGAAAAGGTCGCGGGCTCGCTGGGCACGCTCGACGCGAAGATCAACGGTTCGGCGGTGACCTGGCACGTGGCCGCCGTGCATCCTCCGCCGCCGTTTCCGGGAAGGACGTCGGGATGGCGGGCCAGTCACAGCCTGCTCGAGGAGTACTGCGATTCGGAGACGCCGTTCGTGCTCGCCGGGGACTTCAACTCCACGCTGAACCAGGGGCCGATGCGGCGACTGACCTCCAACGGATGCACGGACGTCGGCCGCACCGCCGGTACCGGGTCGAGCACGACCTGGCCGTCCTCGCTGCCGGAATTCCTCGGGATCACGATCGACCACGTGCTCGTAGGCGGTAGCGAGGTCGGCACCGCCGACTACCGGACGGTCGACATCAGCGGCACCGACCACAGGGGGCTGATCACCGAAGTGGCCCTGCCACGGCTGAACTGATCCGGTTCCGGCCACCCGCACGGCCGTTCCCGGGCGGCGTCCTGCCCTCGCCGCTCAGGAGCTGTCCCGACACGGCGAGACACCGACCGCGTGGGCGGGAACCGGCGACCCGTGCGAGTTCCGTCAGGGCTTCTGGCGGCGGGCTTCTCGCGGTGGGGCTTCTCGGCACCGGGACCGTCGGCGTGGGACGCTGCGGGTATGGCACAGCGGCTAGCCCGGGCGACGAGTCCGTACCTACTCCAGCACGCCGACAACCCGGTCGACTGGTGGCCCTGGTGCACCGAGGCGTTCGAGGAGGCACGGCGGCGCGACGTGCCGGTGCTGCTCTCGATCGGCTACGCGGCCTGCCACTGGTGTCACGTGATGGCGCACGAGTCGTTCGAGGACCCCGACACGGCCGGGGTGATGAACGAGGAGTTCGTCAACATCAAGGTCGACCGGGAGGAACGCCCGGACATCGACGCCGTCTACATCCAGGCCACCCAGGCCATGACCGGCCAGGCGGGCTGGCCGCTGACCTGCTTCCTGACCCCGGACGGCGAGCCGTTCCACTGCGGCACCTACTACCCGGCCGCGCCGATGCACGGCATGCCGTCCTTCCGGCAACTGCTCGACGCGGTGATCAGCGCCTGGCAGGAACGCACCGAGGAGGTGCGGCAGAGCGCGAGCAAGATCGTCGAGCAGCTGGCGAGCCAGCGCGCGGCGCTGCCGGAGTCCGCAGTGGACGACGAGGCGCTGACCGCCGCCGTGACCGGGCTGACCGAGGAGTTCGACGCCGACAACGGCGGATTCGGCGACGCACCCAAATTTCCGCCGTCGATGGTGCTGGAGTTCCTGCTGCGCCACCACGAACGCGCGGGCGACACCGGCACCGGCGCGCGGGCGTGGCAGCTCGCCGAGAGCGTGGCCGTGGCGATGGCGCGCGGCGGCATCAACGACCAGCTGGCGGGCGGTTTCGCCCGCTACAGCGTGGACGCGTCCTGGATCGTGCCGCACTTCGAGAAGATGCTCTACGACAACGCGTTGCTGCTGCGGGCCTACACTCACCTGGCGCGGCGGCACGCCGCCGGGGTGTCCGGCACCGATCTCGAACTGCTGCGGCGGGTCGCGGGGGAGACGGCGGAGTTCCTGGTGCGCGATCTCGGCACCTCGGAGGGCGGCTTCGCGGCCTCGTTGGACGCCGACACCGAGCAGGGCGAGGGGGTCACCTACGTGTGGAGCCCGGAACAGCTGCGTCAGGCGCTCGGTGAGGACGACGGCACGTGGGCCGCGGAGATCTTCGGGGTGACCTCGGAGGGTACCTTCGAGCACGGCACCTCCACGCTGCGCCTGCTGCACGATCCGGACGATCCCGAGCGGTGGCAGGACGTTCGGGAGCGGTTGCTGCGGGAACGCGCGGGACGCCCGCAGCCCGCCAGGGACGACAAGGTGGTCACCGCCTGGAACGGACTCGCGATCACCGCGCTGACCGAGGCCGCCACCGCGCTGGACCGTCCCGACTGGCTCAGCGCGGCGGAGACGGCCGCGCGGCTGCTGCTGGACACCCAGCTCCGGAACGGCAGGCTGCTGCGCACCTCCCGTGCCGGTGTGCCGGGCACCGCCGAAGGCGTGCTGGAGGACTACGGCTGCCTCGCCGAGGGGCTGCTGAGCCTGCACCAGGCCACCGGTTCGGCGCACTGGCTGGACACGGCGTGCGAGCTGCTGGACACCGCGTTGGAGCTGTTCGCCGACACCGAGAACCCGGGGGCGTTCCACGACACCGCTTCGGATGCCGAAGCCCTGGTCAACCGCCCCTCGGACCCCACGGACAACTCGAGTCCCTCCGGGGCGTCCTCGGTCACCTCGGCGCTGGTGACGGCGGGGGCGCTCGCGGGCTCCGAGCGCTCCGGACGCTACCGCGAGGCGGCCGAGCTGGCGCTGAACCGCGCTGGGCTGCTCGCTCGGCGCGCCCCGAGATTCGCGGGGCACTGGCTGGCCGCCGCCGAGGCGAGCAGGCACGGGCCGCTGCAGATCGCCGTGGCCGGTCCCGCCGACAGCGACCGGGCCGAGCTGATCACCACCGCCCGTCGCCATTCGCCGGGTGGCGCGGTGGCCGTGGCGGGGGAACCCGAGGACGCGGAGGTTCCGCTGCTGGCCGACCGGGGACTGCTGGAGGGGTCCGCCGCGGCCTACGTCTGCAGGGGCTACGTGTGCGATCGGCCCGTCGGCAGCGCGGCGGAGCTGCTGGCGACGCTGCGCGGCTGAGCACGCCCACTCGACACCGGCCGTCCCGAGGCGGGAGCGTCCGGGAGGCTCCCGCCTCCGGAGGGGGCTACATCGGTCTCTCCCGGGCGGGGCCGACCGGAAGGATCCTGTTCAGGAGTACAGCGCCAGCCAGATGGCGATGTGGTGGCAGACCGCGGCCGCCGAGACCGCCGCGTGGAAGAACTCGTGGTAGCCGAACACCCTCGGCCACGGATCGGGGCGGCGCAGCGCGTAGCAGATCGCACCCCCGGTGTAGAGCACGCCGCCGACCACCAGCAGCACCAACGCCGTGGCCCCGGCGTTGGCCAGCAGGTCGGGCAGCACGAAGACCGCGACCCACCCGAGGGCGATGTAGACGGGTACCCCGACCCAGCGCGGGCCGTTCGGCCAGGCCAGCTTGAGCACCACGCCGCCGAGTGCGCCGCCCCACACCACCGCCAACACCACCGTCGCCGTGGTCGGCCGCATCGCCAGCATCGCCAGCGGCGTGTAGGTGCCCGCGATGAACAGGAAGATCATGGAGTGGTCGAGGCGCCGCATCGTGGTCCGCGCACCTTCCGTGCGCCACGTCCTGCGGTGGTACAGCGCGCTTACGCCGAACAGGCCCAGCACCGTGGCGACGTAGATGGAGGTCCCCAGCGCGGCACGTCCGGACACCGTGGTTCCGGCCAGCGCGATCAGCGCGGCGCCAGAGACCAGCGCCCCGAGCGCGGACCACAGGTGGATCCAGCCCCGCAGCTTGGGTTTGACCGGCTGAGCGGCCGAGGGCTCGCGCGTGTTGCGGCTCGCTGTTGGCACGTTTCGAGCCTACGGGAGGGAGGCCGCCCCGCTCCGCTCGACATGATGACGTTCACCCGCCCGGTGCGGGACGAGCCACGGCTCACCCGCCTCGGTGAGCTGCGCGCGGAGCGGCCGTGTCGATCCTGCGGTCGCTTGCCGTGCTCGTCGAGCCTCCGAGTAGTCTCGTGGAACGTGGCGCTGAGACTTCGGCTACGAGAGCTTGTCTACGATCTCTACGAACGGCGGTTGCGCCGTCAGCTAAAAGGGGCACAACCCCCCAGACACGTCGGTGTGATTCTGGACGGCAATCGCCGCTGGGCGAAGGAGGCCGGGTTCGACGCCGACTACGGTCATCGTGCCGGGGCGCGCAAGATCTCGGACTTTCTCGGCTGGTGTCGGGAGAACCAGGTGGAAGTGGTCACGCTGTGGCTGCTGTCCACCGACAACCTCAGAAGGGCCAGCAGCGAGGTCGACTCGCTGCTGGAGATCATCGCCGGTGTCGTCGAGGAGATCACCCAGCCCGGCACGCCGTGGCGGGTGCGCATCGTGGGTGCGATGGACCTGCTGCCCACCGAGATCGCGGCCAGGATCTCGGCCGCCGCGTTGCGGACCGAGAACCGGGATGGGATGCAGGTCAACGTGGCGGTCGGCTACGGCGGCAGGCAGGAGATCGCCGACGCGGTGCGCAAGATGCTGCAGCGGCACGCCGAGGCGGGAACCACCATCGAGGAGCTCGCCGAGGTGCTCGATGTCGATCACATCGCCGAACACCTCTACACCTCCGGGCAGCCCGATCCGGAGCTGTTGATCCGCACTTCCGGTGAGCAGCGATTGTCCGGTTTCATGCTCTGGCAGTCGGCGCACTCGGAGTTCTGGTTCTGCGAGACCTACTGGCCCGCCTTCCGGCGAGTGGACTTCCTGCGCGCACTGCGGAATTTCGCGGCTCGGCATCGCAGATTCGGGAACTGACGCGTTCTCGGCAGAGCTCTTGGAACGGGCTCTTGGAACGGGCTCTTGGAACGGGCTCTTGGGACGGGTTCTCGAACCGCGGGCGCGAGTGGCGAAGTGCTGCGGTGTCGACGATATCCGTAGAACCGAGAAGCGGGGCCGGACCGCGATGTCCGACCCCGCTCGTTTCGTCCCGGTGTTTCGGGCCGAATCCGTTCAGCCCGTGCTCAGCTGCCGTTGGTGACCGAGGTGGGGTGGTCCACAACCGGCGCGTTGACGCACTGCGAGGGCTGCGCGTGCAGCGCGTTGACGACCGCGCCGAGCACGGCGACGTTGTTGCCGCACAGCTGGACCGGCAGCACGCTCAGGTTGTTGTCGTTGAGCACGTTGATGCCGTCGTTGTCCTTGGTGTCGGCGCTGGCCATGGGGGCCATGGCCATCATGCCGGCGGCGGCGATACCCACGGCGGCGGCGGTTTTCTTCAGCATGGGGGAGTTCTCCTTCGAATTACACGTCGATTCCGACGCTCTCCGCCTGTTCGGACTCCGAGCGGCGGAGGAGATTTTGTCGTGAGCTGACTCGGAACGAGCCCGTCAGTGCGGAAATCGCTCGTCAGGGCGGAAGTAGCTCGTCAGTGCGGAAACCGGCTACCGAATCGTGTCACGCGATCGCGTGGAAGAAACGGATCAGTTCTCGTTCCGAGCTCTCCGGGGGTAGTTCGGTTCGCCGCTGAATCCGGAGTGGACGGCGGGTAGGTCAGTTCCGTCCACTCCGGCTCTTCCGGTTCCGCGCGGGATCCGGGCTCAGCTGATCGCCTTGGGGTGGTCCACGACCGGGGCGTTGACGCACTCGGAGGCCTGCGAGGACAGCACGTTGGCGACAACGCCGAGCACGGCGACGTTGTTGCCGCACAGCTGGATCGGGACGGCGCTGATGTTGTTGTCGTTGAGCACGTTGATGCCGTCGTTGCCCTTGGAGTCGGCGCTGGCCATGGGGGCCATGGCGACCATGCCGGCGGCGGCGATACCCACGGTGGCGGCGGTCTTCTTCAGCATTTTCTCGCTCCCTGTCGGTACGGGTGATTCGTGGAACGCGGTTCGCACGACGGAACCCCAGAAAATTCCGCCGTGGGCGCGCACACGAAGGAAACCTATCGACTGCATGATCGCGAGGAAAGCTCGATAACACTATCGTGTAAATATCTAATTTGGTTTCTAAAGGTATCTTTCGGGTGACACACGAAAGGCGACATCGATGATCGGAATGATTCGCCGGAACCCTTCCGGCCGTGCGTCACCCTCGGGAGGAACGTGAGCGGTTCTACGGCGCGAACACGTCACGAAAGCCGCGAACTCCGCTATCCTGCCGACATGCCCGAAGCACCGGTCGCCGAGTACCTCCTTCTCGGCCTGCGGTTCGGGCGGCTGTCCCGCGGCTTCGTGCAGAGCTACACCGGCGATCGTGCGCTGCGCGGGCAGGTGGACCGCGAGCCCGCGCCGCTTCCCGGCGTGCTCGCCTCCCAGGCACGCGGACTGCGTCGAACCGTCCGGCGGGCCGCGCTGGGTGCCGACCGTGCGGACTTCCTGCTCGGGCAGCTCGCCGCGCTGGACTGCGCCGCCCGCGGGCTCGCCGGTGGTCCCGTGTCGTTCGCGGGCAGGCTGCGCCGCTGCTTCCAGATCGAGGTACATCGCACCGACCCCGAGCACTACGCGGCGGTCCACGCCGAACTCGCCCACTGGCTGCCCCGGGGCGCCACGTTGGCCGAGCGGGTGGCGAACTTCCGCGAACGCGAACGCGTCCCGGCGGAAGCGCTGCCCGGCTGCGTGCGTGCCCTCTCCGAATCCTTCCGAGTCCTGAGCCACGAGGCGTTCCGATTGCCCTCGCACGAGCGGGTGACGTACCGGTTCCGGCACGACCCTTCCTTCGGCGGGCTGCAGCACTACCTCGGCGGTGGCCGCTCCGTCGTCACCGTCAGCACCGCCGTACCGCACCGGCTAAGCGACCTGCCCAGGCTGCTGGCGCACGAGAGCTACCCCGGCCACCACACCCAGCACTGCCGTGGCACGCTTCCCGAACACGACATCTCGCTCACCGACACCCCGCAGTGCACGGTCTCGGAGGGACTGGCCGAACGGGCGCTGGACGTGCTGCTCGGTCCGGCCTGGGGAGCCCGGGTTCGTGAGGTGCTCCACGGGATCCTGCCGGTGCCGGCGGCGGAGGACCTCGAACGGATGGACGCCGCGCGGCGCGTGCTCGCCGGGGTACGGCGGGACGCCGCGCTGATGCTGCACGAGCACGGCACCGATCCCCACCGGGTGCGCGAGTACCTGCGGTGCTGGTTGCTGCTGGACGACTCGCGTGCCCGGGTGCTGCTGGAACGCCTCTCCGACCCTTCCACCGCCGCGTACGCCGTCGTCTGCCCAGCCGCGTACGAGTTGACCGGTGCCTGGTTGGACGCCGAAGGTCCCGAACACCGCCGCGCTCGCTACGAACGGCTGCTGGATCGGTCGCTGCCGCCGCACACCCTGCGGTCCGAGCTCTCCGGCAGAATCGCCGCTTGACTGCTCCCCGACGTGAACGCCGGGGTTTCCGCCGATCGGAGGGCCGATGAGCCGACGCGCCGTGCTGTGCGCTGGGATGGTCACGCTGGACCTGCTGCAGCGGGTGGCCGAGTTCCCGGGGCCGAACGAGAAGACCACCGCCGAGCGGGCAGAGCTGAGCGCGGGCGGGCCTGCCACCGGGGCCGCCGTCACCGCCGCCGCGCTCGGTTCGGAGGTGAGCCTGCTGACGGCACTGGGAAGTCATCCGATGGCCGGGGTGGTGGCGGACGAACTCGCCGAGCACGGAGTCGAACTGCTCGACGTCACTCCCGACAGCGGAACGCCGCCGGTGGTCTCCGCCGTGACGGTGCACAGCACGACCGGTAGCCGCAGCGTGGTCTCGCGCGCGCCGAAGGATGCCGATCCGGAGCCGGGAGCGCTGCTGCGGACCGTCCCCGACGCGGTGCTCGTGGACGGTCATCGTCCCGTGCTCGCGCGAGCGGCCGTGCGGCACGCCGGACGGGCCGGTGCTCCCGTGGTGCTCGACGGTGGCAGTTGGAAACCCGTGCTCGCCGAGATCCTCCCCCGAGTGGACCTCGCTGTCTGCTCCGCCGACTTCCGGGTTCCCGGCACCACCGAGCTCGACGAGCAGCCCGCCGCGCTGTTCGAACGCGGAGTGGGGGCCGTGGCGATCACCCGGGGTCCCCGCGACGTGCTCTGGTGGTTGCCGGACGGCGCGAGCGGCAGCGTTCCGGTGCCCGAGGTCGAGGCGGTGGACACGCTCGGCGCGGGCGATGTGTTCCACGGTGCGGTGGTTCACGCGGTCGCCGGTGGTGCCCCGCTGTCCGGCCTGCCCGACACGCTTTCGTTCGCGGCCGGGATCGCCGCCGACCGGGTGCGCCGTCCGGGGCGTGGGGAGTGGTTGCGCGGCATGTCCCCTCGCTGACTCGGGGAGGCGGTGCGAACCGGGATCGATTCCGTGCGGTGTGCGGGGTGCGAAACACCCCAGGCCCACGGTCGGGTGATGGGTTCACCGTAGGGGCCGTGCGGGTGTGCACACTGTGGCTTTCGGGTGACGATTCGTTTAATCACCTGTGTGGCTGCCTGCCAACGTCCGATCACACGGGTAGCGTCCGCGGTGACGGGTCGTGCAGTTGCGGCCCGTCCGGGGAGGCCCTTCACCCGTGTCGAAGGTCGGATCGGGCTCCACCGGGTGGCTGCCCACGGCCCGACTCCGACGGGGTGCGGGGCGGCCCGGCCCGCCGACGAACGGGCGCGGTCGCTCGTGCCCGTTAGGGAGTAGCCGTGATGACACGACGTTCCCAGCAAGCGGAGCCCCTGTCCGGTTCCGAAAGCGTGAATTCCTCAGCTCCCGCACCGCGTCCCTCGGACGCGGCCGAGGGAAGGGGAGTGCGTAGCTACGTCCTGGACACTTCTGTGCTGTTGTCGGACCCCTGGGCTTTCACCAGGTTCGCCGAGCACAGTGTCGTCCTGCCACTGGTCGTGATCAGCGAGTTGGAAGGCAAGCGCCACCACCCCGAACTGGGCTGGTTCGCGCGGGAGGCGCTGCGTGGTCTCGACGACCTGCGACTGCGACACGGCAAGTTGGACGAGCCGGTTCCGGTCGGTGAGTCGGGTGGTCGACTGCACGTCGAGTTGAACCACTCCGACCCCGAAGTGCTGCCTCCGGGGTTTCGCAACGAGTCCAACGACGCCCGCATCCTGGCGTGCGCGCTGAACCTGGCCGATGACGGTCACCTGGTGACCCTGATCAGCAAGGACATGCCGCTGCGGGTCAAGGCCGCCGCGGTGGCGTTGGACGCGGACGAGTACCGGGCGCAGGACGTGATCTCCACCGGTTGGTCCGGCATGACCGATCTGGACGTGCCGCCCAACGAGGTGGACACGCTGTTCAAGTCCGGCTCGGTGGAGTTGGCCGAAGCCGCCGAGCTCCCGGTCAACACCGGGTTGCGGCTGCTCGCGGGAACGAAGAACGCCCTGGGCCGGGTGACCCCGGACAAGACGGTGCGGCTGGTGCGCGGTGAGCGCGAGGCGTTCGGGCTGCACGGTCGTTCCGCCGAGCAGCGGATAGCCCTGGATCTGCTGCTGGACCCCGAGGTCGGCATCGTCTCGCTGGGCGGTCGGGCCGGAACCGGCAAGTCCGCGCTGGCGCTGTGCGCCGGGCTGGAATCCGTGATGGAACAGAACAGGCACCGCAAGGTGATGGTCTTCCGGCCGCTCTACGCGGTGGGCGGGCAGCAGCTCGGCTACCTGCCCGGCAGCGAGGACGACAAGATGCAGCCCTGGGGGCAGGCGGTCTACGACACGCTGGGCGCGCTCGCGGGGCAGAACGTCATCGACGAGGTCATCGACCGGGAGATGCTCGAAGTGCTGCCGTTGACCCACATCAGGGGGCGCTCGCTGCACGACTCCTTCGTGATCGTCGACGAGGCGCAGTCGTTGGAGCGCAACGTGCTGCTGACGGTGCTGTCGCGGCTGGGTGCCAATTCGCGGGTGGTGCTCACCCACGACGTGGCGCAGCGCGACAACCTGCGCGTCGGCAGGCACGACGGTGTGGCGGCCGTGATCGAGAAGCTCAAGGGCCACCCGCTGTTCGCGCACGTCACACTGACCCGCTCCGAGCGGTCCCCGGTGGCGGCCCTGGTCACCGAGATGCTGGAGGGTGAGTTCATGAGCTGACGCCGTTCAGGAAAGGTGTGAAAACGTTCCTGAGCCGTCGTATTGCTACGCGGCGTTGGCCCCGGCCCGTTGTGTCGGGGTCTTCCCGTGGCGATACCCGCTGCCAGCATGGCTGGTTTTACGTGGGTTTCCAGCGGGCTCGTTTTTCGTCGCCCCGCAACTCGGGGAGGACGCCAGGCCCGCGAGGTTGCGGGCCGCATTGAGGTCGCGATCAGTGCGGTAGCCGCAGTGATCGCAGGTGAATGTCCGCTCGGACAGGCGCAGTTTGGCTTTCACCGCACCACAGTCGTTGCAGGTTTTCGAGCTGGGGTAGAACCGGTCTGCCGCCACCAGATCGCGGCCTGACCAGGTGGTTTTGTAGTCGAGTTGGCGATGCAGCTCGCCCATGCCGACACCGGAGATGGCGCGAGCCAACCGGCGGTTGCGCACCATCCCGGCCACGTGGAGGTCTTCCACCACGACGGTGTCGAACTCGGCCACGAGTCGGGTGGAGAGCTTGTGCAGCCCGTCGCGGCGCGCGTTCGCCACGGCGGTGTGCAGCTTGGCGATGCGTGCTTGGGTTTTGCGCCACCGGTTCGACGGTGTGCGCTTGTCCGGGCCCTGCTGGCGGGCGGCCCCACGCTGCAACCGGCGCAACTCCCGCTGCGCGGCGTCGAGGTGTTTCGGGTTGGCGATGATTTCCCCGGTGGACAGCACCGCCAGGTGCTTCACCCCGAGGTCAACGCCGACCGTCCCGCCCTTGACCGCAGGCTCAGGTTCGGTCTTGGTGATCTCGACGGAGAACGACACGTGCCACCGGCCGCGTTGAAACGACACGGTGGCCGATCGGATGCGGGCGGTGCCGCGTTCGACGTGTCGGGCGAGTGTGCGGGTGGATTCGTGCGTGCGCACGAGCCCAATGCGGGGCAGCTGCACATGCCGCCGATCCGACTCGGACAGCCCGAACGAGCCGGTGGAGAACCGGCACGACAAGCGGTGGCGCTTGGACTTGAACCGGGGAAACCCGATCCGCTTCCCGGCGCGTTTACCGGTGCGGGACTTGTGCCAATTACCCAGAGCATCAGCCAGATTGGCCAGACCCGAGGCGTAGGCTTCCTTCGAGTTCTCGCCCCACCACGGGGCCACCTCGTCCTTCGCGGCGTTCCAGGCTTTGCGCAGGGAATAGGCCGACCAGTTCAGGCTCGGCGTCAACTCGGATTCGGGCACGCCGTAGGAGCGTTCGGCTTCCCGCTGGTTCAGCACGGCCCTGACCTGGGCTAGGCCCCAGTTGTGGGTGAACCGTGCCGCGCCGCAGTGCGACGACAACATGGCCTGCTGCTGCCCGGTCGGGTCGAGCGCGAATTGGTACGCCTGCAACACCGTGGTCATCGCGGCGGCACCTCCGCCGCCTTCAGTGCTGCTTTCGCCCGCTTGGCCGCCGACCGGCGCCCGTACAAGCGGGCGCACATCGACGTGAGTACTTCGGTCATGTCGCGCACCAGGTCGTCTTCCACTTCGGCGTCGTTGAGTACGACGATTCGGCGGGACTGGGCGGACAGGGCGGCTTCGAGGTGTTCGACACCAAATCGGGCCAGCCGGTCGCGGTGTTCCACCACGATGGTGGTTGCCTCGGGGGTAGCGAGCAGCTTCCGCAGTTTCTGCCGGTTGCCGTTCAACCCGGACCCGATCTCGGTGACCCCCACCGGGAGCAAGTCCTCGAAGGACGGCGTGGCCGGGCGGCGATTTCGCGAGAAATCGACACCCGGCCACGGCCGGTCGTGTCAACTCCGTCCGTCCCAGCGATCTCGGCGTGACTTCACCACCGGTGATCCTGGGCCGGTTCGGTCGTGGTGTGGAGGAAGGCGCGCCAGGCGTGGTGGGTGAAGGTGTGGACGGGGCCGTCGGGGTTCTTGGAGTCGCGGACGCCCACGGCGGTGTCGGTGAGTCGCACCTCCACGCAGTTGTCACTGCCTCCGGAACTGCGACTGCTCTTGATCCAGCCGGTGTCGTACATCAGACCTCCTTGCGGGTTCGTTCCAGGAAAGCCCGTGACTCCTCTGGAGAGAGTGTCAACTCGCACACTCGATCGAAGATTCTGGTGAGCACTCCCACGTCTTCCGCGTCGTCGAGGTAGACGGATGGGCCGTGTACAACCGAGGAGAAAGCTATCGGTGAACCTCGGTCACCGAAACCGAATATCGTGAATCCGCCGCCACAAGCCGGATTCGACACCGCTCCTACCGGCAGCACTCGAACTGTCAGGCTTTCGTGGTGATCAAGCAGGGACAGCACGTGTTCGAGCTGATCCCGCAGCAAGAAGTCAGTTCTCTTCATGTCCAGGATGGCGTGCTCCGCGAGCACGATGTCGAGCTCGCCCGGGTGCTCACTGTGCAATGTTTTGGACTGGCGATTCATCCGATAGTCGATACGCTGTTCGATCTCGGCCGGTGCTGAGCTGGTGAAGATGCCTTCCCAGGAGCTTATTACCGAACGGATGTAGGAAGGCGACTGCAGTAGTCCGGGGACGATGCTCGGTTCGAACGCTTTGATCTCGGTCGCGTTGCTTTCCAGGTCGGCGAACCGCTGGTAGGCGTCGGGCAGCGTGTCCACGTACGCCCTGCGTTTCTGGCGTTTTCGGGCCGAGCTCGCCAGCGCTCGTACCGTTTCCCGTTCCTGAGGCTCTACCGAGTAGAGATCGAGCAGGCTGTCGAGGCTGTCCGGTGGCAGGGTTCCCTCGCCGTCCTCGATCTGGACCAACCGCGAGCGCGCCTTGCCGATCTCCTGCGCAGCGGCGTGCTGTGATTTGCCTGCTTGTTCCCGGAGTCGACGCAGGGTGAGCCCCAGTTGCCGCCGCTCGAACGTCTGACGGGCACGGCCCATGCGCTTCCTCTCGTAACTCACCCGATCAGATGGCTGTCAAAGACTGACGGTCAGTCTTATCTTGGTTGTGGTGGCCACCATTCCTGTCAGCTCGATCAATCATCGTATCGACCAGCAAGGAGCGTGGATCATGAGTCTTTACCGGCGCACCGGGGTATCGGTGGAGTCCTATGTGGAGATGGCCCGTGGGGTGGCGGTTCGCTGTGAGGTGGACCGGCTAAACGAGCAGGCCAGCCTAGCGTTCGGTTCCTCGGAGAGCTTCGTGCTCAGTCTGGATCGCGACGCGCTCGAACAGCTGGTGTCGGTGGGCAGTCGCGCCATCGCCGAACTAGACGTCGAGGGCGAGTCGTTGACTGTCATGTGAGCGCGTTGGTCGTCATCGGTGTTTTCGACGGGTGTCGTCGGTTTCGTGAGTTGAACCGACGACACCGTCTCGACGCGTTGTTGTCACTGGAAACGGTCCTATTCGGTCGGTTCGGTCGTGGCGCGGAGGAAGGAGTGCCAGGCGTGGTGGGTGAAGGTGTGGACGGGGCCGTCGGGGTTCTTGGAGTCGCGGACGCCCACGGCGGTGTCGGTGAGTCGCACCTCCACGCAGTTGTCACTGGCCGCCGCACTGTAGGAGCTCTTCAGCCATTCACCCTGCTTATTGGTCGTCTGTGCCATGTCATCGATTGTCCCCGTCATGGCGCGCCGAAGCCGGTGAATTCACCGTTTCTCGGGACGAGTACCCAATCAGGCGTCGCGTGCGTGTGAGCATCGGCAGGGAGCGGTGCCCACACGGGCGGTCGCTTACGTCGGGCGCGTGAGTTCCGCCCGCTGTGGTGGGAGCGGGTCTCTCCGAAGAGTGCCGGACTCAGTCGGCAGCTCGGTCGGCAGCGGGGTTCCGCCCCGAGTCGTCGGTGGCCAGTACGCGCCCCAGCAGCTCGACCAGCGTGTCACGCTCCTCGTCCGTGAGGGGACTGAGCAGTTCTCGCTGCGCGTACCGGGCGACCGCTGCCATCTCCCCCGCGAGTTCCGCCCCGGCCGTGGTCAGCGTGACCCGGTGCCGACGTCGGTCCTCGGGGTCGCGCTCCCGGCGCACCAGTTCCCGTTGCTCCAGCTTGTCGAGGTAGCCGACCAGATGACTGCGGTTGAACCGGAGCCGATCGGCGAGCACGTGCTGCGTCAGCGACCCGAAGTCCGAGAGCGCCGTGAGCACCGCGAAGTGCGGTAGCCGCAGTCCTCGTTCGGCGAGCGCCCCGTCCAGTTCCCGGTGGCCGATACGCGCGACGTGCCCCGCCAGGTAGGAGGGCAACGAAAGCAGGCTCGGGGGACGTGTCTCGTGCTCGCTCATGAGTGCAACCCTATCCACCCGCCAAATTAATGTCATACTGTAACTGTTACATAATGACACTAATTTGTGGCGTGGAACGAGCCGTTGCCGAACGTGAGGCGGGTGACGGCCCGTGGATATCGGAGGAACCATGACAGCAACCGTCGTCGTTGTCGGTGGTGGATACGGCGGTATCACGGCGGCCAGGGCGATCGACGAGTTCGCCGAGGTCGTGCTCGTGGAACCCCGCGACACCTTCGTGCACAACGTCGCGGCTCTCCGGGCGCTGGTCGAACCGTCCTGGTTGGACCTGATCTTCCTGTCCTACGACAACCTGCTCGGCAACGGCAGGGTGATCCGCGACCGCGCGGTGCGCGTGGACCGCTCTGCCGTCACCCTCGCCTCCGGCGAGCGGATCGAGCCGGATTACGTGGTGCTGGCCACCGGCTCGTCCTATCCGTTCCCGGCCAAGGTGGACGTCACCGAAAGTGCCCTCGCCGCCAAGAAGCTGCGCACCACGCACGACGCGCTGGCCGACTCGCGTGGCGTCCTGCTGCTGGGGGCCGGACCGGCCGGGCTGGAGCTGGCGGGGGAGATCAAGCACGGTTGGCCGAACAAGTCCGTTACCGTCGTCGATCCCGCGCCCGAACCGCTCTCGGCGGTGCCGTTCCCGGCGGAGCTGCGCACCGAACTGCGGCGCCAGCTCGACGAGCTCGGCGTGGAGCTGGTGTTCGGCAGCCCCCTGGCCGAACAACCGCCAGCCGAACCCGGGGCGTTCTCCGTGACCACCCGCTCCGGCGAACGGATCGACGCGGACCTCTGGTTCCGCTGCTACGGAGTGGTTCCCACCACCGACTATCTGGGCGAGGAACTCGCGGCGGCCCGCCGGGAGGACGGCGCGCTCGACGTGACCTCGGAACTCCGGCTGTCCGGCCAGGACCACGTGTTCGCCATAGGTGACCTCACCTCGATCCCGGAGACCAAGACGGCCAAGGCCGCCGAACTCCACGCCGGGGTGGTGGCCGCCAACATCCGGGCCCTCGCGTACGAGGAGAGCGAGCTCACCCATTACGAACCGGCTCCATCGGGGATCTCGCTACCGCTGGGCCCGGCAGGCGGGGTCTCCTACTCGCCGTCCGCCGGTGTGCTCGGGGCGGAACAAACCTCGCGGCTCAAAGGGACGAGTATGCGCCGCGAGGTCTACACGGCACTGCTGAACCTGGACGGTTGAGCGCCGAAGCGGCGATGCTCGTGAAGTGGTGCCCGGCGAACCCACCGGGCACCGCTTCGTCGGAACTCCATTCCCCGTGGAACGGATTCCCGGTGGGAAAACCGGGTTCAGCCCGGAGTCAGCCACGATCACCGAAGTCCGGCCGTGCTAGAACCAGCCCATGACCGCTTTGATACTCACCCAGATCGCCAGGGCGGTGGTCAGGACCAGGACGGTGTTCTCCGCGAGGCTCGCTTTGTGCTCGCCCAGATGGCTCGATTTGTTCACGAGAATCATGAGCCCGATCGCCGTGATCGGCACGACGACGGCCTGCATCCCGGTGACGAATATCGCCATCTCGACGAACCCGGGCATCCCGGGGATGGGCCAGATGATGGGCGAGATCAGAATGAACAGGCTGAACCACTTGAACCACGGATCGTCGTCGAACTTCCGCCCGAACTTCTCCCGGCGCTCCGGCCTGACCATGTGCAAACAGTCGATGATGATTTTGGGGAAACCGTTCGCGTACCCGATCACACTGCTGTAGAGGATTCCGAACGCCCCGAGGTAGAAGACGACGGCGCCGAACGTGCCCAGGTGCAGCGACAGGGCCTTGGAAATGTCCTCCAGGCTGTTGACCTCGATGTCGTTCGGGCTGAGGATCTCGGCGCCGACGACCCAGACCGTCAGGTTGATCACGATGGCGGCGCAGATGCCGAACAGGATGTCGTTGCGCTGGATCCGCTTGTGGCGCACGCCCTTCCAGCCCTTCTCCTTCACGAAGTAGGGGTACAGGAAGTTGGCCATCGATCCCGCCACCGCTCCGATCAGTGAGAGGGCGACGGCGAAGACCCCGAACGCGCCGGTATCGCTCGGGATGCCGAATCCCACCGTGCCCTTGACGATCCCACCCACGTCGGGAACCGAGTAGATCGCCAGCCCCAGGAAGGCGGTCGTCATCAACACCAGGAGGAGTTTGAGGAGCTTCTCGATGGTGTTGTAGACATTACGCCCGATGACGAACAGGCTGAGCAGCACCACGGCGCACGACCACAGGAACGGATGACCGACACTGAATATCCAAGCGAGGGCCTCGCCCGCCCCGGTGATCATGTAGGCATTGAAGAAGTGCCCGCTGACGAGGATGGCGATGCCGATGAACCACGGGTAGTACTTGGAGACATCGTTGTAGCCCTCGACTATCGTCTGCCCCTTCAGGTTCAGAATCTGATACCTGCCCATGAGGTTCACGATGACGAACCGAACGATCAGGGAAAGGGCGAGCAACCACATGAGGTTGTACCCGTAGCTCGAACCCGACACGGAGGCGGTGACGAGGTCACCGGCTCCCATCATGCTCAGGACGGCCACGATTCCCGGACCGAAGTTCCGGATTCGGCCCATGAATGATCTATCCGGGGTGGCCACGGCCGCCTTGTCGCCTTCTTTTTGTTCCATCAGCAAAAACCTCGGTAATTCGTGGAATAGTAACTACTCGGTGCTGACGATTCGCGATGCTTTCGGTGATCTCCACCGACGTAGGTGAGATCGGGATGCGGCAGCCGCGGCCAACGCTGGGTTATGGAGCTACCCGTTCCAAGGGGGTCGTCCCCGCGATAGGCATCATCGCCTCCCGCTGGGTGCGGAAGGATCCGGCGGAAAGTGCTTTCGAATCCCGCTTCAGTGCCGTCCCGGTTCGCCGTCGACCCGACGCCACAGCTGTTCGGGGTTGTCCGTAGCGATCGAGCCGGGCAGCAATGCTTCGGGGACGTCCTGGTAGGCCACCGGACGCAGGAACCGCTCCACGGCCAGGGTGCCCACCGAGGTGCCGCGCGAGTCCGAGGTGGCGGGGAACGGTCCACCGTGGACCATCGCGTGACCCACCTGCACCCCTGTCGGCCAGCCGTCGAACAGGACACGTCCCGCGCACCGCTCCAGCAGCGGCAGCAGCGCGGCGGCATCGGGGTGGTCGGCGGTCGCGGCGTGCACCGTGGCGGTCAGCTGCCCCTCCAGGTTCCGCGCGACCTCGCGGAGCTGCTCGGCGTCGCGGCACCGGACCACCAGCGAGCACGCGCCGAACACCTCCTGGTGCAGCGACTCCTCGGCGAGGAACTCGCCCGCCTCGGTGGCGAGCAGGGCGGGGCGGCAGGTGTTCGGCCGGTCCGTCGCGGTTCCCCGGGCCAGCTCCTCGACCGAGGAGTGTGCCGCGAGTTCACCCAGCCGTGCCGCGTAGGCGTGGGCGATGTCGGGGGTGAGCATCGTGCTCGGTTCGCTCGCCGTCACCGAGTCGGCGGCGGTGCTCAGGAACTCCCGCAGTTCCGGACCGTCGATCGCGACGACCAGCCCGGGGTTGGTGCAGAACTGACCGGCTCCCGAGGTCAGCGAGCCGACGAAACCGGTGGCGATGTCCCCGGCCCGTTCGGCGAGCGCGTTCGGCAGCAGGAACACCGGGTTGGTGCTGCTCATCTCCGCGAACACCGGGATCGGGCGCGGCCGCGACTGCGCCGCAGCCAGCAGCGCCAGTCCGCCGGAGCGGGAACCGGTGAAGCCGACCGCCTGGATCCGCGGATCCGTGACCAGTGCGGTGCCCAGCTCCGGCCCGGAGCCGAACAGCATCGAGAAGGTGCCGGCGGGCATGTCGAGCTCGGTGACCGCCCGGGTCACGGCTCGCGCGACCAGCTCGCAGGTGCCGGGGTGGGCGTCGTGCGCCTTGACCACCACCGGGCAACCGGCGGCCAGCGCGGAGGCGGTGTCACCGCCAGCCACGGAGAAGGCCAGCGGGAAGTTGCTCGCGCCGAACACCGCCACCGGTCCCAGCGGAATCCGGCGCTGCCTGATGTCGGGACGCGAGCGGGAGCCGTCGGCGGCTGGTGAGGGGTCGACGCGCGGCGCCTCGAGGTCGCCCTGCCGGACCAGCGAGGCGAACATCCGCAGCTGCCCCGTGGTGCGGCCGACCTCGCCGCTCAGCCGTGCCTTCGGCAGCCCGCTCTCGGAGTGCGCGCGTTCGACCAGGGGCTCGCCGAGCGCGTCGATGTTGTCGGCGATCCGGTCCAGCAGCGCCGCACGCTCGCTTCGCGGGGCGGCCCGGTAGACGGGAAACGCCTCCTCGGCGGCGGCGCAGGCGCGGTCGACATCGGCGGGGCTGCCGTGGCCGAATTCCGGATCCAGGGTTTCCCCGGTGGCCGGATCGACGGCGCGGATCCCCGCGCCCTCGCCGAGGACCTCCGTTCCGGCGACGAGCATGTGTCCGGTGGGTCGCGTCATCGTTCTCACTCCTCCGAGATCCGCTGTACGAGGTTGTCGAGCATCGCCTGTTCGGTTTCGTCCAGATCCACCAGCGGCGTCCGCACCGGTCCCGCGGGGCGGCCGATCACCCGCATGCCCGCCTTGACGATGCTGACCGCGTAACCGGCCCGGCGGTCCCTGATCTCGCAGTAGGGCAGTACGAACTCGTTCAGGTAGCGGTAGACCGTGTTCCGGTCCCGGCGCTGCACCGCCTCGTAGAACCGCAGGGCGAACTCGGGCACGAAGTTGAACATCGCCGAGGAGTACGTGCTCACACCCATTTCCAGATAGGGCAGTGCGAACGTCTCGGCGGTGGGCAGCCCTCCGATGTAGGTGAGGCGGTCGCCCAGGCGGGAGTAGATGCGCGTCATCCGCTCGATGTCGCCGACGCCGTCCTTGAAACCGATCAGGTTCGGGCAGTCCTCGGCCAGTCGCGCCACCGTGGTGTCGGTGAAGATCGCGTTGGCACGGCTGTAGACGATCACGCCGAGGTCGGTGGCGGCGCAGACGCGGCGAACGTGCGCCGCGAGCCCCTCCTGGTCGGCCTCGGTGAGATAGGGCGGCAACAACAGCAGTCCGTGCGCCCCCGACCGCTCGGCGGCCCGGGCCATCTCCACCGCGGTGGCCGTGCCGTACCCGGCGGGAGCGATCACCGGCAGGTCTCGCGGCACCTCCTCGACCGCGGCGGTGACCGCCCTCTCGACCTCGGCCGGAGTGAGGGAGAAGAACTCCCCGGTCCCGCCCGCCGCGAACAGCCCGGCGGCGCCGTACCCGCTCAGCCATCGGATGTTCTCGCGGTAGGCGGACTCGTCGAGGCTCAGGTCCTGCCGAAAGTGGGTCACCGGGAACGAGAGCAGCCCGGAAGCCAGCCGTCGGGCGACCTCGGATGGTGAGAGGTGGGGCATCGGTTCGTCTTCCTCCGGTTACGAACGTTGGTTGGAGGTGACGCTAGAGTTAACCATCGATGCACGTCTAACTCCGATTAAGCATTCACCAATACCCCGAAAGCATCGATGTTCACACTCACCCAGCTGTCCGGTTTCGTCGCGGTCGCCGAGGAAGGCCACTTCGGGCGGGCCGCGCAGCGGCTGCGCATGACCCAGCCCCCGCTGAGCCGGCAGATCCAGCAACTGGAGAAGGAACTACAGGTCCGGCTGTTCCACCGGGACAGCCGGACGGTGTGGCTCACCCCGGCCGGGCGCGCGTTCCTGCCGGACGCGCGGAGGCTGCTCTACGAGGCCGACAGCGCCGCGCTCTCGGTGCGTCGGGTGACCGCGGGCCAGGAAGGGGTGGTGCGGGTGGGATTCACCGCCACCTCGGCCTACGGTGTGCTGGGCGGGATGATCGGCACGGCTCGACAGCACCTGCCGCACGTCGAGCTGGTACTGCGCGAACTGGTCACCAGGGAACAGCTCGAACGGCTCTCCTCCGGAGCGCTCGACCTCGGGCTGGTGCGACCGCCGGGCAGGCAGGACCTGCGGTCCCGACTGCTGCGTCGCGAGCCGCTGCTGGCGGCGCTGCCCGTGAACCACCCGCTGGCCTCGGAACCCGGACCGCTGGAGTTGAGCGCCTTCGACGGCGCCGACGTGGTGACCTACTCGCCCTCCGAGGCGCGCTACTTCCACGAACTGCTGGTGGGCGTTTTCCGGGAGGCCGCGGTGCGGCCGAACTACGTGCAGCACGTGAGCCAGGTGCACACCCTGCTGGCGCTGGTGGAGGTGGGGCTGGGGATCACCCTCGTGCCGTCCATCGCCAGCCGGCTCCGACTGGACGGCGTCGTGTTCCGGGAGGTGCGCCTGCCCGAACCGGAACCGGTGGAGCTGCACCTGGCCTGGCGGGACGGCAACGACAACCCGGCGCTGCACGCGCTGCTGGAGCTGCTGTGATCGCGGAGGGTGTGCCCCGTCGGCTGACGCCGCCAACCGGGCGCTACCTCAGCGGGCGCCGGGCCGCCGCGCCACCTTTCCGCTCGCCACCACCGGCCTCGCCCCGGGCGGAACCCGGGACGAGGCCGGTGAAGCGTCACCAACCGCTGGGCAGCGGCCTGCCCTCGGCGAAACCGGCGGCCGACTGGATTCCCACCACGGCCCGGTCGTGGAACTCCGGGAGCGTACGGGCGCCCGCGTAGGTGCAGGAGGAGCGCAGTCCCGAACTGATCTCGTCGAGCAGGTCCTCCACCCCCGGCGCGTTGGGGTCCAGCCGCATCCGCGAACTGGAGATGCCCTCCTCGAACAGCGCCTTGCGCGCCTGGTCGAAGCCACTGTCCGAGCGGGTGCGCGCGGTGACGGCACGCTTGGAGGCCATCCCGAAGGACTCCTTGTAGGCGTTGCCGTGCTCGTCGCGCTGCATGTCACCGGGCGACTCGTAGGTGCCCGCGAACCAGGAGCCGACCATCACCGAGGCCGCGCCGGCCGCCAGCGCGAGCGCCACGTCCCTGGGGTGCCGGACACCGCCGTCGGCCCAGATCCGCTTGCCGAGCTCGGCCGCCGCTTCGGCGCACTCGGCGACGGCGGAGAACTGCGGCCTGCCCACGCCGGTCATCATCCTGGTGGTGCACATCGCGCCCGGACCCACACCGACCTTGATCACGTCGGCTCCGGCCTCGGCCAGGTCGCGCACCCCGTCGGCGGTGACCACGTTGCCCGCCACCACCGGCACCTCGCCGGAGACGGAGCGGATCACACGCAGCGCGGCGATCATCTTCTCCTGATGCCCGTGCGCGGTGTCGGCGACCAGCATGTCCACCCCGGCGTCCAGCAGCGCCGAGGTCTTGCCCGCCACGTCGCCGCTGACTCCCACGGCGGCGGCCACGCGCAGCCTGCCCTCGGAGTCCACCGCCGGGGTGTAGATCTCGGAACGCAGCGCACCCCGCCGCGTCATGATCCCGGCGAGCTCACCCGCGCCGTTCACGGCGAGCGCCACCTCGCTGCCCCGCTGGTGCAGCGACTCGAACACCTCGCGTGGCTTGGTCTCCAGCGGCAGCACCACCGGGTCGCGATCGGCTACCTCGCCGAGCCGGGCGAACCGGTCCACTCCGGTGCAGCACCGCTCGTCGACCACCCCCAGCGGACGACCGTCGTCGTCGACGACCACCACCGCGCCGTGCGCCCGCTTCGGCAGCAGGTTGAGCGCGTCGGCGACCGCGTCGCCCTCGTGCAACACCAGCGGGGTGTCCCACACGGTGTGTCGCGACTTCACCCAGGAGACGATCTCGGCCACGGCTTCCGGGGCCACGTCCTGTGGCAACACCACGAGGCCGCCCCGCCGGGCGATCGTCTCGGCCATTCGTCGTCCCGCCACGGCCGTCATGTTGGCGACCACGATCGGCAGCGTCGTACCGGAGCCGTCGTCGGTCGACAGATCCACGTCGAACCGCGACTCCACCCCCGAGCGCACCGGAGCGAGGAAAACGTCGTCGTAGGTCAGGTCCGTGGTGGGGCGTTGTCCGTTCAAGAACCGCACAACCCGTCAGGCTACTCCTCGCGCGGCGGCCTCTCACCCGTACGTGGCCGGTCGACGGCGGTGTTGTGCCGATCCACCAGTCCGAGTCCCCACCGGCCCGTGGCGTTCGTGCGAAACCACGAATCCGAAGCCACGTCCGCGTAGCCGAGCCGGCCGGTCAGGGCTCCTCGCCCTCCAGGGTCGGTTCGAACGAGCGGTACCGCGCGTAGTTCCGGAAGAACCTGCTGTAGAGCTCGGAGCCGTCGTCGAAGGTCGCGTCCTCGATCTGCTTGACCTCCACGACGTGCTTGAGCCGCCAGGTAACCAGCTGCTGGTGCTCGTTGTGGTAGCTGATCTCCTGCTGCTTGCCGTACTCGCGCGCCTTCTCGTGGGCTTCCTCCTCCGAGTGAGCCGTCAACAGCACGAACGACTCCTCGTACAGCGGTTGGAAGTCGGGCGAGTCCGAGGTCGACTCCGTCACCAGTACCGCCACGTAGGCCTCCGGCTCCGCTCCCGCGAAAGCGGAGGCCCTGCCTCCCGTGGTGGGCTCGCCGCCGATGTTGATCGAACGGTCCGCGCCTTCCACCAGCTCGTCGGGAAGCTCCACCGGCGGAGGCATCTCGGGAGACTGCTCGGGCTCCGGCTCGCTGCCGCGGTTGCTCATGACCCCACCTTCTCACTAGCGGTGTCGGAGAATCGGACACCCACCCGTTACGGGTTCTCGGCGGCCACGGTCTCCCGGTTGGACCGCTTGCGGCTCAACATGGCCCTGTCCGCCGTTTCGAGGGTGCCGGACAACCCGAACGATTCCGTCAGGTCGGCCCACCCGATCGTGACCGAAACCGGAGTGCCCGCCACCAGCGCGTCCCAGTCCCCGTCCGCCACCGCGCTCGCTATCCGGGCCCCGATGCGGTGCGCGTCCGAGAGCTCGGTGCGCGGCAGTACCGCGACGAACTCGTCACCGCCGTAACGCGCGACGAAATCCCCCTGCCGGAGGGTCCTGGCCAGGATGGCCGCCACGCGTTGCAGCACCAGATCGCCCGACAGGTGGCCGTAGACCGTGTTGACCTCCTTGAAGCCGTCCAGGTCGATGACTCCCACCGCGGCATCGTTGCCCTCCTCGATCAACCGCCCCACGTAGCGGTCGAAGTGCCTGCGGTTGGGCAGCCCGGTGAGCGGATCGGTGAGCGCCTCCGAGGCGTACTGCTCCACGGTGCGACGCAGCGCCTCGTGGTCGAGCTGTGCCCTGGTCCCGTCCACCAGGCGATCACGCAGCTGTCCGGTGTCGGCGGTGGCCGTCCTGATGGCCTCCCGGTCGGCTTCCCTGGCGGCGCGGTGGTTCCCGCCGGCGGCGTGTGCCAGGGCGCGCAACCGGTGCGGTTCGGCGCTTCCCAGCGTGTAGGGACTGGTCGGGCGGTCGAGGCCGCGCAGTGCCGCCGCGGTATCGCCCTCGGCGATCGATTCGCAGGCCGCGGCGAGCATCCGCAGGTCAGCCACCTCCCAGCCGTGTTCCTCGGCGGTGAACAGCGCGGGATCCACCTCGGCCCGCTCGCCGAGTGCCCGCAGCCGCACCGCCGCGTACCCGTAGTAGTACTGCTCCGCGGGCCAGAGTCGGCGCGGGTCGGTGCGATCGGCCCAGGTCCGCAGCACCCGTCGCAGCATGTCGGCGCAGCTCTCGGTGTCACCCAGGTGATCCGCCGAAACCGCCCAGCGCACCGCCACTTCGGGCAGCGCGTGGTCACCGCTGGGCAACCCGAGAGCCTGCCCGGCGCGGTAACAGCGTTCGGCCAGCGGCGCGGCCTGGGCGTGGAATCCGAGGTAGGAGTAGGTCACCGCCAGGTCGTGGCGGGCGGTGACGGTGTCCTCGGTAGGTCCCCGCTCGGTGTCCAGTTCGCGCTCCGCCTGCACCAGGTGCCGCACGCAGCGTTCCAACGAGTCGGATGCGGCGATGATCCCCGCCAGCGCGTGCAGGTGGCCCCGCAGCGCGGGCGCCCGCCGTTCGGACAGCATGCCGAAGGCCCGGTCCAACACCGCGGGGCACTCCTGGACACGGCCCAGGTTGAACAGCCTGCCGAGCTTGAGCACCAGGGCCCGACAGATCACCAGCGGATCGGCCGCGGCAGCGGCTATCCCGTCGGCCAACTCGATCGCGCCCGCGTTGTCGCCGTCACGGGCCAGCGACCGGATGCTGTCGAAGTGCTCGGTGAAGTCCTCGGCAGGACCGACTTCCGTTTCCGGAATCTGCATAACCCCTGTCCCCGCAGCGTTCGACCAGCGGCAAGCCGTACCGGAGTGCCGCAATCGCGTCACGATAGTGCCACGGTCGTGTGAGTACCGTCACGAGCCGGTGCCGTGCGATTTCGGTGTGTCCACCCCGGTGGTGCGTTACCCGCCCGCCCTGACCCCGGTGCGTGAGGTAGTCGCCCGATTCCGGGTGCCCGCGGTGAGAGCCCGCGAGCGGAACCATCGGTTGAGGTGGCGGGGAGACCCGTTACGAGAGGACCAGGTTGCGAAGCCGCGGCGCGTACCGAGCGGGGACCGGCACGCGCCGCTGATCCGGCCCGGCGAATCCCACGGGGCGTGGCACGGCCGGGCCGGACGGGAGCGGTCGTTCAGCGCTCGGCCCGCGCCATGCTCAGCACGTCCAGGGCCTCGTCGAGCTGCTGCCGGGTGAGCTTGCCCGCCTCGATGTAGCCGCGTTCCAGCACCACCTCGCGGATGGTCTTGCGCTCCTTCAGCGCCTGCTTGGCCACGGCGGCGGCCTCCTCGTACCCGATGTAGCGGTTGAGCGGGGTGACGATGGAGGGCGAGCCCTCGGCGTACTCCCGGGTTCGTTCGGTGTCCGCGGACACACCGGCGAAGACCTTGTCCGCCAGCAACCTCGACACCGCGGCGAGCAGCCTCGTCGACTCGAGCACGTTGCGCGCGATCACCGGCAGGTTCACGTTCAGCTGGAAGTTGCCCTGCGAGCCCGCGAAGGACACCGTGGCGTCGTTGCCGACCACCTGGGACACCACCTGCATCGTGGCCTCCGGAATCACCGGGTTGACCTTGCCGGGCATGATCGACGAGCCCGGTTGCAGGTCCGGCAGCTCGAGTTCGGCCAGCCCGGTTCGGGGGCCGGAGCCGAGCCAGCGCAGATCATTGGCGATCTTGTTCAGGCTCACCGCGACGGTGCGCAGGTTGCCCGAGGTCTCCACCACCCCGTCCTGGGTGGCCTGCGCCTCGAAGTGGTTGCGTGCCTCGGTCAGCGGAAGACCGGTCACCCGGGCCAGTTCGGACGAGACAGCGGCGCCGAAGCCCTCGGGAGCGTTCAGACCCGAGCCAACGGCAGTACCACCGATGGGCAGCTCACCGAGCCGGTCCAGCCCGGCACGCAGCCGCTCCACGCCGTACCGCACCTGCGCGGCCCACGCGCCCGCCTCCTGGCCCAGCGTGATCGGCACCGCGTCCATCAGGTGGGTACGACCCGACTTGACCACCTCGCTCCACTCCGCGGCACGGCCCTCGATCACCGCCGCGAGCCGCTCCAGCGCCGGGATCGCGTCGGTCAGCACCGCCTCGGTGGCGGCGACGTGGATCGTGGTCGGGAAGGTGTCGTTTGAGGACTGCGAGGCGTTGACGTGGTCGTTCGGGTGGACGTCGCGTCCGAGCGAACGGGTGGCCAGGGTGGCGATCACCTCGTTGGCGTTCATGTTCGAACTGGTTCCCGAACCGGTCTGGAACACGTCGATGGGGAAGTGGTCGTCGTGACGGCCCTCCGCCACCTCGTCGGCCGCGGCGGCGATCGCCTCGGCCATGTCCGCCTCCAGCACGCCCAGTTTGCCGTTGACCCGCGCGGTCGCGGCCTTGAGCAGCCCCAGCGCGCGGATCTGGGCCCGTTCCAGTCCCTGCCCGGAAACGGGGAAGTTGTCCACGGCACGCTGCGTCTGCGCCCGGTAGAGGGCCTCGGCGGGCACCTGTACCTCACCCATGGTGTCGTGCTCGGTGCGGTATCGCTGTTCACTCATGCGAAAAGTGTGAACCGTATCGACCGCGCGGGTCAGTATGGGTTCGGCCACTCGGTGATCGACGCGCGCTGATCGCCCAACCACGCCCGACCTCGGGCTACGCTGGAAACCGGGTGTTGCCGTCACTGCGCGAGGTGGACATGAGTCGCGACACGCTGTCGGGTGAAGAGGTCTCCGCCGAGGTCGACGTGCTGATCGTCGGAGCGGGACCGACGGGACTCTACGCCGCCTACTACGCCGGGTTTCGCGGCCTGTCGGCCGCCCTGGTCGACTCGTTGCCCGAACCCGGCGGTCAGGTGACGGCCATGTACCCCGAGAAACGGATCTTCGACGTGGCGGGCTTTCCCGAGATCAGGGGACGAGACCTGATCAGCGGACTCGTCGAGCAGGCCGACCGCTACGAGCCCACCTACCTGCTGGGCAGGTACGCCACCGCCCTCGCCGTCGACTCGCGGGGCCTGCTCGTCGGACTGGGGGACGGCAGTGTCGTGCGGGCCGGAGCGATGCTGATCACGGCCGGAATCGGCGAGTTCACCCCCAGGCCGCTGCCCGCCGGCGACGGCTGGCTGGAACGGGGAGTCGTGCATTTCATCCCCGAGATCGCCGCGCACGAGGGCCGCGACGTCGTCGTGGTGGGCGGCGGGGACTCCGCGTTCGACTGGGCACTGGCACTGCACCCGGTCGCCAACAGCGTCACCCTGGTGCACCGCCGCGCCAGGTTCCGCGCCCAGGACGGGCTCATCCGGGAAGTGGAGCGTCTCGACGTGCCGCTGATCACCGGCGCCGAGGTGGCCGAGATCCGCGGGGACGAGCACCGAGTCCGGGAGATCGAACTCGAACTGTCCGGAGGGGACACCAAGGTGCTGCGTGCCCAGACCGTGGTGGCCGCGCTGGGATTCACCGCCGAACTCGGGCCCATAGCCGAATGGGAACTCGAACTGGACAAGCGTTCCATCAAAGTGGACACCACGATGCGGACGAACCGGGAGCGGATCTACGCCGCGGGCGATGTGGCGTCCTACCCGGGCAAGGTCAAGCTCATAGCCACCGGGTTCGGTGAGGCCGCCACCGCCGTGAACAACATCGCGGTGGAGCTGGATCCCTCGGTGCGGCTCTTCCCGGGACACTCCACCAACACCGGCTGAAGGCGGAACTGTGGCACGGCTCGGGGGCCGTAGCTGGTCGCTTGGCGGAACCTCCGGCGGCGCCTCGCTCCGGGGAGGCCCGACATCGGGTAGCGACCTACACAACGTCGGGCCTTCCTCGCGAGGCACTCGCCGGAGAACCCGCGGCGGTGCCGATTGCGGGAGTGGTGGGGGTTCGCCCTGTGGGGGTGGTCGGGGTTCGGCTCCGCGTCACAGCGGCGCGGCGATTTCGCGAGAAATCGACGCCGCACTGCCTCGTGTACCGCTCACCCGGCCACCCGCGACGACTCCGACACCGGGCTTCCGGAGCCGGCCGCGGGTTCCCGGATTCAGCCGAGGATTCCCGGATTCGATCGGGTTCTCAGGGCAGAAGTCCGTGGCGCGCCGTGGGCTCGCCGTTCGTGAAGTCGAGCTCCGAGTACTCGTTGAGCTTGCTCAGCTTGTGCGAGCCCTCGATCAGCCGGACCGTGCCCGACTTGGAACGCATCATCAACGACTGGGTGGTGCAGCGCTGCGCCCGGTAGTGCACCCCGCGCAGCAGCGCCCCGTCGGTGATGCCGGTGGCGCAGAAGAACACGTTGTCGCCGCCCACCAGGTCCGAGGTGGTCAGAATCCGTTCGGGGTCGTGCCCGGCGGCGCGCACCTGTTCCCGCTCGGTGTCGTCCTTCGGCCACAGCCGGGCCTGCAACTCGCCGTCCATGCACTTCAGCGCGCACGCGGTGATGATGCCCTCGGGGGTGCCGCCGATTCCCATGAGCATGTCCACCCCGCTGTCCGGACGTGCGGCGGCGATGGCTCCCGCCACGTCGCCGTCCGAGATGAACTGGATCCTGGCGCCGGCCGCACGCACCTCGGAGATCAGCTGCTCGTGCCGAGGACGGTCCAGGATGCACACGGTGACATCGGAGACCTCGATCTGCTTGGCCTTGGCCACCCGACGGATGTTCTCGGCCACGGGGGCACCGATGTCGACCACGTCCGCCGCCTCGGGGCCGACGGCCAGCTTCTCCATGTAGAACACGGCGGAGGGGTCGAACATCGCGTTGCGCTCGGCGACCGCCAGTACCGCCAGGGCGTTCGGCATCCCCTTGCTCAACAGGGTGGTTCCGTCGATCGGGTCGACGGCCACGTCGCACTCGGGCCCGTGGTGATTGCCCACTTCCTCGCCGTTGAACAGCATCGGGGCCTCGTCCTTCTCGCCCTCGCCGATCACGACCACCCCGCGCATCGCCACGGTCCCGATCAGCTTGCGCATGGCCTCGACGGCGGCCCCGTCCCCCGAGTTCTTGTCGCCACGTCCCACCCAGCGGCCCGCGGCCATCGCGGCTGCCTCGGTCACCCGCACCAGGTCCATCGCCAGGTTGCGGTCGGGAGCCTCGGGATGGCGGGTGGTCTCGTGCGAAGCGGTGCTGGAACTGCTCATGGCGCCTCCCGTGGGCGAGTGCGACTCGCCGTCTCGGTAACTGTCCGATGCCTTGGTCGTCGTCGGTCCTCCGGCCCTGCCTCGTCCCGACGGACGAGCCCGGTCGGGCGGAGTGCTCACCGCCCGTGATCCTGCCGATGAGCGGATCTTCGCAGATCCGTACCCGTGCCGTTCCGGTGAAGTGGCGCAGGCCACGCGCCCGTTCCGTCGCGCGGACGCGTCGGAACGCGCACCCCGGTGGGTGAGAGCATGCGAGGCGTGGCTGAACAGCGCAACCAGAACTCGGAGGACAATCGATCCAGTGCTCCGGCGGGAGGACCGCCCCGTGGGCCTCGCGCCATGTTGTTCGCGATGCTGCCGCTGATACTCGTGGTGCTGGGGATAGCCGGATTGAGCGGACGCTGCTCGTTCAGCCCACTGGGGCCGTCGCTGGACTCCTCGACGGCCCCCACCATCAACGCCTCCGAGGAACTCGACTCCGTGGCTCGTCGGGTCGACTTCCAGGTGCTGCGTCCCGAGCTGCCCGAGGGCTGGCGTGCGAACTCCGCGGACGTGCGGCAGGTGGCCCCGGACAGCACCGCCGTGCAGGTGGGTTGGCTGACCGGTCGCACCCACTACGTGCGGTTGTCGCAGTCACCGGCCTCGGAGACCGAACTGGTCTCCTTCGAGACCGAACAGCGGCCCAGGGCGTTGGGAACCGTCGACGTGGCAGGTCGCAAGTGGGTGATCTACCGGAGCATCCGTTCGGAACGGGCGTGGGTCAGTGAGCGTGACGACGTGCGACTGCTGATCACCGGCAACGGAGACGAGCGGGAGTTCCGCACGATGGCCAGGGCCGTCTCGCGGGCTTCCGTGGTGGGACCAGGGCAGTAACGCGGCCGGGGCTCACTGGCCGGTTTCCGCTTGCTCCTCGTGCTGTTCCACCGCTGCGAGGGCCTGGTCCACACGCTGCCGCGCACCGGCCAGATGGCGTTCGCAGACCTTGGCCAGCGCCTCCCCGCGCTCCCACAGCGCGAGGGAGTCCTCCAGGGAGAGCCCGCCCGCTTCGAGCCGTTTGACCACCTCGGCCAGTTCGTCGCGAGCTCGTTCATAACCCAGTCCGGCGACGTCCGGGTGGTCGGATTCGGGATCGATTCCGTGCTCGGAAGCGTTCTCGGGGGCAGTCCCCGCGCTCTCGTCGGGACTTTCCGGTTCGCTGCTGGTCACTGCGTGGCTCTTTCCAAGTTCTGCTGTACCGACATGACCGCCTCGGCGATGGCCTGGTCGTAGCCCACGAAGGCCTCGGCGAACTCCTCGCCGTCACCCTCGCGCACCGCGTCGTTGATGCGTAGTTGTGCCGAGGCGACCCTACGCCGGTACCCCACCCCGCGCTCCGACCACCACCGGTCGCCCACGTACCGTGAGGTCGCTTCCGCGAGCGCGCTGAGCTGCGTCGGCAACGCGCGTCGCTCCGGAGGGTGACAACCGCCGAGCAGCGCCGCCCAGCAGCCCGCCGCCACCGTGTTCGTTTCCTCCGCTCGACTCCGGACCACGCGGGCATCACCCACGGCGGGTGTGCCCGGAGCCGTGGCCGCCGAAGTGGTGACGGCGACGGTGAGGGGGAGGAAGGTGGGCTCTCGCCCGTGATTCAGCACCACGACCTCCATGTGCGCTTCCAACTGCCGGAAACCTCGTCATCGCGGTTCACGCCGCGCGAGAGGTCCGCGCGGGACCTCTCGCGGCGGGCGTGCCGTCGGATTCCGGTGCGGCCGGCTACTCGTCCTCGGTCACGACGGCATGTACGGTGCCGTCCTCCAGACGGATCCGCAGGGGCGTTCCGGGGCGAACCTGCTCCGCCGAACGCAAGATGGACGAATCCGGACCGTCGGCGCGTTGCACGATCGCGTAACCTCGAGCAAGCGTGGCTGCCGGACCCAGCGCCGTCAAGCGTGACCTCGTCGCGGCGAGCTCCTGCCCCTCTCCGGTGATCACCGTCAGCATCGCGCGTCTGCCACGTTGGCGCAGCGCGTCCACCTCTTCGTCCCCGCGCCGCAGCGGACCTTTCGGATCCGCGAGCGAAGGCCTGCTGCGCAGCGAATTCAACAGTCCCTGCTCGCGCTCCACCCAACCGCGCAGTGCCCGTCTGGCGCGGTCGGTGAGCTGTCCGATACGTCTGGTCTCCTCGGCCACGTCGGGCACCACCCGTTTGCCCGCGCCCGTGGGTGTGGAGCTGCGCACATCCGCGACGTGATCCAGCAGCGGGGAGTCCGGTTCGTGCCCTATCGCGCTCACCACGGGGGTGGTGCACGTGGCGACCGCGCGGCACAGTGTCTCGTCCGAGAACGGCAGCAGGTCCTCCACGCTGCCGCCGCCACGCGCCAGCACTATCACCTCGACGTCCGGGTCGCGGTCGAGCTCGGAAAGCGCCTCCAGGATCTGGGGCACCGCGGTGGAACCCTGCACGGCCACGTTGCGCACCGCGAAGTCCACGGCGGGCCAGCGCAGCCGGGCGTTGCTGATCACGTCGTGTTCGGCGGCCGAGCCGCGTCCGGTGATCAGCCCCACACGTCCGGGCAGCAGCGGTGGGGAGCGTTTCCGGGCGGTCTCGAACAGTCCCTCGGCCGCCAGCAGCTTGCGGAGCCGTTCGATACGTGCCAGCAACTCGCCGACACCGACCGTGCGGATCTCGTCCACCCGCAGGCTCAGGGTTCCCCTGCCCACGTAGAACGAGGGTTTACCGTGCACCACCACCCTGCTGCCGTCGGTCAGCGGTGGGTCCATGCCCTGCAGCAGCGTGTTCGGGCAGGTCAGCGTCAGCGACACGTCGGCGGAGGGGTCGCGCAGCGTCAGGAACGCGGTGGTGGCCTTGGGACGTGCGGAGATCTGGGTGAGTTGGCCCTCCACCCAGATGTTTCCCAACCGGTTGATCCACTCCGCTATCTTGCGGGAGACGGTACGAACCGGCCAGGGGTTTTCGGCGCTGGTGGCGGAACTCAGCGGACTCGCTCCTTCGGATGACGACTCGGGTTGGGCCGGACTTTCCCGGTCGCGGGCACACGTGCCGGCACGACCGGCCGTGGTCGGCCCGACGGTCGTGCTCCCGACCGGGTGCTGGTCGGGGTGCCCGCGACCGGTCAGCTGTCGCGCTCGGCGGCGCGTACGTTGTTCAGCCGGTTGAACAGCATCTGCAGGAAGTCCGGGCGCCGGGAATGCGCCCGTTCGTGCTCCAGCAGCCGCACCAGGTCCGACTCGGAGAGCCCGCGTAACTTCCCCCGCAGCTGCGGCAGGGTCATCTCCTCGTAGCCGGGCAACAGATCCGAGACGTCCCCCGGGGCCCGCTCGCTCGACCACTCGCGTTCCGGGGGTGGCTGCGCCACGAAGCGGTCGGCCTCGTCACGGCTCGTCCCCGTCCGCCGGTCGGTCCCTTCCCGGCTCGAGGTGGTGAACGACTCGTCCTCGTCGAACGTCGCCCACTCGGGGTGCTGTTCGGTCTGCCGCGCATTGGCGAGCAGGTCGTCTCCCTTGATCGCCAGTTCCGTGATGTGCTGCTGCACCCGCATGCTCAGCTGCAGTGCCTGACTGGTGACGGTGACGGGCAGACCGATCAGGTGGTCGGGCAGCCTGCGGGTCTGTTCGACCACCGTGCCCGCCAGCCCCGCTGCCACCCGAATCGGCAAAGGAAACGATCGCATACCGTCAAGCTTGCCCCACGAGCGTGGCCCTCGTCATCACGTGGCGGAGTGGTGCCGCGCACCGCGCGTTCCGGTGAGCGGCCTCGTCGCGCTGTCGAGCACCGTTCGCGTGGTCACGGGTGTCGCAGCGCGTCCGGGTCACCTCGTCGCCGGAATCGTCGCCTCGTCGGGACGGTGCTGGCTGCTGACCGTTCCGCGTCGCATCCGTACCCTGTGCGGTATGAGCACCTCGCCGCAGGCTTCCGACTCCGGACAGGATACGACAGCCACCGACTCCGCCCCGTCGGGCAAACGCGTTCTGCTGGCCAAACCACGTGGCTACTGCGCGGGAGTCGATCGCGCCGTGGACACGGTGGAACGCGTGCTGGAGAAGTACGGGGCACCCGTCTACGTCCGCAAGGAGATCGTGCACAACCAGCACGTGGTGGGGAACCTGCGTGACCGCGGTGTCGTGTTCGTCGAGGACACCGAGGAGGTCCCGGAGGGATCGCTGCTGGTCTTCTCGGCACACGGCGTTTCCCCCGCGGTTCGCGAGGCCGCGACCCGACGCAACCTGCGCACCATCGACGCCACCTGCCCGCTGGTAACCAAGGTGCACAAGGAGGTGAACCGGTTCGCCCGGGAGGATTACGACATCCTGCTCATCGGGCACGAGGGCCACGAGGAGGTCGAGGGAACCTCGGGTGAGGCCCCGGAGAACGTCCAGCTGGTGGACAAGCCGGAGGACGTCGACCAGGTCGAGGTGCGCGACCCCTCGCGGGTCGTCTGGCTCTCCCAGACCACCCTGAGCGTGGACGAGACGATGGAGCGGGTGAACCAGCTGCAGGACAAGTACCCCGAGATGCAGGCCCCGCCCAGCGACGACATCTGCTACGCCACCTCGAACCGCCAGGTCGCGGTCAAGGCGATGGCCGAGGAGTGCGACCTCGTGCTGGTGGTCGGTTCGCAGAACTCCTCGAACTCCAAGCGCCTGGTGGAGGTCGCGCTGCACGCGGGAGCCACCGACTCCCACCTGATCGACTACGCCAGCGACATCGACGACTCCTGGCTGGAGGGGGTCGACACCGTCGGTGTCACCAGCGGGGCCTCGGTGCCGGACGTGCTGGTCTTCCAGGTGCTGGACTACCTGCGGGAACGTGGCTGGGGTGAGGTCGAGGAGGTCACCACGGCCAACGAGAAGGTCTCGTTCGCGTTGCCCCGCGAGCTGCGCAAGGACCTGGACGAGAATCCGAACAGTCCGCAGAGCGTGCGCTGAGCGAGCCGGTTCGGCCGGCTGGTTTTCGGCCGGTGGGTTCTCGGCCGGCGGGCTTTCGGACAGCGGGTCGCCGTGTCCGGTTCGGACGGTTCATCACCGAGCCGTGTTCCGGTCCGGGAGTGGTTCCGCGACCACTCCCGGCGTGATCGCGAGCGCCCGAGCGGTTCCGCCGAGCGAGCGACCCGCTCGGAAAGCCTCGATCAGCCCTCGTCCCGTCGGGGACGCCGCGGCCTGCCCGGTGGTTCGGTCCGCCCCCGCCGCTGCGTCGAGCCGCCAGGGGGGTCCCCTTCACGCGGGGGGCGTTTCGCGTTGCCCCTGCCCGGGGGTGCCGGACGCCTGTCCTGGTTCGGCGCGGAGCTCTCGGACGGTTCACCGCCCCGTTGTCCGCGTCCTGACCGCTGGTCGTCCCGTCCGTTCGGTGGCGTCCCGCCGTCCCGTTCGCGCCTGCCGGAACCACGGGGCGCTTCGCCGTCGGCTCGCTCCGATGGCCGTTCGGAGCGATTCCTCGGTCCGGAACCGCGTCCGGGGGGAGCTCCGCGTCGGCCCGAGGACTCGGGGGATTCCGAGCGCTGCTCGCGTTGTCCGGAGCGTGGTGACTTCCGCCGGGCCGCTCGGTCGTCCGCGTCCTCGGGATCAGCGGTCGCCGTACCGGCTCTGCCGCGGTTCGACGCGCTGTCGCGGCCCTCGCCGGGGCCGCCACGGGAGGCCCGTTCGGACCCGCTGCCCCTGGAACCGCGTCCGGCACCGTCGCCCCGCTCGCCGCGAGCCGACTCGGCCGCCGCCGTGTCCCCGCCGCGCCGCTTCCTCGGTTGTAGTACGAATATCCGCAACAGTCCGCCGAGTATCGCCACCGCCGTCGTCGCTGCCATCGCCGGAAAGCTGTTGATCAACGGTGTGGCCAGCGAGAGCATTACCTGGCGAAGGCCGTCACCCGCGTTGAAACCGATCCCCATGGCCCAGACCACGCTCGGGATGACGATCGCCACGACCAGCGGTGGTTGCACCATCGGGCCGAACAGGCTGCCGCGCTGAACCAGCATGACCGCGAGCAGGGCGCCCACGATGCAGCCCGACGTGAAAACGAACCCGGGGCCCGACCAGATCAACGTGTCGATCACGGCACACAAGGCGGCCAGCACCAGCGGCAGCAGAAACGCCGCCCACCACGGGATGCCGCGGATGGTTCCGAAAGCCGACCGTTGTGCCAACTGTCCGGAACGACTTTCGGGGCTGTGGATGTTGCGCTCGGATGTCGCGGTCACGCTTGTCACCGTAACGGTCCAGTGCGGTCGCAACGACACGTCCACGATCCCGGTGGCTCGTTTCTCGGCGGCGAGCGGCTCTCTCACTCGATGGCGGTAATCCCGTGACCTGTCCGTTATCGCCACCGAATCGGGTGATAGACGCGGGCGGAGCGCGCGGGCCCAGGTCACATCGTGTGATGCTTGACACAACACACGGGTGAGCGGGCGGGGCGAAGCGACCGGTTATCCGCTCGTGTTCCGCAGGGGGTGACGCAATGGACGCCGCACCACCGCTGGTGGAGCTACGGGCGATCACGAAACGGTTCGGTGGTGTGCTGGCCTGTTCGGGCGTGGACCTGACCGTGCGGGCCGGTGAGGTTCACGCGCTGCTCGGCGAGAACGGTGCGGGCAAGTCCACCCTCATGCGGGTGCTGTCCGGCGATGTCACCGGCCATTCCGGCGAGATCCGCATCGCCGGGAAACCCCGCGCTTTCCGCGGGCCGATCGACGCGCAACGCGCCGGGGTCGCCATGATCCAGCAGGAGCTGGATCTGGTGCCCGCGCTGTCGGTCGCAGAGAACCTCCACCTCGGACGCGAGCCCCGCACCGCACGCGGCACTGTGGACCGTTCCCGGATGAACCTGCGGACCGGTGAACTGCTGCGGCGCATCGGGGTGGATCTCGACCCGCGCAGCCCCGTGGGACAACTCCGCATCGGCGAGCAGCAGCTGGTCACCGTCGCCCGCGCGCTGGCCCAGGACGCCGCGGTGCTGATCATGGACGAGCCGACCTCGGCGCTGTCCGGTACCGAGGTGGACAGGCTGTTCGCGGTGATCGCCGAACTGCGCCGCGACGGCACCGGGATCGTCTACATCTCTCACCGGATGGACGAGATCGGCGAGGTCGCCGACCGCGCCACCGTCCTGCGCAACGGCGGGGTGGCCGCCGAGTTCGACGCTCGCAGCGTCACAGCCGAGCAGGCAGCCGACGCCATGGTCGGCGATGACTTCACCACCGCTTTCACACCGACGCGGCGGAGTCCGGGCGGGGAATTGCTCGCGCTGTCCCGCTTCGCGGTGCACCCCCGCGTGCGCGACGACGGCAGGAGGACTCCCACGGGTGTGGACCTGTCGGTGCACCGTGGCGAGATCGTGGGGCTGTGCGGATTGCTCGGTTCGGGACGCACCGAACTTCTCGAAGCGCTCTACGGGCTCGGGCCGAGCGCTGAATGGCGCGGTGAGGTGCGGTTGCACGCTTCCCGTTACCGGCCGCGCGGCCCCCGGCAGGCGCTGCGTTCCGGAGTCGCGTTCGTGCCAGAGGACCGCGCGGGCAGTGGTCTGGTCACCGAACACTCCGTGACCGCCAACACGGTGTTGTCCGTGCTCCCCCGGCTCGGCAGGCTCGGGCTGGTCGCGAGGAGGCGGGAGAGCTCGACCGCGCGACGGAACGCTCGACGTCTCGGGATCAAGCTCGGTTCCACGTCCGATTCCGTGGGCACGCTCTCCGGGGGCAATCAGCAGAAGGTCGTGTTCGGACGGATGCTGCTGACCGAGCCCGCGCTGCTGCTGTTGGACGACCCCACGAGGGGGTCGACGTGGCGGCCAAGGTCGAGATCTACCGGTTGCTGGACGAGATCGCCGGACAGGGCATCGGTGTGCTGCTCGCCTCCTCGGAGCTCGCCGAACTTCTCGACGTGTGTTCCCGCGTCGTGGTGCTACGTGACGGCGGATCCGTCGCCGAGTTCGACAGCTCGCGCACCAGCCGGGCCGAGCTACTGGCGGCCGCGATGGGAAATCGGAGTGACGCGGCGGAGCCGGCGGTGGCTTCCACGGGGGGTGGGAAATGAGCTCGCGCGCCACCGACGACGAGCCCACCGACTCCGCGTCCACCTCCACCGGGGGATCCGCTCCGGACGCCGCCACCCCGGAGACCGCGGCCGGGACCTCGACGAGCGAAGGCTGGTCGGCAGGGAGACAGTCGGCAGGGGACCGGTCTTCCGGAGCTCGGCCGAGCGAAGTTCAACGAGCGGGGCGGAGTGGTTCGGGTGGCGTCGAGGCGCTGCTGCGGTTCCAGAGCCTGTTCGGCCTCCTGCTCGTCTTCCTGGCCTCGGTGGTGTTCTCGCCGCGCGGCGACGACGGCGAGATCATCTTCCTGACCAGCGAGAACCTGTTCAACCTCGTACGGGCGATCTCCGAGATAGGCATCATCGCGATCGGCCTCACCTTCGTCATCCTCGTCGGCGGCATCGACCTGTCGGTGGGATCGCTGCTCGGGCTGGCGGCGGTGGGATCGGCCGTGTTGCTGACCGAGGACGACTTCGGGGTGCTCGCCGCGGTGTCGGTGGTGCTGCTCGCCGGGCTGGTGTTCGGCCTGCTGCAGGGGGCGGCGGTGGCGCTGCTACGGGTGCAGGCGTTCATCGTCACGCTCGCGGGGCTGCAGATCGCCAGGGGACTGGCGCGCCTGTGGTCCGGTGGACAGACCGTGCCGATCACCTACGGCTCCGGTGCGGGGCAGGCACCGCTGTCGTTCTCGTTGCTGGGGGAGCGGACCTTCGACGGCATCGTGCCCGTCCCGGCGCTGATCTTCGCGGTGCTCGCGGTACTCGCGGTGGCGTTCCTCCGGGGCAGCGCCTTCTCCCGCCACCTCTACGCCATCGGCGGCAACGAGAAAGCGGCCAGGACCTCGGGGGTCCCGGTCAACCGGGTCAAGATTATCGCGTTCGGGATCTGCGGACTGTGTGCGGCCCTGGCGGGCATCGTGCACGCCGGTCAGCTCAACACCGGCAGTCCCAACGCCGGGATCTCCTACGAGTTGGACGGGATCGCCGCCGTGGTCGTGGGTGGGACGAGCCTGGCGGGCGGTCGTGGATCGATGATGGGCACGATAGCCGGCGCGTTGCTGCTGGGAGTGCTCAACAACATCCTCGCGCTCAACACGGTGGACACCGACCTGCAGTTGGTAATCAAGGGTCTCGTGATCGTGGCTGCCGCCGCCGCGCAGCGGCTGTGGCCCTCCCGGTAGTGGAAATCCGGTAGTGGAAATCCGGTAGTGGAAAAGGAGCCCGGATGAGTTCTCGGACGCGATCGATGTTCGCGGCTGTCTGCGCGGTCGCGCTGCTCGGCGCCGGATGCGGGACCACGAGCACGAACGCGGGTGCGGCCGGTGGGGGACCGGATTCGGCGGAGGTCTGCGATGGACCGGGCGAGGAGTACACCATCGGCGTCAGCCAGGCCAACGTCGCCGAGCCCTACCGGGTGCGGATGAACGCCGACATCAGGCGTGCCGCCGCGGAGGTCGAGCAGTTCGACGAGGTGCAGTTCCTCGACGCCGCGCAGGACAACTCTAGGCAGGTCAGCCAGATCCGGACCCTGATCACCAAGCGGGTGGACCTGCTGATCGTCAGCCCCAACGAGGCGGCCCCGCTTACCGGGGTGGTCGGCAGGGCCTACAACAGCGGCATCCCGGTGATCCTGCTGGACCGCAAGGTCAACGGCGATTCCTACTCCACGTTCATCGGCGCCGACAACGAGAGGATCGGTCGGAAGGCGGGCGAGTACCTCGCCGAGCAGCTGCTGCCCGAGGGCGGCGAAATCGTCGAACTGCGCGGCCTGTCCGGCTCCACACCCGCGGCCGAACGTGGCAGGGGTTTCCGCGCCGGGATCGAGGGATCGGGAATCGAGATCATCGCCACCGCGGACGGGCAGTGGTTGCGTGCCGAGGCCCGGTCGAAGATGGCGGCGATGCTCAAGGCCCACCCCCGCATCGACGCGGTTTACGGGCACAACGATCCCATGGCCGAGGGTGCCCACCTCGCCGCGCGGACGGCAGGACGGGCGGAAGGGACGAAGTTCGTCGGCATCGACGGGCTCCCCACGCCCTCCGGTGGGATCAAGGCGGTGCGGCAGGGGCGGCTGTCGGCGACGTTCGTCTACCCCACCGGGGGTGCGGAGGCGATAACCGCCGCGAAGCGGATACTGATCGACTGCGAGTCGGTCCCCCGGAAGCGGACCCTGCCGACACAGTTGGTCACCCGGGAGAACGCCGCCGAGGTGTATCGCCGGTTGAATTCCCGGTGACGAATCGGGCGGAGAGCATCGGTGATCCGGTGTCGCCGAATATCGCGGAAATGTGAAGATCTCTGATTTTTCGCTGTGTTTCCCGTAGCGTCGATTCCCCCGAACGAACGATGTGGATTTCGGTGCGGAATCGACCGCGATCGTACGACAATTCCCGGGAAGTGGATCGACCCCGGTGCGGCTTCCCGCAGCGTGGTCGCGGATTCCTATCCGGGAGGCGAACACGATGGCCGTGGGAACAAGCGCGGGAATCCGGTCCGGGCCCGCCGTGCGCGGGCGCGCGGCGCGCGTTCTCGTCGTGTTCGTGCTGGTTCTCGGTACTCTGGGGGCCACCATCGGCGACTCCACCTCGGAACGCGTCCGTGCCGAGGAACCCGGCACACCGGCCGGATCGGGTGACGGCCGCACGGTCGGCTGGGAGACCTACCGCTCGCTGGACGAGCTGGGCGGACTCCGACACGGTGGCAACAGCAAGCAGTTCTCCAGCTTCGCCAGGAGCGGCAGCAACGACGACGGTTTCAACGGAACCCACTCGTGCCTGCGCACCACCGAGCGCGGCTGCGTCATCGCGGAGCACACCGGGGCGGGGGAGATCACCTCGATCTGGTTCACCCGTGACCCCTGGGGCGATGTCACCGCCACCGGCGACATCCACATCCGACTGGACGGCCGGACCGTGCTGGACGCCCCGCTCGCCGACGTCGTGGCGGGTGAACTGGGGCCACCGTTCGTCTGGCCCCTGGTCGGCGACGCGCGCGACACCTCCGGTGGCGCGGTCGTCAAGGTCCCGATGCCCTACCGGGAGTCCATGCGGATCACCGTGGACGAGAACCCGTACTTCTACCACGTCGACTACCGCTCGTTCGCCGATGCGGATGGCGTCACCACCTTCGACCCGCGTGACCCGGCCCTGGACGTGGTCCGGCGGCTGCGTCGGTTCGGGGTGGCCGATCCCAAACCGGACGCGCCCACGATCGCGGAACGGCGTTCCCGCTTCTCGCTGCGCCCCGGCGAGTCCACCACGCTGAAACCGATCCGCGGACCGGCGATGATCGACGAACTTCGGCTCCGCCTCCCCGGTGTCGTGGCGGCGCCGCGCGTAATCGACGACGGGCGCGCGTTCGGCGAGGGCGGATCCAGCTCCTTCGACGCGCGCATCGCACCCGGCAACGACGGAGTCCGGATAACCCGCCGCTACGACGCCAACGTCGGAGGCCAGGTGGCGCGAGTGCTCGTCGGTGACGAACGCGTCGGCACCTGGAACAGCGGCCCGGCGCGAAAGGGGGAGTGGGGACGCGAGCGGGTCACCGTGCCCGCACCGCTGACCCGGGGCAGGGCCGAGCTGCGCGTCACGAACGAGTTCCGGTCCGCCGAGGTGGACATCAACGAGTTCCGCTACGAAGTGCACAGCAGGGTGGACGGTGACTGGATCCGCACCGACGTCCTCGACGTGGGACCGGCCAATCCCGGTGACGAGACGGCGCACGACTACCGGATCGACAACCAGGTCTTCCAGCGGCGCAAACTGGTGGCCCACCTGCCGCACGAGCGTGCGCGGGTCGAGAAGTCCGACGCGGTGCTGCGCGACGTGCGGCTGCGGATCACCTTCGACGGACGAACCACCGTCGACGCCCCGATCGGGGAGTTCTTCGGCTCCGGGCTCGGCGAGTACGACGTGCGCAGACTTATGAGCTCCATCGACGCCGGGGAGGGGTGGTACACCTCATGGTGGCCCATGCCGTTCGCGCGACGAGCCGAGATCGAGCTGGTCAACGAGGGGTCGGTGCCGATCCGCCGCGCGGTGCTCGAAGCGACCGCCGCCCCTTCGGCGGGTGCGGGGCCGGGGACCGGTTCGGGCCACTTCCACGCCACGCACCGTCAGGGTCTCACCGAGCCCGGCAAGGACTGGAAGTTCCTGTCCACCTCGGGCAGCGGTACGTTCTACGGCGTGACGCACACCATGCGCGGCAGGATTCCCCCCGGCATGGCGCGCACTCCGGAGGGACCGCGTTCCTCGGCCTCCCCACGTGCCAACCAGCGCAACTATCTGGAGGGTGACGAGCGGTTCTACGTGGACGGCTCGGCCAGCCCGGCCTGGTACGGCACCGGAACGGAGGACTTCTACGAGTCGGGCTGGTACTTCCGGGGCGGCACCACCTTCGCCATGCCGCTGGCGGGCAATCCCGCTTACGAGTACTCCGGTGACGGGTGCCGTTACGACTGCACCGGGACGTACCGGCTGCTCGTGTCCGACGCGGTGTCGTTCGACAGCGAAATCGTGGCCGGTATCGAACACGGACCGGCCAACAACGAGCCGGCGCGCTACAGCTCCACCGCCTACTGGTACGGCAACCCGGTCTCCACCATGCGGCGCACCGACCGGATCGACCTGGACGACCGGTTCAGCAGACTGGCACACGACTACAACGCCCTCGGCGAGTCGCGTCGGGAGCTCACCGCCACCTTCGAGGGCAGGCGCGACCCTGGCCCGTACCGGTACACGACCACCTCGACCACGGGTGAGATCGGGTTCCGGGTGCGGATCGATCCGGACAACTCCGGAGTGCGGCTCCGCAGACTCTCCGACCAGCGCAGCAGCCATCAGCGGGTTCGTGTGCTGGTCAACGGTCGGGACGCCGGCGTCTGGTCGCAGCCGTTGGGCAACAGCGCGCACCGGTGGCTGGAGGACGGTTTCGACATCCCGGCCGAGCTCACCCGAGACCGGAACACGCTGCGAGTGCGGCTGCTGCCCGCGGACGACGCGCCGCCCTGGTCGGCGGTGCGCTACACCGCGTTCTCCTACCGGACGGCGGGAGAATAGCGCCCAACCGCTCGTTGGTAGGACTTCGGCACCGCGGCGCCGAGGGCGCGGCGATTTCACGAGAAATCTAAGCCCCTGGGGCCGCACCGCTCCCCGTCCCGGCGATTTCGTGGGAAATTGACGCCGAACATCGACGGGAGATCCGAACAGCCGAGGGTTTGCCGTGGTTTCGCGACGGCTGCGGGAAGTGGGAGCGATGTCCGAAGAGGTACTGCTGGGAATCGACATCGGCACGTCCAGTTCCAAGGGCGTCCTGACCACCACCAGCGGTAAGATCCTGGCCAGGGCCGAGCGCGCACACGCCACGAGCCGCCCGTCACCGGGGCGGGTCGAGCACGACGCCGAGGCGATCTGGTGGCACGACTTCCGGGAGCTGGTGGCCGAGTTGTTGCCCGCCGCCGAGCGGCGCGGGATCGCCGGGCTCGGGGTCAGCGGTATCGGGCCGACACTGCTGCCCGCCGACGAGGAGGGCAACCCGCTGCGGCCCGCGATCCTGTACGGCGTGGACACCAGGGCCACCGCCGAGATCGCGGAACTGAACGCCGAGCTCGGCCCCGAGGAGATACCGCGGCACAGCGGTTCGGCACTGAGCAGCCAGGCGGTCGGCCCCAAGATCCGCTGGTTGGTCAACAACGAACCCGAGACCTACCGTCGCACGGCGAAACTGCTGATGTGCGGTTCCTACCTGGTGCACCGCCTCACCGGTCGCTACGTGCTCGATCACCACTCGGCCAGCCAGTGCGATCCGATCTACGATCTTCACCGGAAACGTTGTGCCCCCGAGTGGTCCGACGCGGTGGCACCCGGGCTCGAACTGCCCGAACTGGCCTGGTCCACCGAAACGGCGGGCAGGGTCCACGCCCGCGCCGCCGCCGAGACCGGACTACCGGAGGGGCTGCCGGTCACGGTGGGCACCGTGGACGCCTGGGCGGAGGCGTGCAGCGTCGGTGTGCGCGATCCCGGCGACGTGATGCTGATGTACGGCACCACCATGTTCTTCGTGCGGGTCGTGGAACGGCTCCGGGCCCATCCGGTGTTGTGGGGCACTCGCGGTGTTCATCCGGACACCTACACCCAGGCCGCCGGGATGGCCACTTCCGGCGCGGTGACCGACTGGCTGCGCGGTCTGTTCGACGGGGAGTTCTCCGAGCTGGCCGCCGCCGCTTCCGAAGTGCCGCCGGGCAGTCGCGGTCTGCTGCTGTTGCCCTACTTCGCCGGTGAGCGCACCCCCGTGTTCGACCCGGACGCGCGGGGCATGCTGTTCGGCCTGACCACCGAGCACGGCCGGGCCGAGCTCTACCGCGGTGCCCTGGAGGGAATCGCCTACGGAGTGCGGCACAACCTCGCCGAGATGCGCGGTTCGGACACCGCGACCGAACGACTCGTGGCGGTGGGCGGTGGCACCACGGGCGGATTGTGGACCCGCATCGTCTCCGACGTGACCGGCTGCACCCAGCTGATCCCGGCGGAGACGGTGGGTGCCTGCTACGGCGACGCGCTGCTGGCCGGGTTGGCCACCGGCACGGCGGTCGCCCCGGACGAGTGGAACCCGGTGGTCGACCGGGTCGAGCCGGACCCGGCCAACACCGAACGCTACGATGCCTTCTACCGCCACTACCGCACGCTCTACGAGAGCACCGCCGAGACGGCGCACTTCCTCGCCGAACAGCAGCGGATCGCCACCGCGGGTCCGGCCTGATCCCGCCTCGGGCGGCGCGGCGGGACTGCCGTGCGGTGTTCCGACAGGACCGAAGCGCTGGGCAGCCGTCGCGTCCGGTCATTCCGCCGCGCCGTCGCCCGTCCCGTTCCGGGAGGCCACCCTGTCGGTGCGACCCGCCTCGTCCCCGGAACCGGGCGACCCTTCCGAACCGGCCAACTCTTCCGAACCCGACGGTCCATCGGAACCGGCCAGTCCTTCCGAGGTCCGACGCACCTCGGCCACCCCGGTGGCGTCGTTCAGCTCGGCCAGCGGCAGCACCGCCCCCCGGAAGTGCTCCAGCGCGTCGAGCTCCCTGCGGCGTGCCGAGACGAACCGCTGCAGGTGAGTGCCGGACAGGTTGACCGCCTCCACCGCCGAGGCCGCGGCCCGCTGCGCCTCCACCGCTTGGGCGCGGATCCGCTCGATGTCGGCGGCGATGGTGCGTTCGGTCGCCGCGAACAGCGCGGCCGAGGCCAGCACCCCGAACCCGGTGGGTCCACACAGGAACACCCGCTTCTCCAGCAGCCACCCCAGCAGCGTCGGGTCGCTGTCCAGCGCCGAGACCACCGCCGCGTCGGAGGGAACGAACATGATCGCGCCGTAGATCGCGTCGGCCCAACGCTGGTAGTCCCTACCCGCTAGCTCCTTGGCGCGGGCGCGGATGTTGCGGGCGTGCACCCGCAGCGCCTCGTCGCGCTCCGCCGGATCGTCGGTTTCCATCGCCTCGGCCCACGCGGCGAAACTGGCCTTGGCATCCACCGGGACGCGCCGTTCCCCGCTCACGTTGAGCACCAGGTCAGGCCGGGCGGCACCACCGCCCGCGAGGTCGGTCTGCTGGGTGAAGTGAACCCCCTCCCGCAACCCCAGTGCCCGGGTGGTTCGTACGAGGGACTGTTCACCCAACTCGCCGCGTCCGGTGCTGGAGGCGAAGGTCACCTCGTAGCGCCGCAGCGCCGCCTCGTGCCGCGAGGCGCGCTCCCGCTCCGCCTCCAGCATCCGCAGCGCCTCCGCCGCCCGCCGTGCGGAATCCTCGGCCCTACGGGCGGAATCGCCGTACAACCGCCAGATCACCAGCAGCGCGGCCGCGAACAGCAGCACCATCACCACCAGCAGACCCCCGAGCATCGCTGACCCCACGAGCACTCCTCTCGTCCGTCGGTTGTCGAACGGATCATCGCCGACGAGGGGGAGCCGCGTCCCGTCCCCGTCCGCGACACGCCGCCCCCACTCGCGGCACACCGCTGTCTCCCGTGACACAGCACTGCCGCCCGCCGCGCATCGCCGCCGCCCGCGCCACAGCACTGCCGACGGGGTGATCGAACCGCCGCGGTGTGTCGATAGCGTGCGGCCATGCGCCTGCTGCACACCTCGGACTGGCACATCGGTCGCACGTTCCACGGCCACGACCTGCTCGACGACCAGCGGCGGGTGCTCTCCGAGCTGGCCGAGATCGTCCGTGCCGAGAACGTGGACGTGGTGGTGATCTCCGGGGACCTCTACGACCGCTCGGTGCCTTCCGGCGAGGCGGTGCAGACCTGCGTCGACGTGCTCGAACAGCTCCGCCGGACCGGCGCGCGGCTGGTCGTCACGTCGGGCAACCACGACTCTCCGCAGCGGGTGGGGGCGTTCGCCGGATTCGCGGCCGCAGGCGGGCTGCACCTGCACACCCGCGTCGCCACCCTGCACGAGCCCACCGTGCTCTCCGACGAGCACGGGCCGGTGGCCTTCTACGGCATCCCCTACCTCGAACCCGACCCGGCTCGGCAGGTGCTGCGCACCAGCACGGCGCCCGGCGCGGCAGAGGACGTCGAGCGCGGTCACCCCGCTGTGCTGGGTGAAGCGATGAACCGGGTTCGGGGCGAACTGGACAGCCGTGATCCCGGCACCAGGTCCGTGGTGCTGGCACACGCCTTCGTCACCGGTGGCGGCAGCAGCGACTCCGAACGCAACATCGCCGTCGGCGGGGTGGATCAGGTGCCCGCCGACGTGTTCGCCGGGGTCGATTACGTGGCGCTGGGACATCTGCACGGTTGCCAGCGGATCACCGAGCGGGTGCGGTACTCGGGCAGCCCGATGGCCTACTCGTTCTCCGAGGCACGGCAGCGCAAATCGGTGTGGCTGGTCGAGCTGGACTCCGAGGGGCTGTCCGAAACACGCCGGATCGAGCTGCCCGTTCCCCGCGAACTGGCCACGGTGTCCGGAACTCTCGAACAGCTGCTGCACGACCCCGAGTACGAATCCGCCACGGACTGCTACGTTTCGGCCACGGTCACCGACGAGGCCCGCCCGGTGGACGGGATGCGCAGGCTGCAGCAGCGGTTCCCCCACGCCGTGCACATGGAGTGGGAACCGGCGGGCGGCAGGGCCCGTGCCTCGCTGCGCTACTCGGAGGCGGTGCGTGACCGCGACGAGCCGCGGCTGCTGCGGGACTTCGTCGCCAATTGCCGGGGAGAGGAACCGTCCGACTCGGAGGGTGAGTTGTTGGATCGGGCACTGTCCGAAGTGAACACCGCGGAGGTGCGGCGGTGAGACTGCACCACCTGGAGCTGTCGGCCTTCGGTCCGTTCCGGGACCGGCAGCGGATCGACTTCGACGAGCTCGGCGCCGACGGGCTGTTCCTGCTGCACGGTGACACCGGGGCGGGAAAGACCACCGTGCTCGACGCCGTCACCTTCGCGCTGTACGGCCAGGTCCCCGGTGTTCGGCACCAGGCCAAGGCGCTGCGCTGCGACACGGCGCCGCCGGAGACACCCACCCGGGTGTCGCTGGAACTGACCGTGCAGGGCTGTCGGATGCGCGTGGAGCGCAACCCGGAGTACCAACGTCCCAAGAAAAGGGGCGAGGGCACCACCACGGAGAACGCGAAGGCCACGCTGACCTGGCTCGACGAACCTCCCGAGGGTGAGCCTACCGAGGGGGTCACCCGCCCCAACGACGTCGGTCCGACCGTGGAACGACTGCTGGGGATGGACGCGGGACAGTTCTGCCAGGTCGTGCTGCTGCCACAGGGTGACTTCGCGCGGTTCCTGCGCGCCGACGCCAAGGAGCGGGCAGATCTGCTGGAGGAACTCTTCGACACCCGGCAGTTCTCCCGCGTCGAGGACTGGTTCGCCGAGCGACGCAACCAGCGCAGGACCGAGCTGCGCACCGCCCGGGAGCACAGTGAGAAGCTGCTGGCCCGGTTCTCCCAGGTCGCTGGCGGCGAGCCCGGTGAGGACGAGGACCGTGCCGAATGGTTGGACGAGACCGAACGGAGCTTCGCCCGCCGGTACGAGCACGCCCGTGCCGAGGACGAACGGCTCCGGCAGCGGCGCGAGCGGGCCGATGAGAAGCTGGCTCAGCAGCGCGAGCTGGCGGACAAGGTGCGACGCGTCCGCGAAGCCCGCGCGGAGCTCGACGAACTCGCGGACCTGGCGGAGAACTACCGGACCGCCGGTGCCGAGCTCGACGCGGCCCGCCGCGCCGTGCCAGTGGCCAACGCCGCCCGGGAACTGGACAGCAGCACCACCCGACTACGCGAGGCCGAGCAGGAGCTGCACCGGGCCCTGGCCGATTGCCCCGACCACGAAACCGACGGCGCGGCGCCCGCCGGGAACGGATCCGCCGACACCGACGAGTTGCACGCCCGGTCGCTGCGCTACCGCGAGGAAGCGGCCGTGCTGGCCGATCGGGAGCAGGAGGCCGAGCAGCAGCGTCACGACCGGGCGCGGATCACCGAACTCGACGAGAACATCGCCGCCGACCTCACCACCGACGCGGAACTCGCACAACAGCAGCACCAGCTGCCGGAAGAGCTCGAACAGGCCCGAGCGGCGGCCCACGAAGCCGAACAGGCACCCGAACGGCTGGAGACGGTCACCGCCAGGTGCGAGGAACTGAACTCGGCGCTGGAGGCAGCCCGGCGACTCCCCGATGCCGAGACACGACGCGACACCGCACGCGAACGGGCCCAGCACGCCGTCGACGAGCACCAGAGCGCGCGTGAACAGCTGCAGGACATCCGGGAACGCAGGCTCGCGGGTATGGCGGCCGAACTGGCCACCCGACTCGAAACCGACGCGGCCTGCCCGGTCTGCGGCTCACTACAGCACCCGCACCCGGCCGAGCCGGGCGAGTCGTCCGTCGGCCCCGATGACGAACGGCGGGCACGCGATACCGAGAACGATCGCCAACAGCGCAGGGACAGCGCGCGGAGCGAGCTGGAGGAAGCCGAACGGGAACACACCCGGCTCCGCGAACAGCTCGGCGAACGCACCGAACCGCGACTGCGCGAGGAGTTCGAGCGAGCCACCGCCGAACGCGACGACCTGCGCGAACTGGCGGACCAGCGGCAGCACCGAGCCGAGCGGCTGACCGAACTCAACAACCACGCCGAGCGGTTGGCGGCCAGGCGCACCGAACTGGACAAACGGATCACCGCCGCACGCTCCGGCCGGGAATCACTCGCCGAGACCGTCGACGAGCGGGAGCAACGGCTGCGCGAGGCACGTGGTGAGTTCGACACGGTCACCGCGCGACGGCGACACCTGCTCGAACTCGCCGAACGCCTCGAACGCGCGGTGCGGGCACGCGCCGAACACGACCACGCGGTGACCCGCGAGAACGAACAGCGCGAGGCGCTGGCGCGGATCGCCACCGAGAACGGCTTCGACGGCTCCGAGACGGCGCTGGCGGCACGGCGGGAACAGCCGCGCATCGACGAACTCGCGGACTGGCTGGCCGACGTCGACCGCCGCGACGCGGCGGCCAGGGCCACCCTCGACGAGCTGCCGGACGTCTCGGCCGACACCGAGGTCGACACCGAAGGCGCCGCGGCGGCGGCCGAACAGGCGCGGCGGCTGGTCGACGACGCGGCCGGAGTGCTCGGTGACCTCGACCACCGCAGCGCGCAACTCGCCGAGCTCGGCGAGGAACTACGGCAGTCCTGGAAGGAACTGGCGCCCCTGGAGGAGGAGTTCGCCGAACTCGACGCCCTGACCGACGTGGTCAACGGTCGAGGACAGAACGCCCGGAAGATGACACTGCGCTCCTACGTGCTCGCCGCGCGGCTGGAGGAGGTCGCCGTGGCCGCCACCGCCAGGTTGCGGCACATGAGCGACGGGCGTTACGCGTTCGTGCACTCCGACGAGCAGGGCGCGCACGGCAAACGGGGCGGGCTGGACCTGCGCGTGATCGACGACTACTCGGGACGCACCCGCTCCACCAAGACGCTGTCCGGCGGTGAGTCGTTCCTCGCCTCACTGTCGCTGGCTCTGGGGCTGGCCGACGTGGTCAGCTCCGAATCCGGTGGCGCGATGCTCGACACGTTGTTCATCGACGAGGGCTTCGGCACCCTGGACGGGGATACACTCGACCTCGTGATGGACGCGCTGGACGAGCTGCGAGCCGGGGGCAGGACGGTCGGTCTGGTGTCGCACGTCGACGAACTGCGGCAGCGTATTCCGGTACGCCTGCGGGTGCGCAAGTCGCGCGGCGGTTCGTCACTGGCGATCGAGGCGTAGCCCCGCACCGTGTTCATCACCGGCCCGCCGTGGTCGGGCCGGTGATGAGTTCGGTGTGCCGGTGCGTGAACTCAACCGAGCAGCGTCGATACCGCGGTCCGGCGCGACCGGGCCGGGAAAGGTCGGTTCATGTCCGAGCTGTCCAGCATGCTGGAGACCCACGATCCGGATGCTCGCCGCGAGTACATCGTGAACACCCTGGTGGACACCTTCTCCGAACTGATGGAGAACAAGCCCGCCGCCTTCCGCACCAAGTTCCGCAAGATGGCCGCCTCGCCGTTCGCCTTCTACCGCGGCACGGCCTGCCTGTTCTACTCCGACGTCGCCCGGCTCAAGGACCCGTGGGCCGACGAACGCACCAGCAGGGTCTGGATCCAGGGCGACCTGCACGCCGAGAACTTCGGCACCTACATGGACGGCGAAGGCGTGCTGATCTTCGACGTCAACGACTTCGACGAGGCGTACCTCGGACATTTCACCTGGGACCTGCAGCGGTTCGCCGCCAGCCTCGCGCTGCTCGGGTGGAGCAAGGCGCTGCCGGACGAGGACATCGGCGAGTTCATCCGCCGTGCCACCCGCTCCTATATCGACCAGGTGCGGCAGTTCGTGGCCGGTGACGACGACGCCGCCTTCTCGCTGAACCTCGGCACCACCGACGGGCCGATCCGCGAGGTACTGCAGCAGGCCCGGCTGCGCAGCAGGGGCGGACTGCTCGACCGCGAGACCGAGACCGAGGGCTACGACCGCAAGTTCCGTAACGGGGTGGGCGTACGCAGGCTCGGCGACGACGAGTACCAGCGCGTCATCGAGGCGTTCCAGCGCTACCTGAGCACGATTCCGCAGGACAAGAAGATGCGCGACATCGCCTACCAGGTCAAGGACGTGGTGGGGCGCAGCGGTTTCGGCATCGGCAGCGCGGGGCTGCCCGCCTACAGCGTGCTCATCGAGGGCGAGAACGAGGCGCTGGAGAACGACCTGATCCTGTCGGTGAAGCAGGGCAACGCGGCCGCGCCCGCGACGGTGGTGCCCGATGAGCGGATCCGGAACTACTTCCTGCACCACGGGCAGCGCACCGCGATGTCGCAGCGGGCACTGCAGGCGCACGCCGACGCGCTGCTGGGCTACACCGAGATCGACGGCACCGGCTACGTGGTCTCCGAGGTCTCGCCCTACGTGTCCGATCTGGACTGGGGTGAACTCACCGAACCGGATGACATCCGGCCGGTGGTGGACTACCTGGGACGCGCCATCGCCAAGATCCACTGTGTCGCGGACTCGGACTCGGACCAGACGCTGGTTCCGTTCCAGACCGAGGACGCCATCTCGAAGGTGCTCGAAGGCAGGGAGGAGGAGTTCGCGGACTGGCTCTGCGACTTCGCGATGAGCTACGCCGACGTGGTGCGCGACGACTACCGGCTGTTCGTGGAGGCGTTCCGCAACGGTGAGATCGGAGGGGTCACTTCCACTCGCACCTGACATCGCTGGGTGGCGGTGCCGGTTGCGTAGTCGCTCGCTTGGCGGAACCTCCGGCGGCGCCTCGCTGCGGGTGCCCCGACATCGGGTAGCGACCTACACAACGTCGGGGCCGTCCTCGCGAGGCACTCGCCGGAGAACCCGCGGCGGTGCCGGTGGCCAGGGTGGTCGCAAGCGGCCGGGGCCGGTCGCGTACGGGGTCGTCCTCGCTGCCGCGCTCATGGTCGCTTCCCCACGATGCTCTCCGGAGCGCCGCGATTTCTCGCGAAATTTACGTACCGACACGGCGGTGTGGCCCCAGCTCCGTCAATTTCTCGAGAAATTGACACCCCTACGGCGGTGAGGCCCGGACGCGGAATTTCCCACGAAATCGCCGGGACACCAGCGCCGACGAATAGCCGCACTCCGACCACCCTCGCAGCAGGAGCGGCCGCGGGTTCTCCCGTGCGGCTCTCGCGAGGAAGGCCCGACGTGGCGTAGGTGGCTACTCGATGTCGGGTCTCCCGGAGCGAGAGCCGTGCGAGAGGTTCCGCCACAGCACCAGCTACTCAGGCCGAGCGTTCATCCTCAAAGTTGTTCGTGGTCGAGGAGCTGTCGCTTGAGTTCGAGGCCCCAGCGGAATCCGCCGAGCGAGCCGTCGCCGCGCAGCACCCGGTGGCACGGCACGAACAGTGCCGCCGCGTTGTGCGAACAAGCGGCAGCGGCGGCCCGCACCGCTTCGGGGCGCCCGATCAGCGCCGCGTAGTCGCGATAGCTGACGGACTTGCCGCCCGGGATCTCCCGCAGCACCCGCCAGGCGTGTTCCCGGAACGGGCCGGACCGCTGGGAGACCGGGATGTCGGCCGCCGCGTCCAGCTCCCCCTCGTGATACCGGCGCACGGCGCGGCTCACCTCGCCGAGATCGGTTGCCTTGCGGATCTCGTGCGGCCGTAGCGGTTCCGCGATGAGCGGCAGCAGTTCGTCGGCTGCGTCGGTCCACCCGGCGGCGAGTACCGTGCCCTCGCTGTCGACCACCGTGGTGAACGGGCCGAAACGGGTGTCCATCATGGACCATTTGGCTGTCATGTCGGCTCCTTCGTCGTGGATTCGGTGTGGTGTTCGTGGTTCGTCGCGTGTCGGGCGCTCCGGGCTGCCCGCCACAGGTGCACCGCCGCGTAGGAGCGCCACGGGCTCCACTGCCGCGCGCGGTCGAGCAGCGTGGCGCCGTCGGGCAGCCCCAGCAGTCCGGCGCCGCGACGTAACGCGCGGTCGGGGAGGGGGAAGCTGTCGGGCTCGCCCAGCACGCGCGTGCTCACGTGGTCGGCGGCGCGTTCCCCGAGCCCCGCCCCGCGCAGCTCCTCGCGCAGTTCCGCGCCCTCTCGACCTTCGTCGATGCGCAGCGCCCCGCTGATCAGCGCGGTGGCGAGCCCGCGGATCGCTGCCGCGCTGCCGCCGGATCCGGGCAGCACGCGCTCCGCTCCCTCGGCGAGCGCCTCGGCGGTCGGGAACAGCACGACCTCGCTCGTCCCGTCGAGGGCGGGAACCCGCTCACCGAGCTCGGCGATCAGCTTGGAGAGCTCGGCGCGCCCGTCGCCGGTCGGTCCGGCTCCGCCGAACCCTGATTCGTCGAGCCCCGATTCGTCGAGCAGAGCCCGCACCGCGGTCTCCGTGCCGTCCGCGCTGCCGGGCAGCCGCACTCCCGGGGTACTCGCCACCGTTCCGGCCAGCGCGGGATCCGAGCCGAGCACCTCGTCGACGGCCACCGGATCGCAGTCCAGGTCGAACAGCCTGCGCAGTCGTGCCACCGCGCTGCCGAGGTCACGGAGTTCGGTCAACCGCAGGGTGACCGCCAGGTGGTCCGTTCGAGGGGTGAGCTCCGCGACCCCGTGACCGTGCGGCAGGCGCAGGGTCCGGCCGTAACCGCTTCCGGTCGTCCACTCCACGCCATCGACGGCAGGACCGAGCCGGAATCCCAGCGTGCCCGGGGCGTCGAACGGCAACCGCATCGGCAACCGCAGCCGCAACGTGCCCGCCGGGAGCCCCTCGGGGGAGCGGCGTCGGGTCGTCCGCGCCCGCAGCTCCGTCGGGTTGGTGGCGAACACCTCCCGAACGGTCTCGTTGAACTGGCGCAGGCTCGCGAACCCGGCGGCATAGGCGATGTCGGTGAAGTTCAGCTCGGTGGTCGCGATCAGCAGCCGCGCGGTGTGCGCCCGGTGGGCGCGTGCCAGCGCGAGCGGCCCCGCTCCCAGTTCCTCGGTGAGTACCCGGGTCAGCTGTCGGGTGGAGTAGCCGAGCCGCGCGGCCAGTCCCGGCACGCCCTCCCGCTCCACGAGCCCGTCGGTGACCAACCGCATCGCGCGCCCCGCGAGGTCGGCTCGCAGGTTCCACTCCGGCGATCCCGGCACGGCGTCCGGCAGGCAGCGGCGGCACGCGCGGTAACCGGCCTGCTGCGCCGCTGCCGCCGTGGCGAAGAACTCGACGTTGCCGGACTTCGGGGTGCGCGCGGGGCAGGAGGGCCTGCAGTAGATACCGGTGCTGCGCACGCCGGTCACGAAGCATCCGTCGAACCGGATGTCCCGGGACGCCACGGCGCGGTAGGCCTGTTGCGGTGTGACCAGCATGAGTCGAGACTGCCACTGCTCGGCGCGCCCCACTAGCGGAAATCGGACACGATGGTTCGGGTGTTTTGGGCCCTCCCGAGAGGTTCAGGCGTGGGATTCGGCCCTGGCGAGCGCCGGACGTGACACGGTCGGCTGCGCGATCGGAGTCCGGCACCTATCTTCGGGGCATGACTCGGGGACGTGACATCGCTCGCTGGTTCGCCGCCGCACTGGCGGCGCTGGCGCTACTGACGGCGGGTTCCTGCGAGGAGGGCGAGCAGGGCCCCGGTGGCGGGGACCAACAGGAGCAGCAGGACCAGGAGGACGGCGAGCAGGAGGATGGGGAACAGCAGGAACAGGAGGAGGACGGCGGCGGCTACTGAGACTCCGCCGGGGGATCGCCAACGGTCCTGATGCGCCGAGGGGATTGCCCCGCGCATCCGGCACGGCGGGCGGTCGACTCGCCCGCCTGACCGTGATCCGAATCGGGCTCCTAGACTTGGACAGCTGTGACCCTCACTCTCGGAATCGTCGGCCTGCCCAACGTGGGCAAGTCCACGCTGTTCAACGCGCTGACCCGCAACGATGCGGTCGCGGCCAACTACCCGTTCGCGACCATCGAGCCCAACGTCGGTGTGGTTCCGCTGCCGGACCAACGGCTGGACAGGCTCGCCGAGATGTTCGACTCGGCGCGCACCGTGCCCGCGACCGTCTCGTTCGTCGACATCGCCGGGATCGTGCAGGGGGCTTCCGAGGGGCAGGGGTTGGGCAACCAGTTCCTCGCCAACGTGCGTGAGGCGGACGCGATCTGCCAGGTGATCCGCGTGTTCGACGACTCGAACGTGGTTCACGTCGATGGTCAGGTGAACCCGTCCAGCGACATCGAGACCATCAACACCGAGCTCATCCTCGCGGACCTGCAGACCATCGAGAAGGCGCTGCCCCGCCTGGAGAAGGAAGCGCGCACCAAGAAGGAGCGCAGGCCCGCCGTGGAGGCCGTGCAGGCCGCCAAGGAGGTGCTGGAGGAGGGCAAGACCCTGTTCTCGGCGGGGCGCGGCACCGAGGTTCCCGAGCTCGCCGAGCTGAACCTGCTGACCACCAAGCCGTTCCTCTACGTCTTCAACTGCGACGAGGGCGTGCTCAACGACGAGGCCAAGCTCAAGGAGCTGCGCGAGCTCGTGGCGCCCGGCGACGCGGTGTTCCTGGACGCCAAGGTCGAGTCGGAGCTGCTGGAGCTGGACGAGGAGTCCGCCCGCGAGCTGCTGTCCTCGGTGGGGCAGGAGGAGCCGGGGCTGAACGCGCTGGCCAGGGCCGGGTTCCACACGCTGGGGCTGCAGACCTACCTCACGGCCGGGCCCAAGGAGGCCCGCGCCTGGACGATCCGCAAGGGCGCCACCGCGCCGGAGGCGGCCGGTGCCATCCACACCGACTTCCAGCGCGGCTTCATCAAGGCCGAGATCATCTCCTACGAGGACCTGGTCGAAGCCGGTTCGATGAACGCCGCCCGCTCCGCCGGCAACGTCCGGCTGGAGGGAAAGGAGTACGTGATGCACGACGGCGACGTGGTGGAGTTCCGCTTCAACGTGTAGCGGACGCCGTTCCGGCAGCTCAGCGGCCTGACTCGATTCGTCGTTCGTCAGGTGTTCGTCAACGTCTCCCAGGACTTCGGCGTCTGTCCGGGCGGCTGCGTCGCGGGTCCGGTCCTCGGCTGACGGCCACGAGTGCGAGTAGGTGTGCAAGGTGATCGACGGTGTGCAGTGGCCGAGCGCCCGCTGCACGGTCATCACGTCACAGCCCGAAGCGATCAGTCCGCTCGCGTAGAAATGCCGTAGCTCGTGGCGGCGGACGTCTTCGCAGCCCGCTGCCTCCCGTACCTCGCGCTACCAGTACTCGATGCTGTTCTGATGCATCGGGTTGCCGTTGTCGCCCTCGGTCTACCGTTTCGATGACGAGGTGATCGTCGGTCCCCACGTGTTCGGCGAGCTCGCCGCTCACGCGCCAGCCATGCACGTTCGCCGTCTCGCGGCGGGTGATCTGTTCAGCACCTACGCGGACAGCTTCGATGCTGTGTGGGACGGTGCTTCGGCGTTGACCTGAGAGGCAGAAGCCATGAGCAAACGGGACTACTACGGCGACCCGCAGGCCCCGACGGCCAACAGCCTCGTGGTGGCCGTGGCCGTGGTGGGCCGTGACGAGTCCGGCCGTGTGCTGTTGATCGAACGCACCGACAACGACCTGTGGGCCCTGCCCGGCGGAGCACAGGACATCGGCGAGACCACCCGACAAGCCGCCTTGCGCGAAGTCGCCGAGGAAACCGGGCTGATCGTGGAGCTCACCGACATCGTGGGTATCTACTCCGACCCGCGACACGTCATCGCCTACGACGACGGCGAGGTCCGCCAGGAGTTCTCGATCGTGTTCACCGCCCGCACCGACAAGCGGGCGGGCGGCCTCCCCGGAAGCGAAGCGGAAGACAGGCGGCCAGACATCACGGCAGGGGCCGCCGAGACGACTCACCACCTGCTCGCCGGTTCGGCGTGGCACCGTGGCCGGTCGGGCACGTGTTCCCGCGAAGTGTGGTCCCGTTACGGACGCCCTCACCCGGCCACTTCCTAAGGGCAAACCAGCGTGCCCGGGGAGTAGCCTCGTAACCTGCTGCGCTCTTTTTGATTCGCCACACTAAGCTATCGACAGAACAAGCGTTTAATCCATTAAACCAGAGAAAAATATTGTCAATTTTTATAACAAGAAGACGGTATTTTAGTTTTTCGGCACAAATGGATGTGTAACCTTCAACAAGAGAAGGTTACACATCCAGATAGTGTTGCCGTATCGCCCCTTAGGGGTCTGACAACCACTTGAGGGGTGATCGACAAAATCAGAACGATTATGTCGTAATGACAGCTGACTGGTTTGATTGATAAGGCGTCAAATTTTAAGATTTACTTTTTTTCAATTTTTTCCCCATTGGGGATTCCTTCGCAGTGCCAGTTGTTGTAAAGTCCCTGCCGGCACAGTGTGGATGTGTCTTTTTTGATATAGTATCCCGTTACAATGCGGGCTCCCACAAGATACTGGCCATCTCCAATGTTGACTGATTTCCACGTGATGTCTCCACAAGGCTTCCCATCTTTGGGAACACAGTCTGGAGAGCTTGCTTTAGCAATCTTAGCCCCTTCGGGGTATGCTAGAACATCGAACGAAAGGTGATCGTCTTCGTCGTCTATTTTCTTTGTCCATCCGACGTACCCACCTTTCCCTGCGTTGAGGATATTTCCTTCAGTGTCAGTGACATTGATCCTGTCTCTAACTTTTCCTTCGAGTGTCCACTTTTCGCCGTCCTCTTTGGCGATCATTATGTCGATATGTTTTCCTACGAAGAACGGTCTCTTTTTGGTGTTCAGGCTTTCGCCTCTGACATAGTAGAATGTCTTTTTGTTTTTATGTTCCCAGCAGATGGCGGCTCGGGCATCATATCCGTCTTCCCCTTTTGCCCTATGTGTGGCGGTGCACGTAGGGCCTGCCGCATGTGACTCTTCGGCGGGAGCAACTGCCAAAAACGGGGATACCAGTGCCGCTGCGAACGCAGCGATCGGCAAGAATCTTTTACTCAAGAAACAAAACCTTTCAAATAGTTAATGAGCACTCAGTCAAGAATGCGTAATGAACTCTAGCTCGCTTATGGGTAGTTCAGTCAATGGCTGGCCCGTGCACTATAGGGTGATCTTATTACCCAATCAGGGATTTATCGAATTAATTTCAAATGAAAACTATCCGCGTTTGCCGTGAATAAAATTTCATTTATATTTCGGCTTTGAACTTCCCTGTCCCATGTCAAGCCCGTAAGGGGCCGAGCCGCTTTACGTGCCGGCCCGCCTCAAGCAGTTATAACCAGTGCCGCCACACTTTTCCCACACAAACGACGACAGACGATGAGCACCGACCAGCCACAGCGACCGGTGTGGGGGCGACATCGAGCCAGGTGACAGCGGGTATCAGCACCTACCGGCAAACGACGACGGGAACCGACCCGCTACTCCACGGGTTCCGGGGCGGGGCAGATCCGGCGCGGTGTTGCATCTGCTCGAACACCCAGCAGTGTTGGGTGAGGTCCCGTTTGTCAGCTGTTCGTCAGGGCATCAAAAACGACCACGAAACGACGAGAAGTTAAGAACAACGTTTGACCAGGTCAACGACCGTAGCGGCACCATCGGTGCTGGTCACGAAAACCCGGTGAGGAGTTCAGGTTCAACGTGTGAGGCCGTAAACCGGGGCTTGTGCCCACAGGCCACGGTGGTCGAACTGCCTGGTCAGTGACGATGCGAAACCGTTCGGCGAACCGTTTCGTTGCTCCGGTTTCCTGCCATTGCTCGGCACCGTGCTGACTTGGTGCTGACTCCGTGAGGTTGAGAGACCTCCCGTGCGTCCGGGGTTGATCCTGATCGCAGACCGCGGCCCCCGACAGCCTTACTCAGCCCCGGAGCCAGGCCGCCGTCCTCTTTTCTTGCGAGCCGCAGGCGACCTCCCAGCTCGGGTCCCGCGTGGACCCGTAAGGCTGCGAGCCCCCCTCGATCTCGGGGGAGCCGTGTATTCGACACACCTCTCCCGGGATCGAGGGGGAGGTGAAGACTCTCGGTATACCGGAATTGTGACTTCGGAGCTTCACCCCGCGCGGGGTGTTACACCCGCGCCGAGCCGGGGGTTACGCGCATTGCCGGGATGATGGCCGGGCTACACGAGCGTGAGCGCCAGGGCTTACCAAGTACACGGCCGGGTTCGCCTAGATCGTGCGTTGCCTGACGCGCGGACTTCACCCGCTCTAACCGGGATCCGCACGGCTGTGAACCGTGGCCAGGACTTGTAGCCCTACCCACGCGCTGCCTGGGGTGCGCGTGGAGGGAAGTCTATTCCGTGCTAGACTCAGCACTGCTCTTTGTACTCTTGGCGGATACAAAGTAGCACGAGCCCTCTGGTTTCGATCAGGGGGCTCTTCTGCGTTCGTGACCGAGCGTGCACATACGAATGCGCCCCGGAGCGGATCCGAGGGTGTGAAGCTGTTCGGCTGTTGGTCAGTCGAACCGGAATTCAGCCGGGTCCGAGGACGCCCCGCGTCGAGGTCTGGTCGATTTCCCATCCCGCGAGCTTTCGGTGCGCCGCTGCCCACTCGGCGCGGGGCCAGGCTTCCGGCATTGTTCGACAGGGCTTCGCGTGCCGCCTGGCGGGCCTGCTCGAAGTCCCCGAGGGCGTGGAGCACGAATCCGTTGTGTCCATCCAGGATGGAAGGCACGTACCAGTACGAAGAGTCCGGCAGTTCTTCCGGGGCGGGAATACGTGCCACGTGGTGGTCGGCTTCCGGCGCTGCGTGCCGTGCATCGAGGGGGCTGCTTAGCTCCACATCCGGTCGGTTCCCCCGTTTCACGGGGAGTTTTCCGAAGTGGTTATTTTGGATGGTCGGTTGTGCTGACGGTGCCTGTCGGGGGATAGGCATCGGTGTTGATCGGTCCGAGTACCGGGTCGAACACCGTGATCCGTTCGGCGCGTTTTCCGGAATCGGCTTTCCGCCGACGGCTTTGCCAAAGGTCGAGCTGTGAGTTCTTCGTGCGGGTCCTCCCGTGGTATTCGCACCGTCCACCGCCGGTGGCGACCGTGCAGCGGGTTCCCCTTTTGGTGGTCCCGCCGCACTGCACCGCCGGGTCGTGGATGTGGCACAGCCCGGAGGGACGCGCCCCGTTGGGGCAGGGCTTACCGGCCTTCGTGGTCGTTCGACAGCGCATGATCGGAGCATGCCACTTTCCGAGATCAATCGGATGCACAAGGTAGCTGTTCGCGGTGTGGTCGCTGTTTCGGGAGCGACCACGTCCACCCCGCACCTCACCGACTACCTGATCCCCGTGGCACGTACCGCGCGAATCGGATCACGGGGTACGGTGCGGGTTCTTCAGGAGCTGTACGGCTGGGTTATGGCCTCCAGGAAGTGCTCGGACGGGTCGGTGAAGTAAACACCTCGCCCGCCGTGGTTGTTGTTGTGCTGCTCGGGCAGCTTTCGTCGTGGATCGGCCCAGTGCGGCACTCCCTCGTGCCGCAATCGGCCGTACAACCCGTCGAAATCCGCCTCGGTGATCAGAAAGGCGTAGTGCTGCGGCGGGAATTCGATGCCGGGTTCGGCGAACTGCAGCATCGTGCCGCCGTCCAGTCGTACTACGAGGAAGTAACCACCCGCCTCGGCCGGAGGCAGGTCGAAGATGCGGGTGAAAAACGCCGCGGAATCGTGCTTGTCGTGCGCGGCGATGATCGTGTGGTTGAACAGAACGGTCAACGGGTGCTCCCGTGAACTGGACGCCTCCATGCCTGACGCTGTCCGCCACCGGCACGCGACGCGAGTTCGGATTCTGGCCTGTGGCCGGAGGATCCGCAAGCCCCGCGGCCGAACCCGCGAAGTAGCCTGCCGTACTCTTCCGACCTCGCAGGGCCGAGACGCGGCTACAGCCGATCTCGTGGGGAATCAGCCCCTGCGGCGTTTCTCGTTCAGCTCGCGGAGCTGGCGCTTCACGTCGTCCAGCTCCCAGCGGTAGTGACCACCCGGGGTGGTCAGGGTGGGTTCCAGCTGACCCGTCCGCGCGTAGTTGGTGATCGACTGATGCGAGATCCCGAGAGCTCGCGCCAGCTCTCCGCTCGTCAGCAGTCGATCGGACATGCCTCGAAGATAGTTCGCTCGATCGGTTGACCGCTTGCTGCTTTAGCAGATTTAGCGGTTCTGTTAGTTTCAATGTGTCAGCAGATTTAGCAGATTTAGCATTTTGAGGAGTAGCGATGACGAGTGAACGTGAGCACTTCTGGATGCCGATCCCGGCCCCCGAGTCGAAGCGGCACGCCTTCCGGGGCAGGCAGTGGGACGGATCTCCGGCGGCCGAGAGCCTGTGCGGCTCGGCGCTGTCGATGGCGCGCCCCAGCGAGATGGACTGGATCCAGCGCCCCACCTGTCGGCACTGCTGGCAGGAGTTGCTGGAACGGGTTTCCGAGCCGGAGCCAACCTGCCAGGACTGTCCCCACCGCTCCGGAAGGCGCGATCCGGAGACCATCCGCGCCGAACTGGAGCGGACCGAATCCCCGTGATCCGGCTGTGGGGTCATGCCGAGTTCATCTTGTTGTGGAATCCCGCGAAGCCAACACGGCAGCGGAAGTGACCGTTAAGTTCGGCCCGTATGTTGTTTTTCCTGCTGCTGGTCTCCCCGGTGGTGGTGCTGCCGCTGGTGCTCGTGCACGCGGTGTACTCGTACCGGAAACTGCTGCGGCGACCCGCAAGGCTGTGCTCGTACGCGGCCGTGCTCATCGGCGGTACCGCGCACCTGGTGTTCCTCCGGGGGCTGACCCACACGCCCATCGTGCAGGGCACTACTAGATGTGTCGAGGACAAACCGAGCTGGATGGGTGAAGAGGTTCGGTTGCTGCGTTACGACCCGAAGACCTTTCCGCCGGAGGCCAACTGCGTCTGGGACGACGGGACCACAGTGGACATGGTGCCGGGGTACATCACTCCGACCTTGTACACGCTCCTGTCGCTCACCGCAGCCTGCGCCGTAGTGGGGTTGTTCTTCCTGCTGCGCACCCGCCGCTCGTGAACCGAACGTGCGAACGTCCCGCGCGGGAAGCGGAGCGGCGAGCCCCCGCCCACCCGAGCGCGCGATCGGTGACGGAACGCCTGGGGAACCCTCCCGGCCTGCGTGGAGCGTGAAGTGGTGCGACCGTACGGGTACGCGGCGGCACCCCGCCGCGTCATTCCATGATGATCTCGGGGGGCATCGCATGGGCACCATCACCACCAACGACGGCACGGAGATCTACTACAAGGACTGGGGCGCGGGCCAACCGATCGTGTTCAGCCACGGCTGGCCGCTCTCGGCCGACGACTGGGACGCCCAGCTGCTGTTCTTCCTGCACCACGGCTACCGGGTCATCGCGCACGACCGGCGCGGCCACGGGCGTTCCGAGCAGACCGGCGAGGGTCACGACATGGACCACTACGCCGACGACCTCGCCGCGCTGACGGCGCACCTCGATCTCTCGAACGCGATCCACGTGGGTCACTCCACCGGCGGCGGCGAGGTCGTCCGCTACCTGGCCCGGCACGGCGAGGGCCGGGTCGCCAAGGCGGCGCTGCTCTGCGCGGTGCCACCGTTGATGGTGCGAACCGAGAGCAACCCGGACGGCCTGCCCAAGGACGTCTTCGACGACTTCCAGCGGCAGCTGGCCGAAAACCGCTCGCAGTTCTACCGCGATATAGCCGCGGGCCCGTTCTACGGTTTCAACCGCCCGGGTGCGGAGCCCTCGGAAGCCGTGATCCAGAACTGGTGGCGCCAGGGCATGATGGGTGGCGCGAAGGCGCACTACGACGGTGTGGTCGCCTTCTCGCAGACCGACTTCACCGATGACCTGAAGCGGATCACCGTGCCGGTGCTGGTGATGCACAGCCAGGACGACCAGGTCGTGCCCTACGTCGCCTCCGGGCCGCTGTCGGCGAAGCTGCTGCGCGACGCCACGTTGCACACCTACGAGAACTTCCCGCACGGCATGCCCACCACGCAGGCGGAGACGATCAACGCGGACCTGCTGGAGTTCCTGCGCGGGTGACCCACCGGTCTTCGCACGAGCGACTCCGCCCCTGCCGTGCGAGTGATCAGCGACTTCCACTGGACGCCGAACACGGCATCGGTCGCGGACGGAAAGGGGCGGTCCACGATGGACCGCCCCATCCGAAAACGCCGGAGGACCGCCGGTCAGACCACTGCCGTCATGCCGCCGTCGACGAACAGTAGCTGCCCGTTGACGAACGACGCGGCGTCCGAGGCCAGGAACACCGCCGGGCCGAGCAGATCGTCGGTACTGCCCCATCGACCGGCGGGAGTGCGCCCGGTCACCCAGCCACTGAACTCGGGGTCGGCTACCAGGGCCGAGGTCAGCTCGGTCGCGATGTAGCCGGGTGCGATGCCGTTGATCTGCAGGCCGCTGCTCGCCCATTCGGCGGTCATGGCCCGGGTCAGGTTCCGCAGCCCGCCCTTGGCCGCCGTGTACGGCGCGATCGACGGCCGGGCGAGCTCGGTCTGCACCGAGCAGATGTTGATGATTTTGCCGCTGCCGTGCCGCACCATGTCGCGCGCCACCGTGCGTCCCACGAGGAAGGCGCTGGTCAGGTCGGTGCGCAGCACCTCCTCCCAGCGCTCCACCGAGAGGTCGAACATCGGCTCGCGGTGCTGGAAGCCCGCGTTGTTGACCAGCACGTCGATTCCGCCGTGCCGGTCGGCGATCTCGGCCACCCCTTCGACGACTTCGTCCTCGTCGGTGACGTCGAAGCACACCACGTCGCACTCGGCTCCGGGAACCGCCGCGCGCAGCGCGTCACGTGCTTCGGCGGCCCGCTGTCGGTCGCGGCCGTTGAGCACCACCGTGGCCCCGGCCTCGGCCAGCCCCTTCGCGACGGCGTTGCCGATGCCGCGACTGCTGCCGGTGACCAGCGCGACCCTGCCGGTCAGGTCGAACAGTTCGGATACCAAGGAGTCCTCCACTCAGGCGACGACGAACAGCAGGGAGGCGATGGCGAAGCCCATCAGCCCGATGGTGGTCTGCATGACCGTCCAGGTCTTCAGCGTCGTCTTCACGTCCATCCCGAAGAACCGGCCCACCAGCCAGAATCCGGAGTCGTTGACGTGCCCGGCGGTGACCGAGCCCGCCGCCAGCGCCAGCACCAGCGCGGCCAGCTGCACCGAGTTGAAGTCCTGTCCGAGCACCACCGGCTGCACCAGCCCGGCCGCGGTCGTCAGCGCGACGGTGGCCGAGCCCTGCGCGATGCGGATCACCGCGGCGATCACGTAGGCGGCGACGATCACCGGCATCCCGATGTCGGACATCACGTCCGAGAGCGCGTCGCCGATGCCGCTGGCCTGCAGCACGCCGCCGAACATCCCGCCCGCGCCGGTGATCAGGATGATCGCGCACACCGGGCCGAGCGCGGAGTCGAGCAGCTTCTCGATGACGTCCTGGCCGCGTCCCCGGCGGGTCCCCAGGACGTAGGTGGCCACGAACACGGTGATCAGCAGCGCGACCGGCGTGGCACCCAGGGTGCGGGCGACCTGGAACCAACCGGCGTCGGGGTTCGCCCACCCCGCTTCACCGGCGGTGTTCAGCCCGGTGTTGGCGAAGATCAGCAGCAGCGGAAGCAGCAGCAGCGAGATGACGGTGCGTGCGCGGGGCGGGTTCTCGTCCTGCTCCACGGGAGTGCCGCCGTTGAGTAGTTCCGGCACCGGAAGCACGATGCGCTTGCCCGCCCAGAGGCCGTAGAGGTAGCTGGTCAGGTACCACGTCGGAATCGCGACAACCAGAGCGAGCGCGAGGACCAGTCCGACGTCGGCGCCCAGCAGCCCGCTGGCCGCGACCGGCCCGGGGTGCGGTGGAACGAAGATGTGCATCACCGAGAACGCGCCCGCCGTGGGCAGGCCGTAGCGCAGCACACCACCGCCGAGCCTGCGTGCCACCGCGAACACGATCGGCAGCATCACGACGAGCCCCGCGTCGAAGAAGATGGGAAAACCGAAGATCAGCGAGGCGATGCCCAGCGCCATCGGTGCGCGTCGTTCGCCGAACCTGTTCAGCAGCGCGTCGGTCAGCGACTGGGCGCCTCCGCTGACCTCGAGGAGTCTGCCGAGCATCGCGCCGAGCCCGACCAGCAGCGCCACGCTAGCCAGCGTGGAGCCGAATCCGCTGGTGAGTGTCTCGATGATGCTGTTCGCCGGGATGCCCGACGCGAACGCGGTGGCGAGGCTGACCAGCACCAGCGCGAGGAAGGCGTGCACGCGCAGTTTGATGATCAAGAACAGCAGTACGGCGATCGCGGCCGCCGCTATGCCGAGTAATGGGCCCGAACCCATTGTCTGTGTCCAGCCATCGATGTTCATTCAAAAGCTCCGTTGCTTTGTGCCGGTTTCGATGGTCATCGCGCGGCGTGGCAGGCGCCGGGGTCGAGAGCCGCGAGGGTCTGCCGCACGATGTCTTGCGGGGGATCGACGATGTCGACGGTCAGGCCGGCCTCGTCGGGGTGTAGCGGTTCGAGGTCGTCGAACTGCGACCGCAGCAGTGAGCTGGGCATGAAGTGCCCGGAACGGCTCGTGAGCCTTCCCTCGATCGTTTCGGCCGAGCCGGACAGGTGCAGGAACCGCACGTTCGCCCCGGCCTGCCGCAGGACGTCCCGGTACGTCCGCTTCAGCGAGGAGCAGGTCACGATCGTGTTCGTCCCGCTCGTGGCGTGTCGGGTGATCCAGTCGCGGATCCGCCACAGCCAGGGCAGCCGGTCCTCGTCGGTGAGCGGGACACCGGCCGTCATCTTGGCGATGTTGGCTTCGGGGTGGAACTCGTCGGCCTCGGCCGAGGGCCGATCGAGCTGTTGGGCGAGCAGCTGCGCGACGGTGCTCTTGCCCGCCCCCGAAACGCCCATCACCACCAGGCATGTGGCTGTCATACGACTCCCTCGTCGAGCTGCGTCCGTTTCCGTGTCATGTCCACGCGGCTAAAAAGTATTACCTTTGGCGGCGAAAGTTATCACCAAATGATGTGACTGGGAAGACATTCGGAACTCGGTAATCTGTACGGGTAAACCCGGCAACCGTGGAGCAGGAGAACAACGTGACGAGGTCCGGACACGGACACGAGGGGAGTGAGCAGCGGGCGAGTTCTGCGAACGACACCGCGACCGTGCGTGCCTCACCGACCGGTGCGGTGAAAAGCGGTGCCGGGGAGTCGAATGTCGAAGTGCTGCACAGTGGTGTACTGGACACGCTCGGCAAGGAGATCACCGACGGTCGATTGCCCACCGGACACGTGCTGACACTCGACACGCTCGAGGAACGGTTCGGGGTGTCGCGCACCGTGGTGCGGGAGAGCGTGCGGATTCTGCAGTCGATGGGGCTGGTCACGTCCCGGCGCCGGGTCGGCATCACGGTTCAGCCGAGGCGGTCCTGGAACGTGTTCGACCCACGTGTGATCTGGTGGCGACTCGCGGGCGAGGGGCGGGAGGCCCAGTTGCGTTCGCTGACCGAGCTTCGCATCGCGGTCGAACCGCTGGCCACCGCCGACGCCGCGCGCAACGCTTCGGGAGAGGTGAGATCACGTGTGGTGGAGCTGTCGTCGATGATGCGCGCCAAGGGCGAAGCGGGTGAGCTCGACGACTTCCTGGAACTGGACATCGAGTTCCACACCGCGTTGTTGCGGACCAGCGGCAACGAGATGTTCGAGGCGTTGGCCGATGTGGTCGCGGTGGTGCTGCGGGGGCGAACTCAGCTGGGGCTGATGCCGCACCAGCCGGTTCCCCGCGCGCTGGACCTGCACGAGCGTGCGGCACACGCCGTGGCCAACGCGAGATCGGAGGAGGCCGAGGACGCCATGCGCGAGCTGCTCGCCGAGGTCCGGGACGCCGTCGTTCCGGTTTGGGGGAATCCGTCGGCGGGGAAGTAGAGCTCCATCGCGGGGGTCGAGGTCTCGCTGTCCCACGGCGACCGCTACGCCGAGGCGCTGATGCGGCTCGCGCACCCAGAAGCGGCGCGTGACCACCTCGGAGCGTCCCAGTGAGACCCTGTCACCTCGGTCCGTCGACGTGGCGCGGCGATTTCGCGCGAAATTCACGCTGGATCGGTGTCCGGATTCCCCGGAAGTGGCGATTTCGTGGGAACGAATCCCACGTACCGGTCGCGGTCGGCGTGGGTGGTGTGGTCCGCGCCGGACCCACTGGTGGGATCTGGCGGCGCGGACCTCGCGACCGGATGAGTGCGACCGTGATCGGGACACACCGGGACGGTGCTTCCCTCGAACGTCGCGGTCTCACGACCGCGCGGGCGACGACCCCGTCGTCACGCCCTGCTCGTGTCGCGCTGCCGCAGTTCGCCGGCCAGCTCCAGGTTGTGCTGCTTGATCCAGCCGGGAATGAGGAAGGCGTCCACGAGTGCCCACACGGCACTGATGGGGCTGGTGATGACGAGCACCGTGCACACCAGCTGCGCCACGGCGGTACCGACGCGGTTGCCCGCGTAGAACCGGTGGGCACCGAACAGGCCGAGGAAGATCCACAGCACGTAGCTGACCACCAGCGACTTCTGCCTGGCCTGGTATTCCATCATGTCGTATTCAGCGTTCAATCGGATGTCTCCCGAGGGGCGCGGTTCCAGAGTCGCTCCATCCTATGTTTCGGCCGAACGGTGGTTCGTTCCGGTCGTCCCGGTGACGAGAGCGGTGGATGCGGTGCACGTTCCCGCTGTCGCGGGGGACTTCCTCGTTGACACCGCGTGTGCCGGTCACGCGTGAATTTCGCGCGAGATCCGCGAGCACCCGGAGGCCGTCACTCCGGCACCCGCGCCAGTCCGGCGTAGATGCCGCTGGGTTCGGTGGGGCCCGCGATCTCGCCGTGGTGCCAGTCCTGGGCGTAGCGGATTCCCGGCTCGACGAGCCGGGTGCCCTCGAACAGGCTGAGTACCTCCTCGTAGCTCCGCGGGTATGCCTGGTGGCTGGCGCGGCTGTGCTGGATGCGCTCGGCCACTCCGCTCGTGTTCACGTCACCGTCGTCGGTGGTCAGGTGCGAGATCGCGATGTAGCTGCCGGGCGCCAGCCCCCTCCGGTAGCTCGCCACCGTCTCGCGCAGCCGATCGGTGTCGGGGAAGTACTGCAGCACGCAGAGCAGCAACACCGCCACCGGCCGGTTCAGATCCAGCATGCCGCGCGTGACCGGTGAGTTCAGCACCTCCACCGGGTCGGTGAGGTCGCCGCGCAGGATCGTGGCCTTGTTCGTCCCTTCGAGCAGTAACTCGCTGTGCGAGACCGCCACGGGCTCGTTGTCCACGTAGACCACCCGGGAATCCGGATCGTGTCGGTGCGCGATCTCGTGCACGTTGCCGATCGTGGGCACCCCGGAGCCCAGGTCGAGGAACTGATTAACCCCCTGCCGACAGCAGTGGGTCACCATGCGGCGCAGCAGTGACCTGTTCTCGCGCGCCATGCTCGCGATCCGGGGCTCGCTCTCGGCGATGTGATCACCGAGCTCGCGGTCCACGGCGAAGTTCGCCGACCCGCCGAGCCAGTAGTCGTAGACCCGCGCGGGATTGGGAAGACCGACGTCGGTGTCGCCGGGGAACCTGTAACCGCGGTCGGGTGATTCGTCGAGGCCGCCCATAAGCTCTCCCACACCGGAGGTTCGCGACGAACACAGCTTACGCCTCGACCCGACTCGACACCGCCCGGAAGTGAATACTGTTTGCTTCCACCTGCTCGGCTACCGCACCGAGGTGCCGATCGTGCACGAGGCACGGCCCCATCGGGCTCCGGGTACACCGGAGTGGCCGACACCGGGAGGGAGTGGTGACTCCCGCTCCGCGGCGAGGAGGGTTCGACGCGAGTCCGGATCGCGGGCAGACTGCGCGCGTACGATGATCACTGAACCCCGCTCTGACACGGGTGTCGTTCGAGATCACCGCCCTACACGATCAAGAGGCGATTTTCGGAATGGACTCGGAGATAACCCTGCGGGTGGACGGACGGCGGGAAACGCTGTCCGTCGACACCCGGACGACTCTGCTGGACGCACTACGCGAACGATTGGGGGTGACCTCTCCGAAGAAGGGATGTGACCACGGGCAGTGCGGTGCCTGCACCGTGCTGCTGGACGGCAGGCGTGCCACCAGCTGTCTGACCTTCGCCGTCGCGAACGACGACAGTGAGGTCGTCACCGCGGAAGGACTGGCCGAGGAGGACGAACCGCACCCGGTGCAGCGGGCGCTGCTGGACAACGACGGTTTCCAGTGCGGCTACTGCACGCCGGGGCAGGTCTGCTCCGCGGTGGGCATGTTGGACGAGGTCAAGTCGGGCTGGCCCAGCTACGTGACCGAGGATCTCGAGGAGTCGATCGAACTCGACGAGGACGAGATCCGTGAACGCATGAGCGGCAACCTCTGCCGCTGCGGTGCCTACGCCAACATCGTCACAGCCATCCGAGAGGCCGCCGAGTGAAACCCTTCGACTACCAGCGCGCCACCGACGCCGACAGCGCGATAGCGACCGTCAGCCGCGATCCCGAAGCGCGCTACATCGGTGGCGGAACCAACCTCGTCGACCACATGAAGCTGGGGATCACCGAACCGGGGAAACTGGTCGACATCACCCGGCTGCCCTACGACTCGGTCGAGTCGCTGCCCGACGGCCGGGTCCGCATCGGCGCCACGGTGCGCAACAGCGACCTGGCGGCGGAGCCGGTGATCCGGCAGCGCTACCCCGTGCTCGCGCAGGCACTGCTGTCCGGGGCCTCCGGGCAGCTGCGCAACCTGGCCACCACGGGCGGCAACCTGCTGCAGCGCACCCGCTGCTCCTACTTCCAGGACGTCACCACCCCGTGCAACAAGCGCGAACCCGGCTCGGGGTGCTCGGCGCTGGAGGGCTGGAACCGGCACCACGCCGTGCTCGGTGCCTCCGAGCGGTGCGTGGCGACCCATCCCTCGGACATGGCGGTCGCGCTGGCCGCGCTCGACGCCGACGTGCTGGTGGCGGGGCCGGACGGGCAGCGCACCGTGCCGGTGACCGAGCTGCACCGGCTGCCGGGTGACGAGCCGGAACAGGACACCGTGCTGCGGCACGGCGAGCTCGTCACCGCCGTCGAACTGCCTTCGCTGCCGCTCGCCGCTCGTTCGCGCTACCGCAAGGTGCGGGACAGGGCCTCCTACGCCTTCGCGCTCGTCTCGGTCGCGGCGGCGGTCGAGGTCACCGACGGCTACATCACCGACGCCCGGATCGCCTTCGGCGGGCTCGCGCACAAGCCCTGGCGGGCCACGGCGGCGGAACGGGCGCTGCACGGCGCCCCGGCCACCGAGGAGGCGTTCCGCGCGGCGGCCGACGCCGAACTCGCCGAGGCGGAAACGCTGCGCGACAACGAGTTCAAGGTGCCCATGACTCGCAACACCCTGGCATCGGTGCTGCGCGAGCTCACCCAGCAGGAGGGATCATGACCGGAGCGACGCGGGCCACCTCGCAGGGGCCGGAACGGGTCGAGGGCCGTGCCAAGGTGACCGGCACCGCGCCCTACGCCTTCGAGTACCCGGTGACGGACCCGCTCTACCTGCACCCGCTGCGGTCGGGCATCGCACGGGGCCGCATCGCGAGTATCGACACCGCGGCAGCCGAGCGGGTCGACGGGGTGCACACCGTGCTTACCCACCACAACGCGGACGCCCTGAACCCCATCGGTGACCCCGAACTGGCCGTGCTGCAGTCCGACGGGATCGACTTCCGCGGCCAGCTCGTCGGCGCGGTGGTCGCCGAGACGCCGGAGATCGCGGCGCACGCGGCCGGACTCGTCGACATCCGATACGAGCGGCTGCCGCACGACAGCGAGTTCCGGGACGACGCGAACATCGTCTACACCCCGGACGCCGACGCCAGCCCCATGCTGGCGCCGGACCTGGAGCGGGGCGACGTGGACGCCGCACTGGCGGAGGCGACCCACACGGTGGACGTCACCTACACCACGCCGCCCGAGCACCACAATCCGATCGAACCGCACGCCGTCATCGCGACGTGGGACGACGACGGACTCACCCTCCACGATTCGAACCAGGGATCGCACCTGGTCCGGGACCTGCTCGCCCCGCTGGTCGGCCTCGACAAGGAGCGGATCAGCGTGATCGCGCCGCACGTCGGGGGCGCCTTCGGCTCCAAGGGGATGCCGCACGGGCACGTGGCACTGACGGTGCTGGCCGCGCGCCGGACGGCGGGCAGACCGGTCAAGTGCGCTTTGTCGCGTACCCAGATGTTCGAGCTGGTGGGCTACCGCCCACCCACCCGGCAGCGGGTGCGACTCGGGGCCGACTCCGAGGGGCGGCTCACCGCCACCGAGCACGACTCGCTGGAGCAGACCTCCCGGTTCAAGCAGTACGCCGAGCAGAGCGCAAGCGCCTCGCGGGAGATGTACGCGTCACCCAATCGCCGCGTCACCAACCGGCTCGCCGCGCTGGACGTGCCCGCCCCCACCTGGATGCGGGCGCCCGGTGAGGCGAGCGGGATGTACGCGCTGGAAAGCGCTGTCGACGAACTGGCGGTTCGGGCCGGGATCGACCCGATCGAGCTCCGGGTACGCAACGAACCGGAGGTCGCTCCGGTCTCCGGGCTGCCGTTCTCCAGCCGCAACCTGGTCGCCTGCCTGCGGCAGGGTGCCGAACGGTTCGGGTGGCAGGATCGCGACCCTCGGCCCGGTACGCGGCGGGAGGGCGACTGGCTCGTGGGCACCGGGGTGGCCGCCGCCAGCTTCCCGAGCCTGCTGTTCCCCGGCTCGCTGGCTACGATCCGGCACGAGTCCGGCGGGAAGTACCGGGTGGAGATCGGCGCGGCCGACATCGGTACGGGAGCCCGTACGGCGCTGACCCAGCTCGCGGCCGAGGGGCTGGAGGTCCCGTTCGAAGCAGTGGAACTGCGGCTCGGCAGCACCGAACAGCCGAATGCCGGCCTGGCGGGCGGATCCGCCGGTACCGCCTCGTGGGGCTCGACAGTCGTGGACGCGGTGCGTGCGTTCCGCGCCGAGCACGGCAGCGATCCCGCGGCGGGAGTCGAAACCACGGCGGGCGCGGCCGACAATCCGGACCTGGGCAAGTACGCGATGAACGCCTACGGTGCGCAGTTCGCCGAGGTGCGGGTGCACGCCGACACCGGTGAGGTGCGGGTTCCCCGGATGCTGGGAGTGTTCGCGGCGGGCCGGATCGTCAATCCGCGCACCGCGCACTCGCAGTTCCTCGGTGGGATGACGATGGGGATCTCGATGGCGCTGCACGAGCACAGCGTCGTCGACGGACGGTTCGGTCACGTCGTCAACCACGATCTCGCCGGGTATCACATCGCGGGCAACGCGGATGTGGGGTCGATCGAGGTGAGCTGGGTCGAGGAGCACGATCCGCACGTCAACTCGGTGGGTGCCAAGGGGATCGGCGAGGTCGGGATCGTCGGTACGGCGGCGGCCATCGGCAACGCCGCGCACCACGCCACGGGCGTGCGGGTTCGGGACCTCCCGCTGACTCCCGACAAGTTCCTGCGCTGATTCCCGCGCGGCGCTCGGCACCGGTCTCGCACGGGGCCGGTGCCGGGGCTTGGCCCGATCGACTGGAGAACCGAAGCGAGCCCTGGGCGTCACCTGCGGCCCGCGGTGGGCCGCCTTCCGGAGGAGGTGGGCCTGCCGCCCGAGGTGGCTCCGCGCCCCGAGCCCGAACCGCGTCCCGCACTCGAGCCGCTGCCCGACCTCGAACCGCCGGAGCGGGCCGAGCCGCGCCCCGCGTCCTGGCGGCTGCCCCAGGTGTTGTGCCAGCGCCAGTTGATCCAACCGTCCAGCACCAGGACGAGGACGCCCAGCACGGCCATGATCAACCCCAGCGTGGGCATGATCGCCAGGCCCACGAACAATGCCGCCATCAGCAGCGGGACGACCGCTATCCAGCAGAAGGGATCGATACTGCCGATGAACGTCGGGTTGCGTTCTGCTCTGCTCGGTTCACGCGCCAACGGAGTGCTCGCTTTCCAGCGGGTCGGGGGCAGCAGCGATTATCGGCGGTTCCCGCGTTCGAACCGACCGCAGGGGTGCCGTTGTGCTTCCACCCTGCGTCAACTCCCGTGATGTCGGCACGGTTTCACCTCAAGGTGTGCACTTGGTCACTCTCGTTTCGATTGCCGGTGGCAAGTGCCCGTTGGGGTGTCGCTCTGTAGTGTGATTTCTTGATGATCACGTCGAGCGTTCGTGAGACGCCGGTCTCCGGCGGTACGGACAGGATTGCTGTGGGGGTGCGGTAGTGAAGCGGAACTCACCTCGCGTTGCCCGTGGGACCGCGTTGATCGCACTCGTGTTGTGTGCTTTTTCGGCGCTGCTCAATTTCACGGTGCTGCTTGTGTTTCTGCGGGAGGTGCCGGACGTCAACTACTGGATTCCGGTCAGCAACCTGATCGGTGTCCTACTGTTCGGCCCGTTGGCAGTGTTGAACACGTTCCTCTACCTCCGTGCGCGCTGGCAGGAGTAAGGCATCGCGCGCCGCAGGCGGGGAAGCACTTGATGTTCTCGGGGATTCTCCAACCGATCCGTGCTCAGTCGGTCGACGAGTGGGCCAGGAGAACGGCGAACACGGATCGAGGGACTCGGCAACCAGTGATCAATCGGCGGAAACCCGGACCTGGTGCTGTGGAACGGAACTCTCGGCTGCCGACTCCCGTTCGAACCGGTTGAGCTGGCGGCGGCGCAGCAGCTTCGCGACCAGCTGACAGCCGAACGCGAGTAGTATGCAGCCGAACCGTGGCCAGGGCGACTCCACCCGCCAGGTGACGTACAGAAACACCGGCAGCAGCAGCACCGACAGCGTGTACAGCGCGAGCTGGACTCCGGTGCGTTTCGGTTCCGGCACGTGAGCGTCTCGCGATCCCCGGTGGGGACGTTCAGTCGGTCCCGTCCGCGGTCCCCTCGGAGCGGTACTTGTTCGGGCGCAACGTCGAGCGGTCGGGGAATCCGAAGCGCCACTTCGCCGGTTTCATCGGCCCCGTGGGGGCCGAGTCCATGGGCGTGAAGTGCCGAAGCACGAGAAACGCCAGTACTGCCGAGACCACGAATATCGGCATGGCCAGCCACAGCGGGGTTTCCAGTATGTTCAGCACGAGGCTCGTAGACGGGGCGGTAAGCAGCCCCACTCCTCGCCAGAAGTGCTCCCGCTTGGAAAGCGGCTGAAATGCCTTGTTGTCTCGTTCCATGAGCGACTCCGATACATGTTCCCCTCCCTCAGGGCAGCATTACTCGGTAGCGATGGTCAACTTCGACAGTGGTGTGTCCGATCACGACGGTCCGAGCCGAACCGGCTCGGTGCGGTGGGTCCCAACTGTCGGAGCGCGGAAGTGCGGTACCGGGATGGGCGGCGGCAGGGGAGCGAAGGTGCGGACACGTCAGCCGTACAGCTTCTTCGCGTACTCCGCGCCGTAGTAGTGCTCCAACTCGGCCATGCTCTTCTCCGGAGTCTCCAGCGTCTTGGCGATGGCCGGACGCGATTCCATCGCTTCCGGATTCCAGCTCTCCGGGTTCCAGAGCCCGGAACGCATGAACGCCTTGGCGCAGTGGTGGAAGACCTGCTCGATCTCGACCACCAGTGCCAGTACCGGTCGGTGTCCCTTCACCTCCATGCGCTCGAAGAACGGGGCACGCCGCACGATCCGAGCCCTTCCGTTGATCCGCAGTGTGTCGCCTCTGCCGGGCAGCATGTAGAGCAGCCCGACGTGCGGATTGCGCAGTATGTTGCGGAAACCGTCCGCGCGGCGGTTACCGGGGCGTTCCGGGAGCGCGATCGTGGAGTCGTCCAGCACCAGTGTGAACCCGGGCGGGTCTCCCTTGGGTGAGACGTCGCAGTGCCCCAGTTCGTCGGAGGTGGCCACCAGGCAGAACGGGGAGTGGGCCAGCCACCGCTTGTCCAGCTCGTGCAGTTCGGCGCGTTCCTTGTCCAGGGTCCGCCGCAACGGAGTGCCCAGCAGTTCCCGCAGTTCCGCCTCGTCGGTCACTTCGAGCGGTTCGGGGTCCGAGCCGCTGTTCTCGACATCCCGCGATGAATCGTCCATTCGAGTCAACTCCTCCTCCGGCTAGATCTGCCCCGCACGGTAGACCGTGGCCGTGAGGCCGGTGGCCGAACGGCCGTCCGCCCGCCTCCGCCGGCTCGGCACATTGCCGACCTACGTAGACATGATTGCCCGTAGCATCGCGGAGTTACTCTACTCCGCTTGGTGAGCGATACCAGCGACCTGGCGCTTTACCGGCCGGATACGAGCGGTGCCGCTTACGCCGGAGTCGACGGCATCAGCACCGAGCTCGATACCGCCACTGCCGACGACGCGGCTCTCTGCCCCGCTTGCCGCCGAAACCCTGAAGGACGTGTGAGTTTTCCTCTGAAAACTCGCACTTGGGAAAAATATTCCTTTCGTTGTTCGAGTTTTATGTAAATTACGAACACATCCTCCGTGTGCATTGTCTGGAGGTAAAGCTGTTGAACCGATCGGCCTAGCGGTGTACGCACTGTGGTGCATCGAAAGGAAATCAGTCACATCGGTTCGACATCAACAGTGTTCTGGGCTAAAGTGGCCGGTCGAGAACGGATGTTTTGAATAAACGAGTCAAGAGGAGAATAACGGTCTGTGGTTGCCTGTCGAATTGAACAGTGAATCACTTCCTCAGTCCTCTGTCGCCGTTCGTCAGAGAATGTCGTGGGGGAACGGGGGTTCCGCCGCCCGGGCCCGTTTGTGCTAGCGGAACGCGTCGTTACCGGCGCACGCTACCTCTCGGGTGCGCGATGGCGGGACTGCTGACACGAACGTTGCTGGTCAAAAGGAATGATGGGGGTATCAGGGGCGTATCCAGCCGTGGACTGGGTCTTGAGAGACAGTCTCCAAATCGAAGGATCTCGTGCACTGCGGGGTGGGGCTTGCGTCACAATGCGGGTCGGCATGCACGGATTCAGGTCTCCCTGACCGTGCCAAAACCTGTCATCGAGTGACTGGCGTCTCTGTCGTGTTCGTTGCGTCGTATCGAAATGCCTTCGAACCATGCAGACACGACGATAGCCCTGAATCAAGATTGTATGCTTTGGAGTCTTTGTGTTCAATGAAGGAATCGACAGGGAAATTATGTCCGTCGAGCAAGGGTGTCCCGACCGTGCGCAGGTGGAGCGGAGGGGCACTGTCACCAGGACGCAGTCGACGTTCTCGGTTCCGGTCGACACGCTCCTGTCCGCTGACTCACCGAGGCTGGACGGCGAGGATACCGAACACGTGCGGATACTGGCTGAGTCGGACGATCCGCTTCCACCGATCGTCGTCCATCGCCCCACCATGCGTGTCATCGACGGAATGCATCGCCTGCGTGTGGCACTGCTGCAAGGCCGGAGTCACATCGAGGTAGAGTTCTACGATGGCGACGAGGAGGACGTGTTCATCCTAGCGGTACAGGCGAATGTGAGACACGGCCTCCCGCTTTCCCTCACCGATCGTACTGCCGCCGCCGCACGCATCGTCGATTCGCATCCGCAGTGGTCGGATCGAGCCATCGCGCTCATCGCAGGGCTCTCAGGAAAGACCGTGGCCGCGATCCGACGCCGTTCGACCGAAGAAGATCCTCGGTCGAACACCCGGATAGGCAGGGACGGTCGGGAGCGGCCGTTGAACGGTGCCACCGGACGACGGCTGGCCAGTGAATTGCTACGAGAGCGTCCGGATGCCTCTGTCCGGGAAATCGCCAGGGCTGCCCGAATAGCACCGTCGACCGTGTGTGACGTCCGAAAGCGAATGCAGTCGGGAGAGGATCCGGTACCGTCGCGGCAACGTGGTGGGCACCGCGAGCGTGACCAGCCACAGGTAGCTGGAGAGGACGTCTCCATCGCCTACTGTGAACGGGAGGACATGCTGCGGAAGCTGCAGAAAGATCCGACCCTGCGGTTCAGCGAAACCGGTCGTGCTCTGCTGCGCCTGTTGCGGACCCAGTCGTTTCCCCTCGCGAACGTCGATATCGCCGAGTACGTCCCGTCGTACTGTGCGCAAACCGTTGCGGAACTGGCACGCGACCTCGGGCAGTCTTGGCACAAGCTCGCGCAACGTCTGGAGTCACGGGGGTGCGCGCAAGTATGACAGGAGCAAATATGACAGGGCACTGTCTGAGTAACCGGCGGAATTATACTGAGCGGTGAATTCCGGCGAGCGCCAAATCGACCATGGTCCGCAGCTCCTGACGAGTCGCTCCACTGCGCGCCTGTACGGCGATGCCGTGTTGTACCGTCGCGACATAGCTCGCCAGCGCGGCGGGATCGGTCTCGGCCGGTAGATCCGCTGCTGCTATCGCGCGTTCGAATCTTTCGCGCAGCCGCTGCTTGTCATTGTGTCGTATCTCGGCCAGACGTGACCTGACGGCGTCATTCTCGCTGGAACAGCTGAGCGCGCCGTGCACGATCAGACAACCGTGCGGCGCGTTCTCGTCGGTGGTGGCCTCCGCGGCCCCGTGCCAGATCCGAGCTATGACCTCGTGGGCGGTGGGAGCTGTTATCGCCTCGTCGACGTACTGAGCGATGGTGCGGCTGTAGCGCAGCAGCGCCCGCTCGAACAGGGCTTCCTTGCTGCCGAACGCCGCGTAGAGGCTGCCGCGGCGGATACCGATCGCGTCGGTCAGATCGGCCAGGCTCGTGCCTTCGTACCCCTTGCCCCAGAAAACGGTGAGGGCAGCGTCGACAGCCGCGTCGAAGTCGAACTCTCGGTGACGTCCTCTCGGCATGGGGTCTCCCCGTGGCGCGGGTGTTCTGACTCGTGCTCAACGGCCGTTGACCACGAGCACCGTGTTCGGGAACCAGGTTACCGCTTGACAGTATCTCGCTGCCTCGTTCTAATGATGACCGATCGGTCAAGATTTGTACGCGGCGTCCGTAGCGGTGGACGCCGCACATGTTCACGGTTCAGAGGCAGGCGGTATGGACGACGCTCCGGCCGTCGGGGGCACGGCATCCGACGGCGTAACCACGACCCCCTTCGTCCACGTGCCCGCGGGCGGTGGATCAACGGTGTGGCTCAACGGGGACGTGTACTCGGTCAAGATCGGCCAGGAGGGTTCCAGCGGCAACTTGGGACTGCTCGAAGCCTCGGTTCCTCCGGGTGGGGGGCCGCCGATGCACAACCACACATATGAGGACGAGGCTTTCTACATCGTCGAAGGCGAACTCGAAATCTACATCGGCGATCAGACCGTGATCGGGCGCTCCGGGGATTTCGTATTCATTCCGCGCAACACGATGCACGGATTCCGCAACAAGGGTCTGCACACCGCTCGACAACTCCTCATCTTCACACCAGGCGGCTTCGAGCGTTTTTTCCTAGAAACCGGGAGACCCGCGGTGCCAGGAGTAGCCGTTCCCCACTTCCAGCCCTCCGACAACGAGCACGCGATCGAGGTCGGAAGACGTTACGGATCTTTTCAGGCACAAGCCGACTCCGTCGGTTGACCCAGTACGACAACGAATCCCGTCGAGAGGAACTCCACCGCCATGCCCATCGCCGTATATGTACTGGGGCTCGGAATATTCGCCCTGGTGACCAGCGAACTGCAGGTCACCGGAATGATGCCCGCCATGGCGCAGGAACTCGGCGTCTCCGTCTCCCAGGTCGGCTATCTGATCTCGTTGTACGCCCTGGCCATGGCGATCGGCGGGCCGTTCCTGAACACCGCGCTGCTGAGGCTGCCTCGTCGGTCGGCTCTCATGGTCCTGTTCGGGGCTTTCGTGGCCGGTGAGGTGCTGGGAGCGCTGTCGCCGGGATACGGATTGTTGATCGTCGCCCGCTTGATCACCGGTGCGGTTTCGGGAGCCTTCTTCGGCGTGGCCATCGCCGCCGCGATCCAACTCGCCGGCCCCAACGTCGCGGCTCGGGCGAGCTCCATCGTCCTCAGCGGTCTCATGGCCGGCACCGTGCTGGGGCTTCCGCTGGCGAACTACATCGGTTCGTCCTTCGGCTGGCGGATGAGCTTCTGGATCGTCGCCGTCATGGCGATTACGGTGGGCGCACTCACCGCCCTCGTCGTGCCTCGTCTCGAGGCTTCGCAGGAAACAAGCGTGCGCAGCGAAATCGCCGCGTTCCAGAACTGGAGATTGTGGGCGGTCTACTCCACCAGCACCCTGGTCATCGGCGCGACTTACGCGGCGTTCAGCTACTTCACACCCATCCTGTCCGAGGTGACCGACTTCGGTGCGACCACTGTCACGACGCTGCTGTTCGTGTACGGGGCTGCCACGATCGTCGGCAACTACATCGTCGGCAGGCTGGCGGACACGAGGGCCATCAGCACCCTGACGGCCGGAGTGGTGTCACTGATCGTCCTGCTGATCGTTTTCGGGCTGTTCACCACACGGCCCCCTGTCGTCGTCCTCGCGCTGATCGGAATCGGTCTGGTCGGTGTGACCATGAATCCAGCGCTGGTGGCCCGCGTGATGGGGACGGCGAACGGCGGTTCACTGGTGAACACGGTGCACACGTCCTGCATCACGATGGGAGTCGTGTTCGGATCCTGGGTGGGTGGCCTGGGGATCAGTGCCGGTTACGGATTGCGGGCCCCGTTGTGGATCGGGGTCATAATAGCGGTCGCCGGTTTTCTGACCCTGCTTCCCGACATTTTGACCAGGGGAGCCTTCTCAGGAACGAACGCCGCACCGGATTCTCGGTCGGAGCCTGTTGCGGAGGCGGCTGACTCGATGGCCACTACGGACAGAACACGGGAGTCGAAGTGAATCAACTCATCGGTAAGGTTGCCCTGGTCACCGGCGGAAGTCGCGGAATCGGCGCCGGAATCGCACGTTCCCTGGCGGAAGCGGGCGCGGATGTGGCCATCACCTATGTGCGGAACAAGGATGCGGCCGAGACGGTCGTCGATGATATACGGAACGCGGGATGTCGCGGTTCGGCACACTCGGCGGACCTGATGGTGCCGGAAGAAGCGTCTTCCGCGGTCGAGGAAACCGTGGCGGAATTCGGTCGACTCGACATCCTGGTGAACAATGCCGGTTTCATGGACCAGTCAGGAGTCGCCTTCCAGGATCTTCCGACGGATACAATCGACCGCACTCTCCACGTCAACATCCGGTCTTGTGTCCGGGCGGCCCAGGCGGCTACTCGGCATCTCGAAGAAGGCGGGCGCATCATCAACATCGGAAGCTGTCTGGGAGAGCGAGTTCCTGGGCCGGGCAACACGTTGTACGCCATGAGCAAAGCGGCGGTAACGGGAATGACCAAGGGACTGGCACGGGATCTCGGTCCTCACGGCATCACAGTGAACCAGGTTTCGCCCGGACCGGTGGACACCGATATGAACCCGGCCGACGGTCCGACCGCCTCGATCCAGCGCGATCTCACGATACTCGGCCGTTATGGCGAGCCTACGGAAATCGCTGCCGCCGTCGTGTACCTGGCCGGGGATGGAGCCTCCTTCGTTACCGGCGCCACGTTGCCGGTCGATGGCGGCAACACTGTCTGACCAGGTTTCGATCGGCTCGGAGCGTGGCTGTCACGCGGTCGCACCCAGTCCGCTGGAGTACGGTCTCGCATGAGTCTCGGATCGGAGTGGTATTCATCGTGAAACTCGCATGCCGTATCCGGAGGAATGGGGAGGTTGAACGGCCGGGGGCAGTGGGATAACCCGATCTTCGGGAAGTAATCCTGAAGTAGGAAGCAGTAGGTTACTGTTGTTCCGATGTGGCCGGTGTCACGTCGGTATTTCGCCCTGTTCGGAGTGGGATGCCCGGCGGATCGCCGGAACGGACATCGCGGTAAACGAGCACTCTCGTGCTTGTCGGACAAAAAATCGAAGGTGCGTCCAGGGTGGCCCTGGGCGCACCTTTTTGTTTTTTCGCGCAGTGATTTGAAACACTTTTTCGTTGTTCTGGCTAACATGTGGAATCTCGCCGTTTGTCGAGTGGTGCGGTTCGCGTGAACGCCGTTGACAAACAAGGATGGTTGTCATCTTATGGAACTTGCGCTGATCGCGGGGTTCTCGAGGTTCCGGATATTTTTCGTTCAATTAATCGTGGAAGGTGAGAACATGAATCATGCGTATGCGGATGTGCTTGCCCAGGGTAGTGGGTCGTTTCGCCTCGACAGGTTGGTCCGCACCGCGGGAGTGTGTGAAGGCGTGGTTACTGGACCGGACGGAATAGCCGTAGGAACCGCGACTCTGCGACACCTATCGGGCCACCAACAGGCCGATACGACGCTCGTGGACTACGTGCTTGAGCACACAGCGGATCTCGGCAGTGAAGTCGCTCCGGTGCTCGGAGCACTGGTCGAGCAGGCCTTCGCGGACGGGTCACGCCGGGTTGAGCTGAGGTGCTCGCTGGAGGACGTGGAACGGGCGAGGGCAGCGCTGGGTGCCGGGATGCGCTATGAAGGGATCACGCGAGAGCCGGAAACCTTGGGAAGAGCCGTGTTCTCTCGATTATCCCACGACGTCGGTACCCCGATACCGCCCTGCTTCCCTGAGCTGCAGGCGGGTGGCTTGTCCGACGGTGTAGTACGTCTGCGTGTCACACACCCCGAGGATGCGCGAGCGCTGTACGAGGAGCAGGCGAATCCGGAGGCGAAGCGGTTCGCGCTCGTCGAACCACTCACCGAGTGGGACATCGCAGAGAAAGCCGTTCGTGCGCGAATGGAGTGGTTGACCGGCCCACAGGGATTGATGACCATCGTTGACGCGGCGACCGGTCAGCCTGCGGGGAAACTGGCCCTGCGTTCCGTTGTCCCGCCGAAGGTGGCCGACGTCGGTTACGGTGTCCTCCCCGCCTATCGGGGACGCGGATTCGCCGCACGAGCCCTCAAATTAGCGACGACGTGGGCACTTCGGGGGGCGGGTTATTCCCGACTCGAACTCGGCGTAAAGCCGGAGAATCAGGCTTCCCTGGCCGTTGCCCTGGCAGCTGGATATCTGCCGGACGGTGTCCGTAGTAACCGTCTCCGCAATCTCGACGGCACGTTCAGTGACGAGATCCATTTCGCCGCGACCGAGTCGGCACTGAATCTCGTCACATACGCCTGATACCGCCCACTTCCTCGATGACTTTGGGGGTAGCCATTCATGTCTGTCACCTCAACCACCACAACCTCCCTGATCGATATCGCCACCACGCTGTTGGGACCGGAACGCGTGTTTCACCACCAAGGAGCACAGGGTCCCAACGTGAGTTTGTTCCCTTCTCGGCAGGTGCCTGCCACCCTCCGCCCCTCATCGGTCGACGACGTTCGTCAGTTGCTGGAACGAGCGAACGACACGAGCGCACCGGCGCCCATGCATGTCGTCAGTACCGGCAGGAACTGGGGATTGGGCTCACGGGAACCCGTTGCCGACGGCACGGTCCTGCTGGACGTCGGCGAGTTGGACACCCTGCGCGCCCTTTCCACCGAGGGAGGCTGGGCGATCGTGGAACCCGGTGTTACCCAGGGCGAGCTCGCAGCGAGACTGCGCGGGACTGATCGGATGTTGAATGTCACCGCGTCCTCGGCGCACACCAGTGTGCTGGGAAACGCACTTGACCGAGGAGTGGGGCTACGCAGACAACGCGTCGCCGACCTGGTCGGCCTGGAGATCGTGCTACCGGACGGTGAGCTCGTTCGGATCGGCTGGTGGCCCGACCTGGCGGACGGCACTTCTTCGGCGATCTATCCCTACGGACTCGGTCCCTCGCTGGTGCAGCTGTTCGCCCAGTCCGACCTCGGGGTGGCTACCGCGGGGGTGGTGCGCCTGATGCCCCGCCCGGAGCGGATGAACACAGAGCGCTTCGAATTCGACCGGCAGGATCTCCTCGCGGCTGTTGACGAGCTGCGCCGATGGGTACGGCAGGGCTTGGTCAACGGGGTTGTGAAGATCTACGACGCGACGGCGAACCAGTTGTACGGTGCTGCTTCCGCAGGCTATCGGGCGCATGTGTGCATCGACGGTCTGGATACCGCGGTCGAACGCGTTTCAGAAGTAGTCGCCGCCGAGGCCGCACGGTCCAGCGTACTGACCAGGTTGCCCGAACCCGACGGCGACGACGTCGTGAGCACCATGGTCGACAATGCTTACGCTGGTGATCCCGACACGAACGACTGGCTGCTGGAAGCGACGTTCCGGCGTTCGGCATCCGAAGTGGATGAGGGTGAGTTGGGTTGGCTCTTCTTCCTCCCACTCGTGCCGTTCACGGGTGAGGATGTCGCGCACGCGTACGAGCTACTGGAATGTGTCCACCGGGAAACGGGTGTACGACCGGGGGCCACGGTGAACGCACTCGACGGTGATGTCGTCGACTTCGTCGTGTCCATGAAGTACCCACGTCGAACAGCGGAGGCGGAAGACGCACACCGTGCTCTCGACCGACTCTACGAGTTGTTCGGCACCGCCGGTTACCGCCCTTACCGTCTGGACGTCGATCACGCTGGCTGGAATGACGGCGCTCCACATACCGAGAACGCGCGATGTCTGTCCCGTCGCATCAAGGATCTCATCGATCCGAATTTCGTACTCGCTCCCGGACGCTACCGATGACCAACGACCACATCCGATGACCACCGAGCACATCCCTTCCACGAGTTCCAAGGAGCAGATCATGACCACTGTCGCCCAACACGTCTCCGAGACGAACCTTCCGGCGGAAGCGCTCACCACGGAAACGCTGCTGGAGCGTGTCCACGTACTCGCACCTACCCTGCGCGAGCGGGCGCAGGAGATCGAACAACACCGTTGCCTGCCTCGGGACATCGTCACTTCGATGCGGGAAGCAGGAGTGTTCCGGATGAACATGCCGCGCTCCTGGGGCGGCCCGGAGCTCACGTCAGCACAACAGATCGAGGTGATCGAAGCGTTGGCGAAAGCCGACGCCTCGGTGGCCTGGTGCGCGATGATCGGTGCCGACTCCGGGATCTACTCAGGATACCTCCCCGATGAGAAGGCGCGGGAAATGTTCCCGCGCCTTGACATGATCACCGCGGGCTGGATCCACCCCGAAGGCGTCGCCGAGCGCGTCGCCGGCGGGTACCGGGTCAGTGGTCGGTGGCGATTCGGAAGCGGCTGCACACACGCCGATTGGTTGGTAGCCGGGTGCAAGGTTTACTCGGATGGGGAACCGGAATCTGATCCTCGTGGAAACAGATCGGAAAATTGGCGCATCATGGTCGCGCGCCCTGAGGATTTCGAGATTCTCGATACCTGGCATACCACCGGACTGGCGGGCAGTGGTAGCCGTGATTACACCGTAGAGAACCTTTTCGTGCCGGAGGAACGGTCTTTCAGCCTGGACGAGCCGCGTCGGGATGGACCGCTCCACGCGGCCCCGGACACTATTCTTCGTAAAATGGCCGGGGTGCCGCTTGGTGTTGCCAGGGCCGCCATCGACTATGTCCGCGAGCTCGCGGAGTCCCGTGTGGATCGTGCGACTGGTGACCGTTGGGCGGATAAGGGACGAGTCCAGAATGCCGTCGCCACCGCTGAGATCCAGCTGTCGAGTGCTCGCGCCGCGGTTTTCGACTCGGTGCACCAGCAATGGGAGAAGCTCGTCTCGGGGACACCGCAAACCGCGTACGAGCGGGCTGCGGTTGCCTTGGCTCGCTACAACGCTTTCCGTGTCGCGCGGGATATTGTCAACTCGCTTTACGACCTCGTGGGCGGAGCGGCTATCTACCGGACCGCTTCCCCGCTGGACCGTTGGTTGCGCGACTGCACCACGATGTGTCAGCACGCAGTGGGACAGGAACAGATTGTCACCTCAGCGGGGCAGCTATTGCTCACCGGACATTCCGACAGCCTGTTCCTCTGATATATCGAACGCGATGACGTGAGTCCGCGTGCTCACACCACGGGGCACTATTCGGATTCGCGGGGATTGTCCGGCGAAGGTTCTTCCCCGCCCGTATCGGCTCCTTTTCCGAGCTCTTCGACCCCGAGGCCCTCATGTCGGACGAGCTCATCAGCATCTTTCGTGACAGGTTCGGCTGAGCGTGCGTCAAGCATATCCGGACGATGCCGGGGGGCCATGTCCAGAACCTCGTTACGACGCCGGTCCGGACCAAAACCGCAACACTTCTCCTGACCACCGAAGGTTGCCAAATGAACACAGAAATACTGGATGCACCTCCGATCGACACCCGAATCGATCTGGATCCGACGCTTGCCGAACAGCAGCCACCCTGGGAATTGCCGGAGACAGTCAGCGAGGTACGGGAACGTCTGAACAAAGCGTCCGCTCTGGTCACGCAGCAGGAAGTGTACTTGCTCAGGACATTGCTCGCGGGCGTGGCCGCCGGGCAGTACCAGGTTGTACAAACGGGCGACTGCTCCGAGGACCCTGCCGAATGCACGCCCGAGTACCTCTCTCGCAAGGTGGGGGTGCTGGACCTCGTCGCAGGTGTGACCGCCGCTCACTCGGGACTTCCGGTGCTGCGTGTGGGACGGTTCGCGGGGCAGTTCGCGAAACCGAGATCGCGGCCGGTCGAGACAGTCAATGGTTACGAGTTACCGGTTTACCGAGGCGAGCTCGTCAATGGCTCCGCGCCGAACGAGGAGGAGCGTCGTCCGGATCCGCGGCGGATGCTTGACTGCCATGCCGCAGCGCTCAGCGCGATGAACTACCTGCGGCAACGTTCGGGGGCGTGGAAAGCTTCGGTGGGTGCTCCCGTTTGGACGAGCCACGAAGCGCTCGTGTTGGACTACGAGCTGCCCCAGATTCGGCCCTGCGTAGGGGAGAGATCTTTGTTGACCTCGACGCACTGGCCCTGGATCGGCGAGCGCACCCGCCGAGTCGACGGAGCGCACGTGCGAATGCTCGCCAACGTGGTGAATCCGGTCGCTTGCAAGGTCGGTCCTGGTATCGACGTCGACCAATTGGTGAGACTTTGCGAAGCGCTCGACCCTTCCCGAGAGCCGGGCAGGCTGACGCTCATCGCGAGGATGGGTGCGGACCGTGTCGCCGAAGTGCTGCCCACTCTCGTAACCGCGGTTCGGCGAGCGGGTCATCCGGCGATCTGGCTGTGCGATCCGATGCACGGCAACACAACGACGGCGCCGTCGGGGTACAAGACTCGACTGCTCAGCGAGATGAGACGTGAGGTGCACGGCTTTCTCGAGGCAGTGGACGTTGGCGGTGGTGTGCCCGGCGGGTTGCACCTGGAAACCACGCCGGACGCCGCTGTCACCGAATGCGTGTCCGATGCCACTGGAATAGCCGAGGTGGGAAGGCGCTACACATCGTTGTGCGACCCGCGGCTCACTCCACGACAGGCCGTGGAGATCGCCTCGGTTTGGCGGTCGTCATCCGGCGCCCCGTCCACCGGGCCTGTTCCACCCGCTTCCGCGAGCGTTCCAACACAGTGAGGAGCACGTGTGTCCATCCACTCGACCGGTCCTCCGAGCACCTCGGACGTAACAGCGGAGGTGTTTCGTGAAACCATGGCTTCGGTTTGCGCGCCCGTCACCATCGTCACCACCATGAGCGGTGACAAGCCGTACGGCGCCACGGTGAGTGCGTTCGCTTCGCTGTCCACGACACCACCGATGGTGCTCGTTGCTCTCGACCGACGTTCCACCTTACTGATGAGACTGTGCTCTTCCCGGCGATTCGGAGTGAACGTGCTCGGGTCGAAGCAGGCGGATACCGCGATGCGGTTTACTCGACAGGAGATCGATCGCTTCGCGGGACTCGATTGGTATGTGGACCAAGAGTTGCCACGAATCGCGCATACAGCCGGTTGGTTGGCGTGCGAGCTGGCCGAGCTTGTGGAAGGCGGCGACCATCTTGTGGCATTCGGTCGTGTAACGACAGCCGACAGCACACCGCAGAGTCCGCTCACCTACCATCGCCGTTCCTTCGGCACACACCGCACTCTGGGATTGAGTGACAGGACGGGTAATCCTCATTCGGTCGGCGATGGCCCACCGTAGGAGCCTGAAAGATCGAGATGCCGAAACATCGGAGTCGCGGCGGAACCAGTTTTCCCATACCGCGCGGAAGGATCCTCCTTATGGATTGACCAGTTACGATTAGATCCTCTCGCTGCTTACGAAGCTCCCAGCAGAGCCGTTATACGTTCGAAGGCGGGGATCTCCCCCCGCCTTCGGCGAACGTACAACCAGCCAAAATTCCTTAACCGTCCAGGAAACGTGTAAAAATGTCCCTGAGTTGTCGTATCGCAACGCGGCCTTGACCGCACCCGTGGGTGCGGTCTTCCCGTGGCGATACCTAATACCCGCGAGCGGGTCTTACCGAAGTTTCCAGCGGGCTTGTTTGCCATCCCGGCGCCACTCTCCGCGGACGTCGCCGCAGCGGACGATCGAAAACTCATCAAGTGAGGTGCTACGCGACCGGTTCGGCGGAACCGGTCGACGAAGTCCGACTAGAGTCCGGCGGCGACCAGCAGGGATCCGGGAGTGTGGTCGTCGGGGAGTTCGAGCAGTCGGTCGATCACGTCGCATACCTGGCCGCTGGAATGCCACCAGGTGGTGCTCGGTTCGAAGACGTTCTCCTCGTAGCTCGGCATCCTGGTCGCCGTCACGTGGTCCTCCGATTCGAGGCGCACCACGTCGATGACGTTGTCGTGCCCACGCACGCCGACCAGCGCCCGCAGCTCGCCACGGGAATCGGTGGACTGCATGAACTGAAAACCCCGGGCCATCAGTTCGCGCAGTCGCGCGTCCGAATCGCACTGGGTGTCAGCTGATGAAGTCATCGAACTCTCCGTCCTTCGCGCCGGCCACGAACGCGGCGATCTCGGCACGGGTGTAAATGAGAGCGGTGCCTTCCGGGTCACGGGAATTGCGCATGGCGACCTCGCCGCCGTTGAGCGCGGCGACCTCCACACAGTTCCCGATCGCACCGCTGTGCCTGCTCTTGCGCCACCGCACACTCGGCAGCTCGGCAGCCGAGGTGCTGGTGCGGGTCATCTCGCTCATGTGGTCACCTTTTCTGCGTTGTGCATCTGCACGTGCACAAGATCTTGCCAACGGGGCGCCGAAAAGGCAATGCATCTGCACGTGCAGCTGCACGAATACACACGATCGTGCGAGATTGTTCAGGTTCCTGTGCAGGGTGTCACCCGGGTATACTGCTCGGAAATTTCGGCGTTCGGCCGGTTGAGCGGCGCGAGCCGCTGGTGTCGCGTGCTTCTCGATTCGATGCCCGGGGAACTCCGTTTCACGGTTCGTTTCCGTCGAGTCGCTCTGGTTCGACGACGCGACTCACCCGAATGGACGACCGAGGTGGCGGTGAGTGATCGGTGGTCCGAAGTGCGGGCCCAGTCGCCGGGAAAACCTCCCGAAGCGGGAATCAGCGGGAGGCTCCGCCCCGTAACCACCTACGAGATCCCGGCCTACGAGATCCCGGCCTGCGAGAACCCGGCCGATCCGGGAATCAGAGTTCCGCCCGCACCTTGTGCAACAGCTTCCTGGACTCCTCCGGGGTCTCGGCGTCCACGGTCAGGTGGTCGAACACCCTGCTGTACTGTTCGATCTCCTCCGGTTTGTCCAGGTGCAGCGCGCCCGCGAGATGTTCGACGTAGACCAGATTCGGAAGCTCGGGCTCCGCGAAGCGCAACATGCTGAACGAGCCCTCCGCGGCGTAACCGCTGAGCCGGTACGGGACCACCTGCAGCGTGATGGTGGAACGCTTGGTCATTTCCAGCAGGTGGTCCAACTGTTGCCGCATCACGTCGAGTCCACCGATCGGCCGGTGTAACACGGACTCGTCGATCACCGCCCACACCCGAGGGGCTTGCGGCCCGTTGAGCAGTTTCTGCCGCTGCATGCGCAGTGCCACCCTGCGCCGGACGTTCTCGTCGGCCAGCTCCGGTCTGCCGTGACTGGCGATGGCTTTGGCGTAGGGCTCGATCTGCAGCAGTCCCGGCACGAACTGGAGTTCGTAGGTCTGGATCCGCGAGGCGGACTCCTCCAGACCGACGAAGTCCTGGAACCAATCGGGCATCAGATCGCTGTAGCGGTTCCACCAGCCGGGCTGTTTGGACTCGCGCACCATTTCCAGGAACGGCTGTTGTTGCTCGTCGTCGGTGACCCCGTAGCACTTGAGCAGGTCGCGGACATCGCGTTCCTTCAGGCTGACCTTGGCGAGCTCGATCCGGCTGATTTTGGATTCGGACCCGCGAATCTCGTCCGCTGCCTGGGCGCGCGTGATGTCGGCTCTCTCGCGCAGCCTGCGCAGCTGTGCGCCCAACACGATTCGCCTGGCTGTCGGTTTCGGATGTTCCTCGACGTGTTCGTCATCGGGTTCGCCGGAATCGACGGTGGTCATCCCCACTCCTGTTCGTCGGTGTACACACCGGATTCTCGCTTTCACACTGTAGTCGGCGGTGAACTCGTTCGGGGGGAAGGCGATCCGGCATTCGTGCCAATCGAAGTTCTGCCGCACGGTTTCGTGAGATTACCTCCTTGTGCTTGCATTTACAGCATGCGCTGACACTCCTACGCCGAGTGCACCGTCCGACCCTGAACCCGACCCCCGACACGAGGTTGAGATGACCGAAGCAGGATCCCCGCCGGAGAGCGCTACTCCGGTACACATCGATACGAGCAAGGCGAGTATCGCCAGGGTCTACGACGCATTTCTCGGTGGCAAGGACAACTACGAAGTCGATCGGCAAGTCTTCGAGGGAGTCAAGCAGGCAGCGCCGGAAGCGGCTGACCTGGCCTGGGACAACCGCGAATTCCTGATTCGGACGATCCGTTTCCTGGCCAGCCAGACCGACATCTCGCAGTTCCTGGACTGCGGTTCCGGTTTACCGACCGCCGAGAACACCCATCAAGTGGCGCAGCGGCTCAACCCCGAGGCCAGGGTCGTCTACGTGGACAACGATCCGGTGGTGCTCGCCCACGGCCGTGCGTTGCTGGAGGAGAACGAGAAGACCCACTTCAGCCCGGCCGACATCTTCCAGCCGCGAACCATTCTGGAAGACCCGGTGGTCAACGCCCACATCGACTTCTCCCAGCCGCTGGCACTGCTCCAGGTCGGAACACTGCACCACTACGTCGGCGAACGCGACCCCGGCGACATCATGCGGGAGTACATCGAGGCGTTGCCCTCGGGATCGTTCGTGGTTCTGAGTCACTTCTACGATCCGCGGGACGACGACTACTACACCGCGCTGGCCAACAGGATGGACGACCGATTCACCCACAGTCCGATGGGAAGTGGGAAGTTCCGCACCGAACAACAGATCCGGAGCATGTTCCCGGGGCTGGAACTGGTGGATCCGGGGCTGGTGCGGTGCTGTGACTGGTGGCCGGACGGCCCCCGCTACAAGCAGGAGCCGGAAGTGTCGAACTGCATCGTCGGAGCCGTGGGCCGCAAGCCCTGATCGAAGTTCCGCCCACCTTTCCGGACCGATCGGCGGAGTCTTCCCGCGGAATTCCGCCGTGGCGGAACCGGTGACGCTGACGAACTCTGGAGTGCCCCTCCGGCGCTGTCGTGCCGGAGAGGCACTCCCACCGAGACGAGCCCCGCGACGAACCGTTCCGGAAGAGCTTCGGCCGCTCGAGCCGGTTCAGACGGACGGCTTCGTGGCCGTGCCCGGCGACACCCGGCTCACCCGGTGCCTTCCGGAGCGGTTTCGGCGATCACGGCTGCCACCTCGGTGAGCCGTTCCGGGCCCAGATCGGCCCGCGCCGTCAGCCGCAACCGCGCGTCACCGTCGGGAACCGAGGGCGGCCGGAAGCACCCCACTCGTACGCCGTGGCGCAGGCATGCCGCGGCCCACGCCACGGCGGCGTTCGCCCCGCCCACGGGGATGCCCAGCACCGCGGCCCCGGGCCGGGTGGCGGGCACGCCGCGTCGCACCAGTTCCCGGTGCAGTCCTTCGGCCACCTCGCGCACCCGTGCGCCACGCCCCGGCTGCTCCCGCAGCACCCCCAACGCCGCCGCTGCCGCCGCGACGGCCGGCGGGGCCAGGCCGGTGTCGAAAACGAACGTGCGGGCGGTCTGCCTGAGGTGCTCGATCACGCGGTGCGGCCCCAGCACCGCCCCGCCCTGTGCTCCCAGCGACTTGGACAGGGTCACCGTGCTCACCACGTCCGGTGCGGCGCGCATGCCGAACTCGGTCAGCGCGCCCGCCCCGCCCGCACCGAGCACGCCGAGGCCGTGCGCGTCGTCGACCAGCAGCGCCGCGCCGTTCACGCGACAGACCCGCAGCGCCTCCCGCAGCGGTGCGGTGTCACCGTCCACGGAGAACACCGACTCGGTCAGCAGCAGCCCGGACCCCGGATGCCGGGAGAGCTCGTTCGCCGCCGCGTCGGGATCGGTGTGGTCCACGATGCGCACCCCGGCCCGGGAGAGTCTGCACCCGTCGATGAGCGAGGCGTGGTTGTGGCGGTCGGAGACGAGTACCGAACGCTCGTCGGCCAACGCTGTGATCATCGCCAGGTTGGCGGTGTATCCCGAGGAGAACACCAGCGCCGATTCCGTCCCGTAGAACTCCGCGAGTTCGGTCTCCAGCTTGGCGTGCGACTCGGTTGTGCCGGTGACCAGGCGGGAACCGGTCGAGCCCGCTCCCCACAGCCGTGCGGCGTCCGCGGCCGCTCCGGTGACCGCGCGGTGGGTCGCCAGCCCGAGGTAGTCGTTGCCCGCGAGGTCCAGTGTGCTCTCCGCCGCCGATCTAGTCGGTGGTCTCCTGGTCAGCCCCGCGCGGTCACGGCGTTCGGCTTCCCGGTCCAGTCGGTCGAACACCGTTTCCGGATCCGGCTCGTCGGGAGTGGTGGTCCGAGGGGCCATGTCGTCGGAGCCTGGGGGAGTGGCGAGCCGGTGACCAGTGGCCGGGACGTACAACCGCGGTGCCGGGGATTTGTTCCCGCCGCGAATGGGGTTCCGTCCGGTGTCGCGGCAGCATTCCGGTGTGCTCAGAGCCCTGTCGGACACACCGCTGTCACCGGAAGAACTGTCCCAACTGGATAGAAATCACGTCTGGCACCCCTATTCGGAGATGCCCGCCGCCGCGGAGCCGCTGACCGTGACCGACGCCCAGGGGGTGAGGCTGCGCACCCGCTCCGAGCGGTACGGGCAGCGGGAACTCATCGACGGCATGTCCTCCTGGTGGGCGGCGATCCACGGCTACCGCCACCCCGACCTCGACGAGGCGGTTCGGCGGCAGCTCGACCGTGTGGGTCACGTGATGTTCGGCGGCCTCACCCACGAACCCGCCGTGCGGCTCGCCGCGAGCCTCGTCGAGATCACCCCCGACCCGCTGCGGCACGTCTTCCCGGCCGACTCCGGCTCGGTGGCGATCGAGGTGGCGGTCAAGATGTGTCTGCAGTACTGGCGCGGTCGGGGGCGGGCCGGGAAACGACGGTTGCTCACCTGGCGCGGCGGCTATCACGGCGACACCTGGCATCCGATGTCGGTGTGTGACCCGGAAGGCGGGATGCACCACCTGTGGCGCGGTGCGCTGCCCGAGCAGCTCTTCGCCGCGGCTCCACCCGCCGGGTTCGATGCCGAGGTCGAGCGCGACTACCTCGAGCACTTCGAGGAACTGCTGCGGCGCCACCACGAGGAACTGGCCGCCGTCGTGGTGGAACCGATCGTGCAGGGCGCGGGCGGCATGCGGTTCCACTCGCCCGAGTACCCGCGCGCGCTGCGCGAGCTGGCCGACCGTTACGAGGTGCTGCTCGTCTTCGACGAGATCGCCACCGGCTTCGGACGTACGGGCGAGCTGTTCGCCGCCGACCACTCCGGGGTCGCGCCGGACGTGATGTGCGTGGGAAAGGCGCTCACCGGTGGTTACCTCAGCATGGCCGCGACGTTGTGCACCACCCGCGTCGCCGAGGGGATAGCGCGGGGCTCGGTGCCCGTGCTGGCGCACGGACCCACCTTCATGGGCAATCCCCTCGCCGCCGCGGTGGCCTGCGCCTCGTTGCGGGCACTGTTGGAGAAGGACTGGCGCACCGAGATCGGTGCGATCGAGTCCGGGTTGCGGGACGGGCTGTCCCCGGTGCGGGAGCTGCCCGGGGTGCGCGATGTGCGAGTGCTCGGAGCGATCGGTGTCGTACAGCTCGATCACGAGGTGGACACCACCGCCGCGAGTCGTGCCGCGGTCGAGCACGGGGTGTGGCTCCGTCCGTTCCGCGACCTGATCTACACCATGCCGCCCTACGTGATCGGTCCCGAGGAGCTGGCCACGGTGACCGAGGCCGTTCGCGCGGCGGCGGCAGCGGGGTGAGCGCGATGGGCAGGACGCTTTTCGTGACCGGTACCGGCACCGGGGTCGGCAAGACCGTGGTCACCGCCGCGTTGGCCGCCACCGCCTCCGGCTCGGTGGCGGTGCTCAAACCCGCGCAGACCGGAACCGTGGGCGACGACGAGGGTGATACCGCCGCGATCGGGCGAATGACCGGTGGGGTCGAGCGAACGACGGGCGGTGTCACCACTCTGGAACTCGCGCGCCACCGCGATCCGTTGGCACCCGCCGTGGCGGCGCGACGCGAGGGGACCTCGCCGGTCACTCCGGAGCGGATCGTCGCGGCGGTCGCTCGGTTGGCCGCCTCGCACGATCTCGTGCTGGTGGAGGGAGCCGGTGGGTTGCTGGTGCCCTATGACGACCACGGCGGCACGCTCGCCGACGCGGCGGCCTCACTGGCCGCGCCGGTGCTGGTGGTGTGCCCGGCGGGACTGGGCGCGTTGAACGCGAGCACGCTGACCGTCCGGGAACTGCGCCACCGTGGGTTGGACTGCCCCGGGCTCGTGATCGGGAGCCGACCGAGTGATCCTGATCTCGCGGCGCGCTGCAACGCGGCCGACCTTCCCGCCGTGACCGGCGTTCCGCTGCTCGGGGCGCTGCCCGAGGGATCCGGGCGACTGCGGGGAGCCGAGTTCCACGCCGTCGCGGTATCGGGGCTGGCGCCCGGACTCGGCGGGGAGTGGGACGCGGTCGGGCTCGGGGCCGCACGGTGACTCCTCCCGAGCGTGGCGAACCACGTCGCGTCACCAGGCTCCGATCGTTGGAAGTTTCGGTCTTCAGGGCGGAGAGGAAAGCGATCCCGAGTGCTGTTGGGTGACCACGTACCCACATGCTTACTCATGATCGCTAGTCGTGTGAAATGATCGGTATGCGGACGGCGTATAAGTGCCGGGCCTACCCGGACTCGGACCAGGCGGCCCAGTTGGGTCGCACGTTCGGGTGCGTGCGCCTCGTGTGGAACAAGACCCTCGCCCAGCGGCACCGCGCCTACCACGCGCACGGCACGAAAACGTCCTACACCGAGACCGACGCCGCCCTGTCGCGGTGGAAGAAGACTGAGGACCTGGGGTTCCTGTCCGAGGTCTCCAGCGTGCCGCTGCAACAGACCCTGCGGCATCAGCACACCGCATTCGCGAACTTCTTCGCCGGACGCGCCAAGTACCCGAGGTTCAAGAACCGCAACGGCAAACAGTCGGCGCACTACACCCGCAGCGCGTTCCGTATGCGCGACGGGACGTTGACGTTGGCGAAACAATCCACACCGCTTGAGTTCGTGTGGTCCTGGCCCGACATCGACCCGGACACGATCGACCCCACGATGGTGGTGGTCTCTCGCGAGCAGGACGGGCGCTGGTACGTGACGTTCGCCGTCGACACCGACGACCCCGAATCCGCCGCGCCCACGGGCGAGGCCCTCGGCATCGACCTCGGCGTGAAGGACTTCGCGACGCTGTCCACTGGCGAGACCATCGCCAACCCCAAGCATCTGGACCGCAAGGAACGCGACCTCGCCCGCTACCAACGACAGATGGCCCGCAAGCAGCGTGGCTCGAACAACCGACGCAAAGCCAAACGCAAGGTCGCCCGCGCGCACCGCAAGATCCGCCACGCCCGCGCCGACTTCCTGCACCGCACCACCACGAACCTCGTGCGACGTGCCGATGTCATCGCGATCGAAGACCTCACCGTGTCCGGCATGACCAGCAGCGCGAAGGGCACCACCGACAAGCCCGGCCGCAACGTCAAAGCCAAGGCCGGGCTCAACCGGGCCGTCATGGACGCCGCGCTGGGCGAGTTCCGGCGCCAGCTGGAATACAAGACCACCCGCGCGGGCAAGACCCTGGCCGTCGTGGACCGGTGGTACCCGTCGTCGAAGACGTGCTCCGCGTGCGGACACCTGCTGCCGAGCTTGACACTCTCCACGCGGGCATGGACGTGCCCCGACTGCGGCACCCGGCACGACCGGGACCACAACGCCGCGAAGAACATCCTTGCCGCTGGTCGAGCGGTAGCCGGGCCATAGTCCGGCGAAGCCTGTGGAGCCGGTGTGAGTCCGCAAGGGTCTCCTCCCTTCGGCAGTCGGCTGTGAAGCAGGAACTACCGGGCGCGAGCCCGATGGGAATCCCCGCCCCCAGGGCAGGGAGGAAGTCAATTCGTTCGCGTCGCGCGTCCGGCGGGCGAGCGTCGGTGTCCGTGTCCGCGCGGAAGGTGTCCCGCCGACTCGTCCGGTGCTATCGTCAGTCAATGAATGGTCGATCGCCGAGGGTTCTGGTCATCGGTGCCGGCGTTTCCGGGCTCACCACGGCCGTGTTGCTCGCCGAACGCGGTTGTCAGGTGCGTATCAGAACCACGGAGTACCCCGGCGAGACCACCTCGGCGGTGGCCGGGGCGATTTGGGGGCCGATCTCGTCGGGTCCCCGTGACCGCACCGTCGCCTGGGCCCGACGCTCCCACGGTCGGTTCCTGGGACTGGCGAACGAGCCGGGCACGGGAGTTCACCTGGCTCTCGGCACTGTGGCCAGTCGGGAGCCGATCGCCGCGACACGGCCCGAGGAGACCCGGCTGATGACGGATCTGCGTGCCTGCGAGCCGGGCGAACTGCCGCACGGGTTCACGGCAGGCGCGCGGGCCACGCTCCCGCTGATCGACATGCCCCGCTATCTGGACTACCTCACCCGTCGGTTCCGCGAGGCGGGTGGTGAGCTGCTCCGCAGCCAGGTGCCGAGCCTCTCGGACGCCGCCGGGGAGAGCCGGATCGTGGTCAACTGCACCGGGGTGGGAGCACGTGAGCTGGTCGGTGACGCCGGTGTGCTGCCCGTGCTCGGGCAACACGTCGTCGTGGAGAACCCGGGGATCGCGGAGTACTTCGTCGAGCTCTCCGAGAGCGGCCGGTGGGCCAGTTACATGCCGCACGGCGATCGGCTGGTGCTCGGCGGTGTCGCGGTGCCGTACGCCTGGGACCGCGTTCCGGACAGGGAGATCACGGCGGGAATCCTGCGTCGCTGTGCCGAGATCCGACCCGAGCTGCGCGACGCGCCCGTCCGGGAGGAGATCGTCGGCCTGCGCCCCAGGAGCGAGAGCGTACGGCTCAAGGTGGAGCACTACGAAGGCGCCCGAATCGTGCACAACTACGGCCACGGCGGCGACGGGGTGGCCGTCTCCTGGGGATGCGCCCACGAGGCGGCCGAGTTGGCCACGGACGAGTAGCGGTGCGATTCTCATCGGGAGCTTCCGCGAGGTGCGTCGCCGGTAAGAGCGGGTCAACGGAGCCCAACCGGAGTGAATCGCTCTCGGGTCCCGGCCGGGATCGTGCGATGCAGTAGACTTCCGGTTCGCCACGGGAGTCCAGTGCGCTGGGCTGAGAGGAGGACACGGGGTCCTCGACCGTCCTACCTGAACCGGGTAATGCCGGCGCAGGGAGGCGTGCGATCAGCTCGGTGTCGCACTCGTGGTGTGACCACGGGAGGATCGTTGAGACGCAGTACCGCACGTCGAACGCGTGCCACGCTGGCAGTGGCAGTCACATTACTGGTGGCCGGATGCTCACTCATGGGCACCGGCCGTGACTCGCAGGCCCCCACCGTGACGCTGGTCACGCACGATTCGTTCGTGATCGGCGACGAATTACGGAAGAGGTTCCAGCGGGAGTCCGGCTACCGGCTCCGAGTCCTGCGCAAGGGAGACGCGGGCGAACTCACCAACGAGCTGGTGCTCACCAAGGACGCCCCGATCGGCGACGTCGCCTTCGGCGTCGACTCCACGTACCTCTCGCGCGCCGTCGACAACGGGGTGTTCGCCTCCTACCGCCCCGAGGGGGCGGGCCGCATCCCGATCAAGTACGGCTACGGCGCCAACGACAGCCCGACACCCGTCGACGCGGGCGACGTCTGCGTCAACATCGATCTGCGCTGGTTCGAACAGCACGACCTCGAACCGCCCGCCGAGCTCGCGGATCTGGCCGAGCCGCGCTACGCGGGCTTGTTCGCGGTTCCCGATCCGGCTACCTCCTCGCCCGGGCTGGCTTTCCTGCTCAACACCGTGTCCACGTTCGGTGAGCAGGGATGGCAGAACTACTGGCGAGAGCTGATGAACAACGACGTTCGCATCTCCTCGGGTTGGCAGCAGGCCTACAAGCAGGACTTCTCCGGCTCGTCCGGCGATGGCTCCCGTCCGATCGTGCTTTCCTACGCCTCCTCACCCGCCGCCGAAGTCGACCGGAACGGACAACCGCGCACCAAGGCACTGCTGGACACGTGCTACCGCCAGATCGAGTACGCCGGTGTCATCGACGGGGCCACGAACCCGAAGGGAGCGCGGGAGCTGATGGACTTCCTGCTCTCGTGGAAGTTCCAGCGCCGGATGCCCGAGCAGATGTACGTCTATCCGGTGCTCATGGGGGTTGAACTGCCGGAGAGCTGGCAGGGCGTCGCCCCGCGACCGTCCGAACCCACCGAGATGAGGCCGCAGCGGGTGGAGCGCGACCGCGCCGAGTGGATACGCCAGTGGCGGTCCCTGACGAACCGGTGACGGCCGACGATGCCTCGGCGAACGGGGCGACGGCGAACGGGGCGACGGCGAACAGGGCCAGGCCGGACGGCACCGCGGTTTCCGGTCCACGACCACGCGGACACGCCGTGTTCATCACCGTGGGCGCCGCGCTGGTGCTGGGGTTTCTCGGCGTCTTCTTCGCGTGGCCGGTGGTGGCGATCCTGCGCCTCGGACTGGGCTCGGGCCTCGGTGCGGTACTGACCGCTCCGGAAACCTGGCGGATCGTCGCCTTCACGCTCGGCCAGGCGGCGGCCTCCACCGTCCTGGCGATCGTGGCCGGGATGCCGCTGGCCTACCTGCTCGCGCGGGTGCCCGTGCCGGGAAAGGCCCTGCTGCGCGCCCTGATCACCGTCCCGTTCGTACTCCCCACCCTGGTGGTGGGAATGGCCTTCCGCGCTCTGCTCGGCACCGCCGAGCCGAACGCTTGGGCGATCGTGCTTGCCAACGCGTTCTTCAACGTCGCCGTGGTCGCCCGGACCGTCAGCGGACTGTGGACCCAGCTCGACCCGAGAGCGACCGACGCGGCCCGTAGCCTGGGGGCGGGGCCCTTCCGCGCTTTCCGCACCGTGACGCTACCCGCGTTGCGCCCCGCACTGTGGTCGGCCGCGGCGGTGGTCTTCCTGTTCTGCTCCACCAGTTTCGGCGTGGTGCTGGTACTGGGTGGCGGGCGGTACCGGACGCTGGAAACGGAAATCTACCTGCGCACCGTGCGGCTGCTCGACCTGTCCGGCGCGGCCGCGCTGTCGCTGCTGCAGTTCGCGGCGGTGCTGGCCGCGCTGGCCGTCGCCGCGGTTGCCCGGGGCCGCAGGGAGAACGTGCTCGCACTGCGCCGGTCACGAGCCGCCGTACGACGCCCGAGCGGCGTCGAGTGGGTACCGGTGGGCTGCGCGGTCGTCGTGCTCGGAGCTCTGGCCGCTCCGATCGTCGCCCTGCTCGTGCGTTCGGTGAACGCGCGCGGTGGTTGGAGTCTGGCCGGCTATCGGGCGTTGTCCGGCACCGGGGGAGTACTGGACGTGTCGGGGTGGCAGGCCGCGTGGAACTCGCTGCGCACCGCAACCGACGCGACGTGGATGTCGTTGCTGCTCGGTGTGCTCGCCTGCCTGGTGCTGACGAGTCTGCGCAGCCGGTGGGCGGCGGAGCTCATGGACGCCGCCCTGATGCTCCCGCTGGGAGTCTCCGCCGTCACGGTCGGGTTCGGCTACCTCGTCACGCTGCACGTGCTGCCCGGCGATCTGCGGACCTCGCCGCTGCTGGTGCCGTTCGCCCAGGCCCTGGTGATCACGCCGCTGGTGATCAGGACGATACTGCCGGTCCTGCGCTCGGTGGACCGACGGGTGCGTGCTGCCGCAGCGACGCTGGGGGCCGGACCGTGGCGGATCCGTCGCGAGGTGGACCTGCCACTGGCGGGGCGGGCGGTGGTTACCGCCGCGGGCTTCGGTTTCGTCGTCGCACTTGGCGAGTTCGGCGCCACCGGTTTCCTGGCCCGCCCGGAGGCGCCGACACTTCCGGTGGCGATCAGCACGCTGCTCAGCCGTCCCGGCGAGCTGAACACCCAGATGGCCTACGCGGCCTGTGCATTGCTGATGCTGGTCACCGCCGGGGCTGTGCTGGTCATCGAAACCCTGCGTTCCGATTCGTCGGGGGAGTTCTGATGCGTTCCGCACTCGGGTACCGGAAAACAGCGGCGGTGCCGGAAAACCGCCGTGAACCGGACGACGGCCTGCGACTGGAAGGACTGACGGTGCGCTACGGCGGCACCACGGCACTGTCCGAGGTGGATTTCAGTGTGTCCCGTGGCGAGGTGCTGGCCGTGCTGGGGCCCTCCGGCTGTGGCAAGACCACCCTGCTGCGGAGCGTGGCCGGACTGGAGCGTCCTTCGGAAGGACGGATCGCCTTCGACGGTGTCGAGCTGTCCGGCGTGCCGGTGCATCGCCGCGGTTTCGGCATGGTCTTCCAGGACGGCCAGCTCTTCGGACACCGCGACGTGGCGGGCAATGTGGACTTCGCGCTGCGGATGCGATCGGTCGGCAGGCGCGAGCGCCGCGAGACGGTGGCGCGGCTTCTCGAACTGGTCGGGCTGGCCGGTTACCAGGATCGACGAGTCACCGAGTTGTCCGGTGGGCAGGCGCAACGGGTCGCGCTGGCTCGGGCGCTGGCCGCCGAGCCCCGGTTGCTGCTGCTCGACGAACCGCTCTCCGGGCTGGACCGGATGCTGCGGGAACGGCTGGCCGTGGATCTGGCACGCGTGCTCGACCGGAATCGGATGACCGGCGTGCTGGTGACCCACGACCACGACGAGGCATTCACGCTCGCCGACCGGATAGCGGTACTCGCGGCGGGGCGGATCGAACAGCTCGATACCCCGTGGCGCCTCTGGCACCGGCCCGCCACCGAGGAAGTGGCATGCTTCCTGGGCTGCGGCACCATTCTGTCCGGTCTCGCCGATGAGGAGACGATCCGTTGTGAGCTCGGTACGCTGCCTCGCCCCTCGGACTGCCCCGTGGGGACGGTCCGGATCGGACTCCGTTCGGCGGGACTGCGGGCAGTTCCCGCCGGAGAGGAGGACCCGGCCGGGCAGCCCCGTGCTGTGGTGCGGGAACGGGTCCATCGGCACGACCACGTGCGCTTGACGGTGACCGTGCCGGACGCGCCGCGGCTCGAACCGCTGGAAGCCGTCACCTCGCTCGACGAGGTTCCCCACCTCGACGAGGAGGTGACGCTGACCCTCGAACCGAACGGCACGGCCCTGATCACCGAAGAGTTCCGGAATGAGGGGAAGATCCGTTGAGTGCGGGACGAAACGTCGTCGAAAACGGCTTGTCCGGAAGGCGCGATTCGCACGTATGATCCCGCTATGCGCGAGGCCCGTAACACTGCCGATCTGATCGACGAGAACAGACGCCACTGGGAAGAGCGGGTTCCGCTCCACACCGCGAGCACGTTCTACGACCTTGACGGCTTTCGCGCGGGAGATGAGGTCCTCGACCGGTTTCAACTCGAGGAAGTAGGTGACGTCGCCGGTCTGGAGCTGGCCCATCTGCAGTGTCACATCGGATTGGACACACTGGGATGGGCGCGTCACGGGGCTCGCGTCACCGGTCTGGATTTCTCCGCCTCGGCGATCAGCACCGCGACCGACCTCGCCACCCAGGTAGGACTCTCCCACCGGGCGCGTTTCGTAGCCGCCGATCTCTACCAAGCGGTGGACGAGCTCGGGGCTGGGGAGTTCGACATCGTCTACACCGGCAGTGGTGCCCTGATGTGGTTGCCCGACATCGCTCGGTGGGCGCGCATCGTGGCAGGGTTGCTGCGTCCCGGCGGTCGACTCCATCTGGCCGAGTTCCATCCGTTGACCGAGATTCTCGACGACGAACAGGGCCTTACCGTCAACCGCGACTACTTCACGCGTCATCCCCGTACCTACGACTCACCGGGCTCTTATGCCGACTGGGAAGCCGAGACCGCGCACAACACCGTGACCGAGTGGCACCACACCCTCGGTGACGTCGTCAGTGCCCTCGCGGGTGCCGGGTTGCGGATCGAGTTCCTGCACGAACACGACACGATTCCGTTCCAGCGCTACGCGACGCTGGTCCACGACGGTTCGCACTTCCGCTACCCCGGGCGATCGGCACGCTCGCCGCTGATGTACTCGCTGGCCGCCGCCAAACCCGCACGGTAGTCCGTTCCTGTGCGAGGATCTGCCGTCCCGGCGTTTCGGGCACCGGGACGAACAGTCCTCCCGGCCTGTCAGGCGATCCGGGCGGCGGCGGTTCCCAGGCCGGTGGGCCCGAAGCTGAAACCGAAGGGGTTCGCGACACGCCGCAGCTCGGCCTCGGTGTAGCGCACACAGCGGCGGTGCCACTCCAGGATGCCCGACATCCAGTCCTGCAGCTCCGCCACGTGACGCTCCAGCTGACGCCGCACGTCCTCGTCCAGGTCGAACTGTTCGTACAGCCCGGGCAGCTCGTTGGCGATGATGTGCTGGAACTGGGCCATCCGGGAGTTGGCCAGCTCTCCCACGACATCGCGTGCACGTTGCTGGTCGATTCCCAGGAAGTTGCGCACCACCAGCACCATGTTGTGCAGTTCGCCCTCGAACTCGATCTCCTTCTGGTAGGAGAACAGATCGTTGACGAAACAGGCGAAGTCCTGTGCGGCGGTGTCCAGTTCCCGCAGCGTGCGGGTGCGGTAGATCTCCGGCGGGATCGAGTTCTCCGCCGAGAGGCGGGACAGACTCATGGTCATGTCCGAACCGAACGTCCTACGACGCATCTCGATGTAGTCCACCGGGTCCGGTATCCGGTTGGCGGTCTGGTTGTCCAGTTCCCAGACCCAACTGGACGTCATGTTCAACACGGCCTCGCGGAACTCGCCACGGGCGGCGGGAGACAGCGGTGTGGCGGTGCGTTGCCACAGGTCGGCCAGGCCGCGTTCGACCGGGTTGCTCGGTTCCGGTGTGCCGCTCATGTCCAACGGCATGAAGGCAGGGAGCCGTGCGTCCTGGTGCTTGGCGGCCGTCAGGTTGCGGGTGGTCCCGAACACCAGCGGGTAGTAGTCGTCACCGTAGGTTCCCCAGGCCAACCAGTCCGAGGACAGCTTGAGCTGGTCCAATTCCGCGTCGGCGTGGATCATCGAGGCGCAGTGCGGCAGATCCAGATTCACGAAACGCTCTTCGTCCCAGACGCCGCCGAGTTCCACGCCGGGCACCGAGTCGAACATTCCCATACGGCGCGCCCAGTCGACCGCGTAGACGCGTGCCGTGTCGATGTGTCGACTGGTGCGGAAGGCGTAGGGCATGTCCAGCTCGGGGAGGGGAAGCGGTCCCACTCGCTCGAACGGTTGATGGGAGTGCTGCCGCGAGCGGTGCGCCATCCCGATCGTCGCGGTGGAAGTGTGGAGCCTGCTCGCCGAGGTTCCTAGCCCGTTCGGGCCTCCCAGCACCCCCAGTACCGGGCTGTCCCGGGTTTCGAGCTGTTCGTTGGTGTAGCGGCTGGACGTGGCGTGCCATTCGTGGCCGCCGGACTGCCAGTCCTGCAGTCCTTTGACGTAGGCCGCCACTCGGGCCTGCTCGTCGGGGGGTAGACCGTTGTCGGCGAACAGCGCGGGAACCTCGTGCAGCGCCGCGTTCTCGAACCGCTGCAGCCGGGAGGTCAGCAGGTCGTTGACCAGCTCGGCCGCCTGCTGGGTGGAGCAGTCCAGGAATCGTTCGAACACCAGCACCGCGTTGGAGTTCTCGCCTTCCTCGGCGACCTCCCGTTGGTAGGAGAACAGGTCGTTGCGCAGGTGCACCGCGTCCGAGAAGCTGTCGGACAGCACCTCGATCGGGCGAAGAGCGGTGATGTGGTCCGGTAGCTCCGCCCTGACGGCGCACTCCACCAGGTTGGCCGACCACGGCGCGCCACCCACCCTGCGCCGCATCTGCATGTACTCGATCGGATTCGCGATCCTGCCCCGGGTTATGTTGTCCAGCTCCCACATCGACTCGACCATCAGATTGTGGGTGCTGCGGGTGAATCGCCTGCGCCAACCGCTCGACATCGACGGTGCGGTGCGCTGCCAGAGATCGTGCAGACCCGCCTCAGCGGCGTTGGCGGGTTCCGGTGCCTGCTGGTCGTCCTCGGGCATGAACAGGTCCAGCCGGTCCAGGTACCGCTGTGCGCCGCGCAGGTCCCGGGAGTACTTGAACTGCTCGAGGAAGTCGTCGTCGAAGAAGAACACCCACACGTACCAGTCGGTGATCAGATCCAGCATCGGTCCGTCACAGTCGGGGTGGGTGTAGGCGCACATCAGCGCGTAGTCCATCTTCTCCAGCGCCTGTCGGTCCCAGATCACACCACCTCCCGGTTTGGGAGCTTCCAACATGCCCATCCGCTCCGCCCACTCGGCGCTGTGCCTCCGGGAACGTTCCAGGTGCGGATTCAGCCGGGCTGGGTGGGGCAGGTAGAACTCCGGGTAGGTGAAAGCGACCATCGGTCCGCCTACTCTGTCGACTGCGGGATGCCGAGGAGCAGGTTGGCAATTCGGAGTAGTACGTTGCTACGGCCATCCGAGCGACGCTCGTGTTCTATCGGGTGATGTCCATCAGACGATCGAACCAATCGAACGTTGCCCGTCGGCGGCCGTTCCGGCACGGTCGCCGACTCGCGGCGTCGTTGATCCCGTTCCGGCGGCGTCGATTTCTCGCGAAATGTTCGGGCAGGTTGGGCGGCAAGGCGCGGTCGTTGTCAATTTCTCGCGAAATCGCCGCGCCGTTACGGACAAACCCTCTGTCACGGTCGAGTCAGGTGTCCTTGGTGGCCATCCGTGTCACGGCCGCCGAAAAGCCCACCAGCATGTAGCAACCGGCGCGCCACAGTCCGTCCACCAGATTGTTCCAGCGGATCGGATCGCTCAGTACATCGCTGATGGAGTACCAGTCGGCGGTTATGAAGATCGGTTTGAGCCACTCCAGGGACGGAATGGCCTCCAGCACCCCGAACACGATCAAACCCCCCACCGTGGCGATGAGTACCAGCAGCGAGTGCTCCGTCGTCGCGGATATCGCCAGCGCGACCGCGCCGACCGCGGCCATCTGCACCGCGCACCAGCCCGTCGCCAGTGCGACCCTGCCCAGCGCCTCCCCCAGCGGGAGAGTGGTGCCGGACAGAGTGACGAGACCGTCGCTTCCGACGATCAGCAGTCCGGTCAGCACTCCGCTCAACGCGACGACACCGACGGCGAGTACCACCATCAGCAGCACGCCCAGTGCCTTGACCACCACCAGCCGTACCCTGCCGACCGGTGCCAGCAGCAGTCCGCGCAGCGTGCCGTTGGCCGCCTCGCCCGCCAGTCCGTCGGCGGCCACCATCGCGGTGATCAACGGCAGCAGCAGGTTCTGCGTCAGCATCAGGGCCAGCACCGGGAGGACCAGTCCGTTGCCCGCGACCGCCGAGAACAGTCCCGTTCCGCCGGAAGGACCTCCGGTTATGGCGAGCACCGTTCCGATCAGGACGGGAATCACCGCCAGCCCGAGCAGCGCGAGCAGATTGCGCGGCCGGTGCAGTATCCAACTCAGTTCGGAGCCAACCACTCGCCCGAACGGCGCCGAAGCACGCTGCCGGACGCCGGACGGCAGCTCGACTCGTGAGGCCGTTCCCGTCATGACTCCCCCTCGGTGAGTCGGGCGAAGATCTCCTCCAGGCCGGCCCGGTCCCGGCGTGCCTCGTGTACCCCGATCCCGGCGTGCACCAGTGCCGCGATGACTGCGGGTGCGTCCGTTTCGGACAGCTCCACTCGTAGCTCTCCCTCCTCCACGCGAGCCGGTATGCCGCTCTGCCGCAGCGCTTCCAGCCCCGAGTCGTTGTCGGAGACTCGGAGCAGCAGATTGGGTCCGCCGGACTCCAGCAGGGTCGCCAACTCGCCCTGGGCGATCAGCGAGCCCGCCTGCAGCACGGCCGCATGGGTGCAGGTCGCCTCCACCTCGGACAGCAGGTGTGAGGAGACCACCACCGTTGTCCCGTTCGCGTGCAGCTCCGCGATGATTCGACGTATTTCCCTGGTGCCGGCCGGATCCAGACCGTTCGTGGGTTCGTCGAGCACCACGAGGTCGCGCGGCACGAGCAACGCCGCGGCCAGCCCGAGCCGCTGCTTCATGCCCAGCGAGTAGGAGCGGTACTTGCGCTCCGCGGCCTCGACGAGCCCCACTCGTTCCAGTGCCTGCCGCACCGCCGTGGCGATGTCCGAGCCGTACAGCGCGGGCTCCATGGCGGCACAGCGGAGCAGGTTCCGCCTACCCGACATGAAGGGGTGAAACCCCGGTCCTTCCACCAGGGCTCCCACCGAAGGCAGTGCACGACCGCTCTGGTCCGGCATGCGGTGCCCGAGCAGTTCGACCGATCCGGAGGATGGCTCGGTCAGCCCCAGCAGCATCCGGATCGTGGTGGTCTTGCCCGATCCGTTCGGACCGAGCATGCCGACCACCGCACCGCGAGGTACCCACAGGTCCACATCGGCGACCGCCACTGTCCCGCCGTAGGTCTTGCGTAGCGAGCTGGTGCGCAGTGCGGGTTCCGGTTCGTCACGCCCGGAGGCGGGGGCGCTCGTGGCCCCCGCCTCGGCGGTGTCAGCGGGTCCTGTCATCAGGCGTCCCGCAGTGCCTCGATCAATACCTGCTGCGGAACCGCACCGGCGACCACCCGGCCGTCGGAGGTCAGTATCGCCGAGCCGACCGAGGTGTTGATCACCCAGCCGTGGCCCCACGATCCGCTGACCGGCGATCCCATGCGTTCGGCCATGGCGCGAACACCGGTTTCCCCGGATTCGGCGGCACCGGCTCCGGACTGTTCACCGTCACCGGCGGACGAACGCATCGCGTTCTCCGGCAGGCGGCTCAGCACCACCGTGTCCCAGCCGGTTCCCTCGGTCCTGAGGCGGTTGCCGTCGCCGGAGCCGGGGTCCTCCTCCCGGGAGGGAACGGAACTCCGCTCCTCGGGCTTTTCGGGCGTGCGCACCTTCGCGTTCTCCGGTGGGGTGAACTGGAACAGCTCCGCGTCCTGCGCGCCCGTGCTCAGTTCGGAGAACCCGGCCCGCAGCGCTGGATCGCTCGAACCGTTGGTGTTGACCTCCACCCGCAGCGGGATCCGATTCTCGGCTCCCACGGCGATCCGGACCTCCCGCAGCTTGGTGCGCTCGTTCGGTTTCGGTGTCAGCACCAGCTCGTAGGCGTCCCGTCCCGCGACGCTCGCGGTGCCGTCCACCTGTACGCTGCTGGTCTCCCGCAGTTTGCCGACGAGCCGCTGGGCGATCTCCGAGGGCTGGGCGAGCTCCGAGGGGTCCGCCGGAGTGCCCGCGTCCGGACGTTCCGTCCCGGACTCTTCCCGGGAGGAATCCCCGTGGGAGTACTTGACCACGGTGCGCTCGGCGGAGTCCCACTTCCACACCGTGTTGCCGTCGTCGACCACGGTGGTCTCGTCGCTGCCGTTGGACATCGAGATCCGTTGCCGCTGCTGACCGTCGTACCAGACCCGCATCGACTTGTCGCCACCCGAGAGCAGCTCGCCCGCCTCACCCGCTCCGGGGAGAGCGGGTAACCCGAGCTCGTTGTGCACGGTGATCCTGCCCGCGAGTGCCGGTGGATCCGACTCCATCACCGAAGCGACCAGCTCGTCGGCGGACACCTGGGGAAGCTGGGGGCTCTGCGCGCCGGCGGGAAGCGTCATCGAGGTGAGTCCGAGCGCTCCGGCGGCGACTCCGGCCGAGGCGGTAAGCGCGATGTTCCTGCGTCTCATCCGAGTCCCTTCGAATTCCTTGTGGTCGACACCCACCTTGCACCCGTCCCGCTGAGATGATCCTGAGAATACGACTCCGGGCTTTCGTTCGGGCTCGTGTGCTGGGGAATCGCACCTCGGTGGGCTGGGTCGGACACCGGTGACCCGTCAATGGTGGACCGTGCCGTCCACCGCGATGGAAACCGGGCGTGCGATGCGTTGTCGATGGTGTCGCGGGCATGCTGAGAGTCGTGAACCATGAGAACACTCCCCTCCGAGTACTGGTGGTCGACGACGAAGCGGGTGTCCGGACCGCGTTGCGTCGCGGCTTGTCCGCCGAAGGTATGGAGGTCACCGTCTGCGCGGAGGGGCACGAAGCGCTCCGGCTGGGCGTGACGGGATCGTTCGACGTCATTCTGCTGGACGTGCTGCTTCCCGGCCTGTCCGGCTACCGGGTGCTGGAACGGTTACGGCATCGCGGGGTACACACACCGGTGCTGCTGGTCTCGGCCAAGGACGGTGAGTTCGACCAGGCCGACGGGCTGGATCTGGGAGCCGACGGGTACGTGGTCAAACCGTTCTCGTTCGTGGTGCTGGCCGCGCAGGTGCGGGCGCTCGTTCGCAGAGGTGACACCCCCGCCAGGCGGGAAAGCCTCCGGGTCGGTGAACTGGAGATCGACCGCTCCGGACGCAAGGTCAGCTGGGCCGGTGACCCCATCGCGTTGTCGCCCAGGGAGTACAAACTGCTGGTGGCGTTGGCGAGTCGCCCGGGCACGGTGCTGACCAAGGAGGATCTGCTGCAGGCGGTGTGGGGCAACGACCAGGAGGTCACCCGCAACGTGGTGGAGGTCTACGTCGGTTATCTGCGGCGCAAGCTCGACGCGGTCGGTGCGGGAGAACTGGTGGAGACGGTGCGCGGCCACGGGTACCGGATGAACGATGCGTGAGGCACGACGCCGGTTCGACTCCGGCACCGCTGTTCCCGCCCGATACGAGGGGCGCGTCATCCCATGAGACGTCGTTTCCGGTTCGTGGCCGGTCGCGGCCCCCGCGCCTGGTGGCGGCGGCGGACCGTGCAGTTCCGCACCAGCGTCGCCGCCGTGTTCGCCTCGTTGCTCGGGCTGGCCGTGATCGTGTCCATCAGCGGTGCGTTCATCGGGCTGCTCTCGCTGGAGTCGGTGGACACGAGGCTTCGCACCGAGTCACGTGCCGCCGCGACGAACCTGACCGGGGGTTCCGCTCCCGGGCGGGTCGCCGGAGACGGCATCCGGGTGCTGGACACCGCGGGCAACCCGGTGGACGGACGGGGGGCCACCGCGCTGCGGCCCTGGGAGATCAACAGCCTGAAAGCGGGCAAGGGCGTCACCAGGTCCGGCGGAACCGGTGATTCCGGGGCGGGAGTGCGCTGGGTGGGTCGCGTTGTGGCCGCTCCGAGCGGCAAACCCCTGCTGGTGTTGGCCCGGACGGATCTCTCGGCCTATCGCGACGTTCGCACCACCGCGAACCGGGTGCTCGGGATCGGCTCGCTGGTCGTCGCGCTGCTCGTGGGCACGGCGACCTGGTTGGCGGTACGCGGGGCGCTTCGTCCGGTGCGCCGGATGCGGCTGGCCGCGGCGCGACTGCCGGTGGGGGAGCGACTGCCGCTGCCGGAGGCCGACGACGAGCTGCGCTCGCTCGCGCGGGCGACCAACGACATGCTCGCCCGGCGTGACGCGGACACCGAGCGACTGAGCAGGTTCACCGGGGACGCGGCGCACGAACTGCGCAATCCGGTGGGCTCGATCCGGGCACAGGCGGAGGTCGCGGTGGTTCACCCCGACCCGGAACTGGCCCAGGAGACGCTGCGGCAGATCGAACAGGAGGCCCGGCGCCTGTCCGAACTGGTGGAGGGACTGCTGGCGCTGGCGCGCTCGGACACCGCTACACCCCCCGAGGGGGAACCGGTGGAACTCGTGGCGGCGGCGCGACTGGTGGTGGACCGGTCGAACACGGCGGGCACCGGGGCCAGGGTGCGTCTGGCCACACCACTGTCCGCCGTCACCGTGTGGTCCACGCCCGCCGAGGTCGCCACCGTGCTGGACAACCTCGTCGCGAACGCGCTGCGCTACGCGCGGGCCATCGTGCGTGTCTCCGTGCTGCCGACCTCGCGGGGCGCGCGGCTGCTCGTGGACGACGACGGGCCGGGCATAGCACCGGAGCACCGCCCCCACGTGTTCGAGCGGTTCTACCGTGCCGAACCCGATCGCGCACGTGACGGTGGTGGCTCGGGGCTGGGACTGGCGCTGGTCGCCGAAGTGGTCCGACGACGCGGCGGATCGACACAGGTGGGGACTTCTCCGGAAGGGGGCGCGCGGTTCGAGGTTCGCCTTCCCGACCGGGGCGGTGACCGGAGTCGGGCGTTGTGACCGGAGCAGGGAGCGGCGGACTGCCCGGGCCGTCGGTGTTCCGGCGTGTTCTCGCCCCGGGGAAATCGCTCCGCACCGGGGCGGGCACGATTCCTGTCGTGCTGGGATCCGCTTTCGCCGTCAACGCTCCCGTCCACGTGGTCGCCGCGGCGCTGCGGCACACCCGTACCGTGACCGGATTTCTCGGCGCGACAGCGGAACGAGTGCCCGAAGCGGTGGGGGAGCTGTTGCTGGCCGGCGATCGGTTTCCAGTCGCCGTCGGTGCGGGTGACGCGGCGGACTCCGATGACGCGGGCGGTGAAAGTGGCGGGGTGGGAACCGTGCTGCGTGCCGACGAGACGGGGCTGCGGTTGCGCCTCGACTCTCCCGCGGTCGGTGGTTCGGCGCTGCTGGAGTTCAGGCCGGAGGAGCGTACGACGGGTAACCGGTCCCGTTGCGAGATTCACCTGGCGGGGGATGGCCTCCCCGAGTGGTTGTGCGGGCGAGTGAGCGCCTGTCTCGCGGCGGTGCGGGAGCTCGTCTCGGAGTGGGCGCCCCGGCCGGTCGTAGTGGGTACCGCGCTCGTCGAGGACGGGATGTTGCTCGCGCAGCAGCGGCGTTATCCCGCTCACCACGCGGGCAGCTGGGAACTACCCGGTGGCAGGGTCGAACCGGGTGAGGGCGAGCCGGAGGCGGTGGTGCGGGAGTGCCGCGAGGAGCTCGCCACCGAGGTGGTTCCGCTGGGGAGGGTGGGAACCGATATTCCGCTGTCAGCGGGGTCCGGGATGTCGCTGCGGGTTTGGCGGGCACGGCTGGCGGCGGGTGCGCGCCCGCCCGTTCCGGTGGAACACCGGGCGCTGCGCTGGATCGAACTCTCCCAGCTGGTGGGATTGGAATGGCTGGAGGCCGACCGACTGCTGCTCGACTCGCTGCGGAGGATCATGGTTGCCGAAAGCGGAAAACGTGATCCAAAATAACCCGAAGCGGATTCGCGACTAAATTTCGGATTTGTCTGAAATGTTCTTCCGGTTGGTCGAATAGTGTGGCGTTGTACGACGTTGCTCGCCTCGATTGTCGATCGGCGCTATCGTGAAAGAATGTACGTAGTTCTGGTGCATTACACGGCCCCGTTGGCGGATGTGGACGCGCTGTTGCCGGATCATTCCGAATGGCTGTCCCATCATCAAGACTCCGGAGACTTCGTGGCTTCGGGAAGGCGGCACCCCCGGACCGGCGGAGTCATCATCGCGCGGTCCATGTCGCGTGGGCAGCTGGACGCCATCCTGGCGACCGACCCGTTCGTCGTGCACAAGGTGGCCAGTCAGGAGGTGATCGAGTTCCAGGCGCTTCGAACCATCCCGGAGCTGGCCGATTACGCCGATCATCTGACCCCGGCGGAGTAGCGAGCGGGTCGCCTCGGTTCGCGGCACCGTTCGCACGGTGTCGGGTTCCGGGGTGCTCGCGGGACTGGGCCGGTCACCGGAGTGGAATGGTCGCGGACCGACAGCCCTTGGCGCACGTTCCGGAGGATGGGTGGTCCGGATGTCCCGGTGTCGGATGTCCCGGTGTCGGATGTCCCGGTGTCGGATCTCCTGGGGTCGGACGCCCCGGATTCGGATGCCGGAATTCGGGTTTCGGGACTCGGATTCGGGGAGTTCCGCGTAGTTGCGTCCTCGGGTGGGGTGTTATTGCTCGGTCGTTTCGAGAGCCGCTTTTTTCTCCTTCTTTTTCCGCTTCTTGCGGGCTTTTTCGGCTTCCGCCGCCTTCGACTCCCGGAGTGCTTCGCGTAGTACCACGATCGGGCAGGTTTTGCACGCTGATTTCGAGTGGCAGCACTTTCGTTTCACCTTGATGGTGTCTTTCTTCTTTCCCACGTGATCCTCCTGCGGGGAGCGGCGGTCAAGGGTGAGGATAGGCGAACCTAACCCCGTTGGGTCAACCGTTGGCCGATGGTGTCGAGCCACACGACCGAATGACCGCCTCGGTGCACTATCCTGGGGGAGAAGAAGCAGGCCGCCGGAAGGGGAGCACGCCGCTGGCGTGTGATCACGAATTCGATTCCGCGGTGGCCACACCCGCCGGTTCCGTCGCGGGCGAACCATCCGGGTGGTTTCCGAAACGAAGCCGTTACCACGACCCGTACGACAGCCAGGAGTTCCTGCGTGTCCGCCACCAGTGTCGCCAGCCCGAACCAGCGCACCCGTACCGATCTGCGCAACATCGCGCTCGTCGCGCACGTCGACCACGGCAAGACCACCCTGGTGGATGCCATGCTCCGGCAGTCCGGCGCGTTCTCCGAGCGCACCGAGCCCGTTGACCGCGTGATGGACTCCAATGACCTGGAGCGGGAGAAGGGCATCACGATCCTGTCCAAGAACACCGCGATCCGGCGGGTGACTCCGGAGGGGTCGACGACCATCAACGTCATCGACACCCCGGGCCACGCCGACTTCGGCGGTGAGGTGGAACGTGGCCTGTCGATGGTCGACGGCGTCATGCTGCTGGTCGACGCCAGCGAGGGGCCGCTGCCGCAGACCAGGTTCGTGCTGCGCAAAACCCTCGCGGCCGAGCTTCCGGTGATCCTGGTCGTCAACAAGGTGGACCGGCCGGACTCCAGGGTCGCCGAGGTGGTCGACGAGACCCACGAACTGTTGCTCGAACTGGCAGCCGAGGTCGGTGCCGACGAGTCGGTGCTGGACATCCCCGTCGTCTACGCCTCCGCGAAGGCCGGGCGCTCCGACATGACCGCCCCGGCGCTGGGCGAGGTCCCCGAGAGCGACCTCACACCGCTGTTCAACACCCTGCTCGAGCACGTGCCCGCTCCGAAGGGGGATCCGCAGGCTCCGCTGCGCGCGTTGGTCACCAACCTCGACGCGTCCTCGTTCCTGGGCAGGATCGGGATGTGCCGGATCCACGCCGGTGAGCTGCGCAAGGGGCAGACCGTCGGGTTGTGCCGCGAGGACGGCAGCGTGGAGAAGGTGCGGCTGACCGAGCTGATGGTCACCGAGAACCTGGAGCGGGTCAACGCCGACTACGCCTCGGCCGGTGACCTGGTCGCCATCGCGGGTATTCCCGACATCAACATCGGTGACACCCTCACGGATCCGGAGCAGCCGGATCCGTTGCCGCGCATCACGGTCGACGCCCCCGCCATCTCGTTGACGATCGGCACAAACACCTCGCCCACCGCGGGGCGCAACGGCGGCAGCAAGGTCACCGCCCGACTGGTCAAGAACCGCCTGGACTCCGAGCTCGTCGGCAACGTCAGCCTGCGTGTCGTGGACACCGAACGCCCGGACACCTGGGAGGTGCAGGGCCGTGGCGAGCTGGCTCTGGCCGTGCTGGTGGAGACCATGCGCAGAGAGGGATTCGAACTCACCGTGGGTAAGCCCGAGGTGGTCACCAAGACCATCGACGGCAAACTGCACGAGCCCTTCGAGCGCCTCTCCCTGGACATCCCGGAGGACCACCTGGGCGCGGTGACCCAGTTGCTGGCCAGTCGCAAGGGCAAGATGGAGACCATGGACGGGCACGGCACCGGCCGGATCAAGCTCGACTATGTGGTGCCCGCGCGCGGACTGATCGGTTTCCGCACCGAGTTCCTCACCGAGACCAGGGGAGCGGGGATCGCCAACCACGTCTTCGAGGGCTACTACCCGTGGGCGGGTGAACTGCGCACCCGCAACAGCGGATCGCTCGTGGCCGACCGCACCGGTCCGGTCACCAACTACGCCCTGATGCAGTTGTCCGACCGGGGGACCTTCTTCGTCGAGCCCGGTGACGAGGTCTACGAGGGAATGGTCGTGGGGGAGAACCCCAGGGCCGAGGACCTGGACCTCAACGTCACCAAGGAGAAGAAGCTCACCAACATGCGCTCGGCCGGTTCCGAGGAGCTGGAACGGCTCGCTCGCCCGCGCAAGCTGGGCCTGGAGGAGGCGCTGGAGTTCTGCTCCGCGGACGAGTGCGTCGAGGTGGGACCCAAGGCGTTGCGCATTCGCAAGGTCACCCTGGACGGCACCCAGCGCGGCAGGGAACGCTCCCGGGCCAAGTCCAGGGACTCGCAGGGCTGACCGAACGTTGCCGCCGGCCCGAACCGGTTCCGGTCCGACCCCGGGGTTTCGGGGGTGGTCGGCAGGGGACTCCGCTCCCGCACCGACCATCTCGCGGAGTCGCCGGGTGGAACCGGGTCGGAATGTGGCATGGTCGTGTCCGTTCGGAACCATGTGACGGCAGGGCGGCGGGTAGAACGACGTCGCCCGTGCGGGGGCGTCCGTGAGGGTCGTGGTTCCGGCCGGATCCGCAACGGAGGTTCGTCCAGCGTGTACCGAACTCGGCGTCGTGTGCTTCCCGTCGTGTCACTGCTGTTGGTCTCGTTGACCGTGCTCGCGGGTTGCACGAACGCGCCGCCACCACCGCTGGTCGAGTCGACCTCGCCGAGCCCCAGCTCCGAACCTCCGAGCGAACCGCCCAAACCCAAGGTCGTCGTGGCGAGCGTCGACGAACTGCGCGGTGGTTTCAATCCGCACGTGCTGGCCGACCAGTCACCGGTCACCGACGCGCTGGCCGAACTCATGCTTCCCTCGGCGTTCGTGCCCGGCAAGAACGGCGAGCGGGTGCTCAACGAGACGTTGCTGGAATCGGCCGAGGTGGTCGAGGACGCCGAGAAGTTCACCGTGCGCTACCGGATTCGCACCGCGGCGGGCTGGTCGGACGGCGCGCCGATCGCGGCGGAGGACTTCGTCTACCTCTGGGAGCAGCTCCGCAGCCAGCCCGGGGTGATCAATCCGGTGGGCTATCGGCTGATCTCGAACGTGGAGTCCCGTCAGGGCGGAAAAACCGCGCGGGTCACTTTCGACAAGCCGTATCCGGGTTGGAAATCGCTGTTCGACCACCTGCTGCCCGCGCATCTGCTCAAGGACGCTCCCGGTGGGTGGGCGGACAACCTGGACTACGGATACCCCGCTTCCGGCGGACCGTTCGCCATACGCACGTTCGACCTCGACCGTGGCGAGGTCGTGCTGATGCGCAACGAGCGCTACTGGGGCGATCCCGCCCAGTCCAACCGCATCGTGCTGCGCAAGGCGGCACGTGCCGAGAACATAACCGCGCTGCGCAGCGGGAACGTGCAGGTGGGTATGTTCTCTGCCGATGCCACCACGATGGACGCGCTGCGCGGTCTCGGTGAGGACGTCCAGCTGACCACGATGCCCCGTCCGGTGAGCAGCACACTGTTGCTGCGGCCGAACAGCCCACAGCTCGGCGACGTTCGGGTACGCCGAGCCGTGCTGGCCGCGCTGGACCGGCAGGAGCTGATCGACACCGGGACCGGTGGCGGTCCGGCCGCGAACCTTCCCGCGCACGCCCAGGTGCTGGCCCCCTCCCAGCCCGGCTACGTTCCCACCGAGCCCTCCGGCGACTACACGGAAGATCCCTCGCCGAAACGCGTCGAGCAGCTGCTCACCAAGGCGGGATACCAGCACAGTGGTGGTAGCTGGGTGCGGAACGGCTCACCGCTGAGCCTGGTCATCGCCGCCCAGTTCCGGGAGGACTCCCACGAGGCCATCGCCAACTCCGTGGCGGAACAGCTCAACGAACAGGACATCCAGACCACCGTTGTCACCCCCAAGGGTGATGAGCTCTACCGCACCATGCTCACCACGGATCCCGACGTGCAGGACCCTCCTAGTTCCGCCGGTATCGACCTCGCGGTCGTCTCCCGGCCGGTGAGCACCGATCCCGCCGCCACCCTGGCCGCACAGTGGGGTTGTCCTGCGGTCGATCCCGACACGGGACGGACGCGCCGGTTCAACATGGTCGGTTTCTGCGATCAGCTACTGCAGCCGACGATCGAGGCGGCCACGACCGGAGAGATTCCCTTCCGGCGCGCCTCCGAGCGGGTCGAGCCCGAACTGTGGTCCGAGGCGGTCGCACTGCCGCTCTACCAGGAGGCGCAGGTGCTCGCCGTGCGGCGGGAGGTCAGCGGAGTGCACGACGGTCCCGGGTTCGCGGGTCCGTTCAGCAGTGCGGGTGAGTGGGTCGGAGCACCCGGTGAGAGCTACGACTGGTGATCCGTTCAGGTCCGGCGTCGCCCGGAAATCAGGTGGTCCCGCACGGACCGGTCGGTTAGGTTGACCGGGGTCGGCACACCGAAGGGAGCGAACCGTCTTGACCGCAGTGATCCCGGGCTCGGATCCGCACGACGCCGCCGGGAACTCCTCCGGCACTCCCTTGCTCCTCGGGTTGCGCTGCGTCCGGTGCGGCGCGCGTGGCGAACCGCGCGAGGACACCGAGGGCTGTCCGGACTGCCGGGCCGAGGGCGTGCCCGCCGCGATGCTTGCCGAGCACGATCTCACCGGAACGGACGGTGCCCAACTGGCACGGCGCTGGGCGGCGAGGCGCGAGGGCATGTGGTCCTACCGCGAATTGCTGCCGGTGGCTCGCGAGCGCGCGGTTACCCTGCGTGAGGGCGGCACCCCGCTCGTCCCGCTGGCGGCGGGAGCGCACGAGGGCAGCCACCGGATGCTGCTCAAGGACGAGCGCCGCAACCCCACCGGCAGCTTCAAGGACCGGTTCTACAGCGCCGCCGTCTCCCGAGCCGCACAACACGGTTACGGCACGGTGGCGCTGGCCTCCAGCGGCAACGCCGGGGTCTCTGCCGCGGCCTATGCCGCGCTGGCCGGTCTGGACTGCGTCGTGGTCACCGCGCCCGGAATTCCCGACGTGTGGCGCGGCCTCATCGAGCTGCACGGCGGTCGAGTGCTCCGGGCAGCCGACGTCGACCAGCGGTGGGAGCTGCTTCGCGACAGGGCAGCGGTGGAAGGCTGGGCGGTGCTCACCAACACCTCGACGATCCCGGTCGCCAGCCACTGGGCGGGCATCGAAGGTTACAAGACGATGGCCTACGAGATCGTCGAGGAACTCGGTGATTCTCCCGAGGCGGTGGTGGTGCCCGTGTCCCGGGGCGACGGTTTCGCCGGACTGTGGCTGGGGTTCCGGGAGCTGCACACGCTCGGCATCGTGCGGCGCACGCCCCGCATGATCGCCGCGGAGCGCTACCCCTCGTTGTCCACCGCGTCGCGGCTGGATCTGGAACTGCCGCCCGAACAGTCGGTCGACCCCGACAGCTTCGCATCGTCGATCGGCAATCCGCAGGGCACCGTCATGTCGCTGCGAGTGCTGCGCGAGTCCGGAGGAACGGCGGTCGCCTGTTCCGAGGCGGAGCTCCGCGCGGCCACCGATCGACTCGCCGCGGCCGGTGTGGCGGCCGAACTCAGCTCCGCTGCTCCGCTGGTGGCCGCCGATCGCCTGTGGCGCGATGGCGAGTTCTCACCCGAGGACCGGGTGGTGAGCCTGATCACTTCGCACGCTTCGCACCAGCCCGCCACCCTGCCGTGACCGGTTCTAACGCCGTGATCGGTTCGGTGACCGGTTGCCTCCGGTGAACCGCCGCGGAGTCCTAACCTGGACCAGTGACATCGACGACTGAACCGAGCTTGCTGCTGGTGCACGCGCACCCGGACGACGAGACACTCTGGACCGGCGGCACCATCGCCCGCTACGCCGCCGCCGGAGTGCGGGTGACCCTGGTCACCTGCACGCTGGGTGAGGAGGGCGAGGTCATTCCCGACGAACTTCGCGGGTTGGATTCCGAGGGGGCCGACCAGCTGGGCGGTTACCGCATCGGCGAACTGCGTCGTGCCTGTGCCTCGCTGGGAGTCACGGAGCAGCGCTTCCTCGGCGGCATCGGGTGTTGGCGCGATTCCGGGATGGTGTGGCAGGAGCACGGCAAGACCGCCACCGCGGCACCGCGAAGCCACCCCCGCTCACTGGTTGCGGGCGATCCCGCCGAGCAGACCGCCCAGCTGGAAGCCGTGCTGCGCGAGGTCCGCCCCCAGGTGGTGGTCACCTACGCCTCGGACGGCGGGTACGGCCACCCGGACCACGTTCGGGCGCACGAGCTGACCGTGGCGGCGACCCAACGGGTGCCCGAGGTGCGCAGGTTGTTCTACGCGGTCCGGTCCGTGGCCGATCTCCGGGTGGGACTGGAACGGCTCGGTGAGTCCTCCGACGTGCCGTTCCCGCTGCCCGACGCCGCGGAACTACCGGCCGTCGAGCCCGACGAGATCACCACCTCGGTCGATGTCGCGGAACAGCTACCCGCCAAGCTCGCGGCGTTGCGGGCGCACCGCACCCAGGTTCGGGTCTGGACCGGCGACTCGTCCGCGGGTGTCGGAACGGCTGCCTACGCGTTGTCCAACGGGATCGGCCAGCCGGTGTCGACCACCGAGTACTACGCACTGGGCAACGGCGACGAGCCGGCACCGAGCACGGACCTGTTCGCCGGGCTGAACACGACCTCGGAGCGGGCCGCGACTTCCGAACAGGCGGGAAGCCATGACGAGTGAGCACACCACGAAACAGCCGGAGCACGGTCTGATCGCGCTGCTGGCGCTGGACGCGCTGCTACTCGCGATCCTCGAACTGTTCTTCCTGCCGTCGTACCTGGGTCCGGTGCAGTTCCCGATAACCGCTGCCGTAGCGGCCGTGACCAACCCCCTGCTGGTGGCGGTGACGGCCAAGAGCACCCCGAACGGAGCGGCCTGTTGGGTGCCGGTGCTGGTGTGGTTTCTCACCGTGTTCGTGTTGGGGGTGTTCGGCCCGGGTGGCGACGTGCTGCTGCCCGCGCAGGACTGGCGCACTTATCTGCTGATCGCGGCCGGGGTGCTGCCCGCGGCGGCCATGATCGGCATCGTGCGGAACGCTCCGCCGGGTGCGAGGTGAGCAACCGTGGCCGAGGTGATCACCGACGAGCGACTCGCCGAGGTGCTGCGGCCGTTCGTGCGTGCCTGCGATCCGGTGCTGCGCGCGCTGCGGGAGTCCGACCCGTTCCGGCTGCGCGGCAGGTTCGATCCACAACCCACCGGGGACGACCTCCGCGCCGGGGCGGACGGCGCGAGCGGCCGAGCCACCGGCGAACTCGAATCGGTGACGGACCACCGAACGGATGCGGCGGACGGTTCCCGGCGGAAGAACACCGCGGGGCTGCTGCGCAGGCTCGACGGTATGCGGGTTCCCGGCAGCTCGGCCTGGGACGCGATGACCGTCTCGCAGCGCTGCGACTGGTGGTCGCTGCGGGTGGGCAGGTTCCTCGCCGCGATCGTCGGGCTGCCCCGCTTCGGCGGGGTCGTCACTTCCAAACTGCCCCTGCGCAACGCGCTGGGAACGGTCGCGCAGGGACTCGTCCTCGTCGCCGTCGCCGGTGAACACGGACTGCACGACCGGACGGAGCAGGTCAGGATGATCGCGCACGTGATGCTCGGTCGCGATATTTCCCGCGAGGTCGCGGCCGGCGGCGGTACCGAGCAGCAGCGGGCCGAAGAGCGGCGGGCGGCCGAGCTCACCGGTGAACTGACGGACGGGCGGCGTTCCCGCTCCAGGGCGCTCGCACGGTCGGTGTGGCGAATGGCACGTGCGCTCTGGGAGGTGCACGCCGCGCTGGACGCGCGCCCGCAGGGAAGGCTGCACCATGAGGTGCTCGGTTCGCTGCCCGTGGTCGGTGTCGTGGGCGGTTACCTGGGAGAACGAGCCGCGCTGCGGGGTATCGCGCGGAAGGCGAGCAAATGGATCAACAAGCAAGGTAGGTTGTCAACCGACTGAGTACTCACGGTGTCGCCACGGCGCGTGGCCGTTTACCGACGAGTGCGGGGCCGAGTACCCTCATCGTGGCTCCCGCGCTGTGGAACCACCTATGTGTACGGGGCGCTTCCGAGGGATACTGGCGTCAGCCGCGCGGAAACCGGCGCGGGACGAGAAAACGTACCAAGCAGGAGAGCAATCGTGACCTACGTGATCGCCGAGCCCTGCGTCGACGTGCTCGACAAGGGATGCATCGAGGAATGCCCCGTCGACTGCATCTACGAGGGCGGGCGGATGCTCTACATCCATCCGGACGAGTGCGTCGACTGCGGTGCCTGTGAACCGGTCTGCCCGGTGGAGGCCATCTACTACGAGGACGACGTTCCCGACGAGTGGGCCGCCTACACGCAGGCCAACGTGGACTTCTTCGACGACCTGGGTTCACCGGGCGGCGCTGCCAAGGTGGGCAAGGTCAACAAGGACGTCGAGCCCGTGTCCAGCCTGCCCCCGCAGGGCGAATGAGTGTCGACGGTTTGTCCGGCGGTGTCGCGGTAACCGGGCAGTCATCGCCCGAGCCGCGGGGCCCCCGGCTGCCCGAGTTCCCGTGGGACTCGCTCGCCTCGGCCGGTGAGCTGGCGCGTTCGCATCCCGACGGCGTGGTCAACCTGTCGGTGGGCACCCCCGTCGACTCGGTGCCGCCCGTGCTGCGTGAAGCCCTCGCCGCCGGGGCGGACTCGCCCGGTTATCCGGCCACGCACGGCACGGCGGAACTCCGTTCCACCGCCGTCGAGACCCTGCGGCGCAGGCACGGCGTAACCGGGCTCGACCCGGAAGCCGTGCTGCCCACGGTCGGCTCCAAGGAGTTCGTCGCCTGGCTGCCCACCCTGTTGGGAGTCCGTCCCGGGGACGTGGTGGCGATTCCCGAACTGGCCTATCCCACCTACGAGGTAGGAGCCCGCCTGGCCGGTGCCGAGATCGTTCGGCTGGCTCCCGGGCAGGCCCCGCCCACCGGGACCGCCCTGGTGTGGCTGAACTCGCCGTCCAATCCCACCGGGCGGGTCGACAGTGTCGCCACGATGGCCGAATCGGTGCGCGCGGCACGCGAGGTCGGTGCCGTGGTCGCCTCCGATGAGTGCTATCTGGATCTGGGGTGGCGGAACCGCCCGGTGTCCGTACTGGACCGCGCGGTCTCCGGCGAGCGACCTGACGGGGTGCTGGCGGTTCACTCGCTGTCGAAGACCTCCAACTTCGCGGGCTACCGAGCGGGCTTCGTCACCGGTGATCCGCGGCTGGTCGGCAACCTGCTGGAAGTGCGCAAGCACGCCGGAATGATCATGCCCCGGCCCGTGCAGGAGGCCATGACCGCCGCGCTCGGCGACGACGAGCACGTGCGGCAGCAGTACGAGCGCTACCGTGCGCGGCGCGAGCGGCTGTGGAGCGCGCTGGAGGGCGCCGGGTTCCGGATCGACCACTCCGAGGCCGGGCTCTACCTGTGGGCGAGCGGCGGCACGGATGCCTGGAGCACGGTGGACTGGCTGGCTCGGCGCGGGATCCTGGTGGCCCCCGGCACGTTCTACGGCCCCTCCGGTGAGCAGCACGTGCGGGTGGCGTTGACCGCTTCCGACGAGCGGGTCGAAACCGCCACGCGGCGTCTCGCCGAGTAGCGGCTGTTCCGGGGTCGGGACGGTTCGGCGCGGCGATTTCGCGAGAAATTGACGCCCCGTCGGGGTGCCGGTTCACGTCCCTTTCCCGAGTGCCTCGAATCGGCACGCTGCCGCGAACCGGCGAGAACTCCGCACGGAATCCGGTTCTGGCGACCGGCCCGCCTCTCATCGCCGTAAGGGCCCGCTACAGCTCCAGCCGCCGCAGCTTCCGCCAGGCGGGCCACCACGCCTCGCGCTGTCGCACCCTGCGAGCCCGCGCTCGCTCGGCCAGTCGCCCCGCCACGAACACGGCCTCGGGGTCCCGGACGGGAGCCGGTTCCGAGCCGTTCTCATCGCCGTGGGTCAACCACCACAGCCACTCCTCGGTCACCACCGCGTCCTGGTGCACCCCGAGCACGTCCTGCAGCTTCTCGGCGGCGGCGAGCACCTCCCCGACGACGCCGTCGAACACCGGCACCGCCAGTTCCGCGCAGTAGCGGAGCCGTTTGACCTCGATCCGCAGCGCGTGTAGCCGCTCGTCCGTCGGCGGATCGCCCAGCCGACCGACAGCGCGCTCGACGGTCCGCACGCCGTCACGCACCAACTCGTACAGCGCGTCGGACTCGGCGGGCGGATCCGAGGCGATCGGCGGGCCGCTGTGCACCGCCTCGCCCAGCGACCACAGCAACCGCCGGTAGCGCTCGGCCCGCATCATCTCCAGCAGCTCCGTGCGGGCGGACTCGCGCCGCTCGGCCAGCTCGTCGACAAGGCGGTCGGCGGGTACTCGCTCGGCCTCGTCCAGCTCCTCGCGTTCCTCACGAAGTCCGGCCAGCTGGACGTCCAGGTCCCGAACCGGCCCCAGTCCGCGTCCCAGCCAGCCGAGCTCGGCCCGCAGCGCTCGGCACCAGTCCCGTTCGAGCCAGCTCCGCCCGGCCTTGAGCACCGCCCGCATCCGGCGAACCGACACCCGCATCCGGTGCAGGTCCTCGGGATCCGAGCCGGAACGCGTCCCCGGATCGTGTGCCAGCAGCGCCCTGGTTCTGGTGTCCAGCGCGGCGCGGATGTGCTCGACGATCGACGCGCCGTGCGCGGCGCGCACCGGCTCGGCGGGCAGCCCGATGTCGACCGGATCGGTCCCCGTCGAGGTCCGGTTACGCGCGTCGTCCCGAGCGTCGTCCGAGGACATGCCGTCATGGTAGTGCCGACACGACCTTTCCGGCCCGGTTTCCGGGGCGTGTTCGCCGTGGTCGTCGAACCGGTGCCGACCCGGCGGCGGTTCAGTCGTTGGCGTGCAGCGCGGCGTTGAGCTCCACCTTGCCGCCGGTGCGTGCCATGACCTCGACGGCGCCGGTGTTCGAGTTGCGCCGGAACAGCAACCCGTCCGCGCCGGACAGCTCCGCGGCCTTGGTCAGCTTGCCGTCCTCCAGGGCGACCTTGGTGCCCGCCGTGAGGTAAAGCCCCGCCTCCACGACGCAGTCGTCACCCAGTGAGATGCCGCAGCCACCGTTCGCGCCGATCAGGCAGCGCTCGCCGACCGAGATCACCTCACGACCGCCACCGGACAGCGTGCCCATGATCGAGGCGCCGCCCCCGACGTCCGAGCCGTCACCGACGACCACGCCCGCCGAGATACGCCCCTCCACCATGGAGGCGCCCAGCGTGCCCGCGTTGAAGTTGACGAAACCCTCGTGCATCACGGTGGTGCCGCTGGCCAGGTGGGCACCCAGCCGAACCCGGTCGGCATCGCCGATACGAACCCCCGACGGGATGACGTAGTCCACCATGCGGGGGAACTTGTCGACGCTGTAGACCGTCACCGGGCCACGCGCGCTGAGTCGCAGCCTGGTGGCCTCGAAGCCCTCCACCGGGCACGGGCCGTGGTTGGTCCAGACCGCGTTGGACAGCAGGCCGAACATGCCCTCCAGGTTCTGCCCGTGCGGGCGCACCAACCGGTGCGAGAGCAGGTGCAGCCGCAGGTAGAGATCGTGGGTGTCGGCGGGGGCGTCGGCGAGCTTGCCGATGCCCGTGCGCACGGCCACCACCTCCACACCGCGCGCCTCGTCGCGGCCGAGCAGCTCCGCTCCGGCGTCCCCCAGCGACTCGGCTGCCTCGGCAGTGGTCAGTCGGCTGCTGCCGACCTGCTCGGGCTCACCGAGCCGGACGGTCGGGAACCAGGTGTCGAGCACTGTTCCGTCGTCGGTGATCGTGGCGATTCCCACACCGTGGGCGCCGGTAACCTGCGGGTCCGGAGCGTTCGGGCTGCTCATCGTTCTCCAATCGGCTTTGAACTCGGCATTCGAGCCGAGCGGGAGAGTCTTCCCGGGACTCGTGCGGCCACACCCGGGGCCGTGAAAACGGTAATCGCCGCGCCGGTACCGTCTCGCAGTGGGCGGTAGGGTGCCGGACGTGACGCCGCGATTGGATCTCACCACCGACCCGGTCGAACTCACCGCCGCTCTGGTCGACATCCCGAGTGTTTCCGGTTCCGAGGACGAGCTGGCCGACGCCGTGGAACGGGCACTGCGCACGGACGCCCCGGGGCTGGAGGTCGTACGCAGTGGAAACGCCGTGCTGGCCCGCACGAACCTCGGTCTGGAGTCCAGGGTGGTCCTCGCCGGACACCTGGACACCGTTCCCGTCAACGACAACCTGCCGCTGCGCCGTTCCGGCAGCGCGGACGAGGAGATACTGCACGGCTGCGGGACGGTGGACATGAAGGGCGGCGACGCGGTGATGCTGCACCTCGCCGCGACGCTCGACCGGCCGAAGCACGACCTGACCTTCGTGTTCTACGACTGCGAGGAGGTCTCCGCCGACCGCAACGGGCTCAACCGGATCGAGCGTGACCTGCCCGACTGGATGGACGGTGGGCTCGCGGTGGTGTGCGAGCCGTCCAACGCGGCCGTCGAGGCGGGGTGCCAGGGGACGCTGCGGGTCGAGGTGCGAACCTGCGGGGTTCGGGCGCACTCGGCACGCGCCTGGATGGGGGAGAACGCCATCCACGCGGCCGAGCCGGTGCTGCGCAGACTCACCGAGTACACCCCGCGTGAACCCGAGATCGACGGGTTGCGTTTCCACGAAGGGCTGCAGGCGGTCGGCATCAGCGGCGGTGTGGCGGGCAACGTGGTGCCGGACGAGTGCGTGGTCACCGTCAACCACCGGTTCGCCCCGGACACCTCGTTGGCCGAGGCGGAACAGCGGGTCCGGGAGGTGTTCGAGGGGTTCGAGGTAACCGTGGTCGACGCCGCCAGGGCAGCGCACCCCGGTCTGGCCGAGGAGGCGACCAGCGAGTTGGTGCGCGCCTCCGGATCCTCGCCGGTCGCCAAACTCGGCTGGACCGATGTGGCGCGGTTCGCCGCGCGCGGCATGCCCGCCGTGAACTTCGGTCCCGGTTCGCCGACCCTGGCCCACACGCAGCAGGAGAACGTCGCCGCGGCCGACGTCCGGCACTGCGCCGAGGTGCTGCGTCGGGCGCTGGGGGACGGCGTGCGGGACTGAACCCGCCACGCGAGGTGCCTTTCCGACGGGGCGGGGTGCCGAGGCACGGGACGGCCGCCCGACCAAACGAGCACGGCTCGTGGGCGATTCCTACCCGGTGGGTCCGGCGCGTGGGGAGTCCGATTCCTCGGCCCGCTCGTAGGTGTCCCGCTGTCCCGGCACGTGCGGTGGTGACTCCGCTTCGACCCCGCTGGTTCGAACGGACACACCACCTCCGGCGTCGTCCGGCAACTCGTACCATTCCTCGGCCGTGGAACGGCGCTGCTCGGTCTCTCCGCTGCCCTCGGTCCCGGAATGGCCGTTGCCCGAGGTGTCCATCGCCTCGGAGGACTCGGCCGCGGCACCGTCCTGCGTGCGGTCCACGAAGCGCAACAGCTCGACCGGGAACGGCAGTACGAGGGTGGAGTTCTTCTCGGCGGCCACCTCGACCACGGTCTCCAGCAGCCGCAGCTGCAGCGCGGCCGGGGTCTGCCCCATCACCGCGGCGGCCTCCGAGAGCTTGCGGGAGGCCTGGAACTCGCCGTCGGCGGAGATGATCCGGGAACGGCGTTCCCGCTCCGCCTCGGCCTGTCGCGCGATCGAGCGTTTCATCGCCTCGGGCAGTGAGACGTCCTTGATCTCGACCCTGTCGATGTGCACGCCCCAGTTCAGCGCCGGGCTGTCGATCATGACCTCCAGCCCCTGATTGAGCTTCTCCCGGTCCGACAGCAGGTCGTCGAGATCGCTCTTGCCGATGATCGAGCGGAGCGAGGCCTGGGCCACCTGGCCCATGGCGAACAGGTAGTCCTCCACGTTGATGACGGCCCTGGCGGGGTCGGTGACGTTGAAGTAGACCACCGCGTCCACCTTCACCGTCACGTTGTCCCTGGTTATCCCTTCCTGGCCCGGTACGGGCATCGTGATGATCTGCATGTTGACCTTGCGCAGCCGATCGACCCCGGGCACGATCGCCGTCAGCCCAGGAGGTCTGACGGTGCGCTGCAGCCGCCCGAAGCGCAGCACCACACCGCGCTCGTACTGCCTGATGACCCGCACACTGGAAGCAGCGACGAGCGCGAGAACGACCAGTACGCCGATGAGTACTTCGATGATCATTTCCGGCTCCCTGCGGCGGCGAGATTCCGTCCCGGCCCTTCCGCCGCTCGTCGGGACGGGGAGACCACGCCGACGACTCGTGCGCGCCACCGCCGTGCGGTGGCGGTACGGGTCGCTTGCCCAGGATGTTACTCCGCTCACGGTTTTCGGGGGACCGCGAACTCCGCCGGGAGCGGCAGCGGGTTGAGCCGATCGCCCGTCCCTCGTTCCGGGGACATCATCCGGGGTTCACGCGGAGTGCATAAGCTCGGTGGCATGACGATCGACGGTCAGCGACACCACGGTCCGGAAGGCAACGGAGCACACCACCCGGAAAGCGAGGAACAGCAACCGGTGGGAGAGGTTCTCGGCGGTGACGGTGAGTATCCGAACGGGGACGAACACCCCCACGAAAAGCAGCGCGGTCCCGTAGTGCTGCGCCGCTCCAGGATGGGTGAGCCGACGACCACCGACCAACGGCTGCTCGATTCCCGGGGGCCCGCCGACTGGGTGCACACCGATCCCTGGCGGGTGATGCGGATCCAGGCCGAGTTCGTCGAGGGATTCGGCGCGCTGGCCGAGGTTCCCCGTGCCACCACCGTGTTCGGTTCTGCCCGTACGCCACGGGAGCACGAGGAGTACCGGGAGGGAGTGCGGCTGGGATCGGCCCTGGCGGGAACCGGCTCCGCCGTGATCACCGGTGGTGGGCCCGGCACCATGGAGGCGGTCAACCGAGGGGCCTCCGAGGCGGGCGGGCTGTCCATCGGACTGGGGATCGAGCTCCCCTTCGAGCAGGGGCTGAATCCGTGGGTCGATCTCGGGGTGAACTTCCGGTACTTCTTCACGCGCAAGACGATGTTCGTCAAGTACGCCCAGGCGTTCGTGTGCCTGCCCGGTGGGTTCGGGACGATGGACGAGCTGTTCGAGTCGCTGACCCTGGTGCAGACGAAGAAGGTCACCAAGTTCCCCGTGGTGATGTTCGGCCGTTCGTACTGGCGCGGGCTCTACGAGTGGATCCGCGACACCATGCACTCCAGCGGTAAGATCGGTGATCAGGAACTGGGGCTGCTCCACCTGACCGATGACGTCGACGACGCGGTGCGGGTGGTGGAGGAGGCGTACGCCGCCTGGGACGCGGCCCACTGAAAGGCTTCGCAGCCGGAGGCAGCATGACACAGCACGTCGAGGGACAGGGGGCGGCCGGGCAGGTCACCGTGTGCGTCTACTGCGCCTCGCGTCCCGTCCCGGACCGCTACGTACGCCTCGCGGGAGAGGTGGGTGCCGGGATCGCCGAACGTGGCTGGAGGCTGGTTTCCGGCGGCGGGCGGGTGTCCATGATGGGCGAAGTCGCCCGGGCCGCCCGCTCGGGCGGAGCCCGTACCGTCGGCGTCATCCCCCGTGAGCTGGTCGACCGCGAAGTGGCCGACACCGAGGCGGACGAGCTGCTGGTGGTCGACACGATGCGGGAACGCAAGGGGCTCATGGACGCGCACGCCACGGCCTTTCTCGCGCTGCCGGGCGGTATCGGTACCTGCGAGGAGCTGTTCGAGGTGTGGACATCGCGCTACATCGGCATGCACACCAAACCCGTGGTGCTGCTGGATCCGGACGGGCACTACCGCGGCCTGCTGGATTGGACCCGTGAACTCGCGGAGTCCGGCTTCGCCTCGCGGGAGTCGCTGGACGCGCTGACAGTGGTCGAGGACGTGGACTCGGCGTTACGGGCCTGTTCGGGCTGACTCCCGGAGCCCCGATCGGGATTCGAGAGTTCGCTGTGACGCAACTCATCTCCCCAAGGGTGTCGACGGGACCTAAGTCTCTTGCGGGAAATTCGGTGACAGTGTCCATCCGGGAACGTAGAGTGGCTACCTGTGAAAGCTGATGCGCTCCGCGGTCATTTGGACGGACTGCTGCTGGCCACACTGGACGGCAAACGGCTGCACGGCTACGCGATCATCGAGGCACTGCAACAGCGCAGTGGTGGCGCCGTGTCGTTGCCGACCGGGACCGTGTACCCGGCGCTGCGGCGACTCGAACGAGCGGGTTACGTGCGCAGCGAGTGGAGTACCGTCGGTGGCAGGCAGCGGCGGACGTACAGCCTGACCCCTTCCGGGATGCGAACGCTCAACGACGAACGGCGTGCCTGGCGCGAGTTCACGGCGGCCATCGACGGTGTGCTCGGGCCGCCCGCCGCATCGGTCCGATAGCGCCGCGCGGGAAGTCACGTGCCACGATCTGTGCTGTGGCAAGTGCACTCATCTACGTCGTGATCGTGCTCGCGGTGGCGGCGGTGGTCTATCTGCTGGCCGTGCTCGTGTTCGGACGCGGTGAGGAACTGGAACCGTTGCCGCCGGGGGCCACCCCGACCCGGTTGCCGCCCCCGCCGGTGACCGGGGACGATGTCCGGTCGCTGCGTTTCCAACAGGTCTTCCGCGGCTACAAGGCCTCCGAGGTCGACTGGGCGTTGGATCGGTTGGCCGACGAGCTCGACGACACGCGGCAGCGCGTCGCGTTGCTCGAACAGTCACTTCGCGAGGTCGAGAGCCGCGCGACGCGCGGCGAAGTGTCCGAACGGTCACACGGCGAAGTGTCCGAACGGCCACACGCGGAAGCGGACCGGCCACACTCGGAAGAGGGTTGGTCCGACGGCGGTGAGGACCAGCCGCACGGGGGAGAGGACTCGGCAGGCCGGGAAGGTAACAACCATGATCGAACGTGAACTGTGGTCCACGATATCGGTTCCCCACGCTCCCGAGGTGGTCTGGGCGGCGGTGACCGACTGGTCCAGGCAGGGCGAGTGGATGTTGGGAACCCGGGTGTGGATCGCGGGAGGCGGTGGGGACCGCCCCGGTTCGGAACTGGCGGCCTTCACCGGGGTCGGTTCACTGGGGGTGCTCGACACGATGCGGATCGAGGTCTGGCAACCACCCGAGAAGTGCTCCGTGCGGCACACCGGGGCGCTGGTGCGGGGCACCGGTGGTTTCGTGGTGGAGCCCGACGCTGCGGGTGGTAGCCGGTTCCGCTGGTGGGAACGCTTCGAGCTTCCCACGGTGTTCGCGGTCGGCTGGCCGCTGGCCGCACCTGCCGTCGAGTGGGGCCTGCGCCGTTCGCTGCGTTCCTTCGTCGCGTTCTGCCGGAACTACGAGAGCGAGCGGGGAAAACGGTGAGTGCGATCGTCGGCGAGGACGGCAAACCGCGTTGTTCGTGGGGTGCGGACCCGCCGGACTACCGGGAATACCACGACACCGAGTGGGGCAAGCCCGTGCACGGGCAGCACGCGTTGTTCGAGCGACTTTGTCTGGAGTCCTTCCAGTCCGGGCTTTCCTGGTTGACCATTCTGCGGAAACGCCCGGCCTTTCGGGCGGCCTTCGCGGAGTTCGATCCCCGGCGGGTCGCCGAGTTCGACGAACGAGACCGGCAGCGACTGCTCTCCGACCGTGGGATCGTGCGGAACCGGGCCAAGATCGACGCCGCCATCGGCAATGCCCGTGCCGTGCTCGAACTGGATCGACCGTTGGACGAGCTGCTCTGGTCCTTCGCACCTGACCCGGCGACGAGGACACGCCCGGCCACCACGGCGGAGGTGCCTGCCAGCACCCCGGAGTCCGCCGCGATGGCCACTCGACTGCGCGGCCGTGGCTTTCGGTTTCTCGGCCCCGTCACCTGCTACGCGTTGATGCAGGCCACAGGAATGATCGACGATCACGTCGCCGGGTGCTGGCTCGCCCGGTGAGCACCACGTGGCTCTCGGCGCGTGCGTCGGGAGCCAGGCAGCCGCGTGGGCGTTGTCGCGCGAACCCGGGGCGACGCCGGGTCGCTCACTGACCGGTGAACTCCGGGGAGCGTTTCGCCACGAAGGCGTCCACGGCCTCCCGGTGATCCCTGGTGCCGCCGCACTGGTTCTGCGCCCCCGCCTCCACGGCGAGGGCCTCGTCCAGCCCCTCGGCGGCCGCCGCCAGCATCGTTTCCTTGATCCTGGCATAGGCGCTGGTGGGGCCGGTGGCCATGCGTCCCGCCAGTTCCGTGGCGTTGTCCACCGCCTCGTCGCGGGGCACCACGCGGTTGACCATGCCCATCCGCTCCGCCGCTTCGGCGGTCACGGCCTCTCCCAACAGCAGCAGTTCCATCGCGCGTCCGTAGCCGATGAGCCGGGGGAGGGTCCAGGAGGCCCCCGAGTCGGTGGAGAGCCCCACGTCGGCGAACGACATCACGAACTTGGCGTTCTCCGCCGCGATGCGAAGGTCGCAGGCGTACGCGATCGAGGCGCCCGCTCCGGCCGCGACACCGTTGACCGCCGCGATCACCGGTTTGGGCAACGTGGTTATCGCACGGATCAACGGGTTGTAGTGCTCCTCCACCGTGTGCATCGGTGTGCTGTCGCCGGAGTCCAGCTGACTGATGTGCTCCTTGAGGTCCTGACCGGCGCAGAACGCCTTGCCCGCTCCAGTGATCACCACTGCCCGGACCGAGTCGTCGGCCGCCGCCGCTCGGAAGGCTTCGATCAACCGTTCCTTGAGCTCCACGGTGAGCGAGTTGTACGAGTCGGGCCGATTGAGTGTGATTCGGCGCACACCATCGATGTTTTCGGTCAGCAGTACCTCGGTCACGCCACATCTCCCTAGTCATCGGCGTGGACGGTGGCCCGTCCCCGGTTCGTTGTGATACTCACCACGGTGGAGTCGTTCGCCTCTTGCTCCACAGTAGACCTGGTTTCACTCGGTGAGTAGCCGTGCGTACCCGTCCGCCCCCGTCACCTCGGCAGTGTGCACCGCGGGAACACGGGCGGTGATTCGTGGTTGTGGTGGGATGTCCGCTGTGGTGCCCACCCGTCGTGGATGTGGCCGACCGGAACGGCGACGCGCCCGAAAGGTCTTCGACTCGCCGATCGGCGGGACAGGATGATGGAGTTCGCAGCCTGGGCGCATCGTTCGAGCAGCGCAGCACGGACGGAAGTTGATCGGTTCGGTTTCGCGGGTGCGTCCGGATGGGGGAGAATGTAGGACAAAGGCTGGTCCGGTGACCAGTCGGTGGGATGAGTTCACGGAGGGAGCACGCTATGGCGGCCATGAAGCCCCGGACCGGTGACGGTCCCCTCGAGGTGACCAAGGAGGGACGCGGAGTCGTGATGCGCATCCCGCTCGAGGGTGGTGGGCGTCTTGTCGTCGAAATGACGATGGAGGAGGCCACGAATCTGAGCGAGGCTCTAAACTCGGTCACCGGTTGAGGCCGCCGTGAGGTGACCGGCGAGCGTCCGCTCGCCCCGCCATGCGAGCGATCCCGGCGCCGGTGGGTGCCGGGGTCACTTTCCGGCGCGCCGGTACGGGCCGGGACGAGGCCCGGTTATTGTCTCGATCGAGTGATCGTTTTGGTCCCACGACAGCACGAACCAACCGAACAAACAGGTCAGGAAGGTGCCGCAGTGCCCGGTTCCGCTCCCGCGGCTTCGAACCCGGAAGCCGTTCTTCCCGTGATTCCGACCGCTTTGGTCGAGGTCGACGTCGTCGAACGATGGGGTGAGGGAATCCCGGCCGCGGTACCGGTGGCCGACATCGACGGCGAACCGGATCTGGAAACCGCCGCCGAGAACCTCGGTGTCGACACCGCGACTCTGCGAGCACTGGACGTCAGTGGCAAGGCGGGTGAAGTCCGCGCGGTTCCGCTTTCCGAGGGGCGACTCGGCTGGGCCGTGGGCATCGGTGACGGTGAGCCGTTCCGCTGGCGCACCGCTGGTGGTGAACTGGCCAGGGCGATTCGTGCCCGTATCGGTGACTCCGATGGTGAGGGAGCCGATCCCCGCGATCTGGGTGAGGCACTGGACGTGGAGTACGTGCAGTTCCGGCTGCCCTCCGGGGCCACCTCGGAGCTCGTCAGCGCCCTCACACTGGGCGTGGCACTGGGGGAGTACCACTTCAGGGTGAGTGCGCGTCCGACACCGCCCCGCGTGCGCAAGGTTCTGCTGGTGGCTCAGCCGGGTGAGGACGTCACGCGGCTGCGCGAGACCGCCCGACGCGCCAGGGAGTGGGCCTCGGCGACCTCGGTCGCACGCGACCTCGCCAACGCGCCCTCCAACGTCAAGAGCCCGGCGTGGCTGGCCGACACCGCCGCTGCCATGACCGGCTCCGTAACCGGACTCAACGCGAGGGTGCGGGACGAGAAGTGGCTGGCCGGGCAGGGATTCGGTGGTGTGCTCGCGGTCGGTGGTGGCTCTTCCAGGCCGCCGCGGCTCCTCGAACTCACCTGGCAGGGTTCCGGTGACGACGATTCCGGGACCCGCCATGTCGTGCTGGTGGGCAAAGGGATCACTTTCGACACCGGCGGGATCTCGTTGAAACCCGCCGAGGGCATGGAAATGATGCGCACCGACATGGCGGGTGGCGGTGCCGTGATCGGCGCCATGCTGGCCATAGCCAGGCTGGAGCTTCCCGTCCGGGTGACCGCGTTGGTCCCGATGGCCGAGAACCACGTCTCCGGGTCCGCCTACCGCCCCGGTGACGTGGTGCGTCACTACGACGGGACCACGACCGAGGTAGCCAACACCGACGCCGAGGGGCGCATGGTGATGGCTGACGCGCTCGGGTACGCCGTTCGCAACCACGAACCCGATCTGATCGTGGACGTCGCCACGTTGACCGGTGCGATGAAGGTCGCGCTCGGGCTGCGAACCGGTGGTGTGTTCAGCAGCGACGAGAAACTCGGTGAACGGGTGCGTGACGCCGGGCGGCGTGCCGGTGAGAACTGGTGGCCCATGCCGCTGTCCGAGGACCACGCCACCGACGTCCGCGGCACCACGGCCGACGTCAAGCAGGCAGCACAGGGCCCTGGTGCGCTGATGGCGGCACTGTTCCTCCGCGAGTTCACCGGCGAGTTGCCGTGGGCGCACCTCGACATCGCCGGTCCCGCGCGCGCCGACAAACCCTACGACGAGGTGGTCGCGGGGGCCACCGGGTTCGCCGCCCGAACCCTCGTCGAATTCGTCGCCGGGTTGGAGGAGTAGCTCGCGGCTCGGCTTTCGTAGCTGGTTGAAGTGGCGGAACCTCTGGCACGGCTCTCGCTGCGGGGAGGCCCGACATCGGGTAGGTACTACACAACGTCGGGGCCGTCCTCGCGAGAGCCGCACCGGAGAACCCGCGGCGGTGCTGACCGCGAGGGTGGTCGGGGCTCGACTTGCGGGAGTGGTGGGAGTTCGAGTTGCGTCGTAGCGGCGCGGCGATTTCGCGAGAAATCGACGGAGCCGGGAAACCACCACCTCACGCACCGACGGCCCACCCAACCGCGCGGCGATTTCGCGAGAAATCGACGCCGCGAATCGACGCCGCGCTACTCCCGGTGCTTGCCCGGGAGTGGGCCGTTCCGACCGTCAGGTGGCGTCGGAGTCGAACGGTGGGCGTTCGCCCGGATCCAGCGGCTTTTCCCGACGGAACGACGGGGGAGCGTCCGATCTCGGTTTGTGCCCGTTCGTACCCGAACCCCGATCGTTGGTGACCCCGTCCAGCGGGTTCTCGTCGTCGAACAGGTGCTTGTTCACCGCCCGCTTGGGGTCGAAATCGCGGATGCCGCGCAGATCCTCCAACGGCTTGCGCAGATCGTCGAACTCCGGTCCCAGCTCGGAACGCAGTTGATCCCGTGCTCCGGTGGCGTACTCGCGGACCTGACGAACCGTCTTACCCAGCCAGGCCGCCGCGGAAGGCAGCCGTTCGGGTCCGAGGATGAACAGACCGGCGACGATGAGAACCAGGATCTCACCCCAGCCGATGCTATCGAACACCTCGACTCCTTCCGGGGCGTCGCGTCGGTGCCCGCACTGTGGGGTGAGCGGGAACCGCTGTCCGGACTCAGCCTATCCAAACTCGGCGCGCTATTGGAGGGTGACGTCCAGGACGAGTTCGTTGCCATCGCGAACCACGGTCACCGGAACGACCGCACCCACGTCGTGCTCGTCCACCGCGACCTGCAACTCGTCGGCTCCGGTGATCTCACGGTCGTCCACCTTGGTGATCACGTCGCCCTCGACGACCCCGGCCTTCTCGGCGGCGCTGCCCTGCTTCACGTTCTGGACCTGGGCGCCGTCGGCGATGCCGTCGGTGACCGACTTGGTGTTCACGCCGAGCTCGGCGTGCTTTACCTCACCGGTGCGGATGAGCTGTTGGGCTATCTGGCGAACCTTGTCGATCGGTACCGCGAACCCGAGCCCGATCGATCCGCTGCTGCCGCCCGCGCCCAACGTCCTGATGGCCGTGTTGATGCCCACCACGGCTCCGTTCCCCGACACCAATGCTCCACCCGAGTTGCCCGGGTTCACGGCCGCGTCGGTCTGAATGGCGTCGATCACGGCGTTGGTGTCGGTGCCCTCACCGGCGAGTCGCATCGGCCGATCGAGCGAGCTGACGATGCCGCTGGTGACGGTGTTGTCCAGCCCCAGCGGGGAACCGATGGCCAGCACCTCGTCCCCGACGCGCAGGTCCTCCGAGGACCCCAGCTGCGCGACGGTCGGATTGCTGACCTCCACCTTGAGTACCGCGAGGTCGGTTTGCGGATCGCGTCCGACGATTCGAGCCGATGTCCTGGTGCCGTCCGAGAAAACCGTGAATATCTTCGCGTTCGGTGTGTCCGCGGCCATCGAGACCACGTGGTTGTTCGTCACGACGTAGCCGTTGCCGTCGATCACGACACCCGAACCGGTGCCCCCCTCGGAACCTATCCTCACCTCGACCGAGACCACAGCGGGCACCACGCGAGAGGCGACTCCCGAAACCGAACCCGCGGGGCGGTCGTTGCCCGGTTCCACACTGGCCAGCGTCACGTCCGGATTGGTGAGCGGATTGCCCTCCTCGGCGGTGATACGCCCCACGAATCCCCCGGCCGCTCCGAGCAGCAACACCACCAGCCCAAGGGTGAGCAGGGAACGGGGACGAACCCTGCGTCCGAACAGCACTTCCCGCGCACTGAGCAGTGGACCCTCACCGGGGGGCGTCCCCGACTCCGAGCGGTTCTCCTCCAGCGCGGGGCCACCGAGTACCGCTCCCGAGGTGGGATCGCGCCAGGGATCCTGTTCGCCCTGCTCGTTCCAGAAGACCGGTTCGTCGGTGCCGTCCTCGCCCGACTGCCGCGCTCCCGTTTCCCACGGTGCGCGTTGTAATGGTTCCGAGGCACCCGCCGGACGACCGAACGCGTGCGCCAGTGATTCCGGGGTCGGTGGCGCGTGATTCACCCGGGGAGTGCTGTCGGTACCCCGGTGGTCGAAGCTGCCTCGAACTCCCTCGGGCCTGCCGAAGACGACGGCCTCGGGCGGATGCTCTTCCGAGTCGTTCCCGGCCGAGGAGTACCGGGGCGCTGTCTCCCGGTGTGTCGTCGGCTCATCGTGCTCGACGTTCGCAGCGGGTCCATCCGTGCCCGAATGCTCTCCCGGATCCCCCTGATGCGCGGATGTCCTCGGCTGCTCGCTCATCGCTCCCCGGTTTTACGCACGTGTCGGTTCTCGGCCGGCTGCCCTGAGTGCATCACACGAAGGAGACATCGCGCTCACCGGAGTGGGATAGCCGTTCGGCGAATCCTCCGGCCGTCTCCCGCGCTCGACACTTCGGCGCACGTGCCATGTTGCCCGAGCGGGAGTGAAGTCCTCGTTGGCTTCGGCGCGTGAACTCGGTGCGTGGCGGTTACGAAGCCGGGTCGGGAGCGGGGACGGAACTCCTGTCCGGCGCGTTCGGCCGCACGGAGACACTGGCGGCCGGGGCTGTCGTCGACTCGGTCGTGGGCACCGCCGCCGCGGTACTCGGGGCGTCCTCGCTCGGCGTGGTCGAGCTGCCCGCTTCCTCGACGGCTCCGCCCGGTGACATCGGATCGGGCACCGTGTTCACCGGGTTACGTGCTCCGTCCGTCGGGGTGTTCATGAATGCCAGCGCCCCCAGCACGAGGCCGGAGAACACCACACCCGCACTCTGTTTGGCGCGACGTCCGCCGAGTCTCGACTGCTGCGTCCCCGTGTCGGTCGGGAGCGAGCCGCCCTCGGAGACGGATCCGACTCGGCCGGAACCTTTTCCCAACGGGGTACTCGTCCCTAATGGTGCGGATTTCGAGCTCCCCGGACGCCGGTTGAGCGTGACGAGCTGTCCGTCCTCGCTCAGCGCCAGGTTGTCCGGCTGCTCGGGTAGCTCGGCGGTCGCGGGGATCGACTGCAACGACTGCAGTAGTTGTGGGGAGATCGAAGGTGTCGACGCGGTTCGTACGGCCGAACGTGCCTGCCGCTGTGCGTCCGCCTCCGTGGCACAACTCGGACAGGTGGCCAGGTGCGCGGCGGCGCGGTCGTGCGCCCCCGGACTGAGCTCGCCGTCCACGAAAGCCACCAGTGCGTCCAGCGCCAGATGCTGCTCAGGCAGCCCCCACCCTCGAAGACCGGTCATGCTGTTTCCTCCCGAGTTGGCTCACGGCGAGCCTCCAGGGCCGACTTCAGCAACTGCCGCCCGCGGTGGATGCGGCTACGTACGGTTCCCAGCTTGACGCCCAGCGTGGCACCGATCTCCTCGTAGGAGAGACCTTCGACGTCGCACAGCACGATCGCCGCACGGAACTCCGGAGAGAGCTCCTCCAGGGCAGCCTGCAGGTCCGGATCCAGATGGGTGTCCTGGAAAACCTGCTCCGGGCTCGGGCCCCGTCCCGGGATGCGATCGGTGTCCTCCGGCAGTCCCTCCATGCGCAACCTGGAGCGCCTGCGTGCCATGTCCAGGAAGAGGTTGGTCGTGATGCGGTGCAGCCATCCCTCGAAAGTGCCGGGACGGTACGACGCCAGCGACCGGAACACCCGGATGAAGGTCTCCTGAGTGAGATCCTCCGCGTCGTGCTTGTTGCCGGAGAGCCGGAATGCCAACCGGTACACGCGGTCGGCGTGTTCCCGGACCACTTCCTCCCACGAGGGGGGCGTCCAGTTGGCGGCGGTCTCCTCTGGGGAAACCACGGGTTGTTCGCCGTGCTCTTCCGAATCCACCGACCGGGGGACCGTGGTTCCGCTGTCGGAACGTGCTGTCCCCGCGGTGTTCGGTGGAATCGGGCTCGGTGCTGCCGTGTGGGTGGCCATGTGGCGAGAAGGCACCTCCTGCGGGCGGTTGCGCCCGGTAGAACGATCGCCTCGGCCGGTTTGTTCCCGACACCGCGGCTTCGTGGGGACGTAGCGGCGATGCGTCGCAAATCCTGCCGACTGTCACCCTTCGAGTGTGCTTCCCGGTGATTAGGTGACCGTGATAAGAGCCTGAGAAGCTCCTGAGAACTTGTTCTCACCCGTCGGTCCGGTCCTCCGGGGCCGCGGTCGGGTTCCGCCCGTAACCGATCCCTTCCGAACTCGTTTCGCTCTGTTGTGGTTCGAACTCGGAAATTCGTGGGGCGGGAGCTGCCGGAGCGGTGCGTACGCGGACTCCCGGAGCGTTACCCGGCGGTGGGCAGAGGTTACGCGATCGTTGTACCCCACCTCGCCGAGTAGCCACTCCCACAACGATAACCTGTGCAATTGTGCAACCCGAGATTTCCTCCTCCGTGCCGATGGGTAGTGGCCCTCCGCCACCCCGCGACCGCGGCGGGGGTATGCCCGGCCGCGTCCGGAACTCCGCTCGCGCTCCCGTGGAGCTGGTCGGGGAGCCGCCGATGACCGACGGGGTCGTGGCGGAACGGTTCGGGTCACCCGAGGCGATGTTGCGTTTCCTGGCATCGGCGTTGCGCGCCAGGGCGGCGGTCGAGGTCGCCGGTTCGTCGTCCACGGCGCTCGCCCTGTGCGAGGGAATGATCCCGGAAGGCACCCTGACGTGTATCACACTCGACACCGAGGCGCAGCGGGCGACCCGCGAGGCGGTCGCCGAAGCCGGACTGTCGGGCAACAAGCTCCGGATGATCACCGGTGTGGGGGCCGATGTGCTGCCCAGGCTGGCCGAGGACGCCTACGACCTGGTGCACATCGTGGTCGGGAACTCGCCCCTGGCGGAGCTGTTGGAACTGGCCACGCCGTTGCTGCGCCCCGGTGCGACGTTGCTTCTCAACGGGGCGTTTCGGTACGCCGCTGGTGACAGGGTGTTCGATCCCGACGGCGGTCCGCAGATGCCCCGCGACATCCTGAACGCGATTCACGCCGATCCCAGGCTGGTCCCGGTCGCCCTGCCCATCGGCAGCGGGCTGCTGGCCATCGCCCGCACCTGATGGTGGATTGGTCGGGTGCCGGTTGCACAGGTGGTTGCGTAGCCGGCACGTGAGTCGGCGCCTTGCGGCGTTGGGCCGGCTCTTGAGTAGCGACCTACGCGGCGAGCGGCCCGGCCTTGCAATGCATCCGACTCACGCACCGGGGACGAGCCCGCTGCCTCGCTCACGGCTGCTTCCCCACGGCGGTCTCCGGGCGCCGCGATTTCTCGCGAAATCGCCGGGCCATCGACGCAGGTCGAGCTCCGACCACTTGCGCAGTCGGCACCGCCGCACGCGAGGTTCCGCCAAACAACGGCCCAGGCAACCGGCTGGTTCCCGATCTCCCTAAGCGGGGGAGACGGAGAGCAACTGCCCCGCCAGTCCCCGTGCCCTGGTCGACAGCTTCTTGGCGACGTCGGCCAGCACCTGGCTCGCGGGCGAGTCGGGGTCCTCCAGCACCAGTGGGAAGCCGCTGTCCCCGGCCTCGCGAAGTCGGGTGTCCAGCGGTACCTGTCCGAGCAGCGGGACGTCCGAACCGACGGAGCGGGTCAGCGAGTCCGAGACGATCTGACCGCCGCCGGTGCCGAAGACCTCCACGCGCTGGCCGTCGGGCAGCTCCATCCACGACATGTTCTCCACGACACCGGCGATGCGCTGTCGGGTCTGCATCGCGATGGCGCCCGCGCGCTCGGCCACCTCGGCCGCGGCCTGCTGTGGCGTGGTGACCACCAGGATCTCCGCGTTCGGGATCAGCTGGGCGGTGGACAGCGCGACGTCGCCCGTACCCGGTGGCAGGTCCAGCAGCAGCACGTCCAGATCCCCCCAGAAGACGTCCGAGAGGAACTGCTGCAACGCGCGGTGCAGCATCGGGCCACGCCAGACCACCGGCGTGTTTCCCGGGGTGAACATGCCGATCGAGATCAGCTTGACCCCGTGCGCCTGCGGCGGCATGATCATGTTCTCGACCTGGGTGGGCTTGCTCTCGGTCCCCAGCATTCGTGGCACCGAGTGGCCGTAGATGTCGGCGTCGACGACACCGACGGACAGGCCGCGCTCGGCCATCGAGGCCGCTAGGTTGACGGTCACGCTGGACTTGCCGACGCCGCCCTTGCCGGAGGCGACGCAGTAAACCCGGGTGAGCGACCCCGGTTCGGCGAAGGGAATGCGGGGTTCCTCGGAGTCACCGCGCAGCTGCTTGCGCAGCTCGGTGCGCTGCTCATCACTCATCACGTCGAGTTCCACCTCGACGGAGCTGACCCCGGTGACCTCGGAAACGGCTGAGTCGACCCGCTGGGTGATGGTCTCCCGCATCGGACAGCCCTGCACCGTCAGGTACACGCCGACCTTGACGTCACCCTCGGAGCCGATGGTCACGTCCTTGACCATGCCGAGATCGGTGATCGGCTTGTGGATCTCCGGGTCCTCCACCTGGGTGAGGGCCTGCCGCACCGCGTCCTCGGTGGGAGTGGGCTGCGTAGTGGTCACGGTTACGCGACACCGACCTTTCCTGAGCTGGTGTGCCGACACTTATGTTACGGACGAGTACCCGAGGATTCACAGCCCGACCGGCAATCGTTCCGTTCAACCCTGCTCCACGGCCCCGGAGCTGTCGGGTCCCTCACCCCGTGCGCTGCTTCGTCGCCGCCTGCTTTCCGGGCTCTCCGTGCCGGGGAGGTCGTCACGCAACCGATCCAGTTCGCCGCGCAGGTAGTCCCGTGTGGCGACCTCGCCGACAGCCAGTCTAAGGGCGGCGAGTTCCCGAGCGAGGTACTCGGTGTCGGCTTTGGTCCGCTCGGCCCGCGCGCGGTCCTCCTCGAGCGATACCCGGTCCCGGTCGTCCTGCCGGTTCTGCGCGAGCAGGATCAACGGTGCCGCGTAGGCGGCCTGGGTGGAGAACGCCAGGTTGAGCAGGATGAACGGGTAGGGGTCCCAGGCCAGCCGTACCGCCACGAGGTTGACCGTGATCCAGCTTACGACGAGCACGGTCTGCCAGAACAGGAACTTGCCGGTGCCGAGGAACCTCGCGATCCGTTCGGAGAACTTGCCGAACAGCTCCGGGTCGACCTCGAAGGCCGGGCGGTGGCGTCTGCGTGGCTGGTCGAGCCGTCTGCGCGGGAAGAGCTCAGGCATGGTCACCGTCCGTCCCCGGCTCGAACTCCGGGGTCCCGGCGTCGGGAAGACCTCCCTCGCGCCAGTTCTCCGGGAGCAGGTGGTCCAGCACGTCGTCGACGGTGACGGCACCGAGCAGATGTTCCTGGTCGTCCAGCACCGGTCCGCAGACCAGGTTGTAGGCGGCGAAGTAGCGGGTGATCTCGGCCAGTTTGGCTCCGGTGGTCAGGCTGGCGAGGTCGGTGTCCACCGCTCCGGCGACGAGGTTGGAGGGGGGTTCGCGCAGCAGCCGCTGGATGTGGACGCAGCCGAGGTACGGGCCCGTCGGGGTCTCCGAGGGCGGGCGGCAGACGAAGACCATGCTCGCCAGCGCGACCGGCAGTTCCGCGTTGCGCACGCGGGCGAGGGCCTCCGCGACGGTGGCGTCCGGTGCCAGCACCACCGGATCGGGGGTCATCAGACCGCCCGCGGTGTCGGCCGAGTACGCCAGCAGCCGTTTGACGGGTTCGGACTCCTCGGGGGCCATCAGGTTGAGCAGCCGTTCCTTGTCCGGTTCGGTCAGCTCGGCCAGCAGGTCGGCGGCGTCGTCCGGGTTCATCGCCTCGAGCAGGTCGGCCACCCGGTCCTCGTCGAGGTGGGCCACCAGGTCCTTCTGGTCCTCCTCGGGGAGTTCCTCGACGACGTCGGCCAACCGTTCGTCGTCCAGCGCCTCCGCGACCTCGTACCGCCGCTTCTCCGGCAGGTCGTGCAGCGCGCTGGCGACGTCGACCGCGCGCATCTCGTCGAGGACGCCGAGCAGCTCGTTGACCTCCTGCGGTTGCTCCGTCAGCTGTGCCGTGGCCGGTCCGGCGACCTGGTCCCAGGCCAGCACCTGTATCGGTCCCTTGCGCCCCAGCGGCCCGCTGCGCACGTGCACGGCCACCTTGCCGAGCTGCCACTCCCGGTTGCGCTGCTGTTCCAGTGCCGCGTCGACGAGCACGGCCGACCTGCCCGAGGGGAGCAGCGTCACCCGTGCGTCCAGCAGCTGTCCGAGCACCAGCACCTCGTTCGGACGCTGGTGGAACCGGCGCATGTTCACGCTGCCGGTGGAAAGCAGCACCGCATTGGACTCGATACCGGTGACCCGCAGCATGGGGACGAAGATGCGGCGGTGGGTGGCGACCTCGACCACGATGCCCAGCACGCGTGGTGGGTGCCGGTCCTTGCGCAGCCCCGCCACGACATCGCGCACCTTGCCGATGGACTGCCCGTCGGGTCCGAAGACGACAAGGCCGGACATGCGCGCCGCGAATACTCTGCTGCTGCCAGCCACGCCGATCAGGCTAGTTGCTCCGACCGGGCTGAGCAGCGGCGAAACGCGGTGCGGACCGCGTGCCGGTCGCCTCGTGGTAGACAAAACCCGGCTCGCGGCGGTTCGTGGTGACACCTCGCCCGGAATCGCCGACGTGACCACTCGATGCCTCCGCCCGTCCACATGGTGGGGCCGGGCCGCTTCCGCCCGGTGACCCCGCCGGGGCGGAGGATCGGACAGCAGTGTTCCCGCGCGAAGGAGTGCCCGACGTGGCCGATCCGCAACGTTCCCGCCGCAGCTGTCTCGCGGTGCCCGGCTCCAGCCCGAAGATGATCGACAAGGCCAGGGGGCTGGGGTCGGACCAGTTCTTCCTCGATCTGGAGGACGCGGTCGCCCCGTTGGCCAAGGCCCAGGCACGCGAGAACGTCGTCGCCGCGCTGAACGAGGGAGGCTGGGGAGACCGGATCCGCACCGTCCGGGTCAACGATTCGGAAAGCCAGTGGGCCTATCGTGACGTGGTGGACGTGGTGGAGGGGGCGGGCCGGTCGCTGGACACCGTCATGCTCCCCAAGGTCACCGGTCCCGAGCAGGTGAGTTGGCTCGACCTCACGATTACCCAGATCGAACGGGCACTGGGACTCGCCGTGGGGTCGATCGGTATCGAGGCGCAGATCGAGGACGCCAAGGGGCTGACCTCGGTCGACTCGATAGCCGCCGCCTCGGCCCGGCTGTGTGCGCTGGTGTTCGGCCCGGCCGACTTCATGGCCTCCATCAACATGCCCTCGCTCGTGGTCGGTGAGCAGCCTCCCGGATACGACGTGGGTGACGCCTACCACCACGTGCTGATGCGGTTGCTCACCGCGGCTCGTGCCAACGGCCTGCAGGCCATCGACGGGCCGTACCTGCAGATCAAGGACCTCGAGGGTCTTCGCCGGGTGGCGGGTCGTTCCGCCGCGCTCGGTCTGGACGGCAAGTGGGTGCTGCACCCCGACCAGGTCGAGCCCGTCAACGCGGTGTTCTCGCCGCGACAGCGGGACTACGAGCGGGCGGAGAACATCCTCGACGCCTACGCCTGGTACACCTCGGAAGCCGGTGGCAGGCGTGGTGCCGCCATGCTGGGTGACGAGATGATCGACGAGGCCTCCCGCAAGATGGCGCTCGTGGTGGCCGCCAAGGGGCGTGCCGCCGGGCTCCCCAGGCAAGATCCCTGGCAACCTCCTGAGAGCTGAGTTCACCCGGCTCGGTTGTCGTAGGTGATCGCGTGGCGGAACCTCTGGCACGGCTCTCGCTCCGGGAGGCCCGACATCGGGTAGTTACTACACAACGTCGGGCCTTCCTCGCGAGAGCCGCACCGGAGAACCCGCGGCGGTGCCGACTGCGGGCGTGGTCGGGGCTCGACCTGCGAGGGTGGTCGGGGCTCGGCACTGCGTCGTACCGGCGCGGCGATTTCGTGGGAAATCGACGCTCGGCCGAGCCGCACCACATCCCCGTTCGGTGCGTGTAATCCAGTGTTGGGGATTCGTTAATCCGGTGCGGGTGGTTCTCCTTCCCGGCTGCGGAGCAGGCTGTGCGTATCTGCTCGTCGGGACCGGGAGCCCTTGCGTGTACGACGATCCGAATCGTGCCGTGGTGCTGGGTTGGAGCGGCACCCTCGTCCAGTACCACCGTGGCCGCGCCCGGCTGGTTCCCGGCGCCGATACCGCGCTGTCGGGGGCACGCCTCGCCTCGATCCCGGTGATCGTGCTCACCGAACAGCCGTTGCGAGAAGTAGCCTCCCAGGCACGCGGACTACGTGTCGCCGACCGGTTGTCCATTGTGATCCCGAGTAGTCGCGACAGGGTGACCGAACTGGCGAAGCTGCGCGTGGAGTACCCTCGGCTGGCTTTGGTGGGAAGCACCGAGGAGGAGATCGTCGCTGCCCGCAGTGCGGGCGTGCTCGCGTTCGGGTTCTCCGGCGGGGGCCGCGCGGGCAGACTGCTGCGTGCGGCCGGCGCGGAAGCGGTTTTGTCCAAACTGGACCGCTCGTTGGCGCTGCGGATCACCGAGCAGCGCTTGTTCACCGCTTCGGGAGATCCCGGGTAGCCGTCGCCGCGCCCGAGTCGAAGTCCGCGGCACGAACCGTCGCACGGGTGCCGTTCCCCTGGCGGGCCGGTGTGTCGGTTCCCCTCCCTCCGGGACGCGGGTTTTTCGGCTCTCCCCAGGGTGCGTGCTTTCCGGTTTTCGGTTACGCTTTGTGTCGCGTCGAAAACAGCGTGTCTCGAAAAGGGGCCACCGTGCTGTCCGGATCGGGGTCGCGGAAAACCACTGGGTGCGGCGTTACCGCAGTTTTCGCTTCGTGGTTGTTTCGTGATTCATCCGTGATGAGCGATTTCTGTGGTTCGCTATTCCCCTGCTGTTCATCTGAGTTGATTCGGCACGTCACCTTTTCGCCCTAGTGTCACTCTCGCCAGTGCAGAAGACGGCCGGTGCCCATCGGCCGCAGCAGCGTGAAAAGGGGCTACCTGTGCAGCGCAGTATTGTCAGACGTACTGCCGCCGGTGCGGCGGCAGCAGCGCTGACCGTGGTTCTCGGAGCGTGCGGCGCCGCCAACGAGTCCTCGGGCAACTCGGACCAGGGGTCGGGGCTTTCCGGAACGCTCGACGGGGCGGGAGCCAGCTCCCAGGAGGCCGCACAGCAAGCCTGGCGCGCGGCCTTTTCCGAGCAGAATCCCGATCTGACGATCAATTATTCGCCGATCGGTTCCGGTGGTGGTCGGGAGCGTTTCGTCAACGGGGCGAGCGATTTCGGTGGCACCGACGCCGCGCTGGAGGGCGAGGAACTCGAGGGCGCCAAACAGCGTTGCGGCACCCTCGTCGAGGTACCGGTCTACGTTTCGCCGGTCGCCATCGCGTTCAATCTCGACGGCATCGACGAACTGAAACTGACCCCCGACACGATCGCCAAAATCTTCAACCAGAAGATCACCAAGTGGAACGCCGAGGCGATCCAGAAAACCAATCCGGACGCCGATCTTCCCGATCTGCCCATCACGCCGGTGAACCGTTCCGACGAGTCGGGCACGACGGAGAACTTCGTGGACTACCTGTCCACCGCCGCCCCGAACGCCTGGCCACACGAGGTCAGCGGTAACTGGCCGGTTTCCGGCGGCGAGGCCGCCAAGGGAACCTCCGGTGTGAAGAGCGCCATCGATGCCGGGCAGGGAACCATCGGTTACCTCGACGCCAGTCAGGCCGGTGACCTCGGCAATGTGGCGGTCGGTGTCGGTGAGGAGTTCGTCTCCTACTCGCCCGAGGCCGCCGCCAAGGTGCTGGAGGTCTCGGAGCGCAAGACCGGCCAGGGTGAGCACGTCTACGCCTACGACCTGGCGCGGGACACCACCGAATCCGGTACTTACCCGATCGTGCTGGTTTCCTACGGCATGGCCTGCGGCAGCTACGACGACGCGAACACCGGTGAGCTCGTCCGCAACTACTTCCAGTACGTCATCAGCGAGGAAGGGCAGCAGGCCGCCGCCGACGCTGCCGGCTCGGCCCCGATCTCGGCCGGACTGCGCGAGAAGCTGCAGCCCGCCATCGAGGCGATCGGCGCGAGCAGCTGAACCACGCCAACCACGGTTCCGGGGATCACCGCGAGGGTGACCCCGGAATCTTGGTCGTCGGCGATCGAGGAATTTTCGCCCGCCCCACCACAGGTCAACCCCGAAGGGATCGCTCGTGAGCAATACCGGGCAAGGTGCCGCGACCGCCCGTCGAGTACGTAAGCGGCCCGCCGACCAGGCGTTTCGTGGGATAACCACCGGTGCCGGTGTGCTGATCCTGGTGGTGCTGGCCGGAGTAGCGGCGTTCCTGCTGATCGAGGCATGGCCTTCCTTCGTGGCGCCCGCCGAGGAGATTCCGGGTGAAGGGGGACTCGTCCTCTACATCTGGCCGCTGGTGTTCGGCACGCTGCTGGCCTCCGTGCTGGCGCTGCTGATAGCCGCCCCCTCGGCGGTGCTCATCGCCCTGTTCATCACGCACTACGCGCCGCGCAAGCTCGCACAGTTCCTCGGCTACGTCGTGGATCTGCTCGCCGCGGTACCGAGCATCATCTACGGCCTGTGGGGATTCACCGTGCTGGCGCCCGCCACCCGGGGGCCCGCCGAATGGCTGCACGAGTACCTCGGTTTCGTCCCGCTGTTCGCCGGACCCCCCTCGACCACCGGCAGGACCATGCTCACCACGGCACTGGTGCTCGCGGTGATGATCCTTCCCATCGTCACGGCCGTGATCCGCGAGGCGTTCCTGCAGACCCCCAAACTGCACGAGGAGGCCTCGCTGGCGCTGGGAGCCACCAGGCTGGAGATGATCCGCATGGCGGTGCTGCCGTTCGGCAGCTCCAGCATCATCAGTGGCTCCATGCTCGGACTCGGGCGCGCGCTGGGGGAGACGATGGCGGTGGCGATCGTGCTCTCCGCCTCCGGCGGGGTCACGTTCAACCTGATCAGCTCCGGTAACCCGGCAACGATCGCCGCCAACATCGCCCTGGAGTTCCCTGAGTCCTCCGGTGTCGCCATCGACACCCTCATCGCGTCCGGCCTGGTGCTGTTCGCCATCACGCTGGTCGTGAACATGATCGCCCGCGCGGTCATCAACCGCCGCACCGACTTCTCCGGAGCCAGTTGATGAGCACCACCACTTCTCCGCCCACCCCAACGGAAAGCGTCGAACCGTCGAACGGGACGAAGTCGCTGGTTCGGGGCACCCTACCGAGATGGGCCTCCTGGGGCGTTCTCGGCGCGGCGGCCGTGCTCGCGGCCCTGATCGCCCGGCTGCTGGGTTTCGGTGTCGCCCCGTTCGTGCTGTTGACCGCGGTGCTCTACGCGGTCGGGATCTCCGGCTGGTCGCGTTGGATCGAAGGCGGCAGGAAAGCAACCGACCGTACGTTCACCGCCGTTGTCACCTCGGCGTTCCTGCTGGCGCTCACTCCGCTGGTCTCGGTGGTCGTCACCGTCATCTCGAAGGGGATGGAACGCTTCGACGGGCGGTTCTTCACCTATTCGATGCGCGGCGTGGTGGACGATGGCGGCGGCGCGTACCACGCGATCATGGGAACGCTGATCACCAGTGGTCTCGCCACGCTGATGTCGGTGCCGATCGGGTTGGCCACCGCGATCTACCTGGTGGAGTACGGTCACGGCAGGCTCGCCCGTGCGATCACCTTCTTCGTCGACGTGATGACCGGTATTCCCTCCATCGTCGCCGGCTTGTTCGCCTACGCGCTGTTCGCGCTCGTGTTCGGCCCGGGCACCGTCAACGGGTTCGCCGGTGCCGTCGCGTTGAGCGTGCTGATGATCCCGATCGTGGTGCGCTCCAGCGAGGAAATGCTCAAGATCGTTCCGGACGATCTGCGGGAGGCCGCCTTCGCGCTGGGTACTCCGAAGTGGAAGGTGATCCTGCGGATCGTGCTACCGACCGCCGTTGCCGGTATCAGCACCGGAGTCACCCTGGCCATCGCACGTGTGGTGGGGGAAACCGCGCCATTGCTCATCGCGACGGGTGCCACCGGCAGTACCAATCTCAACCCGTTCTCGGGGCAGATGGCGACCCTTTCGGTGTTCTCCTACTACGAGTACGCCAGCCCTGGGGTCCCGATCGATCCGTCGCTGGACCGCGCGTGGACGGCGGCGCTGACGCTCATGCTCATCGTGATGGTGCTCAATCTGGTGGCCCGATCGATATCGCTGTTGTTCGCACCGAAAGCGGGGCGCTGAGTCGCCACCGACGCGCCGCGAGGGCCGGTGGCGCGGCGAGCGGCCGCGCCGACGCTTATCCGCCGTGTTACTGATAGGAGCCGAGGGGCTATGGCAAAACGTATCGACGTCAAGGATCTGGACATCTATTATGGCTCCTTCCGGGCGGTGCGCAGCGTGTCCATGACGATCCAACCGCGCGCCGTGACCGCCCTGATCGGTCCTTCCGGCTGTGGCAAGTCGACCTACCTGCGGGCGTTGAACCGGATGCACGAGCTGATCCCGTCGGCCCGGGTGGAGGGAAAGGTCGTGATGGACGATCAGGACCTCTACGCACCGGGAATGGACCCCGTGGACGTGCGCAAGCACGTCGGCATGGTGTTCCAGCGTCCCAACCCGTTTCCCACCATGTCGATCTACGACAACGTCGCGGCGGGGCTGCGGCTGAACGACAAGCGGCTGCGCAAGTCCGAAACGGACGACGTGGTCGAGGAGTCGCTGCGCGGTGCCAACCTCTGGGAGGAGGTCAAGGACCGGCTGCGCAAGCCCGGATCCGGCCTGTCCGGTGGGCAGCAGCAGCGGTTGTGCATCGCGCGTGCCATCGCCGTGCGGCCGGACGTGCTGCTGATGGACGAGCCCTGCTCCGCGCTGGACCCCATCTCCACGCACGCCGTGGAGGATCTGATGGCCCAGCTCAAGGAGAACTACACGATCGTCATCGTCACGCACAACATGCAGCAGGCCGCCCGGGTCAGCAACTACACCGGTTTCTTCAACATCGCCGGGACCGGTCAGCCCGGCGAGCTGGTGGAGATCGACGAGACACCCACCATCTTCTCGACCCCTACGCACACGGCGACCGAGGAGTACATCTCCGGTCGGTTCGGTTGATCGAACCGTACCGATCACCTCGGCGGACGGTTCTTCGGCGCTCACGGCCCCGAAGAACCATCCGCCGCTCGGCCGGCACCCGCTCGGCGGCACCTGTTCGGCCGGTACCCAACGCGGTGAATCCCGTTCGGCGAACTCCGCTCAGGTCGTGGCCTCGCCGACGGGTGCCTTCTCCTCGGCCGCTCGCGTCCCCGAGCCTTCCGAGACCGAACGCTGCCTCGGCAGGAAGGCCGCGATGAGCAGAGCGACGAGGGCCGCGCCCGCGCCGATGCCCATCACCAGCCGGAACCCGGTCTGCGAGGGAAAGCTCACCGGTCCGAACGAGACGGTCATCTGGGCGAGGATCACGCCCGCGATAGCGCTGGCGCTCGAGGTGCCGATCGAGCGCATCAGGGTGTTGAGGCTGTTCGCGGCACCCGTCTCGGAGACCGGCACCGCGGCCATGATCAACGCGGGCATGGCGCCGTAGGCCAGTCCCACCCCGACACCGATCACGCTGGAGATCAGCACCAGGTGCCAGATGGCCGACATGAGCACGATGTTGAGCGCGTATCCGAACGCGACCACCACCGCGCCGACCATCAGGGTGACCTTCGGGCCGTGCAGCTTCGAGATCCGTGCGGAAACCGGCGCCATGGCCATCATCACCAGGCCGGACGGTGCCATGACCAGCCCCACGGCCACCATGCTCCGGCCCATGCCGTAACCGGCTGCCTCCGGCAGCTGCAACAGCTGCGGGATCACCAGCGACATCGCGAACATCGCGAAGCCGAATACCGTGGAAGCCAGGTTGGTCAGCAGCACCTGACGACGCGCGCTAACGCGCAGGTCCACCAGCGGTCGCGTGGATCGGGTCTCCCACAGGCCCCACAGCAGCAGCACGATCACGGCGGCGACGAACAGGCCGACCACAGGGCCGCTGCCCCAGCCCCAGTCGCCTCCCTTGGAGATCGGCAGCAGCAGACAGATCAGCCCGATCGAGAGCCCCAGCGCCCCGAGCAGGTCGAACCGCCCGCCGGTGCGTACCGAGGACTCGGGCACCACCGCTAGTACCACGAGGGCGGCCACGGCACCGAGCGCACCGGAGGTCCAGAACAGCACGTGCCAGTCGGTGTACTCGGCCAGGAACGCCGCGGCGGGCAGCCCGAGTGCGCCGCCGATCCCCAGCGAGGCGCTCATCAGGGCGATCGCCGAGCCGAGCCGTTCGGACGGCAGTTCGTCGCGCATGATGCTGATACCCAGCGGAATGACGCCCGCTGACAGCCCCTGCAGCGCACGCCCGACGATCATCGGTGTCAGCGAGTCGCTCAGCGCTGCGATCACGGAACCGACGGTCAGCGACACCAGGCTGGCCAGTAGTACTCGCCGCTTGCCGTACATGTCGCCCAGTCGTCCGGCGGACGGGGTGGCCACGGCGGAGCCGAGCAGCGTGACGGTGACCACCCAGGCGGTTCCCGTGGCCGGGGCGTCCAGCAGCCGGGGGAGTTCGGGAACCAGCGGGATCACCAGGGTCTGCATCAGCGAGACCACGATCCCGCCGAACGCCAGCACCACCACGACGAGGTTCGTCGGTGGTGCGGCGGCGCCCCGTTCGGGGGCGGTTTCGGCATGCGACACGGTTCGTCCTTTCGGTTCGTCGCGAGTGGGGTTACGAGAAAATATAAATCAATCGATTGACTTAAGTTAACATCTGCGGTTGACTGGTCGGCAACAGAGACACGAATCACCCGGAGGGAGCGCGATGCTCAACAGCGAGGGCGAGCGGACGCTGAGCTACCCGATTCCGAATCCGGCGCCGCTGGATCCACCGGAGGAGTGGGAGCGGCTCCGCGGTGGATGCCCGGTGGCGGGCGTGCGGCTGCCCAGCGGGGACGAGGCCAAGCTGGTGACCCGCTACGAGGACGTCAAGCAGGTGCTGTCCGATCCCCGGTTCACCCGCCAGCTCGACGCCGACGACGCGGCGCGGGTCGCCGACAACGAATCCGGGGGCGTTTTCAACACCTCGATGTCCTCCGCGCTGCCGCAGACCGGTGAGGGGCACCTGCGCTGGCGGCGGATGGTCGGCAAGTGGTTCACCGCCAAGCGCATGATGGCGCTGCGGCCGGGAATCGAGGAAATGGCCGAGCGACTCATCGACGAGATGGTCGAGCAGGGGCGGCCCGGGGACCTCAAGGCGAGCCTCGGCTTCCCGCTGCCGGTCTACGTGATCTGCGATCTGCTGGGCGTGCCCGCCGCCGACCGCGACAGGTTCTCCCACTGGTCGGACACGTTGCTGAACATGACCCGCTACGGCGAGCAGGAGATCGCCGCGGCGCAGCGCGAGTTCGTCGAGTACATGGCGGCCCACGTCGAGAGCAAGCGCGCCGAACCCGGTGACGATCTGATCAGCTCACTGCTCGTCGAGACGGACTCCGAAGGGAGGGGGATGTCGAACGAGGAGCTGGTGGCAACCGGTCAGGGACTGCTGGTCGCCGGACACGAGACCACGGCCAACATGATCGGCAAGATGGTTTCCATGCTGCTGGCCGACCGGCGGCGCTGGGAACGCCTGCTGGATGACCGATCGCTCGTACGCGGCACCGTCGAGGAGGCGCTGCGGTTCGACGCCAACCCGGGGTTCGGGATGCCCCGCTACATCACCGAGGAGTCCGAGATCGGTGACACCTCACTGCCCAGGGGGACTACCGTGGTGTGCAGCATGGCCTCGGCCAACCGCGACGAGTCCGTCTTCGAGGGCGCCGACGACATGGTGCTGGACCGCGGCCCCAACCCGCACCTGGCCTTCGGCGCGGGAGCGCACTCCTGCCTGGGGCAGTCGCTGGCCCGCACCGAGCTGCAAGGAGTGCTGGAGGTGCTGCTCCGCAGGCTTCCCTCGCTCGAACTCGCCGTTCCCGCCGAGGAACTGCGGCAGGTCGAAGGGCTGGTCGTCGGCGGGTTGCGTGAAGTGCCGGTGCGATGGTGAGAGCCATGACTGGCAGAACCGTACGGGAAGAACGCATCAACGCCACGCGGCAGGCGATCCTGCTCGCGGCGGAACGGCTGTTCGCCGAGCACGGCGTACTGGCCGTGTCCAACCGGCAGATCAGCGAGGCCGCAGAACAGGGCAACAACACCGCGGTCAGCTACCACTTCGGGGCCAAGGCGGACCTGGTCCGGGCCATCGTGCGCAAGCGCAACGAACCGGTCGAGGGGCTGCGCATCGAGTGGCTGAAGGAGATCGGCGACAGTCCGCGGGTCCGGGACTGGGTCACCTGCCTGGTGCGTCCCAGCGCCGACAACCTGGCGGCGCTGGACAGCCCTACCTGGTTCGCCAGGTTCAGCGCGCAGGTGATGACCGAGCCCTCGCTCCGGGACATCGCCGTCGAGGAGTCGCTGAGCTCTCCGGCCATGCACCGCATCCTCGACGGACTGCACCGGTGTCTTCCCGAACTGCCGGACGAGGTGCGGGCCGAGCGCTCCGACATGGCCAGGCAGCTGATCGTGCACACCTACGCCGAACGGGAACGTGCCCTCGCGGAGGGAACCCCCACCCCGCGGGCCAGCTGGCAGGAGGCGGCCACCGGACTGATCGACGCCATCACCGGACTGTGGTTGGCACACGTCACCGAGTCCTGAGCACCTGCCGGGCTCCACGGTCGCGCGGCGGGCGAGACCGATACGACGAGAAGGGAGTACCAGTGAAGATCGCTGTCGACGAGGAGAAGTGCTGCGGTGCCGGGCAGTGCGTGCTGCTCGCTCCGGAGGTGTTCGACCAGCGCGACGACGACGGGGTGGTGATCCTGCTGGACGAGCAGCCCCCCGAGAACCTGTACGGCCCGGTCCGGGAGGCCGCGGACGTCTGCCCGGCCGCCGCCATCGGAGTGAGCGAGGGCGCATGAGCGAGCCGAGCAGTGTGCTGGTGGTCGGTGCCTCGGCCGCCGGGCTCGCCACGGTGGAGTCCCTGCGACGCGGTGGATACTCGGGAACGGTCACGGTGGTGGGTGAAGAGGAACACGCACCCTATGACCGACCACCCCTGTCCAAACAGGTTCTCTCCGGCAGTTGGGATCCCGAGCGCAGCAGGCTGCGCACGGAGTCCGCGCTGGTCGAAACCGGTGCCGAGTTCGTCCTCGCCGACCCGGCGGTCCGGCTGGACCCGGCCGACCGCACCGTCCACACCGCATCCGGTCGTACGCTGCGCGCCGAGGCCGTCGTGCTCGCCACGGGACTTCGGCCGAAGCGGCTGCCCGGTTGGGACGCGGCGGGTGTTCACGTGCTGCGCACTCTCGACGACTCACTGCGGCTGCGGGCAGAGCTGCCGCGGGCGCGAGGAGTCGTGGTCGTCGGCGACGGCGTGCTCGGATCGGAGATCGCCGCCACCGCCCGCGGCACGGACTCGGACGTCACCCTGGTGGGGCCGCAGGCCGCACCCATGACCGACCAGCTCGGTCCGCGTGTCGCCGGGATGCTGGGCGAGCTGCACGCCGAACGGGGCGTTCGACTCCGGCCGCGTGCCGGTGTCGAGGCGCTGGAGGCGGACCACGGCCGGGTGACGGCGGTTCGGCTGGAAACCGGCGAGACGCTGTCCGCCGACGCCGTGGTGGTGGCGATCGGCGCCGCCCCCGCCACGGACTGGCTCGCCGACAGCGGACTTCGACTCGACGACGGGGTGGTGTGCGACTCGCGTTGCCGCGCGGCGGCGGGAATCTACGCGGTCGGTGACGTGGCGCGCTGGCACCACGAGGGACTCGACGAGTCGATGCGGCTGGAGAACCGGACCAACGCCACCGAACAGGCCGCTGCCGTGGCCCGCAATCTGCTCGGTGCCGATCGTCCCTACGCGCCGGTTCCGCACTTCTGGACCGACCAGTTCGACGCCAAGATCCAGGTGCACGGCGTGCCGCACGCCGAATCCGAAGTGACCGTCGTGGAGGGCGATCCGGCCGAGCGCCGTTTCGTCGTGCGCTACACCAGGCAGGGAACTCCGGTCGCCGTGCTCGGCTGGAACAGGCCCAAACAGGTCCGTGCGCATCGCCAGCAGGTCGTCGACACCTTCGGCGTGCCCGCCCTCGAACCGAACTGATCGTGCACACCCCGTTCGCACCGTAAGGACGGAGCGGGGCTCCGTGCCGCCCCACCGCCGGGAATCCGTGTCCCGGATCTCATTGGAGGAATTGATGACCAGCACGTTGGATTCGGCCGACCAGCACGCGGCCGAGGTTCCCGAATACCCCATGAACAGGGCCGAGGGATGCCCGTTCGATCCGCCGCCGCACCTGCGGACCATGCAGCGGGAGGCTCCGTTGCGTCGGGTCCGGTTGTGGGACGGCAGCACACCCTGGCTGGTGACCCGTTACGACGAGCAGCGGAGCCTGCTGGCCGATTCCAGGATCAGTTCCGACCCGACCAACCCCGGCTATCCGGCTCCGGCACCGATCAGCGACGAGCACAGCGAGGGGTCCCCCGTCAGCTTCATCCTGATGGACGATCCCGAGCACGCGCGGCTGCGCCGCATGGTCACGGCCCCCTTCACCATCAAACGGGTGGAGGCGATGCGCCCGTTCGTGCAGCGGATCGTCGACGAGCGGATCGACGAGATGCTGACCGCCGACGAACCGGTGGACCTGGTGGAGGCCTTCGCGCTGCCGGTCCCGTCACTGGTGATCTGCGAGTTGCTCGGTGTGCCCTACTCCGGCCACGATTTCTTCCAGCGCAACAGCAAGGTCATCGTCCACCGTGACTCGACCACCGAGCAGCGCTCCGCCGCCCTCGACACACTGGCCGAGTACCTGGACGGGCTGGTGGGCGAAAAACTCACCGATCCGGGGGAGGACCTGCTCTCCGACCTGGCGGCGCGCGTCGAGTCCGGCGAGCTGCCGCGGCGGGAGGCCTCCCGCATGGGTGTGCTGCTGCTGATCGCCGGGCACGAGACCACCGCGAACATGATCGCCCTCGGCACGCTGGCCCTGCTGGAGAGCCCCGAGCAGCTGGCGGAGCTGCGCGAGCGCAGCGACGAATCCGAACTGGTCGCCTCGACCGTGGAGGAGTTGCTGCGCTACCTGCACATCACCCACAACGGTCGGCGTCGGGTGGCCCTGGAGGACATCGAGATCGCCGGTGAGGTCATCCGTGCCGGTGAAGGGGTGATCGTGCCCAACGACATCGGCAACCGCGATCCCGACGCCTTCGCCGAGCCCGACCGACTCGACATCCGGCGCGACGCCCGGCACCACATGGCTTTCGGGTTCGGGGTTCACCAGTGCCTGGGGCAGCCACTGGCCCGGATGGAGCTGCGGGTCGTCTACAGCACGCTCTACCGGCGGATCCCCACCCTCCGGTTGGCCACCGATCGGGAGAACATCCCGTTCAAACACGACGGTTCGGTCTACGGAGTATACGAGCTGCCGGTAACCTGGTGAGCCACTCCGATCGCCGCCCCCGGCCGTGCCCCGAGCTTGTCGTTGTCCCGCTCGGGGCGGTCACCCCGCGGCGGCGTCGATTTCTCGCGAAATCGTCGCGCCGCTAGGACGTGGTGCCGAACTCCCACCACTCACGCGGTCGGCACCGACACCTCCAGGTAAACCGAGCGGGCATCCGAGTCCCGTTGTGGCTCCCCGCGTCTCAGTCCCGGATCCGCAGCCCGACCTCGGTGGCCAGCAGCACCGCCGCCGAGGCGGCCTGGTCCACCGAGATCCGCGCCCCGCGCATCCGGGACAGCCCACGCGTGTTGTCCAGCGTCGATCCGCGCAGGTCGCAGCCGTTCGCACCGCTGGGATCGAACTCGGCGTCGTCCAACGCGCAATTCCGGAGAACCACGTTCGACAGATCGCCGGTGAACACGGTCTCGCGCAAGTCGCACTCGTCGAACACGAGCAGACCCTTGACTTTGTTCACGTGGATCATCGCGTAGTCGAACCGGCACTCCGCGGCGTAGACGTCCAGCGCCGATTCCAACGAGATTCGCAGTCCGACGGCCCGGCTGCGTTCGAACTCGACCCGTCTCGCGTGAACCGCCTGCCACGAGGCGTTGGACAGATCCGTGTTGCCGAACCGGATGTCGGAAAGCACCAGCCGTGCGAACCGGGATCCGGAAAGGTCGGTGTCGCGGACCAGCGCACGCGCCAGCTGTCCGCTCCCCTCGGCACCGGCGCACTCGCCGGAGGAAACCCTGATCTCCTCCTCCTCGAACTCGCCCCGGAACGTCACGTCCTTCGTCTCGAGGTGTTCTACGTCGAACTCGGGACGTCGCATCCGTCGCTCGTCCGACAGCTCGCGAAACTCCACGGCAGGATGCTATTAGGGCTTCCGCCGCCCGGTTTCCCCGGCGCTCGCTCGGCGGGGCCGCTCATGGCTCTCGCCGTGGCCGTCCCCGGACTCGGGCAGCGCCGCACACCTCGTCGGGCCGTCCTCACGAAGTCACCGTGGTTGGCGGAAACGGCGGAACACGCCATGCTCGGTTCGGCAGTTCCCGCCGGCGCCTTCCGGGGGTAGATTTCGGGAGGTGCCAATCAATCGGCCGGTCGATCGAGAGGCGAGTCCGAAGTGTCCAGTGGTGAACCCAACTCGCATTCCTCGCGGCAGTTGCGACTCGCACTGGCGTTGCGTGGTGGCGCCAGCATGGCTGTCTGGATCGGGGGAGCGGTAGCCGAGATCGATCGGTTGCGCCGCTGGGCCCCGGTGGAAAGCGCCGGAGCGAAGCGGGCGGAGGAGCACCACCCCTGGGCCGAGCTGGCCGAGCTGGCCGGTTACGAGTCCGTCGAGGTGGACGTGCTCGCCGGTACTTCGGCGGGAGGTCTCAACGCGACACTGCTCTCGGCATCGTTGGTCTACGGCATGCCGTTCACGACCACGCGCCGCGCCTGGATCCGCCTGGCCGACCTGGAGGCGATGGCCCGCACGGTTCCCCGGCCCTGGCAGCCCAAACCGGAATCGCTGCTGGAGGGCGACGAGTACTTCCGTTCGGAGCTGACCGATCTGCTCACCGAGCAGATCGGCCGCGAACGGCGGACCGAACCGGTCGAACGCGTCGAGCTCCTGCTGACAGCGACACTGCTGGATCCGGTGGCCGAGCGGCATTTCGACGCGGTGGGCAGTGAGTTCGGCAAAGCACGCAGACGAGCGATGTTCCGGTTCCGGCACCGCGGGCGACCGGGCGAACCGCTCAGCGACTTCGGTCCGGCCGAGCGGGCCCGAGCCACCGCGCGGCTGCTCGCACAGGCCGCCAGAGCCACCTCCTCGTTCCCGATGGCCTTCGAACCCGCCGTGTTCCGCGCCGACGATTCCGGCGACACGCCGGGACACCGGAACGGTGATTCCCGGGACGGTTCGGTGCCCAATCTGTACGGCCGGTTCTCCGAGATCGCCGCCTCCGAGGAGCAGCGTTTCCGGGTGATCGACGGTGGAGTGCTGGACAACATCCCCGTCACCGCGGCGGTCGATGCCATCCGGCGCGTCGAGGCCGACGCGCCGACCGAACGCTGGTTGCTCTACCTCAATCCGGAGCCGGACTCGCCCGGTGCCGAGACCCGTGGCGAACGGTTCGCCCGAGCCGTCACCGCGACGGCGCTGCGGGCGAAACTCGGTCAGGAGAGTCTGCTGACCGACATCGACAGCATCGGCAGGCACAACGACTCGGTACGCCGGGCCGTCGGCCGCAGGGACGCCGTGCTCACTGAGCTCGCCGTGACACCGCGATCCCGCCGCGCTCGCTTGCTCGGCGACCGGGTGCGGGCGGTTTCCGCCGAGTACGCCTCACGGCTCGCCGAGACCCGGGCCTTCCGGGTGCACGAGCTGCTCACCGCCCCCGAGGACACCACCGGCACCCCGTTGCTGGACCCGATCCCGAAACAGCCGCTGCTGGAGTGGCCCGCCACCGCGTGCACCGGGCTGCGCGATCGACTGACCGAGCAGTACCGCTCGCGCGCCCTGCGGCGTCCCGGTGAGGTCTTCGACGACGTGCGCACGCTGCTGTCCGCCGTGGACGAATGCCTGCGCTGGGTCCGCGAACTGGAGGCGCACCGGCGGTCCCCGCGGATCGCCGCCGTGAAGGCTTCGCTGTACCGACTGCGCACCGTCGCCGAGACCGTGTGCGGGCACACCGACCGTTGCTGGATCCACGCGGCCGGTACCGAACCCGTTTTCGTGCGGGCCGAGCTGGACGGCTGGATCGAGTGCGTGCTCGATCGGCACCACAGGTTGCAGCACACGCTGCCCTCCCCGGTGGGGGCGCTGCTCGCGCCGCTGCTGGACAGCGTCCTCGACGAGAGGGGGCTCGACGAGCGGAACCCCGATGGCGGGAGTGCCGAGCCCGGGGAGCACGGCGAGGGGAACCTCGACACCGCCTCGCTCGACAGTGGGGCCGAGCTCGGCTCGCTGTTTCGGCATCGACTGGCGGAGTTCAACGCCGAACTGTCCGCCATAGTGAACTCCTCGGGCGTGGAAGCCGCCGAGAACGACGTCGGCGTGGACGCGGTCGCCGAGAGCTGGGTCACCCTGGAGCGCCTGGTGGGTGACCTGGTGGCGGCCCTCTCCCCGGGCGATCTCGTCGAGATCGACGGGGTGACGCGCTCGCTGCTCGAACTCGCCGCCGACGTCGACCCGATGCGGCTGCTCCGCGACCTGGTCGTACTCACCACGCCCATGCAGGTCGACACCGGCGCGGATTCACACATCCTGCTGCACCGCCTGGCGGGTGACAACTCGAGCCCGTTGCCGTTCACCGCGTTACGTGACTCGGCGGGCGAGATCCCGCTGGCGGACAAAGTGCGCGGCTCCGGTCTGGGCAACTTCGGTGCCTTCCTGTCCGCCAAGTGGCGTGCCAACGACTGGATGTGGGGCAGGCTGGACGCGGTGGCCGGTCTGGTCCCCATGCTGATCGAACCGGACCGATTGGTCCGGCACAACGAGCAGTTGGGAGCCGACGGTCTGGGGGACGCGCTGCGGCGAATCCTCAGCCGGCCGACCGAGGCGGAGCTGGGAGAACTCGACGAGACCAGCGCGAGAAAGTGGCACGAGTTCCTCGCCGAGCGCTGGGCGGAGCACTCCGGCGCGGTGCGGACCGAGCTCGAGGCCCTGTTCGCCAACCCCACCGACGAGCATCCGCTGACCGTGACCCGCCGTGCGGTGGTGGAGCGGTTGCAGTGGACGGTTGCCGCCGAGGAGATCCCGTTCGTGGCCGCCGTCGACTCCGGGGCCGACCCGAACGCGGGCGACGCCCGGGCGGTGCGGGACCCCAAACTGCTGGACCAGCAGGTACGTGCCTACGACGTGGGCAAACAGCGTCCGAGTGACCTGGAAGAACGGCGGATGGCTTCCCTGTCCACCCGTTGCGCGCTGCTCGCCCACCGAGCGCTGCTGCCTGGCTGGCGGGGGTTCCGCCGGTCCCTCGCCACCGCGAGCATGATCGTTCTCAAACCGCTCTCGATGCTGCTCGCCTTCGCGCTCGCCGCTCCCCGACGGGCCGCGCTCGGCACGGCGCTGAGCGGCACGGCCGTCGCGTTGACCGAATTCATGCGTTCCCCGGTGGTCGACTCCCTGTCCAGTGGCGAGCTGTCCAATGACGAGTCATCCTCGAAAGGCACGAACGAGTTCGCGTTCATCACGATGCGCGAGGCACAACGGATCGAGGAACTCCAAACCTGGCGCTGGCTGCACGTGGTCGAGATGTCCGACTCGTGGCCCGGGGCGGTGGGTTGGATCGCCGCGCTGCTCGCGGTGGTCGCCGCGCTGCGCTGGGGATGGTTGAAGACCTCCGGTACAGCCGCCCTCACCCGAGCGTTGTCCGGGCTGGCGGCAGCCGGTCTGCTGGCCGCCGTCGGCTGCTGGTTGTTCGGTCTCGGAGTGCGGTTGGGACCGTTGGGGCTGACGCTGGTCGGGGCCGCGGTCACCTGGTACGCCGCCTTCGCCCTGCGCACGGCCGGCAGAGTGGGTGCCACTGTGCTCAGTGCGGTGGTCCCCGGCCTGCTGCTGATTCCCGCGCTGCTGCAGAACTGGTCGGTTTCGTTCTGGCTCCTGGCCGCGCTGTTCCTCACGGCCTGGGGGCAGACGATGTTGTTGAGCATCGCCGATGTGCTCGAACCGCGACCGCGTGGTTCGCTGGACACACCCTCGCGTACCTGACCAGGGGGAGGCGCTGGGCTGAGAGTGCCGCCCTCGCGCGTCGTCATGGGATGGTGAACCGAGTTCTCCTAGGATGCTGTTGTGTCCGACCCCGCTGCTTACCCCTCCCACAACAGTGGTGACGCCCGACCGGTGTCCCCACGACGCCCTCCGCCGAAGCCAGGCTTTCCGGCCCAGGTGCCGGAGGGAACGCCCTTCCACCTGCTCGCGCGCAACTCGGCCCATCGCTGGTGGCGCCCCGTCGTGGCGCTGCTGGTGTTGCTCGGCCTGACCCTGGCGGCCTCGGTGTTGGCCGCCGTGCTGCTGGTCGGGATGATCGTTTTCGCCGGGCCGTTGGGGACGCTTAACATCGTGCTGCCCCCGGGGCATCTCGTGGAAGTGCTCTCGTCGCCGTTGCCGACGCTGTTCCTGAGCTTCGCCGTGCTGATCGCGCTCATCCCTCCGGTGGCGCTGACGGCACGATGGGTGCAGCGGCGTGGCTTCGGCAGCGTGGTCGGGGTCCTCGGAACGCCCCGGGTTCGCTGGTTCGGCGAGACGATGCTCTGGGCGCTGCTGGTGTTCGGCGTGCTGTTCGCCGTGATCATCACACTGCAGCTGATGTCCGGGGCGCCGATGCCCGCTTTCCCCGGTTGGCGACGCTATCTGGCGGTGGCGCTGCTGGCCGTGCTCGTGGTGCCGGCGCAGAGTGCCGCGGAGGAACTGTTCTTCCGCGGTCTGCTGCTGCAGACGCTGACTGCCTGGTTCCGCACCCCCTGGCCGGGGATTCTGCTGTCCTCGCTGGTGTTTCTGCTGGGCCACGGCTACACCGACCCGCTCGTGTGGGTCGAGCTCTTCCTGATGGCCACGATCATGTGCTGGCTGAGCATCCGCACCGGAGGTCTGGAGGCGGCGGTGGCCATGCACACCGCCAACAACGCGCTGAGTCTGCTCATCGCCGGACTGAGCGGGGTTCCCAGTATCGAGCAGTCGGGGGACTACCCGGTGATCCAGGTGATTCCGGTGATCGTCGCGGTGCTGCTCTTCGCCTGGGTGGTCGACCGCCGAGCGGCACGTCGTGGAGTCGGGACCGTGGTCGGCGGCCGGGCTCGGATCGATCCGGTCAGCCTCGCGCCGCGTCACTGATCCGTTCGGGGCTCTCACGGTCCCGTACCGTCCCGCTCGCATCGGGGGCCATATCCAGGGGTTGGCCATGTCAGGGGCCGGCCGATTCATTACCGATCGTTCCCGAACGGCGGGGAGATCATCATGGACGCTGCCCGCCGCGGCGGGCGAGGTAGACTGGTGGTGAAGGGACATTCGGCAGGTTTCGGGCCGCGCCGCGATGCGAATCCGGCTCGTACGAGCCGGGAGCAACGTGGTCCGGTCACCGGAGCAACCGGTTGTGCCTCGTGAACAACACTGACGACGCTCCTGCGCGGGACGTCGGTCTCTACGGAGGTGTCTACGGTGAGCAGCCTGTTTCCCGGCTCCGCCCGGTCGGCTCCGGGGCTTCCCAGCTTGCCCACGCCGCCGACCGGTTGGCCGATAGGTTCCTACGGCACGTACGAGGAGGCGCAGCGTGCCGTCGATCACCTCGCCGACAACAATTTTCCGGTGCAGGAAGTAACGATCGTCGGGGTCGACCTCATGCTGGTCGAACGTGTCACGGGACGGCTGAACTGGGCAAGGGTGCTCGGCAGCGGAGCGCTCTCCGGGGGTTGGTTCGGACTGTTCATCGGGTTGGTGATCAGTATCCTGACGGTGCAGGACCCCTGGTTCGGTCCGGTGCTGGTGGTGCTGGCGGCGGGGATCGTTTTCGGTATGGTCTCGGCCGCGATCACGTACGCCTCCATGCGCGGTCGCCGTGACTTCTCCTCGTCCAGTCAGGTCGTGGCCGGACGGTACGACGTACTGAGTCAACCCAGCCACGCCGAACAGGCCCGGGACATGTTGGCTCGACTCGCCATGGGTGGCCAGGCTTCGCAGCAGTGACCCACCTACTCGACGTCGGGCCCTCGCCGGAGCGAGAGCCCGCGAGAGGTTCCGTCACGGAAACGAGTACGAGAACCGGGTCGACGAAGTACTACTACCGACTGGGCGCGAGTTTCGCACAGCTGTCGGGGAGCCGGCGGATGTGTCGGCGCGGCAGTCGACACATCCGTAGCTTCTTCCGCCGGGGCGACACTCGGCGGTCCGCCGCCTCCCGGTTCCCGCGAGGAGCCGGTCCTTGATCGTGCCGGGGTATCGGAGTGCCGGGGTATCGGAGTGCCGGGTTATCGGAGTGCTGGGACACCGGACCGAGGGCATGCCGGACCGATGTCATTCCGTTGAGTCGGTCTTACCGAACATCTGGGTCCAGTAGTGGGTCCACCTGCTTTCCCGATCGCTGGCGTATCCCACACCGAGTTCGGTGAACGAGCAGTTGAGGATGTTCTGCCGGTGTTCCGGGCTGTTCAGCCACTGCCGGAACGTCTTCACCGCGTCGGCGTTGCCCGCCGCCACGTTCTCTCCCACGTAGACCGAGGGATAGCCGGCTCGGTTGGCACGATTGATGTGATCGGCACCGTCGGCGCTCCGGTGACCGAGATAGTCCTGCCGGGCCATCTGTGCGCTGTGCCGCTCCGCGGCATCGTTCAGCGTCTCGTTCAACCGCAGGTCCGGACAATCGGCCCGGCCGCGCGCCTCGTTGGTCAACCGGAGTATCCGTTCGGCCTTGCTGAGACGGTCCGCCTCACCGGGCTCGGCAGTATCGTCTGGTTTGGTAGTGTTCCCGGGCCGCTCGACCTCGCCGGAAGAGTCGGCCTCGCCGGACGAACCCGGCTCGTCGGGCCTGCCGGTCTCACTCGGCTCGTGGGAGCTCCCGGTCTCGTCGGGCCGTTCATTCCCGCTCGTGCTCTCGGTTGTTCCGGCAGCGGCGGACTCACCGGTACCGTTCGGTCGTTCGAGCTGGTCGATCTCGTGTGGATCGTAGAGCTCGTCGTCGCTGTCGGTCCTGTCGGTCCGCTCCGGCTCGGCGACCTCCTTGGTGTGGGCGATCTCCTCGGCCTGTTTGGTTGTTTCGGCGTCGTGTTGCTCGGCCGGGGCCAACTGCCACGCACCGAGCAGCAGTGTCAGTGGTGCGGCGGCGAGCAACAACCGTGGCGGTGTCCTGACCATATACAACTTCCGTCGTTCACCTGTGCTGACAACGGAATTTGTACCGCATCCGGACGCACATACGTACTCAATCGGCTCCGCCGGGGGATAACCGACGCCGTATTTTCACCCGTCGGGGGAATGGTTGCCTTCCCGGACCGGCATACACGCGAGGCGTGTTCGCACAGCTCGGCGAGCAGCCGGACCGGCGGAGCAGCGGCTCCCTCGCGGGGTTCGCGTTTCCGCGGAATTCTTCGGCGGTGTAGTCGTGGTTCACACCGGAACGCGTCCCCGAGGAAGTTTCAGAGTTGACTCGCGATGATCACGAACAGCGTGAGAATCCAGCCGTTGATCAGCGTGAACAACAGGGCGAGTTTGTTGGTGACCAGACGGGGCATGACGGTACTCCCATTGTGCAGATCGAAACGATTTCCGCGCCCGGTATGAACCGCCGGACGAACGGGATTCGCCGCACGATGTGGCCCGTGGTGTCTCCCGGATGAATCAGTACGTCACGGATTCCCCGCGCGCGGATGTGGGAGTCACGTGCCACATCGCGCCGGGTTTTCGTTCGTGCCGGACGTTTCGCCGCTCTCGTGGCCCGAACGAAGTCGCTGCCCGCGCCGTCGCCGGCCGTGTCGGTTCCGAGATCCGTCCACACCGGATGTGTCGCACGATTCCCTCCCAACCACGATCTTCGAGTCCGTGGAACTCCACGGAACGGTTTCCCCGGGTCAGCGGCGATCCCCTCGACTCGCCGCACGCGGTGCCGTCCGCCCGGAGCCGGCGGCACCACCACTCGTCCGATACGAGCCGTCCGGGGTCTTTCAGCGGAGTACCCACCGGTGAATTACCCGCCCGCGGTCGTTCGGCGTGGCTTTCCGTATTCGCCGGCCGGGCCCGATCGGCCCCGCCCTCCGGGATTGGCCCCGCCCGGTGTGTCGTTGTCGATTCGCGATTCGTTACCGCACTGGTCACAGCCAGTTGTTCTTGCGGAATATCTTGAACAGCACCACGCAGCACACCATCATCACCAGCAGTGTCACGGGATAGCCGAACGCCCAATTCGTCTCCGGCATTCTGTCGAAGTTCATCCCGTATATGCCGGCGATCATGGTGGGGGTGGAGATGATCGCCACCCACGCGGAGATCTTGCGCATGTCGGTGTTCTGCTGCAGCGTGATCTTGGCGAGTGTCGCGTCGACCAGGGTCGTCAGCAGCTCGTCGAAGGATGCCACCCGTTCCGAGACGGTGGCGAGGTGGTCCTCGACGTCGCGGAAGTAGGACCGAACCTGATCGGCGACGTGCGGGGTGTACCCGCCCGCGAGCCGTTGCAGCGGCTGCGAAAGCGGCATGACCGCACGACGCAGTTGCATGACCTCGCGCTTCATCAGATAGATCTGTTCCGCGTCGACACTGGTGCGCGGTGCGAAGACCTCGGTCTCGATCGAATCGATGTCGTCCTGGATCGACTCGGTGACCTCGAGGTAGCTGTCCACCACGTGGTCCGCGATACCGTGCACCACGGCCGACGGCCCCAGTGCCAACTGCTCGGGTGACTCTTCGAGCTCCGTCCGCACCCGGGTGAGCGCGGCCTGGCTGCCGTGTCGCACGGTGATCACGAAGTCCCGGCCGAGGAAGATCATGAGCTCGCCGCTCTTGACGATCTCGCTGTTGGTCGCCCTGGCTCGGTCCGGTACGTACCGCACCGTTTTGAGCACCATGAACAGTGTCTCGTCGTAGCGTTCCAGTTTGGGGCGCTGGTGCGCGTGCACCGCGTCCTCCACGGCGAGCTCGTGCAGCCCGAAGGTGTCCGCGACTCCGTTGATGCGATCCTGCTCCGGCTCGTGCAGTCCGATCCAGACGAAGCCGTTCCGCCTGCTGCGGACCTCGGCCATCGCGTCCTCGTAGGACCATTCCCCGGGCAATCGCTTGCCCTCGACATAAACGGCGCAGTCCACGACAGAGGCTGGGCGAGCCGTGACGGCCGAGACGTTTCGGGAACCGCGTTCACCGCGGCTGACGCGGTTACGCAACCCCAGATTGGGCAGACTTGGCACGGTGGACCTCCGGGCGGGATTTCGTGGCTGTTCCGTGACACCCGGATCCGGTGTCACGTCTGCGCATCCCCGCCCGTTCCGGTTGATCACCGGAGTCGGCCCGGTGGATCACCCGCGAACCGCGGCACGCCCCGAGCCGTGCCGACCGAATCGCTCGGCGGGGATGCGGCCGATACTGCACGGCAGTGCGCTGTCCGCACTGCTTGAGCCGCCGGCAGCGTCTGGCACGTATCCTCACCTCCGTTCGGCTCGACTACGAGTCCTGGGTCGGTGGCCGACCACCCGTGCATCCTACTCGCCGGTCGGCGGAGTGCCCGAACCGGTGTGCTCCGCGTGTTCACTTGACCGCCGGGCGCACAACCGCTTCGGGCGGAGCGACGGTTCGACGGTGGTTCTCCCGGTTCCCGCCCGTATTGCATAGTGCGACAACCCGTCTTTTCGAGTGAGATTTGGAGGTTTCAGGGACGGGTGTCGATCAATGTGGTTACCCCCGTTGCTGGGCCGTGGTCGACAACATGTGTGCGCCAGCATCGCAACGTCCCCCGATAAGGGGTTTCTCAGGATTCGGGTCAGGCTTCGCGGGGCAGGCAGTTCCACTGCTCCAGCAGCTCCGCCAGTCCCTCGGTGAGCGCATCGGACCGGTGCAGTGTGGCGAATGTCGCATGATCCGTCCACATCGCATCACTGGCGTCGTCACCTGGGATGATGTTCGATTCTGTCACACGACAGGAGTAGTCGACTATGTCGTACGTGTAGTGTGATCCCGCTCGCGTAAGTCGTCCCACCGCCGGGCCGATCTTCACCGACAGCCCCGTCTCCTCCGCGAGCTCACGCCGCAGGGCCGCCTCGTCGTCCTCGCTCTCCTCGACCTTGCCGCCTGGAAGCGACCATTTCCCCTGACCAGGATCGTTGGCTCGTTTGATCAACAACAACCGGCCGTGCCGATCGTGCACCACCGCCCCCACGCAGCGGATCACCACGTTCCCGAAGTCCGTCATGGACACACAGGGTAGTGAATTCGATGCCGGTTCCCGCCCACTGACCCAAGTGCGCTAAAAACCTGCCGTACAGGCGATGAGTGCGGTACAACGGATCAGCAGGTGCCAGCACTAATACAGGTCAGATCAGACGGGGTGCGTGACAGTGAACATCAAGAAGATCCTCACCTGGGCCGGGATCGCGTTCCTGCTGTTTTTCCTCATCTCCGCGCCGAACGAGGCCAGTGATGTCGTCGACGGCATCCTCGACAGCCTGCGTCAGTCCGCGGAGGCGGTGATCACGTTCATGCGCAATCTGTTCCGCTGAGTGAGACGTTCTTCTCCGGGCGGGGCATCGACCGAACGGCCACGCGACCGGTGAAGAGCCGCACAAGGGCACAGCCCGGCTCGGGGCCGTGACTGGCACTGTGAACACCGTGATCGGTCCCGGGCGGGAAAGTCGAACCACGCGAGGGTGGTGGCTATGTTCGCACCACGGGATCCGGACGAGTACCTGCTGGAGACCGAGCGACGGGTTATCAGAGTGCGCAGGCACTGGGCCTGTCTCGTGTGGGACATCTTCGAGGCCGCCGGCTTGCTCGCGGGCTTCATGATGATCTCCTACCTGTTCCCCGGAGAGAACTGGCTGCTGCAGAACATCCTGTGGTACGCGGGTCTCTTCGTGCTGCTGCGATTCATCTACCAGGTGCTGGACTGGTACGTGGAGCGCATCGTGGTAACGGACAAACGATTCATGATCACCGAAGGCATCCTGATGACCTCGGTGCAGATGATGCCCGTGACCAAGGTCACCGATCTGACCTATTCCCGTAGCGTTCCCGGCCGGGTGTTCGGATACGGCACGCTGATCGTGGAGTCCGCCGGACAGATTCAGGCCCTCAACCGCATCGAGTACCTGCCCAACCCGGAAGAGGTGTTCGACGCGATCTCCTCGCTCGTGTTCGGCGAGAAGAAGGCGCAGCAGGATCGGTTCTCGATGCTCAAGGCCCGGCGTGCCGCCGTCGGCAGGGGAAGGACCAAGGTCAAGACCGAGTAGCGCGGAACACCGGGTGGTCCCTTCGGGGCTCCGCTGAGCCGGTTTCCGGGGGCGACGGACGTCTCGCCCCCGCGGCCGGGCTCGACAGCACGGCCGACGCTCCAACAGTCCGAACCGTTCCGGCGCGACGTTGCCGCTCCCGCTTTCGGTCCGGGAGAGTGATCGGACGGCCCGTGTCGAACGGAACCCGTATCGGTCACACTGGGGGACGTGCGAATCGACATGCACGTCCACTCCAGTGAATCCGACGGCACCGACACGCCCGCCGGTGTCGTGCGAACGGCGGTGGCGGCGGGACTGGACGTCGTTGCCCTGACCGATCACGACACCTCGGCGGGTTGGGCGGAAGCCGAGCAGGCGGTGCGCGAGTCCTACTCACCGGCGCTGCGACTGGTGCCCGGAGCGGAGCTCTCCTGCGAGAGTTCCGACGGGCGGGGCGGTACCGTCACCGTTCATCTGCTGGCATATCTGTTCGACCCCGATTCTCCCGCATTGCGGGACGAGCAGCTGCGATTGCGGGCGGAGCGTCGCGGACGCCTCGAACAGATGGCCCGGCGCATGGCCGACGACGGGTTCCCGGTCGATCCCGAGGCGCTGATGGCGGGGCTGCCGCCGGACTCACCGGGAGGGCGCCCCCACCTGGCGCGGGCGCTCGTCGAGGGGGGCACCGTAAGCACCGTCAGCGAGGCCTTCGACAGGTACCTGGGTACCCACGCGCCCTACTACATGCCACGCACCGACACACCGGTCGAACGCGCCATCCGCATGATCGCCGATGCGGGCGGCACCACCGTGCTGGCACACCCCTTCGCGGTCACCCGGGGGCAGACGGTCACCGCCGAAGTGATCACCGAACTCGCGGGCCACGGCCTGCGTGGTGTGGAGGTCGAGCACCCCGACCACGACGAACCGGCCAGGCACCGGCTGCGCGAGCTCGTCGCCGAACTCGATCTGGTTCCCACCGGGGGCAGCGACTACCACGGTACGAACAAGAACATCCGGATAGGCAGCGAGAACACCCCGACCGACTCGCTGGACCGACTGCTCGGCGACTGCACCGGAAGCAAGATCATCGGCCAGTAGCACTTCGTCGATCCACTTTCCCCGCCGGCACGCGACCCGTCCAGCTCGTGGCGGCGGAGCGGCTGCGTAGTGTGGAACTCGTGCAGGAGCAACTCGCTTTCGACGGGATTCCGGAACGGCTCGTGCGGGTCACGCCTGCCAAGCTGACCACTTGGTCGTCCTGCCCCCGGCGGTACCGGTTCAACTACGTGGACCGTCCCCAACCGCCGCGGGGACCCGCGATGGCGCACACCACGCTGGGGGCGGTGCTGCACAACGCGCTGCGTGCCTACTACGAGCTGCCCTCCGAACAACGCACGGCCACCCGCCTGCGCGAGCTGATCAACCGGTACTGGAAATCCGACGGATTCTCCGGAGCGGAACAGTCGGCGGATTACCTGGCACGAGCCCTGGACTGGCTGAGCGACTACGTCGAGCGGGACCACGCCCGCGGGGAGCCCGTGGGAGTCGAGAAGTGGGTCAGCGCTACGGTCGGTACGATCATCGTGCAGGGGCGAGTGGATCGCATCGACGAGCGCGACGGTGAACTGGTGATCGTCGACTACAAGGCGGGCAGGAAGCCTCCCGACGTCGACGCCGCGCGGAACTCGTTACCGCTCGCGCTGTACGCCCTGGCGACCCAGCGCATGCTGCACGCACCCTGCCCGCAGGTCGAGTTGCACCACCTCCGAACCTCGGAGATCGTGACATGGCGACACACCGCCGACTCGCTGGCCGAACACCGGCAACGAGCCGAACGGCTGGCCCGCGAATCCCGTGACGCGGCCACGTCGATCGCGGAAGGGGCCGATCCGGACCGGGTCTTTCCGGCACGGCCAGGTGCGCAGTGCGCGGGGTGTGAGTTCCGGCGGCATTGTCCGGAGGGAACGCGTGCCGTTCCCGAAACAGATCCCTGGGCCCTGCTGGGGGAGTGAATCGTGCGACCGACCGGAGCCGACGAGGACGGAGCGATGCGGGCATCGGCTGACCGAGGTGCCGACGAAGTGACCACACGCCCGCGAATCGCCGCCGGACGCTACCGGGAGAACGCGGACCGAGCGACGGACGCCTTCCACATCGTCGACGGAGCCCGCCGACCAGGAGCTGTCGGCAGGGCGTTCCGTGGTTTGACGGGAGCGCTGACCGCTGGGCTGCTAGTGCTCGCGGTCGCTCTCGTCGGCGTGCAGCTCTGGGGGAGTGGCCTGGGAGGGGTCGGCCCCGGATGGCGGATGCTGTTGGGGCACGGTCTGGCCTCCGTCGCCGCGTTGCTGCTGCAGTTCGCGGCCGACAGGGGGAGCCGACCGGTGGCGGGGTGGTGCTCCCTCGCGGCCATGCTGGTAGTGCTCGGGACCCTCACCTACTGGTGGTGGCTTTAGAACCCGCGGTACGGCTTGCCGGGGTGGTTGCGTAGCCGGCACATGAGTCGGCGCCTTGCGGCGTTGGGCCGGCTCTTGAGTAGCGACCTACGCGGCGAGCGGCCCGGCCTCGCAATGCATCCGACTCACGCACCGGAGACACCCGCGCTGCTTACGCGGCATGATGGGAAGTCTGCGGCTTGGTTCACGTAACTGGCCGCTTGGCGGAACCTCTGGCACGGCTCTCGCTGCGGGTCCGGCGACATCGGGTAGTTACACACAACGTCTCCGGCGTCCTCGCGAGAGCCGCACGGGAGAACCCGCGGCGGTGCGGGGGCGAGGGTGCTCGGAGTTCGGCCCGCGTGAGTGGCTGGAGTTCGCCCTGCGGGTGTGGTGGGGGTTCGGCTCCGCGTCACAGCGGCGCGGCGATTTCGCGAGAAATTGACGGCGGCGTTGCCGCGCCGAAGAGCATGGCGTCATCGGTAGGCGAAGACGGTGTCCCCGCGCTGTTCCAACACCACGTTTCCCACGGTCGCGACCCGGACAGGGGCCGTCGTGCTCTTCCGCTCGATCGGGATCTCGCCGAGTTTCTCACCCGTAGCGGAGTCGTGCACCGCCATACCACCCTCTATCGGGACCAGTCGATCGTCGGCCATCGCGGCGGGAGTTCCCAGGGTCTCGCGCACGGTCCAGCGCGGGCGCAGCGTGCTCTCGTCGAGCGCTATCGTATCCCGACCGGTGTACCAGTAGGTTCCCGCCGAACCCGAGGTCGCTTCCACCTGTACGGCAGACCCCCGATCCGGGGTGGCGCCGAGACGGACGTCGTAACTCGCGCGGCGCTTTCCCGACATGTCGTAGATCACCAGCGTCGCGCTGTCCCGCAGCACCACGGCGACCCGCTCCCGGTTCACCGCCACCACGCCCGCCCGCTCACCGCCGAGCAGGGTGGTCATCACTTCCTCGGGCTGTTCGCCGTCCTCGGGATTGGCCCTGAGCACGGTCAACCGGTCCCTGGCCGAACCCGCGCACTCGGCGATGACCGCGACCCTGCGATCGCCGACCGCCGTTGCCGAGTAATCGCAGTTCGGGCGGCTCAGGTTGTTGTCGGGGTTCTTGATGTCGGTGGGGGTGCCGTACTGCTGTGTACGGACCATGTCCGAGCGCCACGTCTCGAACAGTCGCTGTCCGGTGGCGGTCACGTAGCTTCCGTCGGACAGCAGCCGGGTTCCGAAGCCCACGTCGGAGTTGCGTTGCGGACCGCGTTCACCGTCGGAACCGTGCAGTGTGGTCACGGCACTGCAGTGGTCAGCCGTGCGGTAAACCGCGATCACGTTACCCCATTCGGACCCCACGGTGCACAGTTCCCGCTCCCGGCTGTAACGCCACCGGATCTCACCGGTTGTGGGGTCACGGCCAACCACCGCACCGTCGTCCCCCGTCACCACGGCCGGTCCCGCGACCACGGGGTGAGGGGTCGCCGAACTCGGCGACCGCCATACCTGGTTCAGCTCCTCCGGCACGGTTCTCGCGCTCGGCAGCGGTTCGATCGGTCGGTCGGCGGTGTGCAGCTCGGTCGCGCGGGCCGAGCTGAACCACCAGAGCGTTCCGGCGCCGCTCAGTACCGCGACGGTGAGCAACAGCGACACGGCGATGTCGCTCTTCGTGCGCCGTTCGGGCCGTACCACGTCGCTCCCGGTTGCTCGCTGCTACGACAGTTCCGTCCCCTCGAGACTAGTAGGACGTCGCCGGTTCGGTTCTCGCGGTGCACGATCGCCCGCGAGACCGCCAGTGGGCACCCGCCGCCGAGTTGGTCCCGCGGTTGTGGGCCTCGGGATCCCCGCGGCGGGTTCGTGGTGCGTAGCGGGCTCAGTGCCCTGAGGAACCCGCCACCTCCTCGGTGCGGCTCTTCGCCGGGGAACCGCGTCGCGTCCGGTTGCGCCTGCGCGCCGGTCGCTGCGAGTTCTGCTGTCCACCGTCCGCGTCGGAGGCGGACTCGGACTGGTTCACCGTCTCGTCGACCGGCTTGCCTCCCCGCGTACGACGCCGCTTCCGCCGTGCGGGCCGGTTCCCGGCATCGTCGTTGCTCTCGGCGCGGGCCGCTTGCTTCTCGGGCCGTCCCGAGCCGCGCTTCCTGCTCTTGCTCCGGTTGCCCTTGCCGCCGTCGTTTTCCTCCTCCTCGGACCCCAGACCGGTCCTGGTGCGCATCGACAGCGGCAGCCTGCCGCCCGCGTCGGAGGGAATGTCGAGATCCTCGAACAGGTGGGCCGAGGTGGAGTAGGTCTCCACGGGCTGGGGCATGTTCAACCCGAGCTCAGTGTTGATCAGCTGCCAGCGGCTCTCCTCGTCCCAGTCCACCAGCGTTACGGCCACCCCGGTGCGTCCGGCACGGCCGGTGCGCCCGATCCGGTGCACGTAGGTCTTCTCGTCCTCGGGGCACTGCAGGTTGATCACGTGGGTCACGCCCGCGACGTCGATCCCGCGCGCGGCGACGTCGGTCGCCACCAGGATGTCGATCTTTCCGCTCCGGAACGCACGCAGTGCCTTCTCCCTGGCGGTCTGCCCGAGATCACCGTGTACCGAACCCGCGGCGAAACCCCGTTCGACGAGTTCGTCCGTCAGTTTCTGGGCCGAGCGCTTGGTACGGCTGAAGATCATCGTCAGCCCGCGGTCGCGGGCCTGCAGCGTGCGAGCCAGCAGTTCCGGTTTGTCCATCGCGTGCGCTCGGTAGACGAACTGGTGGGTCCGTTCGTGTACCGCGCTCTCGTCGGCCTGCTCGGCCCGGATCTGGGTCGGCTGGTGCAGGAAGTCGCGAGCGAGTTTGATGATCGCGTCGGGCATCGTCGCGGAGAACAGCATCGTCTGACGCTGCTCGGGGACCATGCTCAGAATCCGCTCGATGTCGGGCAGAAAGCCCAGGTCGAGCATCTCGTCGGCCTCGTCGAGCACCAGGGTCTCGACCTTGCCGAGAACGAGATGTTTCTGCTCGGCGAGGTCCAGCAGTCTGCCCGGGGTGCCGATGACCACGTCCACGCCCGCTCGCAGCCCTTCGATCTGCGGTTCGTAGGGCCTGCCGCCGTAGACCGCGAGACTGCGCACCCCCAGGTAGCTCGCTGCCGCTTCCAGGTCACGTGTGACCTGCATGCACAGCTCCCTGGTGGGAACCACGACCAGTGCCTGCGGTGTTCCGTCGCCGGGCAGCTGCATCCGCTGCAGCAGGGGAACGCCGAACCCGAGGGTCTTGCCCATACCCGTTCGGGCCTGCCCGATCAGGTCCGCTCCACGCAGCGCCAGCGGTAGGGTCATCTCCTGGATCGTGAAGGTGCGTTCGATACCCGCTTCGCGCAGCGCACGCGTGATCTCCTCGTTCGCCCCCAACTCGGCGAAAGTGGGGCTGTTCGCGTTGACCGCCGCTTCCGGTTGCGTCGCTTCCCGCTGTTCGGTTGACCCCTGCTGCTCAGCAGCGTCCCCCGCACCGGAGTGATCGGGTTCGGTCACCTCGTCGCTGTTCGTCAGAATAATCGCCTCTCTCGTTCTCGCTCACACCGTGTTTCCGCAGGCTGTCGTTCCGATGCCTCGGCTACCGACGGGTGGCGATATCGGTTTGTGACCACACTCGGGCCCGGGGGTCGGGACGAGGGCCGTCTTCGGCCGCACGATTCCCGGCTCCTGTCCTGCCGAGGTGGCGAACTGTGTCGGCGCCCGGTCCGCCTCGGCCCGTTGACCCGTACGCGCCGCGCGTGTCACGGAGTGCGAGCGATCTCCGCTCGCTCTCACGTGGCCGCGTTCGCCGAGCCGCGATCGGGCCGTGTGCCCGGTGTCCCACCGGCACATCGGGCGGTGGCTGCCCACTTCGGTCCTGTAGCGAGGTGGTGGTGTCCGTGCGCGAAGTGCTCCGTCGGTCGGGCCGATAACCTCGGACCCCTGCCACCGGTGTACTGCCAACCGGGGTGGTCCACCGACGAGCGCCGTCCTCGGTCGCTCGCGGGATCGGCTGCCGCCGTGACGGTCTCCGCCTGACGCCAATAAACCTCCCTTCCCGGGAGCCTACCCGTTTTCCCATACCCTGCGGGCTCCGGATGGCGAACGCCACCTCTTGCGTAATCGGCGTGGATGCGTTAAAGGACGTCGGAGTTCTCTCGTCGTACCAGTTCGGGAGGGGTTCGGGATCGGCGCTGCTCCCGACACGGCGGAAACCGTTCCGTAATCCCGCGTCCCGGGTGGGAGCGGTACGCTCGCGGCATGAGCGAGGCTGAGCACAGCGTTGTGGCTTCCGGAGTGGCGGACTCCGAGGATGCGGCGGAGTCCGAAGAGCCGCATGCCGAGTACAGCGAAGGGGTGAAGGATCTGCTCGGCGCGTTGGCCTACGGTGAGCTCTCCGCCTTCGACAGGCTGGCCGAGGACTCCAGGGAGGCACCCACCCTGACGGGTCGAGCGGCGCTGGCGAGCATGGCCGCCGCCGAGATGGGGCACTTCCGGTTGCTGGAGGAACGGCTCGCGGACAGGGGCGTCGCGGTCGAGGAGGCGATGCGTCCGTTCGCGAGTTCCTTCGACGCGTTCAACGCCTCGACCGCACCGCACTCCTGGTTGGAGTCGTTGGTGAAGGCCTACGTCGGGGACGGGTTGGCAGCCGATTTCTATCGCGAGGTCGCCAACTGGCTCGACGAGGAGACCCGTGATCTGGTGCTGACAGTGTTGTCGGACACCGGGCACTCGGCCTTCGCGGAGCGCGAGGTCTCGGCCGCCTGCGCCGAGGACGAGACGCTGCGGGACAAACTGACCCTCTGGGGCCGCAGGCTGCTGGGGGAAGCGGTGACGAACGCGCAGTGGGTCGTGGCCGAGCGGGACGCGCTCGCCGAACTGATCATCAGGGGGTCGGGGGACCTCGCGGGGATCGGCTCGTTGTTCCGCAGGTTGCAGAATAACCACAACAAGCGGATGTCCCGGCTCGGATTGGGTTGATCGTCTGACCGGCTGCGGTTCTGACCGACTGCGGTTCTGACCGGCTGCGGGGATCGCGGAGCCGGTCTCCGGCACCGTGCCGTGCTCGTTCGGAACCCTCCGGTGGTGCCGGTGCCCGCATACCGTGCGGTTCCGCCGCGCGTCCGAGATGATCCGCGCCGGGGATCGTTCCGCCTCGTGCCCGGTCGAGCAGATAGTCTGTGGTCAACGCGGTAGACAGCTATGAGTGCACAGCTACGACAGGAGGCAGTGACGTGGAGGTCAAGGTCGGCGTCGAGGGCTCGCGCGAGCTCACGCTGAACAGTGGTCAGTCCCAGGAGGAAGTCGAGAAGCTGGTTTCCGAGGCGCTGGGCAGCACCGAGGGGAACCTGCGGATCGACGACGAGAAGGGCACGCGCTACATCGTGCCCAGCGCCAAGATCACGTACGTCGAGATCGGTGCTTCGGAGACCCACCGCGTCGGTTTCGGAGTGGGTTGATCCGGCCAGTGCCGGTGTGAACGTCGACAGCCGGTGCGTCGCGGTCGCGACGCACCGGCGTGCTCGAATGCTTTCCCGGTCTCCCGACGAGCCGTGCCGTGCCGGTCGGACCGCTTCCCGACGGGCCCCGTCGGGAAACGGCGCCGTTCAGTCCGTCTCGCCGAGCTCGACCAGTTCCGAGTCGATCGGGAACGGGGGGCGCCCCAGTCCGGTGATGCGATAGCGGTTCCACGGGTCCGGGTCGGAAAGCGTCGCCACGGCATCGCCGTGCGGGGTGCGCAGCACGACCTCTGCCTTACGGCCGTCCACGAGCTCGTCCAGCTCGCTGCCAGCCGTCGCGCGGCCGTACCAGTGGAACCTTCCGTCGATGGGCTGGAAGTTGCCCCGCAGCACCACCTCCACGTCGGCCTCTCGTTCGGCGGTGAAGACCACGGCGGAGCCGTGGTAGTCGTCGTCACCGTGCTCGTCGTCGCGCGGTGGTTCGTCGACCCGCTGTGCCATCTGATCGCCCTTCGTTCCCTTGGCTCGAACCGGTGGCCGGGCCTGTCCGGTTCCCGTGTTGCCCTCCGATGACGGTCGCGTCGTCCATCGGGCGGTGGCCGTTCGATCCCGCGGTCGCCACGGGGGCGGTCGGTGGGAGCTTTCGCCCGTGGAGTTCCGCCCGTGGAGTTCCGCCAGGTGATTTCCGCTCGCTGAGCACTCGTCGAGTGCGAGCGGGAGATGCCGGTCAGTCCGCGTCGTCCTCGACGACCCGCAGGTGCGGGACGATCTCCAGTGGTTCGTCCGGGTCGATGACGATGCCCCCCGCACGCAGCACCCCGTCGATGGCGAACCAGATGATCTTCGTCAGGTACTCGGTGAGGTCGTCCCTGCTCATCGAGTGCCGGTCCAGCCACCAGTCACCGCTGGCCTGCACCATTCCGACGAGACCGTGACTCCAGGCCTCCACGCCGCCCGAATCCAGTTCCAGGCTGCGCATGTACTCGCCCAGCAGCCGGGAGAGCGAGTTGGCTATCACCGTCTTCTCGGTGGTGACGGGATCGGTCTGTACCGGCCTGTCGGCGAAGTTGCGTCGTACGACGAAGCGGTACAGCTCCGGGTACTCCTCGATGACCCCCAGATAGGTGCCGATGATTCGGCGGATCCGTTCGCGGGCGCTGCCCTCCTGTCGCAGGGTCGGGCTGATCCGCTCCATGAGCAGGTTCGTTCCCCACTCGCCGACGGCGAGGTACAGATCGCTCTTGTCGCTGAAGTGTCGGTACAGCACGGGCTTGCTCACCCCCGCCTCGGCGGCGATGTCGTCCATACCGACTTCGGCTCCGCAGCTGCCGATGGCCCGCACGGCTGCCTCGACGAACTCGGCTCGCCTGGCCTGCCGGTGTCCGCGCCAGCGTTCCCTGCGGGCGTCGCCGTGTCCCGTTGACTGCTTGGCCTTGACAGGCCGGGAGATCTGGCTCACGCTACCCAAGGTAGCTGTTACTTGCCGTAACACGCAATTGTCCGCAGGGTTTCCCTCCGAAAGGTGACCAGCGATCATGACCAAGGCTCTCCAGGTCAACGACAGGGAAAAGACGGCTTCCCGATTACTCAAGTCATCGGCCAAGAACAGCTACGACCCCGAGGTCGACATCGACTGGGACGCGCCACTGGCGCAGGATCAGCCCTACATCCCCTTCCACCGCAGCACGCTCTACGGCACTGAGTTCTGGGATCGGCTCACCGAGCAGCAGCGCGTCGAACTCACCAAGCACGAGTTCGCCAGCATCGCCTCGAACGGTCTCTGGTTCGAGGTGCTGCTGATGCAGATGCTGCTCAAGGACTTCTACAACCGGGACCCGCGCACCAATCACGCCCAGTACGCGTTGACCGAGGTGGCCGACGAGTGCAGGCACTCCACCATGTTCGCCAAGGCCTGCGACCGCATCGGCGCCCCCGCGTACGGGCCGGTCCGGATCCTGCACGCCGGGGGGCGGGTGCTGCCCGCCATTCTGAAGGGACCTTCCGCCTATGCCTCCATCCTGGTCGCGGAGGAGATCCTGGACCGGGTGCAACGCGACCAGATGTACGACGAGGCGGTGCAGCCGTTGGTGCGGATGGTCAACCGTATCCACGTGATGGAGGAGGCGCGGCACGTCACCTTCGCCCGGGAGGAGGTCACCCGCGGGATGCGGGAGTGCAACGCCGCCCAGCGCGCCTACCACCAGTTCATGACGGCGCTGGTCGGGTTCTGCATCGTCAAGGCACTGATCAATCCCAGGATCTACAAGTCGGTCGGGCTGCGCCCCAGGGACGCCTACGCGGCTGCCATGGCCAACCCGAACTGGCGCGAGACCGTGCGCTGGAGCGGTGAGAAGATCATGTCGTTTCTGGACGAGGTCGGCCTGATCGGCAAACCCGGGATGGCCCTGTGGCGGAAGGCTGGACTGATCCGTTGACAGCACAACAACTCGAACAGGGAACACGGCTGCTGCGTACTTCCGACGGTACGCGCCTCGCGGTCGACGAGAGCGGCAGCCCGGACGCGCCGGTCACGGTTGTGCTGATACACGGCTGGACACTCACCCGGCACACTTGGGACCGGGTGACCGACCGGTTGCCCGCGGCTCTCGGGGGCCCGGTCCGGATCGTGCGGTTCGACCACCGTGGGCACGGTGACTCGGATCCCTCGCCCGAGGGAACGGCGACCATCGCGCAGTGCGCCGACGACCTCGCCGAGGTGATAGCTGATCGGGTTCCGGAGGGGCCGATCGTGCTGGCCGGTCACTCCATGGGAGGCATGACCATCATGGCGCTCGCGGAGCGGCATCCGCGGCTGTTGGCGGAGCGTGTCACCGGTGTGGCGCTGGTGGCCACTTCCAGCGGTGGGCTCTCGGCCCCGGGGCTGCGGTTGCCGGACCCGCTCGCCAGGGTGTTCAACGCGGGGGAGCGAAAGCTGCGAGCCGTGCTGGCCCGTTCGTCCGCGCGCAGGGTCAGTCCACGTTCGGGGTGGATGCGCCCCGGGCTGCGCTGGCTGCTGTTCGGCAGCGGTCCCGCCGCGGCCGATGTCGCCGAGAGCGCGGACTGGGTGGCCGGTTGTCATCCGGCCAGTTTCGCCGGTTTCCGGCAGTCCCTGGCCGAACACGAACGGGGAGCCGCGCTGGCAGAACTGCCCGCGGTGCCGACCGTGATCCTGGCCGGGCTGTCCGACAGGCTGTGTCCGCTGCCGCACGCTCGTCGCATGTCGGAGCGACTGCCCGAAGCGGGGTTCTACCTCTACGGCGGTGCCGGGCACATGCTCCCGATGGAGCGGGCCGACGAGGTCACCGACCGCATCGCCGACGTCACGCGCTCCGTGCCGGGCTGATCCGCACCGGACGGTTCCCACGGTTTCCCGCCCGCCCGGGAGCACCGACAAGCCGGGCGGTTCACCGCCCCGCCGCGGTCGTGATCGGGTGATTCCGGTCCGACGTTCGGTACGGTGGCCAACGGCGGTACCCGTCGGTGGGGCGACCCGTCGCTCGAACCGAGCGACGGGTCGCCCCACCGTTCGGACGGAACCAACCGGCTGAAAGGACTTCCGTGGGACAGCACACCAGCGGTACTCATCATCACGGCTACGTCGAGGACGCACCGTTGAACCAGGCGATGTCCGCCCACGAGCGGTTGTCCCGGCTCGACGCCGTGGAAATCCTGCACACTCCGGACGAGGTGGCGCAGTGGTTGGCCAGCACGCTGCGCGCCGCGATGGGTAAGTCCGAGGACGAGGTCGCGTTCAAGGACGAGTGGGACCAGTGGGTCAAATACGCCCATTCGGGCGAAACCATCACCACCGGCCTGCTGCGCGGCCCCACCATCAGCGCCGTGTCCGTTCCCGAGGCGGACTGTCGTTGCGCGTCCACCCCGTTGGTGCCTGTCGGGGGTAAGAAGCGCAGTCGGTGACAACGACCGGGTGTGTGGGGAACCACCGGGCGCTGTTCCGCTGACCCGGTACCCCACCACACGATCCCGGCGGAACTCGATCAACCCTGTTGCAGCGGGAAGCCCGCCAGCCCCTTCCACGCCAGGGTGGACATCAGGTGCACGGCTTCTTCCCTGGAGATGGAGCTGTTCGAGTCCAGCCAGTCGCGGGCCGTCACCTGGCTGAGGCCGACCAGCCCGACGGCCAGCAGCCGCGCCCGCTCGTTGTCCAGTCCCGCGTCGGCGGTGACTGCCTCGGCCACCGCGTCTATGCACCCGGAGGAGGCCTTCTCGACCGCCCGTTCCACCGCGGGTTCACCGCGCAGGTCCGATTCGAAGACCAGTCTGAAAGCCTGATCGTCCCGGTCGACGAACTCGTAGAGCGCCGCTACCGAGGCGCGCACCCGCTGCTTGTTCTCGGAGTTGGACTCGATGGCTTCCCTGACCCGATTGACCAGCTCGGCACCGTGGGTCTCCAGCAACGCGAGGTAGAGCTCCAGCTTGCCGGGGAAGTGCTGGTACAACACCGGTTTGCTCACGCCCGCGCGTTCGGCGATGTCGTCCATCGCCGCCGCGTGGTAGCCGTTGTTGACGAACACTTCCTGAGCCGCGGAGAGCAGCTGGGCCCGCCGCGCGTCGCGCGGAAGCCGCACCCCCCGAGCGGGCTGATCGGTGCTCTGCTGCGCGGTCTCGGTCATTTGAAAGCCTCCACCGAAGGATGTCGACCCGGCGGTCGTGTGCGTGTCGGGCTCCCCAACTTTACTTGTCGGTAGAGCGGTTGTGCCGGTTACCTGATCGGCTTACCCGTGCTACGGGCCCCTCGAATCCACGAGGGAAAGCGTAGGTTCCCGCTGTTGAGCAGTGAATCATCGCGGGCAACCTGGCACGGCGACCGCGTCGCCGTGCCAACGGTTCGTCACTCTCCGGGCCCGGAACACGCCGAGGCACGCCGAATGTCCCGGCTTCGCAGGTCAACTCGCATAGTGTGGCAACCTGAACGGGGCAAGTACGAGTCCGGGACCGGTGGTGGTCCGGCCACGTCGGAACGGGTGATCGTGGCTGTTCGATACCCGGTCCCGCGGCGGAGACCGAAGGGATCACCGAGTGGTCACCTCGACGAACGAGGTAACGAAGTTCTACTAGGAGTTCATTGAGATCCGGGAAAGGTGGGCGGCACAGGGGGGACCCCCTGGCGGCGTCCTGGCAACCGCGGCCGGAAGAGGACACCGCTGGCGATGGGGTCCGCCGCAGGGGAGGCAGCCGCCGCGCTCGTCGCGGATGGTCGCGCTACGGCTGGGGGGTCTACGCGATTCCCGTACTGCTGGTGCTGACCGTTTTCGCGGTGCTGCGGGTTCCCGGAGACGATTCGGATCAGGACCGGCGAGCGGGGGCGGCGGGGAGCTCTTCCTCCGACGACAAGGCCGCCGTCGTCACCGAGGGGAACAAGAGCCGGGAGTACCCCGACGACATCCACTCCGCGAAGTTGCCACCGGGAGCTCCGGTACCGAAACAGGGAAGTGGAACGTTCCGGGTCGTGCCGGGCAGCACCGGTCCGGCCGGTTCGGGCGAGTTGTACCGCTACGCCGTCGAGATCGAGCAGGGAGTCCGGCTCACCGAGGGCAACGATTCCTTCGGACGGCTGGTACAGCAGACCATGTCCGATCCGCGTGGCTGGACCAACCCCAGCGGCGGCGACATCTCGGTGCAGCGGGTCGGACCGGACGGTCCCGAACCCGATTTCCGGGTGACCCTGGTCAGCCGGAACACCGCGCGCGAGGTGTGTGGCTACGGGAACGGGTTGCCCTACGACTCCTCCTGCCACATCGATGGCCGGGCCTACATCAGCGCCGCACGCTGGGTCCGGGGTGCGATCGCGTTCGACGGGGACATCGGCAGTTACCGGCGCTACGTCATCAACCACGAGGTCGGTCACTTCTTCGGCAACGGTCACGTCCCCTGCGGCGCGCAGGGCGAACTCGCCCCGGTGATGATGCAGCAGACCTTCAGTGTCTCCAACGACGTGCTGCACCGGCTCAACGAACGGGTTTCGCAGGGCACCGAGATTCCCGCCAACGGCTTCGTGTGCAAACCGAACGCGTGGCCCTTCCCGCTGGGGAACAATTCGAACTGAGACCGCGTTGGCACCCCGGGCGGAGCTCGGTCGTGAGTGCTTCCGTGGTCCGCCGCGGTGTGTGAATCCCGACGTGAATCCCGACGTGAATCCGGCGTGATTCCGGAGTGGGTACCGGGAGCCATCGGTCCCGGAGTCGTCCGTTGACGCCCCGAGTCGTCCCATTTCCTGGGAACGGTTTGGGGGCGGGAAGACCATCGGCCAGGCTTGCGTTACACGGAGCGGTGGCGCGGTTGGTACCGGCCGGGAGCTTCCGGGACGAGACAACCGCCGAACGGACACGGCCGTACGGCGCCGTACATCCAGGCAACGGAGGAGGAGCTGGGAGATGACCGGCAACACATCCCCACAGGGCTCCGACGGCGGCGGGACCACGCTCCCGCCGTTGGTGGAGCCCGCCGCGGAACTGACGAAGGACGAGGTGGCGCGCTACAGCCGTCATCTGATCATCCCGGACGTCGGGATGGTGGGGCAGAAGCGGCTCAAGAACGCCAAGGTGCTGGTTATCGGAGCGGGCGGTCTGGGCAGCCCCGCCCTGCTGTATCTCGCCGCCGCCGGGGTGGGCACGCTGGGCGTCGTGGAGTTCGACGAGGTCGACGAGTCGAACCTGCACCGCCAGATCATCCACGGCCAGTCCGACCTCGGGCGTTCCAAGGCCGAGTCGGCGCGTGACTCCATCGCCGAGGTCAATCCGTTCGTGCGGGTCAACCTGCACCAGACCAACCTGACCTCCGACAACGCGCTCGAGATCTTCGACGACTACGACCTGATCCTGGACGGCACCGACAACTTCGCGACGCGTTACCTGGTCAACGACGCGGCGGTGCTGCAGGGCAAGCCCTACGTGTGGGGCTCGATCTTCCGCTTCGAGGGCCAGGCCAGCGTGTTCTGGGAGGCCTACGGCCCGAACTACCGTGACCTCTACCCCGAACCGCCGCCGCCCGGGATGGTGCCCTCCTGCGCCGAGGGCGGTGTGCTGGGCGTGCTGTGCGCCTCCATCGGCTCGATCATGGTCAACGAGGCCATCAAGCTCATCACCGGTATCGGTGAGACCCTGCTCGGCAGGTTGATGATCTACGACGCGCTGGAGATGAGCTACCGCACGGTCAAGATCCGCAAGGACCCGAACGCGGACAAGGTAACCGAGCTGATCGACTACGAGACCTTCTGCGGAGTGGTCTCCGATGACGCGCAGCAGGCCGCCGCGGACAGCACGATCACGCCCCAGGAGCTCAAGGACAAGTTCGACTCCGAGCAGAAGTTCGAGTTGATCGACGTCCGGGAGCCGCACGAGTACGACATCGTGCACATCGAGGGGTCCAAGCTCATCCCGAAGGACCGGATCATCTCCGGTGAGGCACTGGCCGAGCTGCCGCAGGATCGCCAGATCGTGTTGCACTGCAAGTCCGGCGGACGTTCGGCCGAGGCACTGTCGGCACTGCACAAGGCGGGCTTCTCCGACGCCGTGCACGTCGGCGGCGGGGTGCTCGGGTGGGCCAATCAGGTGGATCAGAGCTTGCCGACATACTGATCGAAGGTTTTCTTCTCGCCTTGCCGAGGTGTTTCCGTGGCGGGACCTCTCGTACGGCTCTCGCTGCGGGTGCCCCGACATCGGGTAGCGGCCTACACAACGTCGGGGCCGTCCTCGCGAGAGCCGCACGGGAGAACCCGCTGGTTATTGGGTTGCGTGCGTGGTGGGAGTTCGGCACTGCCCCAGCAGCGCGGCGAGCGGCCCGGCCTCGCGATGCATCCGACTCACGCACCGGGGACGCTTCCGCTGCCTCGCTCGCGGTCGCTTCACGACGAGGGTGCCGGGGCGTCGATTTCGCGAGAAATCGACACCGCGCGGACTCCGCTCCGGAAGTGAGGAGGGGCCGGGCTTCCACATCGGGACCGCGGCGCCGCGTGAGCCGCGGCACTCCGGCGCGTCGGCTTTATCGTGTCGAATCGCGCGGTTGATCGGAGCGTCTGCGACGGTGCGAATTCGAGTACGGGTAGCGTTTGGCGCGTGAGTGCTACGGCCGAGCCACCTCCCACGCACGTGCGTGCCGCCTTCGGCGCGCCGGGGGAGGACGTCGAACTGCTCGAGGGTGGTCTCGCCTGGCGTTGCGGCGCCGACGGGGACGTGCTGATCAAGCCCGCCACGGACACCGCCGAGGCGGCCTGGGTGGCGCAGGCACTGGACACGCTCGATCCGGAGGAGACGCGGGTCGCGCGGCCGCTGCGGTCCACCGACGGCAGGTGGGTCGTTTCCGGCTGGTCGGCGCGCCGTGACATGACGGGACGTCCGGAGCCGCGACACGACGAGGTCATCGCCATGTCGCTGCGGTTGCACAGCGCGAGCAGTGTGCTCGACAGACCCAGGCTGGTGGACTCCAGGCAGGACATCTACGCCATCGCCGACCGGATGGCCTGGGGCGAGACCTACGTGTCGTTGTCACCGGAGAAGGGCGGACGGCTGTTCGACGTGCTGGCGGCCTCCCGCCGGAGCGTTTCGCTGCGGCCGCAGGTGGTGCACGGCGACCTCTTCGGAAACGTGTTGTTCTCCGGCAACGCGCCCCCGGGGCTGATCGATTTCGTGCCCTACTGGCGTCCCCCGGAGTGGGCCGCCGCCGTGGTGGTGATCGACGCGATGGCCTGGGGAGGCTCCGATCCGGCCATAGTGGAGCGCTGGTCCCACCTGTCCGAGTGGCCGCAGATGCTGCTGCGGGCGTTGCTGTTCCGACTGGCGCTGCACGCGCTGCATCCGCGGGCGACGACGACTTCCCTCGGGGGGCTGGAAACCGCCTCGCAGACCGTACTGGAAGTGCTCTAGGAGAGCACGGGAAGCCACCGGCAGTGACGTGCGAGGATGTGGGTGTGGATTCGACCGCACCGGAGCCGTTGCGCGGCTTTACCGTGGGCATAACCGCGGAACGCAAGGCTGACGAGCTGGCGTCGTTGCTGACCAGGCGGGGTGCGCGGGTGGTGCACGCTCCCGCGATGCACACCGTGCCGCTGCCGCAGGACGGCGAGCTGGCCGCTTCCACCCGCGAAGTGCTGGCAGGCGACGTGGATTTCGTGGTCGCCTCCACCGGCATGGGGTTTCGGGGTTGGATGGAGGCTGCGGACGAGACGGGCAGCGGCGAGGCGCTCCGTCGCCATCTCGCCACCGCTACGCTGCTGGCACGGGGCTCGAAGGCGACCGGAGCCATCCACGGTGCCGGGCTGCGGACCGAGTGGAGTGCGCCTTCGGAGGAGTCCGCCGAGGTGCTGCGGTACCTGCTGGATCACGAGCTCGGCGGCAGACGCGTGGTGGTGCAGGTGCACGGTGATCCCATGCTTTCGTTCCGGCAACGCCTCACCGAAGCGGGTGCCGAGGTGATTCCGGTGATGGTCTACCGCTGGACTGACCCGCTGGAACCGCACAAGCTCGACGACCTGATCGACCGCACCGTCGCCGGTGAAGTGCACGCCCTGACGTTCACCAGCGCTCCGGCCGCCGCCAACCTGCTGACCAGAGCCGAGCGTGACGGCCGCTTCGAATCGCTGCGAACCGCCGTGCTCGACGGTGTGCTGCTGGGATGTGTCGGCCCGGTCACGGCCGCCCCGGTGGAGAAGGCCGGATTGCCCTACGTGACACCGGAACGCTCCAGGACGAGTTCGTTGGTGAGGCTGCTGGCCGAACGCCTGTCCAGCGGTTCCTGACCGTTTCCTCGGGTGTGGCGGTTCCTTCGCCCGTGACGGGGCCTTCGCTCGCGGTGGGCCTTCGCCCGTGGTGGGCGGGTCGGTCACGACCGGTCTACTGCTCCGACTCGGGTTCCCATCGATAGCGGCGCATGTCGACCCTGCCGTTGTCGGCGAGAACTCCCTCGGTCCGCAGTTCCGCGAGCTGTCGGTGCCGCAACTGCTCGGCCACCGTTCCGTTCGAGCGCAGTACGCGGTGCCAGGGAAGGTCGGCACCGTCCTCGGCCAGGATTCGTCCCACCAGCCGCGCCGAACGTATTCCGGCCTGTCGGGCCACGTCGCCGTAGCCGAGCACTCTACCGGCGGGGATCCCGGCGACCACATCCCGCACCCGCTCCCACGTCCGCTCGTCCATCCGACCAGTCTCGCACGGGAACCGGTGATGTCCGCGACACGCTCCTGACCAGGTTCGCTGGGCGGTAGCTCCCACATGGTTACATCGAAGAGTGGCGACATTCTCCGCACCGACTCTCGTGCGCTCCACCGCCCCGGCGGTCGAGCAGTGTGACTGGTCCGAGGCGGGACGTCGTGTGTTACGGCACGAGGACGGTTTCCTGCGTGTTCTCGGCGGTCCCGGAACGGGGAAGACGACCCTACTGGCCGAAGTGGTCGTCGATCGGTTGGCGAGCGGCCGGGCCGACGCCGACAACACCCTCGTGCTGGCATCGAACCGCACCAACGCGGCGTTGCTGCGCAGTGCCATCAACAGCAGGTTGCTGTCCGCCGGAGTCGACATCAGCACCGGCGGGGGGCAGTTGGTACGCACCGTGCACTCCTATGCGTACGGTGTGCTGCGGTTGCTGGCGGCACGCGACGGGAAGCCGCAGCCGAAGCTGCTCAACGGCCCCGAGCAGGACCTGTGGATCCGTGAACTCCTCGCCGGTGACATCGAGGACCAGGTCGACCACTGGCCGGATTCGTTGCGTGCCGCCCTGGGTACCGAGGGTTTCGTCGGTGAGCTCAGGGATCTGCTGCTGCGTGCCGCCGAACGCGGGGTCGGGCCGGATCGGCTGGTTCGGCTCGGCAGGCACCACGAACGTCCCGAGTGGGTGGCCGCCGGTGTTTTCGGCGCGCAGTACGAACGTGTGCGGCGACTCGCAGGTGCTTCCGGTGAGACCGCCGCTCCGCTGGACGCGGCGGAACTGGTCTCCACCGCGCTGCTCGCGCTCGACAACGATCCCGACCTGCTGCGTACCGAACGGGCCAGGGTGCGGCACCTGCTGGTCGACGACGCGCAGAACCTGGATCCCCAGCAGTACCGACTCTGCCGCCGTCTCGGTGACACCGCCGCGGAGTTCCTGCTGGTCGGTGACCCGGATCAGGCGGTGTTCTCCTTCCGCGGCGCCGATCCGCGCTGTCTGTCCGAAGCCGACCCCGACGGTGACCGGACCAGCGTGCTCACCACCGGTCACCGCATGTCGCGACGTATCCGCACCGCCGTCCGAAGGTTGTTGACGAGGCTGCCGGGTGCGGGTGAGCAGCGCGGGCTGACGGGACCGGAGTCCGCCGAGACCACCGATGGCGCGGAACCGGACGGTGCCGAGCCCGACTCCGGCGGTTCGGTGCGGGTACGACTGCTGGCGTCCCAGGCGCAGCAGGCCGCGTGGGTGGCGGACCAGCTTCGCCGTGCCCACCTGCTGCGGGGAGTCGCGTGGTCGGACATGGCCGTCATCGTCAAGTCCACCGGACTGTCGCTGCCGGTGCTGCGCAGAGCGCTGCTGGCCGCCGGCGTGCCGCTGGTACTCGACGACGAGGAACTGCCGCTCGCCCAGCGTCCCACCGTGCGGCCGTTGCTCACCCTGCTGCGCTGTGCCGCGCGTCCATCCGATCTGGACTCGGAGACCGCGGAGTACCTGCTGGGCTCGATACTGGGCGGGGCCGATTCGCTCGCGCTGCGTCGGTTGCGCCGGGGTCTGCGCAGGCTGGACCAGGCCGCCGGCAACGACCGTCCCAGCGGGGAGCTGCTGGTCGAGGCGCTGTGGCAACGGGACGCGCTCACCGCGCTGCGGGACGTCGCCGCCGAGCCCGCCCGAAGAGTGGCAGCGCTGCTGGCATCGGCGACCCGCTCCTGCCAGGATCGGCGCAGCGTCGAGGAAACACTCTGGGAGGTGTGGCGCGAGAGCGGAGTGGAACGGACCCTGTTGTCCCGTTCCGAACGCGGCGGGGTGCACGGCGCGCGGGCCGATCGTGACCTCGACGCCGTGGTCGCGCTGTTCGAGGAGGCCGCCCGCTACGTCGACAGGCTGCCCGGTGCGGACGCGGCCGCCTTCGCGGATCACCTGGCCGGCCAGCGGATCTCCGGCGACTCGTTGGCGCCGCGCGCACCCACCGGGGACGGTGTGGCGGTGCTGACCGCGCACGCCTCGGTCGGCAGGGAGTGGGAAGTGGTCGCCGTTCCCGACGTGCAGGAGGGCATCTGGCCGGACCTGCGGCTGCGTGGCTCACTGTTGGGGACGGAACGGCTCGTGGACGTGCTGTCCGGGCTGGACTCCGACGAGGTGGTTTCCGCCTCGGCGCCACTGCTGGCCGAGGAACGGCGGCTGCTGCTCGTGGCGGCCAGCCGCGCCCGCGGGAGTCTGCTGGTCAGCGCGGTACGCGGTGAGGACGAGCAGCCCTCCCGGTTCCTGGACGAGCTGGACGGCCTCGCCGACGAGCCGGAAGCGGCCGAGCGCCCCGTGTCCACTCCGGAACGCGGACTGAGCCTGCCCGAGCTGGTGGGCGAACTGCGCAGGGTGGTCACCGACGGCGGGACGGAGCCCGCGCGACGCGAGCGGGCCGCCGGCCAGCTCGCCAGACTCGCGCGGGCCGGCGTGCCCGGTGCCGACCCCGACACCTGGTACGGCCTGCCCGAACCCTCCAGCACGGCTCCGCTGGTCGACGGCGCCGAACCGGTTCGGGTGACACCGTCCACGGTCGACGTACTCGCCACCTGCCCGCTACGCTGGATGATCGAGCGCCACGGCGGCAGGGACGCCGCCGAGCTGGCCTCGGTGGCGGGCACCGTGGTGCACGCCCTGGTGCAGGCGGCCGCGGAGGGAGCGGATCGCGAGCACCTGGAACAGGCACTGGATCGGGCGTGGGAATCGGTCGACGCGGGTGCCCCCTGGTACTCCCGCCGCGAACGCGAACGGGTCAGGTCCATGTTGGACTCCTTCCTGAACTGGCTGCGGCAGTCCCGCGCCGAACTCACACAGCTCGGGGTGGAACACGATCTGGACCTGAAGATCCCCGCCCGGGAGGACGGTCCGTGGCTGCGCCTGCGCGGCAGGGTCGACCGGCTCGAGGCGGACGAGCGGGGCAGACCAGTCGTCATCGACGTCAAGACGTCCAAGACCCCGGTCAGCAAGGACAGCGCCGAACAGCACACCCAGCTCGCGGTGTACCAGCTGGCGGCGGCGCTGGGCGCCTTCGGCTCGGACGGGGAGACGCAACCGGGCGGGGCGCGGTTGTTGTATGTGGCCAAACCCGACTCCCGTGACGGTGCGGCCACCGAGCGGGGCCAGAGCGGGCTCGGTGAGGAGGGCTTCCGGGTCTGGCTGGACGTGATCCACGACGCCGCGGCAGCCAGCACCGGCCCCGGGTTCCTCGCGGTGGAGAACTCCGACTGCGCCCGGTGTCCGGTGCGCACCAGCTGTCCGGTTCGTTCCGAGGGAAGGCAGGTCGGACAGTGATCACGCCGCAGCGCATCGCCCAGGCGCTCGGGATGCCCACACCCACCGAGGAACAGGCGGCAGTGGTCGGAGCGCCCGCCCGGCCCGCGCTGGTCGTGGCCGGGGCGGGGGCGGGCAAGACCGAGACGATGGCCGCCAGGGTGCTCTGGCTCGTCGCCAACCGGATCGTGACGCCCGAGCGGGTACTGGGGTTGACGTTCACCCGCAAGGCGGCACGACAGCTCTCCGACCGGGTGCGGGCCAGGCTGCGGCGACTGGCGGGATCCGGGCTGCTGGAGGAGGTGGACCCCTCGGGAACGCTGCGCTCGGTGGTGCTGGCCGAGGAGCCCACGGTGCTCACCTACCACTCCTACGCGGGCAGAATCGTCTCCGAGCACGGGCTGCGTGTTCCCGTGGAGCCGGGTGCCAGGCTGCTTCCCGGCACGGCCTCCTGGCAGCTGGCGCACAGTGTCGTCTCGAACTGGACCGAGGACCTCGACACCGACCGGGTTCCGTCCACCGTGACCGCGAACGTGCTCTCGTTGGCGGGGGAACTGGCCGAGCATCTGGTCGAACCGGAGCGGGTACGCGACCACGCGGAGCTGCTCACCGGAATACTGGACAACGCGCCCCGCGAGAAGGGACAGCGGACCGACCCGCCGCAGGAACTGCGACGGATCCGCTCCGCCCAGCAGCTGCGTGCCGCGCTGTTGCCGCTGGTCGAGGCTTACACCAGGCGAAAGCGCACCGACGGCGCCATGGATTTCTCCGACCAGATGTCGCTGGCGGCCCTGTTGGCGCGGCGCCACCCGGAAGTGGCGCTCGGCGAGCGCGAGCGGTTCGCGGCCGTGCTGCTGGACGAGTACCAGGACACCGGGCACTCGCAACGTGTGATGCTGCGCTCGCTGTTCGGCGACTCCGCGAGCACGCCCCCACTGCCGGTCACCGCGGTGGGAGACCCCGCGCAGGCCATCTACGGTTGGCGCGGCGCCAGTGCGGCGAACCTGCCCAGATTCACTACCGATTTCCCCGACCGGGATGACGAGAAGGAGCGCGGCGGGGAGCACAGCGGTGTTCACGACGGAGAGCACGGCGGCGACCGGGAGGGGGACCGACAGGACTCCGCCGAGCCGGACGCCACATCCTCCCGGCAGACTCCCGCCGCGCGGTACGGCCTGCTGACGAGCTTCCGCAATCCGGCCGGGATCCTGCGGTTGGCCAACGTCGCCGCCGAACCGTTGCGCGAGTCGGGATTGGACGTCGAACCACTGCGTGCCAGGGACGACGCGCCACCCGCCGATGTCCGCGCCGCACTGCTCGGCGACGTGCGCGCGGAGCGTCGCTGGGTGGCGGAACGACTGGCGCTGCGTTGGCACGAGGCGGTGGCGCGGGACGGCGAGCCGCCTACCGCCGCCGTGCTGGTACGGCGCCGAGCCGACATGGCCGAGATGGCCGACGCGTTGCGCGCCGAGGGACTGCCGGTCGAGGTGGTCGGGCTCGGCGGTCTGCTGGACGAGCCGGAGGTGCGGGATCTGGTCAGTGCGCTGCGGGCGCTGGTGGACCCGCTGGCCGGAACCGCGGCCGTGCGGTTGCTGACCGGTTCCCGGTGGCGCATCGGAGCCGCGGACCTGGCAGCGCTGTCGGCTCGGGCGAGCGAGCTCGGGGCGCGTACTGCTCCGGGTGAGGAGGGCGGTGACGTCGACGAAGCGCTCGCCGCCGCCCTTCCCGGCGAACAGTCCGAACAGGCCGGTCTGGTGGACGCGATCGACGATCCGGGTGAGCACACGCGCTACTCGGCCGAGGGGTATCGCCGTATCGCCAGACTGGGCAGCGAGCTCGCCTCGCTGCGGCAGCGGCTGGAGCAGCCCCTGCCGGAGTTGGTGGCCGACGTGGAGCGCACCCTGCTGCTGGACATCGAGAGCATGTCCCGGACCGACGGGGTCGGCAGGGCCCACCTGGACGCCTTCTCGCGGGTGGTGACCGAGTTCGCCACCGCGACTCCCACGGCGACGCTTCCGGCGCTGTTGGACTATCTCACCACGGCAGAACACGCCGAGGACGGCTTGGAGCCGGGCGAGGTCGAGGTGGCGGAAGGCCGTGTCCAGTTGCTGACCGTCCATTCGGCCAAGGGGCTGGAGTGGCAGTTGGTGGCCCTGCCGCACCTGGTGGCCGATGTGTTTCCCGGCAAACGCAAGTCCTCCTGCTGGTTGCGCTCGGTCCCCGAACTTCCCCCCGAACTGCGCGGTGACGGGGCCGATCTGCCCGTGCTGGACGCGCAGCGGCTCGCCGGTATGACCCGCAAGGAACTGCAGCGGGAGCTGCGTGAGCACGACGAGGAGTTCGAGCAGCGGCGTCTGACCGAGGAGCGCCGGTTGTTCTACGTGGCGCTGACCCGTTCGGAGCGGACGCTGTTGCTCTCCGGGCACTGGTGGGCCGAGAGCGGACGCGAACCAAAGGGACCGTCCACCTTCCTCACCGAGGCGGCACGGCAGCTGGGCGGTTCCCCGGCGGAACTCGCGGGCAGCGAGCTGGGGCACAGCGAGTTGGAGCACTGGGAGCCCGAGCCGGACGAGACGGCGGAGAACCCGCTCGCCGAGATCGAGCGCAGTGTGCGATGGCCCGTCGACCCGCTGGGGAGCCGCCGGGGCGAGGTCGCCGAAGGAGCCGACCTGGTTCGTCGCGCGATGGTGGAAGCAGCGGCGGAGAGCGCCGCCTCGGCTTCCGAGGCGGGGGAAGCGGAACGACTCACCGAGGCCGAACCGGACGGCGAGGCCCCGGTGGACGACTCGTCGGCGGAAGAGCCGCCGTCGGACGAGCGGCGGTTCGATGACGAGGAGACGGCGCGGTGGCGGCGCGACGTCGACGTGCTGCTAGCGGAACGCGACCGTGCCGCGCGGGGTGAACGGGTGCTGTTGCCGGAACAGCTCTCGGTGAGTCAGTTGGTGGAGCTCGCCGATTCCCCCGAGGCGTTCGCGCGGAAACTGCGTCGCCCGTTGCCCACCCGTCCCAATCCGGTCACGCGGCGCGGCACCGCCTTTCACACGTGGCTGGAGCGACGGTTCACCTCCGACGCGTTGCTGGAGGTGGACGAGCTGCCAGGTGCGGGGGACGACTCGGCACCGCCGGAGGAGGATCTGGAACGGCTGCGCGCGGCTTTCCTGGACAGCGAATGGGCCGAGCGTACTCCCCACCGGATCGAGGTTCCGTTCGAGACGCGTATCGCCGGGGTGGTCGTACGCGGGCGGATGGACGCCGTGTTCGCGGATGCGGACGGGGGTTGGACCGTGGTCGACTGGAAGACCGGCGCGGTGCCGGACGAGCACCGGATGCCCACCGCGGCGGTGCAGCTGGCAGCCTACCGACTGGCCTGGTCGGAGATGACCGGTGTTCCGCTGGAGCGGGTTCGCGCGGCCATGCACTACGTACGCCACGACCGCACGTTGTATCCCGCCGACCAGCACGACGCGGAAGGACTCCGCAAGCTCATCCTGACGGTGCCGTCCGAGAGTTGACCGGGGCCCGCCCCGATGCCGCGAGGAGCGCCACCGGGCCGGGAAGAAACCCCGATCGGGATGGAACCTCCCCGGTCAACGATTCGAAAACCACACTTTCGAGTGGCTCAGCTTGTCTCGGGTGTGGATCACGCAGGAATATGCCCGCGATGGCGCAGAACACGGAGAACAGGCTGGACGCCTCCATGCAGCAAGAGGTGTCCGTGGACGAGGACGTCCTCGCGTTGCGCGCACCGCTGGTGCTGGTGCGGCGGAACGATCAGGGTGAGTGGATCTTCGAGGGGCCGGGCGAGTCCCCCCGGCCCACGGTGCGAACCGTGCTCGGTGCCGTGGTCAACGCATGGCCGCACGTCTCGGCGCTGGCCGAGTTGGAACCGGGGTCCGCCGCGGTGTGGTCCTGGGACAACCACGGCTGGACGAGCGAGTTCGAGTGCACCTGCGGCGAGTGCGAGCAGCCGGTGGCCACGGATCTGGATCGCCGTACCTGGCCCGGTGAGCTGGATCCCGAGGATCTCGTCAGCGTGGAGGAGACGGCGCTCTCGGGGCAGGAGGTGCTCACCAACATCCTCTACACCTCCGGCAGGATCGCGATGCTCGGTCCCGGCGAGCAGCACCGCACCAGTGACCAACTGGCCTCGGTGGCGATGGCCAACGTGATTCGCCGTTGGCCCCACACCATGCGTGCGCTGTGCTCGGTGCGCTCCGGCTATCTGCTGCGGTGGAACGCGGAGAGCCTCAACTGGCACGAGTACGAGGCGGTCTGATCACCCGGCGTCGATTTCACGGGAAATCGGCGCCCCCACCCTCGGTGGTGTTGGAGGTGCTCTCGGTGCTGTGGAACTCCTGCCGCAGCACTCGCTGGTACAGCAGTTCCAACAGCCATCTCTCGAACAGCGAGGTGCCGAACTCGGCTCTGCGGTCCTCCGGGGACAGCACGAGTCTGGCGGGGCCGTCCCGGTAGGTGGTGACGGCGCCGATGCCGTAGTAGTCCAGCTCGGTGAGTGCCCAGGGCCGGTAGGGGTGGTCCCCGGGAAGCACCGCCGCGCACGGGGCGATCGTGAGCAGTGTTCCGCACGCTCTGGTGGCTCGCCGGGCCTTCGAGACGCGCACCATCACACCGATCAGGTCGACGGCGGGCACCGGTACCTGCTCGGGACCGTCGGGTTCGGCCCAGGCGTGCACACCGGAGGGCTCCGCCTGTGGTGGCCAGTCGTGCGCGGTGCGCCACTGGTGCACATCGGGGCGAAGCCGCGTGACGGCTGTGAAACGGGAGCCGAGTACCTCCACATTCGACACGAGATGACCGTGCCAGCCCAGTACGCGGGCCGCGTGCTCGAACTGCTGCACCTATGAATGGTAAGCAGGAAGGCTCAGCGTTCAACAACTCCGCACGTGCGAGATTACGAAAGCGTTACCGACCGGTGTTCCTGCGTACGCGTAGCGACCACTGGATCAGGGGCAGCTGCAGGGGGAGCCTGGCGTAGGCCACGAAGCGTAGCGGAGTGCTCCGATCGCGGTAGTCCAGTGCCATCTTGACGTTGGCCGGGAAAACGGCCGCGAACAGGGCGCTGGTGGCCGAGGCTCCTGCCCGCCGGGTCCGGGGGTGCGCCACGGCGGCGGCGCATCCCAGTTCCGCTGCTCCGGAGAGGTAGGTCCAGCCGCGCGGCGAGCCGGGCAGGCGGCGCGGCACGATCGAGTCGAACGGGCGTGGCAGCAGGAAGTGCAGCGCCCCGGTGAGCGTGAGCGAGCCCGCCAGCACAGTTGCAGAACTTGGGCGTTTCATAACGGCTACCGTGGCACGGAATCGCGTCGTCGGCAATCAACGACGTGCGGTGATCCGGTTTCGGGTGTCGTGAATCAGTGCGGCCAACTCGTCTCCGATCGCGCGACCGGAGACGAGTTGGCCGCTTGTTCGAGCTGGATCTCAGTGTGGATGTCGGCGGGAGGTTCGCCCGTGCGTCGGCACCACGGAAACCGCGGCAACAGGTGCTACCGATTCCCGTACTCGGTGCGCAGCCGTTGCAACTCGTCGGCGGTGACCGGGAGCACGGTGCCGTGTCGCGGGCTGTCCGGCAGGTCGTAGTTCTCCGGGATGGTCCACTCGCCGGAGTCCAGGTCGGTGGTCTCGAACGGGACGTAGCCACGACCACCGAACTCGTCGATGAACATGTACCACTTGTCCTCGGTGTTGGACTCGAAAACGGTCGGCCCCTCACCGCGGCTGATTCCCGGTTCGGAACCCGATGGCTTCCCGACGCAGTCCGCGATGAGCTCGTAGTCGGTGCTGCGCAGGTTCGGTGACTTCTCCGCGGTGATGTACTTGCCGCACGGGGCGGCGCCGGAGTTGGCTCGCTCGTCCTTGGTGAACCGGTAGTAGGTGCCGTCCTCCGAGACCACGGTGGAATCGATCACCGAGTGGCCGGGGTCCTGCCACACCCTCGGCTCGCTGAAGGTGTGGAAGTCGCGGGTGGTCGCGTACATCATGCGGTTGTAGCTGTCGCCGGTGTGGTTCGGGTCGTCCGCGTCGTACAGCTTGGACGCCCAGAACACCACGTAGGCGTCGATCGACTCGTCGTAGTAGGCCTCCGGAGCCCAGGTGTTGCCCGCGTTGTCGGGTGCCACCCGGACGTGGCGCTGTTCGGACCAGTGGACCAGGTCGGTCGATTCCCAGACCTCGATGTGCTTGCTGCCGTGCCGTTGTGCCTCGTCCCAGTTCCCGTCGCCGTGCATCCTCAGGTCGGTGGCGATGAGGTAGAACTTGTCACCCTCGGGCGAGCGAATGATGAACGGGTCCCGGACCCCGTTCTCGCCCTTGGTGGAAGTCAGCACGGGGTCACCGTTGTTGAGCTCGTCCCAACGCAGCGCGTCGTTGCCCCGGCTGACGGCGAAGTGCACCTGCTCGCCGTCGGCGCTGCCCGCTCCGGTGAAGTAGGTGAACAGGTAGCCCTTCTTCGGTCTCCGCTCCGGCAGCGGCGGAGCTTTCTCACGTTCCTCGTCGGGATCGTGCGCGGTCGGCCCGTGCGCCGTCGATGTCGTCCCCTCGGCCACGCCGGTTCCGAGCGGGGCGAGTGACACTCCACCGAGCAGCGACGACAACGCCAGAGCGGTGTACGCGGACGCCGCTCGTATTCCGGTGCGAAACGAATTTCCTGGCATGCGCGAAATGTCCCCAACCTGAGTCGGTTCGACGGGTGTTTCTGTCGTGCGGTGCGATGCGCGGTCCGAAAACGCCGTGACGATCGGGGTCTGCTCCGGGATGGATTCCCGTCCTCCAACCGGGAGAATCTGTTCGGAATTCCGAACGTTGTTCGAAAATGTAATGCGCGGACCGCGTACGAGTCAACGGCGGAGCGTGTCGATATCGATCAAGCCCGTGAGGTCCACGCGAGCACGTGTTCCGCTCGGGGGAAGGATTCGGCACCGGCGAAAACGCTCCCGGGGAGCGCGAGTACCCCTTCGCCGCCGGGGCGTTACCGTTTCCGCCCGTGGACAAGCACAAGGGCCGACCCGCGCGACTCGGACGTCGTTCGCTGTCCGGACGTCGCTCCGAGGCAGCGCTGACCGACCGCCTGACGGACCGTCCGGACCACGCGCTGGTCGGGGTGGTTCGAATGCCCGCCACCGCCATCGGTCCGGTCAAATCGATCGTGCGCAGGGTGATCGGCGCCAGTCTGGCGCTCGCCGTCACCGTGCTGCTGGTGTATCTCGACCGGGGCGGTTACAGCGACACCGACGGGACCCCGTTGAGCGTGCTGGACGCGTTGTACTACGCGACGGTCTCGCTCTCCACCACCGGCTACGGGGACATCGCCCCGGTGAGCACTTCGGCGCGCCTGGTCAACGTGCTGGTCATCACGCCGCTGCGGGTGCTGTTCCTGATCGTGCTGGTCGGAACCACACTGGAAGTGCTCACCGAACGTTCCCGCCAAGCGTTCAAGATCCAACACTGGAGGTCCAGGGTGCGCGACCACGTCGTCGTGATCGGTTATGGCACCAAGGGCAGGTCCGCGGTGACGGCCCTGCTCGGAGAGGGGGCCGAAGCGGGCAACATCGTCGTGGTGGACACCGAGCCCACCGCGTTGGAGGCCGCGTCCTCACTGGGCCTGGTGACCGTCAACGGCTCCGGCACCAGATCGGACGTGCTGCGGGTCGCCGGAATCCCGCGGGCGCGTGCCGTGGTGGTGGCCCCACCGCGGGACGACACCGCCGTGCTGGTGACGCTCACCGCCAGGGAACTGGCTCCCAAGGCGCAGATCGTGGCCGCGGTGCGCGAGGCGGAGAACGTCCACCTGCTGCGGCAGTCGGGGGCCGATTCCGTGGTCATCTCCAGTGAGACCTCGGGCAGGCTGCTGGGGATAGCCACTTCCACGCCCTCGGTCGTGGAGATGTTCGAGGACCTGCTCAGCCCGGACCTCGGGCTGGCCATCGCGGAGCGCGAGGTCGAGCGCACCGAAGTGGGAGGATCGCCGCGCCATCTCTCCGACATCGTGCTCGGGTTGGTCCGTGAGGGACAGCTCTACCGGGTGGACGCTCCGGAGGCCGACGCGATCGAGGCGGGCGACCGGCTGCTCTACGTCAAGAAGGTCGCCACCGCCTGAACGGGCATCCGTCGTGGAGCGACGATTCAAGCCGACGGCTAACAAGATGCCCACTGTCGTGATCTAGTCACGGTTCGTCGATCTGCCGATACTCATGGTGATATGTGGAACAGGGGGGGCATCCCCAGGTTCGTTCCGCGTACGCCGTGGCGGAACGTGTCGGGAGGTGAAGCGGTGACCGAGTACTCGACGGAACGTCCCAGCATCTACTGGGTGAAATCGGAGGGCGACCCGAATCAGCACGCCACGATGGACATACCTCCGAGTCGGGGTGGTCCGGTGGAGCCCCTCGGCCGGCACGCCTCGGTCGATGCTCCGCCCGCCGTCGATCCCCGGCAGTACCAGATGGCCCACAACCGGCCGTTCTGCGAGGAGTGTTTCACCGCCTATCTGAAGTTGCCCACCGCTCGGCCCACTTGGAAGCACTGATCCCGATGGAGACACACCACTACTGGTTGCCCGTGAGCAGTCGTAGCTCCACTCGCCTGGTCCGTCACGCCTTCCGGGGTAAACGTTGGCAGGGCAGAGCCTCGGACACCTCGGTCTGCGGCGTGCAGTGCGCCATGGCCGAGCCCAGTGAGCTCGACTGGTTCCAGGCGCCGACATGCTGGGACTGCACGAACATCCTGATCGAGGAGCAGGAAGAGGCCGATGCCGCCCTCGAATGAGCGAAGCCGGTCGTCGGCTCAGGACACTTCGGATTCCTCGGCCCGCCATGTGTTGCACTCGGTGATCCGGTTCGTGCGGAATCCCCGGTGCGCCCAGAGCCTGTTGTGTTCCGTGCTGCCGTGGCTGCGGGCCTCACCTGCCTGGTCGCCCCGGTTGCTCGCGTCACGCAGCGCGGACATGACGTGGTCGTTGTTCACTCCGCCGTGCTGCAACGCGGCCAGTGCCTGCCCGCCGTAGCAGGTTGCCTGCAGCTCGTTCCTGCGCGAGAGTTCGAGTCCTTCGGAGGTTTCGGCGCCGCCCGCCTCGTGCACCGCTCTGCCGTACCCCTCGCTTATCCCGGTCGTTCCCTGGATGGCGTGGCCGAACTCGTGCGCGAACTGCCCCAGGTAAGGGCCGGCGGTTTCACGTCCCTCGATGCGCGAGTAGTGCCTGGCTGTCCAGTAGATCGTGTGGTCGCCGCCGCAGTACATGGCGGTCCGCTCCCAGCCCCGATCGCCGCAGGGGCTGTGCACGTCTCCGTTCGTCACGACCACGTCCGGAGTCTTCACCGGAAGGTTCGCCTCGCGCAGTGCCGGGGTCCACATTTCCATCAGGCACGGTGTCAGCGACCGGAGGAAAGCACGCTGTGCGGCCGTGTCCGTGTCGAAGGCGGGCAGGTCGCACTCGGTGTCGACCGCCCCGTTCCCCGGGATGTTGAACGGGTGCTCACCGAGCGAGGTGACCGGGTGGGGGCGCATCCCGGTGGTAGTGCGTTCGGAGCGTCCGGTCCTCGCCGGACCGCGCTGCCGGCGATCCTCCTCCAACGCGTGTTCGGGTGCCGGATGACTGTCCGTCGTCGGGTCCGTGGTCGGAAGCGGTGAGGGATCGACCGGGGAGATTCCGATCTCGTCGTCGCCGTACTGCTCGTAGCCGCGCTCGCTCGCCTCCGTACCGAAATCCGGAAGCAGCCCCGCCGACGAGAGGAACAGCAGAACCACGCCACTCAGGACAGCCACGACGACGGCTACGGCGCCGACTCCGTCGCTCGTCCGAGGAGTGCGGTACGCCTCCGGGCGATTCGGGTCGGTTCCGGAGCCGTTCACCGGGACATCGGGCTCGTGCGGCGGCTGTGGGCGCTGTGGTGGAGTCATGGAAGCGTGTTGTCGGCCTACTCCGGCACTGTCCGCTGTGGACTGATCTGTGGACTGTTTCGTCGTTCGTGTTCCGGTCCGCTGCTGTGCTTCCGGCGAGCCTAACTCCCGATCGGTGTCGTTCGGTGTCCTGCCGCCGAATCAACAGTGACCGGTCGGCTCGCGGACCGAGCGGTTTTCCGGTAGGTGACGACTGGTGATCCGGCCCGCCGCCCCTTGCCGGGACTGCTGGACTGCCCTGACCGGGATCGTTGGGCCTCCGACATGGCACGGGGCCGTCCCGGGGAACACGTCCCACCCCGCGCGCCGTCGTGACCGAGTTGCGAGTCGGGGAGCGCGGTTCCTCTGCGAGGATCGCGTCGTGGCGCGAGGGCGTGGTTCCGCATCGGTGTTGTTGATCCTGGTGGTGCTGTTATCGGTCGGGATCGGAGCGGTGGTGATCGCTTGGTGGCCGCTGACCGACGCGTTCGGCGATGACACCACGGTGCGGACGCGCCGCACCACCGCGACGGTGGTCCAGTCCGCCTCCTGCGCGGAACGCGGCGCGCACGACCTGGTGGAGCTCACGGCGGACGGAGACGCGACCCGCGTCCCGTTCGACGGCTGCGGTCATTCCGAGGGGACGCGATTACGGGTCCGGGTGCCCGAACCGCTGGGAGACGACGCGCTCGCGCGTCCGGTCGACGCCGAACACGGGACCGGCGGCGCCGGACTGAGCGGGCGGCTCGGTCGGGTGCTGCTGGTGCTCGCGGCCCTCTCCGGCGCCGGGTACGTACTGCTGCTGCGTTCCGCCCGCCCTCGAGAGCCGGGTTAGGCTCACTCGATCCCGTTCTCCGTCTCACCCTCCGTTTTCCGACGTGGCTCACCGTGCTCACGGGGTGCCACTGCCCCGGCGGTGTTGCTCCCGCCGCCGTATCCTGGCGTCCAGCCTTCGGTGGAATCTCCACGGGAATTCCGCCCATCGATCACGCGACCGGGTGGACGATTCGTCCGATCTCGGACACGCCGAGTGTTCAGCAGGGTGCTCACCGCTAGGGCTTCCCGCGCACGTAGGCTGAGGGCATGGTCGAACCGCAACCGCATCGCGTCACCCTGCCCAACGGGCTGCGCGTGGTGCTCGCACCGGATGCCGAACCGGGCTCCACCGCACCCGGTGGGCCTCCGGTGGTCGGAGTCAGCGTGCACTACGACGTGGGCTTCCGTTCCGAGCCGGAAGGCCGAACCGGCTTCGCTCACCTGTTCGAACACCTGATGTTCCAGGGCAGCGAGAGTCTCGAGAAACTCGCGCACTTCCGTCACGTGCAGGGGTCCGGCGGAATCTTCAACGGTTCGACGCATCAGGACTACACGGACTACTTCCAGGTACTGCCCTCCAACGCGCTGGAGCGCGCGCTGTTCCTGGAAGCCGACCGGATGCGTGCTCCCCGGCTCACCGAGGAGAACCTCCGCAACCAGGTGGACGTGGTCAAGGAGGAGATCCGGCTCAACGTCCTCAACCGTCCCTACGGCGGGTTCCCGTGGATTCTGCTGCCGCCCGTGCTCTACTCCACGTTCGCCAACGCCCACAACGGATACGGTGACTTCACCGATCTCGAACGAGCCACCGTCGACGACTGCGCCGCGTTCTTCGACACCTACTACGCCCCCGGGAACGCGGTACTGACCATCACCGGCGACATCGACGTCGACCACGCCACCGACCTGGTTCACAAGCACTTCGGGGACGTGCCCGCCCGTTCGGTGCCGGAACGTCCCTCCTTCGCGGAACCCGCTCCGTCGGGCGAGTCGCGGGATCGGCACCAGGATCCGCACGCCCCGCTGCCCGCGGTGGCGCTGGGGTACCGCCTGCCCGATCCGGTCGGTGAGCTGGACGAGTACCTCGCCAACGTCGTGCTCGCCGCCGTGCTCAGCGACGGTGACGCCTCCCGGCTGCAGCAGCGGCTCGTCTACCGCGACTCGCTGGTGGTGGACGTGCACGCGGGCGCGGGGTTGATGGGAGCTCCCCTCGACGCACGCGATCCGGACACCTTCACCATCACGGCCATCCACAGCCCGGAGGTGGCCACCGACCGCGTCGTCGACGCCGTCGACTCCGAGCTGGAGCGGTTGGCGACCGAAGGTCCCACGGCCGAGGAACTCTCCAGAGTGACCGCGCGGTGGTCCGCCGGACTGCACCGTGATCACGACCGGCTGGTTTCGCGCACCCTGGACCTCGGCAGCACCGAACTGCTGCACGGGCGCGCCGAACTCGTCGGGGAACTTCCCGCCAGGGTCGGCGCGGTCACCGCCGAGGAAGTGGCCTCCGCGGCCAAGGCGCTCCGGCCGGAAGCCCGCGCCGTTCTGGAAATCGAACCCACCGGCGACGCCGACGGAGGTGCCGCATGACCAGCGCGACCCATCGCAGTGCCGAGCGGATCGGACACACCGAGCAGGGACCGCGGCCGCTGCCGCCGCTGGCCGAGCCGCGTGCGGGCAGGCAGCCCGAGACAGTGGACACCGTGCTGGAGAACGGGCTGCGGGTTATCGCGGCGCGCCACGGCGCGGTGCCGATGGTCGAGCTGCGGCTGCGGATTCCCTTCGCCGGTGAGGACGCCGCCCACCCGGCCAGGGCCGAAGTGCTCGCCGAGACCCTGCTCACCGGGACCGAACGTCGGGACCGGGTGCGCATGGACACCGACCTCGCCGCGGTCGGCGGCACGTTGCAGGCCGTGGTCGACCCCGAACGGCTCAGCATCACCGGGGACGCGCTCGCCAGCGGGATGGAAACCCTCCTCGACGTGCTCACCGACGCGCTGACCGAGGCTTCCTACCCGGAACACGAGGTCTCGGGCGAGCGGGACCGGCTGGTCGAGCGGATCACGGTCGCCCGTTCCCAGCCCCGCACCATCGCCCGCGAGGAGTTGCAGTACCACCGCTACGGTGACCACCCGTTCGCCAGGGAGGTGCCGCAGGCCGCCGATGTGGCCGAGGTGACCCCCGAACAGGTGAGGCAGTTGCACCGGGACGCGGTCCTGCCGCGCGGCTCCACGCTGGTGCTGGTCGGCGACATCGACCCCGAGGCGACCGTGGAGACCGTGCGCCGCATGACTTCCGGCTGGCAGGCGGCCGGGGCGGCTCGTGAACTCCCGGCGCTGCCCGAGGTGGTCGGCGGCGACGTCCGCCTGGTGCACCGGGAGGGCGCGGTGCAGTCGCAGCTGCGGTTCTCCGCCCAGGCGGTCCCCCGAACCGACGAACGCTATCCGGCGCTGCAGATCGCCAACCTGGTCTTCGGCGGCTACTTCTCCTCACGTCTGGTGGAGAACATCCGCGAGGACAAGGGCTACACCTACGGCGCGCACTCCACGTTCGAGTTCACTCCGGACAACGGCACGATCCTGGTGGACGCCGACACCGCCAGCGAGGTCACCGCGGCGGCGCTGCTGGAGATCCGTTACGAGCTCGGCAAACTCGCCCTGGTCCGGCCGAGCGAGGCCGAGGTCGAGTCCGCGCGGCAGTACGCCATCGGCGGGTTGCTGACCTCGACCTCCTCGCAGTCCGGCCTCGCCTCGATGCTGATGAACGTCGCGGCTCTCGGACTGGGGCAGGACTGGTTGTCCGAACACCCCGACCGGCTGCGTGCGGTCACTCACCAGCAGGTGGCCGAGGCCGCGCGCTGGTACGTGCCGACCGCGTTCACCGGGGTCGTGGTGGGAGACGCCGAACAACTCGGGGAACAGCTGCGTGGCCTCGGTGGTGTGACGCTGCCGTGACGACCTGCTCGGAGTTCGGTTCGGCATCGGAACGTGCCGCGGCCGAGGCGTTCCAGCTCGACAGCACACCGCTGCTGTCCCGTTCATCCGTGGCGCTGTCCGACCAGCAACGGGACGATCCGGAACACGCGGCGACCCTGTGGTCCGGTGGGCGGGTGCTGCCCGTCGACCAGCGCGGCCGCGCTCCACTGGAGCCGAGCGGACGACTCGCCTGGCACCGGCCGGACGAGTTCTCCGACCACGGTGGCCACGCCGTACTGCTGGGCACGCACGACGGAGTGGCCCACTGGGGTGTCCGGGTACGCCCCCGCGATTCCGGAGCCGACTGGCAGGGGCTGCGCGCGGTGGGCGAGTGGTTGGGCGACGTGGAGGCAGCCCTGCTCACCACCGCGGTGGGGCTGCTCGCCTGGCACGATCGTGCCCGTTACTGCGCGCTGTGCGGTGCCGGAACCGAACGCATCCGCAGCGGTTGGGCCAGACGCTGCACCGGGTGCGGACACGAGGAGTACCCGCGCACCGACCCCTCCATGATCTGTCTGGTGCACGACGGTGCCGATCACGTGCTCCTCGCGCGCCAGGTCGTCTGGCCCGCCGAGCGGTTCTCGGTGCTGGCCGGATTCGTGGAGATGGGCGAGTCCCTGGAAGGGTGCGTGAGCCGCGAGGTCCACGAGGAGGTCGGGGTACCGGTCTCCGACATCAGGTACCTGGGTAGCCAGCCCTGGCCCTTCCCGCGATCGCTGATGATGGGCTTCTCGGCCGTCGCGGACCCACGCGAGCCGTTACGGCCGGCACCCGGCGAGATCGCCGAGGCGCACTGGGTCTCGCGGGAGCACGTACGCGCGGCTCTGGGGCACGAGGAACCGGTCGACGGTCTGTGGCTGCCCCCGGGCATATCGATCGCGCACCGCATGCTGCGCGGCTGGGCCGACGCCGGTCCGGTGTAGTTCCGGCGTGGCGAACGGGCCCGCGAAGAGTCCGCACCCGTGAAGTGGGTTCCGGGACGACTTTCCCGGGGAGCTCGGCGGTGTGCGTCCTCCCGGAGGAGGTGTCGGTGGCGAGGTGCGTGCCGCGTTCGCGGCGGGTGTGTCGGTCGCCACTCGTCGCGTTTCTGCGAGGATTCCCGGCATGACCGATCAACCGGGCCTGCTGGAAGGTCTCGATCCGCAACAGCGTGCCGCGGTGACGGCTCCGCGCGGTCCGGTCTGCGTGCTGGCGGGCGCGGGGACGGGCAAGACCCGTACGATCACCTACCGCATCGCCTGGCTGGTGCGGCGCGGCCTGGTCGTCCCGCAGCAGGTGTTGGCCGTGACCTTCACCGCGCGCGCGGCGGGCGAGATGCGTACCAGGTTGCGCGGTCTCGGTGCCCACGGAGTTCAGGCGCAGACCTTCCACGCGGCCGCTTTCCGACAACTGCGGTACTTCTGGCCGAGGGTGATCGGCGACGAGCTGTGGCCGCTGACCGAGCAGAAGTTCCGGTTGGTCACCCAGGCCGCGGGCAGGCTGCGGCTGGCCACCGACCAGGACTCGGTGCGCGATCTGGCCACCGAGATCGAGTGGGCCAAGGCGACGCTGCTCACCCCCGAGCACTATCCGGCGGCCGCCGCTGAGCGAGGACGCGAGTGCCCGGTTCCGCCGGAACACTTCACGAAGGTCTTCGAGGGCTACGAGAAGCTCAAGAACTCGGCGAAGGTGCTGGACTTCGACGATCTGCTGCTGCACATCGCGGCCATCCTGGAGGAGAACACCGAGGTGGCCGAGCAGTTCCGCGCGCAGTACCGCAGCTTCGTGGTGGACGAGTACCAGGACGTCACCCCGTTGCAGCAGCGAGTGCTCGATGCCTGGCTCGGGCAGCGTGACGACCTCACCGTGGTGGGCGATGCCAATCAGACGATCTATTCGTTCGCCGGTGCTTCGCCCCGTTGGCTGGTCGACTTTCCGCTGCGCTACCCGAACGCCGAGGTGGTCAAGCTGGAACGCGACTACCGTTCCACACCGCAGGTGGTCACCCTGGCCAACCGGGTCATCGGCGCCGCGAGTCCGGATCGGGGAGCGGAGGGGGAGAACACCGGGTCGTCGGGAACCGAACTCACCCTGGTGGGGCAGCTACCCGACGGGCCCGAACCGGAGTTCGCCGCGCACGACGACGAGGCCGAGGAGGCGCGTGCGGTGTCCCGCCGGATCGCCCGGCTGGCGGGCAACGGGGTGCCGTTCTCCGAGATGGTCGTGCTGTACCGCGTGAACGCGCAGTCGGAACTGTACGAGCAGACCCTGTCGGAGGCCGGTATCCCCTACCAGGTTCGCGGCGGCGAGCGGTTCTTCGCGCGCACCGAGGTGCGGCAGGCGATCACCGCGCTGCGCGGCGCGGCGAACCGGGGGAACACCGGGCCCGGTGAGCTTCCCAAGGTGGTGCGTGAGGTCCTTTCCGAGGTCGGCCTGACCGAACGGGCTCCTTCCGGCGGTGCCGCGCTGGAACGGTGGCAGTCGTTGAACGCGCTGGCCGAACTCGCCGACGAGCTGGCGGGACAGGTGGAGCAGGCCGACCTGACGCACTACGTGGCCGAGCTCGACACCCGTGCGTCCGCGCAGCATCCCCCCACGGTCGAAGGGGTCACGCTCGCCTCGCTGCACGCCGCCAAAGGGCTGGAATGGGACACGGTGTTCCTCGTCGGGCTCGTGGAGAAAACGCTGCCGATCCAGTACGCCGACGGGGACGAGGACGCCGTCGAGGAGGAGCGGCGGTTGTTCTACGTGGGAGTGACACGGGCCCGGCAGCGGGTTCGGCTGTCCTGGTCGACCTACCGGGGTCAGGGCGGTGGCCGCAAACGCCGACGCAGTCGGTTCCTGCGTGAGCTCGACCCCGCCGAGAACTCCGCCCCGGCCCCGAAGTCGAAGCGGCGGGAGAAGTCGGCCGGTTCCCGGCGGGTTCGCGAGGTTCACTGCCGGATCTGCTCGACACCGCTGACCGCGACCGCCGATGTGAAGCTGGGGCGCTGCTCCGGTTGTCCCTCGGACGCGGACGAGGAACTGCTCACGAAACTGCGCGGCTGGCGCACCGAGCGGGCACAGCAGCTGCGGGTACCCGCCTACGTGGTGTTCAGCGATGCCACGCTGCTGGCCATAGCGGAACAGCGACCGGACGATTCCGAGGCGCTGAGCAGGATCTCGGGAGTGGGAGCGACCAAACTGGAGCGGTTCGGGTCCGATGTGCTCGGACTCGTCAACGGGAGCGATCACAGCGGCGGTTAGCGGAAGCGGTGGGTAGGACCTGTCACCTCACTTCGCGGGAGGTCCGCCCACGGCCCCGCCGATCCTCCCCACGGTGATTCCGGAACCGGGTGGGTAACTCGTGCCGCATTCGGTCCCGCGTGGGCGGGCTCGGTGCGGTGTGCTCCGCGCCGGTGGTCCCCGGTTGTCCGGTCAGGACGCCGACCGGCCGGTGAAATCCACTCGGCGCGGGGGTTTCCACCGCTGGACACAACGCTGCGAAAAATCACTTGCGCCGTGTGTGGCCCCCCGAATAATCTGCTTGTTGGCAGGCCGGAGAGGACATGCTCGTCCGGCCGGGGTCACGAGAAGGCGGTGTGCGCGATGCGTAGGAACGACTGGTTGTCGGCGGTGGACCAGCACGCGATCGCGTTGATGAGCACCGGTATGTCGACGTTCGCGAAGCGAGCCGCGAATATCGGCCCCGCGCGTCTGTGCACGCATCGTGATGTTGAGCCGAGCGAAACCTACCCGGGTCGGGTCGTGCCGGAGCGAAGTACCTGAGTTACTCAGTCGAGTGACAATCGCTCTTTCGGCCGCGGACCCGGTATCGGGTCCGCGGCTTTTTTAATGTGTCCCCGTTCTCGAATCTTCCGTCCAAATTGGATCAAGTTATAGCGCCGAACAGCGTCGAAGAATTCATCTCATCAGGAGGAGAACGCATGTCGACCGGCAGTGCCCCTGCGGCAACCTGGGGCGAGACCGGCAATCACGGCGGAGCCGTTTCCGCTCTGCTGCACACCGCGCCCGACACGGACGAGCGAGTCCCGTGTCGTCGGGATCCGGACCTGTGGTTCGCCGAGAACCCGTCCGAACTCGAACGCGCCAAGCAGCTGTGCGCCGAGTGCCCGATCAGGTCCGAGTGCCTGGCGGGAGCTCTGGCGCGGGCGGAGCCCTGGGGGGTCTGGGGCGGCGAGATCGTCGAACACGGCTCCGTGATCGCTCGCAAGCGGCCGAGGGGGCGGCCACGCAAGCACCGGTCGGCCGACACGGCCGGTGCGGGTGGTTCGGCGGTCCGCGGACGTGCCGCGTGATCACCGCGAGACCGCTCCGACCAACAACCGAACAGCCATGTTCACGGAAGTGAGACCAGCAGAATGTATCCCGAGGAAACCACGCGATTACGTTGTCGACAGTTCCGCGGTGAGGCCGAGCGCGCCAGACTGCCACATCGGATCGCCGTCGTGCGGTTCTGGCGCCGGGTGGCGTGCTTCGCTTCCCGGCGGGCCGAACGTTACGAGCGGCGCATCTGATCCGAGTTCCGAGCGGGGTGCCCGAGGGGCGCGGTTCGCGACCTCCCCGGCGCACCTCGACCGCGGAACACAACCTCCTCCGGTCGACGACACGACCGGAGAAGTTCCGCCCGACGCGTGAGTTCGGACGAGCTCGATGAGCTGTCGTGGCCCGGCGAGTGCGCGGTGTTCGCGTACGAGCCGGCCACCGGTGTTCGCCCGGTTCGGGCGTGCCGAGGACTCCGCCCGGACGGTCACACAGTCGGAACCGGACCGGGTGCCGTTGTGCGGAGCGGAATTCGGTTGTCCGGCCGGCTAAGCTTGATGATCATGCACCATCATTCGCACGACAACATCGACTGGGACACCCGGCTGCGGCAGCTGCGGGACGAGGACGGCCTCACCGCGACCCAGACACGGCGAATCGCGGAGACACTGGTCGCGGGACAGGACGCCTGCCACTCGGTGATCGACGTCGGATCAGGGGCGGGCGGCGCGGCCGCGGCGTTCGCCGCCACTCTGCCGGGTGGCACGGTTACCCTCGTCGATTCCGCGCCTGAGCTGCTCGCCGAGGCCGAGCGTCACGCCACCGAACACGCCGCCTCGGGGGTCGAGGTTCGCGGTGTGCGGGCCGATGCCGCCGACGAGGAACTCGGTGCCGCGGTGGGCAGTGCCGATCTGGTTTTCTCCTCACTGGTCGTGCACCACCTGCCCGACCAGCTGGCCGGCTTGCGTCGGCTGGCGGAACTGGTACGTCCGGGAGGCAGGCTGGTTATCGTGGAGTCCGGGCTGTGGGCGCACGTGCTGCCCTGGGACGTCGGTGTCGGTGAACCAGGACTGGAGGAGCGCCTGCTGGCGGCGCGGCACTCCTGGTTCCGCCGGATGCGCGCCGAGATGCCGGGTACGGTGCGGCTGCCCGTCGGTTGGTCGACCGCACTGCGGCAGGCAGGGCTGGAAGACGTCGAGTCGTGGAGCTACCTGGTGGACTGGCCCGCTCCGGTAACCGGTTCGGTGCGCGACATCGTGCTGCGCAGGTTGGAGTGGCTGCGCGAGGCTGCCGTGGAGGAGTGCTCCGCCGACGACCTGGCCGCGCTCGACCAGCTGCTCGACGAGCGGGGGCCGCACTACGCCGGGCGGCGGGACGATCTCTACTACCTGGCCGCGCACAGCGTGTTCGTCGGCCGCAAACCCGCGTGACAGGGTTCGTCACCCGGTTTTCGTAGGGGTGCGTGTGGCGGAACCTCTGGCACGGCTCTCGCTGCGGGTGCCCCGACATCGGGTAGTTACTACACCACGTCGGGGCCGTCCTCGCGAGAGCCGCACCGGAGAACCTCCGCGGCGGCGCCGGCTGCGAGGATGGTGGGTGTTCGGTGCCGAGAGCGCCGAGGGTGCGTCGATTTCTCGCGAAATCGCCGCCGCTCAGTCCGCGAACCCGGGCTGCCAGTTCGAGATGATCTCCCTGGCGGCCACTTCCGCGTCCAGCTGGCACAGGATTCCGGTCGCTCCCAGTGTCACCCGGTGTATCAGCAGGTAGTCCGGGGGCAGGTTCAGCGACCGGCCGGTGCGGAACTCGGGACTGCGCAGATCGCCCACCCGGTCGGCCTGCCGCTGTAGCCACGAACGGGTGAAGTGGAAGGTCTCGGTTCGCGCCGGATCCACGAACGGCCCGAGGTACGCCTGCACGTCCTCGGCGCGGAGTTCGGAGTCCGTCTGCACGAACCGGTCGCTGCGCAGCAGTTCCATGAGCTCCTCGGCCCGGTCCTCGAGCGCCAGCCGCAGCATGCGTCCCAGCGTCCTCGGCAGTCCTTCCGGAAGTCTGGCGACCGCGCCGAAGTCGATCACTGTCAGCCTGCCGTCGGGAAGCAGCTGGAAGTTGCCGGGATGGGGGTCGGCGTGCAGCAGGCCGACCCGGGCCGGGGACGAGAAGTGGAACTCGCCGAGCAGTTCGCCCGCCCGGTCGCGCTGTTCCCGGCTCCCGTTGTTGATGATCTCGGCGAAGGGCGTACCCGAGACCCACTCGGTGACCATGACCTTGGGTGAGCTCGCCACCACCCGGGGGACGTGCACCAGCTCGTCACCCTCGAAAGCCGTGGCGAACGAGCGCTGGTTGTCGGCCTCGATGCGGTAGTCCAGCTCCTCGACCATCCTGTCCTGCAGCTCGCGCAGCAGCGGTTTGATCTCCGCGCCGGGCAGCATCGACTGGAAGAGCCGGGAGAAGCGCATCAACTGGCGCAGGTCGGAACGCAGTGCCTCGTCCGCGCCCGGGTACTGGATCTTGACGGCGACCTCCCTGCCGTCGTGCCAGACCGCCCGATGCACCTGGCCGATGCTCGCGGCCGCGGTGGGCGACTCGTCGAACTCGGCGAAGCGTGCGTGCCAGCCGCTTCCCAACTGTTCGTCCAGGGTGCGCCGCACGCTGGACTCCGACATCGGCTGCGAGGTCGTCTGCAGCTTGGAGAGTGCGTCCCGGTAGGGCTCGGCGAGTTCATCGGGTACGGCGGCCTCGAACACGCTCAGCGCCTGCCCGAACTTCATCGCCCCACCCTTGAGCTGCCCGAGCACGGCGAACAGCTGTTCGGCCGTACGCGCGGAGAAATCGGCGCTGACGGTGTCCGCGTCCTGCCCGGTGAGCCGCTTTCCCCATCCCGCGGCCACTCTGCCCGCGGCACCGAGCGGCAGACTGGCGAGTTTGACGGTGCGCTGTGCTGCTCGGCGGGGGACGTCGCTCACGGGAACTCCCTTCCAGTCGGCAGGGCGCCGGGACAACGAGCCGTCCCGGAGCACACGCCTACGGACTCACCGACATGCTAGAGGTTTTCGCGTAGCCGTGTGCAAGATCGTCCTCGACGGATCGTTCCGCCGAACCGTTGAAAGGGGGCCGGAAACGAACGAATCGCCGTTCCAGGAGCCGTCGAAGCGGTTGTGAGCGGCATTGTTCACCGCCGGGGCTCGCTCCTCGGCGGCGATGCGTGCCGGCTCTGGGGCGTGCTGGCCCTGGGGCGCGCTAGCCCTGGGTGTTGTGCGCCTTGCCGAGAATGCGGGTCATCTTGGTGCCGCAAACCGGGCAGGTCCCCTTGGCCATCCGTCTACCGTTCGTCTCCGATATCTCACCGGTGAAGTCCCGCTTCTCCCGGCACTTTACGCAGTAACCGTTGTACGTCTCGGCCACGGCTGCCTCCATTGGGTAACTGTTCTTCCGAAGCGTTCAAGCGCGTCATGGCGAGCCTCGGAACTGTGCTGGGCAAAAGGTACCCGCGCCCGGAGCAGCGCGCAGGAGCTCGGCATATCGCGATTTCGGATGAATGTCTTAACCCGTTCGGGGGTAGCAGCGCGTGTTCGATTCGTGTCGATCAGTCATATCCGCAGCGTTCGCCCGATTCCTCGATGCGGAATGGGCAGTTGATCTGCGGTTCGGATCACAGCGGAACCCGCGAGCACGATCGACCTCGCTAGGCTCTCCGGTCGTGACCGAACCGCAAGTGGAGGTGCGCCGCAGCAAGCGGAGAAAGCAGACGGTCAGTGCCTACCGGGACGGTGGCAGGGTGGTCGTACTGCTACCCGCGCGGATGAGCCGTGCCGAGGAGCGGCGCTGGGTCGACGAGATGCTCAGCAGACTGCGTCGCAGCGAGACTCGCCGCAAGTCGCCGGCCAGGGCTTCCGACGACGCGTTGCTGAACCGGTGTGCCGAACTGTCCCAGCGCTACCTGGACGGGCTCGCCGTGGCGGCCGGAGTCCGGTGGGTCGCCCCGATGCGCACCAGATGGGCTTCCTGCACACCCGCCGAGGGCACCATCCGCGTCAGTCGCAGGCTTCGGGAGGTCCCGAGCTGGGTGCTCGACTACGTGCTGGTGCACGAACTCGCGCACTTGCTGGTTCCGGGCCACGGAGCGGACTTCTGGGAGTGGGTGAACCGCTATCCCAGGACGGAACGGGCCATCGGGTATCTCGAAGGGCTGACCGCGGCCGCCGATCTCGGAACGGGAGTCGGGGAACCGGAATCCGGTGACGAGGTCGACTGACCGGAATCCGACCGTGTCGGCCCCCACAGTGCGGCCGGTGATCGGGCGGCCTCGGTGCGCCCGATGACGAACAGCTACCGGCGACGAACAGTGCCCGGCGACGAACAGTGCCCGGCCTCGCCCCGCCGTGCCGCCTCAGCGGGGCCCTCCTCGCGGAAACGAGGCCCGACGTCGTGCGACCGCTCGATCGAAGTCGGGCCGTTCCGCACACCGGATCGCCCGCGTTCGGTTCCGACGGAGCGAGTACCCGGTCGCGGGGCGGCCGAGCCCGGCAACAGGGCCGGGATGCCGGTCAGCGGTCGTCGTCCTCGCCGCGTTCCTCGCCGGTGGAATCCTCCGAACCGGATTCGCCCGCCTGCTCGGCGGCCTCGGCCCGTCGAATGGCCGCGATCGGATCGTCCAGATCCTCGTTGCTCTGTCCCCAGCGATCGGCGAAGTCCAGCGGCTCGTCCAGATCGGAACCGTCCGGCAACAGATCCGGGTGATCCCAGACCCGGTCACGGCTCGTGACACCGTGCCGTTCCGTGAGCAGCCGCCACAGCGATGCCGCCGCCCGCAGCCGACGCGGACGCAGCTGCAGTCCCACGAGGGTCGCGAAGGTCTGCTCGGCGGGGCCGCCGGTGGCACGCCTGCGCCGCACTGTCTCGCTGAGCGCGTCGGCTCCGGGCAGTCGTTCCCCGACCGCGTCGGCGACCACCACGTCGACCCAGCCCTCGACCAGGGCCAGCAGCGTCTCCAACCGGGTCAGCGCGGCCTGCTGCTCGTCGGTGGTTCGTGGTTCCAGCATGCCGGAGTTCATCAACTCCTGCATCGAGTTCGGGTCGCTCGGATCGACCTTGCTCGCGAGGTCCTCCAGCGAGGAGGTGTCGACGTGGATACCGCGTGCGTACTCCTCGACGGTCGCCAGCAACCGCTGCCGCAGCCAGGGCACGTGACTGAAGAGCCGGTGGTGCGCGGCCTCCCGCGCGGCCAGGAAGACGGTCACCTCACTGGCGGGGCGATCCAGGCCCTTCCCGAAACGCTCGATGTTGGCGGGCAGCAGCGCGGCCGTCCCGTCCGGGCCGAGTGGAAGCCCCACATCGGTGGAGGTGAGCACTTCACCGCCGAGCTGTGCCAGCCCGTTGCCCAGCTGGGAACCGAAGGTCAGCCCGCCCATCTGGCCGAGCATGGACACGATCGGCCCCGCGGCCTGCTTGGCCTCGTCCGGCAGCGCTTCCAGCCACGCCTCGGAGACGCGCTCGGCCACCGGATCGCACAGCCGCTTCCAGGTGGGCAGCGTGTTGTCCACCCAGTCGCCTGCCGACCAGGACCGCACCACGTGCGTACCGGTCGGGAAGGCGGTCGTGGGATCCAGCCAGAGCTCGGCGAGCTGGATGCCGTCCTCGACGGCCTTGGTCTGCTGCTGGGTCGGCCGCTCGGTGTGCTTGTTGCTCTGCAGCTGCTGGTGGGCCAGCTGCTTGGCCAGGTCGTAGTTGACCGGCCCCGAATCGCCACTCGAGGAGTGGCTGAGGGCCTGCCCGAGCTGGGTCAGCATCTGGCCGAGCGCGCTGATGTCGAAATTCGGCGTACCGCCGGAACCGGGCATGCCCCCGGGACCCGGCATCCCGCCGAAACCGGGGAAGGAACCCGCTCCTCCGGAAAAGCCGGCGCCGCCCCCGGAGCCACCGTCCGATGAGTCGCCCCTGTTGCGATCATCGGGTTCCTCGTTGTCGGGATCTTGGGGGCCGAACCCGAAGGGCACATCACTCATGGTTCCACCGTACGCGGAACAGGCGGACGGGCAGTAGGTGAGCGGTCGGCCGCTCGCCGAGGGCGAACGTGGTGTCGAGATCGTCGTCACCCGACTCGAGATCGTCCCCGCCCGACTCGAGATCCTCCCCGCCGAACTCCGCATCTCGGGCGCCACGCAAGTCGCCCGCCGGCCGTCAGTGTGCGGCACGTAGGGTGTCGTGCTGTGAGTCGCCGTACCTGGACCCTGCTTACGAGTGTCGTTCTGGTCGTGGTCTTCGGGCTGCTGGGAGTTTTCGTTCCGGTGCCCTACGTGGCACTGGGACCCGGGCCCACCCATGACACGCTCGGCTCTTCACAGGGCAAGCAGGTAGTCCGGATCGATGGTACGAAGACCTTCCCGACGGATGGCCACCTCAACATGACCACCGTCTCGGTCACCGACGAGCTGTCGATCTTCAGCGCGCTGACCTTCTGGGTGAGCGGTGACTACGCCCTGGCGCCGCGCGAGCTCTACTTCCCGCCGGACAAGACCGAGCAGCAGGTCCAACGGACCAACACGCGTGCTTTCCGCAACTCGCAGAACGCCGCCGAGACCGCGGCGCTGCGTCATCTCGGTTACCCCACCGAGCTCGTCGCCGAGGAGATAGTCGCCGACAGCCCCGCCGAAGGGGTGATCCAGCCGGGGGACGAGCTGATCGCGGCGAACGGCACCGAGCTGAGTGACCCGCGGTCGTTGGTGGACGCCCTGTCGGGCATCGAGCCGGGCCAGCGGGTCACCATCCGGTTCAGGCACGAGCAGCAGCAGCCGCAGCGGACCACCATCCGGCTCGCGCAACCGCCGGACGACCGCTCCCAGGGGTTCCTGGGGGTGCAACCCGGGCTGCGTCCGCGGGTCGATTTCGATGTCGACATCAGGCTGCCCGACATCGGTGGCCCCTCAGCCGGGCTGATGTTCTCGCTGGCCGTGGTGGACAAACTCACTCCGGGCCAACTCACGGACGGCAAGTTCGTCGCGGGCACCGGTGAGATCGACTCGCAGGGCAACGTGGGCCGCATCGGCGGTATCGGTTTCAAGATAACCAAGGCCCACGAAGCGGGCGCCGAGATCTTCCTGGTGCCGGAGGGCAACTGCGCCGAGGCCGAGCCCCAGGCCCCCGAGGACATGCGGCTGATCGAGGTGGGAACCCTCGACGAGGCGGTCGACGCGCTCGAGTCCGTACGGGCGGGGGAGACACCCCCGAGCTGCTGATTCGGCGCGGCACCCGGTGGTATCCGGGTGCCGAGAGCCGTGCGATCAGGATCCGAAGTGGCGTTCACCGGCCTCGGATCCCCGGCGGAACGTCACTCCTCGAAGGTGGCGTGCATCGCGTTGAGCAGGTTCGGTGCCAGAGCGCTGTCCTCGACGAGCTCACCCTCCTCCCGCTCCGGATCACCGTCGAAGCCGTCGTCGACCTCGGGATCCTTGTTGCGCAACCGCAGCAGGCAGGTCTGCGTTCCGCCGCGCAGTACGGCGGCGACCAGCCGTGCTTCCCGGCGTTCCGGGTGTTGCGCGGCGGCGCTCCGCGCGGCGTCGTCCTCGCTCGGAAGCTCCTGCTCTGCCTCCGGGGGCAGCACCACGATCTCCTGGACCAGCGCGCAGCCCAGTACCCGTTCCGGCCAGCCGATACCAGCCAGGGCCTCCCCGATGTCGTTGCCGGGCAGCTCTTCCTGCTCCACCGGCGTCAGTGTCGAACTCGTGTTGAGCTGTTCGGCCAGGCCGGGCTCGGCCTCCAGCAGCTCCGCGGTGTCGACCAGCGCGAACATTCTGGCCGGTCGTTCCCAGCCTTCCGAAGCCACGAACTGCTCGATCTCGCGTGCCACCGCGGGCAACCCCGCGGTCATTTCCTCGGTGATAGCGGACGACATTCGCCCATCGTCGCACCGCCGAGACCTCCCGGTCCGATCCCCGTGGCAGCGCTCGTCGCAGGTGATCGACACACCTTTCCACCTGGTGATCCCATGTTGGGCGGGATGTCCGTTTGATGCGAATTCGCGGGCGCGTCCCACCATCTCGTGACGAGGTCGTAGAGTTGTCCGCACGGGAGCCCGGGTCGCACCGGTGACCCGGCCCCGTTGCCCGCGGATCGTCACCAGGGAGTGCGCTGTGGCCACGAGGCCGGTAGGAGTACCCAATTTGTCCCGGCGAAGCCGGATCCTTCTGATCCTGGGCGCGGTCGTGCTGGTAGGACTGATAGTCGGATCACGCCTGATCGGGACATACGTCAATTGGCTGTGGTTCGGCAGTATCGACTACCGGGGAATCTTCACGACGATCGTGCTCACCCGGATCGTGTTGTTCGTCTGTGCGGCCGTTTTCCTCGCCGGAGTCCTGGCGTTGAACCTCTGGCTGGCCTATCGCACCAGACCCGTGTTCGTGCCGCTCGGAAGTGGGCAGGACGACCCACTGATGCGGTACCGCACCGTCATCACGCAGCGGTCCAAGTGGTTCGGCATCGGAATCCCGGCGATCGTCGGTGCCATCGGTGGTCTGGCCGCCACCGGTGACTGGCGCATGGTGCAGCTGTTCCTGAACCGCACCCCGTTCGGGACCGAGGACCCGGTCTTCGGCCACGACATCAGCCTCTACATCTTCCAGCTGCCGTTCTTCCGCTGGTTGCTGGCATGGGCGTTCATCGCCGTCACACTGTCGTTCTTCGGCGCACTGGCCGTGCACTACATCTTCGGTGGCATCAAGCTCGCGGGCAGGTCCGGCCAGATCTCGCAGTCCGCCCGGATCCAGCTCGCCCTGTTGGCCGGGATCTTCGTGCTGCTCAAGGCCGTCGACTTCTTCTTCGACCGCTGGGATCTGCTGCTTTCGCAGCGCAGTGAGCTGTTCACCGGTGCCAGCTACACCGACCTCAACGCGGTGATGCCCGCGAAGGTGATCCTGCTGTGCATCTCCATCATCTGCGCCCTGGCTTTCTTCGCCGCCGTGTTCCTGCGCAACCTGCAGATTCCGGCGCTGGCGACGGTGTTGCTGGTGCTGTCCAGTCTGGTCATCGGCGCGCTGTGGCCCGCACTGCTGCAGCAGTTCTCGGTCGAACCCAACGCCAACCAGCGCGAGGCGACCTCGATCGAGCGCAACATAGCCGCCACCAGGCAGGCCTTCGGTATCAGCAAGGAGGAGGTGACAGTTCGCGAGAACTACACGCAGGGCGGTGGCTCGGAGTCTGGTGACTCCGGCTCCGGCTCCGACTCCGGTTCGAGCGGCTCCGATGTGACTCCGGAGGACGTCGCCGAGGACACCGGCACCGTCTCCAACGTGCGACTGCTCGACCCGAGCCTGCTCTCCGAGACGTTCACCCAGCTGCAGCAGCAGTTCAACTTCTACGGGTTCCCGGAAGAACTCGACATCGACCGTTACCGGGACGAGAACGGCGACCTGCAGGACTACCTGGTCGCCGTGCGCGGGATCAACACCGATGGCCTGGCCGAGAACCAGCAGTCCTGGATCAACCGGCACATGGTCTACACCCACGGCAACGGTTTCGTGAGCGCACCCGCCGACCGCGTCAGCTCGGTGCCCGGCGAAGGAGGCGACACCGGTGCCTACCCGGTGTTCTCGATGAGCGACGTCGCCAACGACGGCGAGGGTGAGATCCCGGTCGAGCAGCCCCGGGTCTACTACGGTGAGCTGAACCAGGACTACGCCATCGTCGGTGCCGAGCAGGGTGAGGAGCCGCAGGAGTACGACACGCAGAACTCGCGCTACACCTACCAGGGCGAGGGTGGCGTCGGCATCGGGAACTGGTTCAACCGTGCCGTGTTCGCGGCCAACTACGGTGAGCGCAACATCCTGTTCAACCAGGAGATCGGCTCGCAGTCGCAGATCATGTTCAACCGCAATCCGCGGGACCGGGTGCAGAAGGTCGCCCCGTGGCTCAAGTTGGACGGCGATCCCTATCCGACCGTGATCGACGGGAAGATCAAGTGGATCGTCGACGGCTACACCACGCTGAACAACTACCCCTACTCCAAGCTGACCTCGTTCGGGCAGGCGGCCAGCGACTCCACCAGTAACGTCACCCAGCCCGACCAGCAGATCAACTACATCCGCAACTCGGTGAAGGCCACCGTGGACGCCTACACCGGTGAGGTGACGCTCTACGAGTTCGGTGACAAGGATCCGGTGCTGGAGGCATGGAAGGGTGTCTTCCCGGGCGTGGTCAAGCCGAAGAGCGAGATCAGTGACGAGCTGCGGCAGCACTTCCGCTATCCAGCCGACATGTTCAAGGTGCAGCGCGAGCTGCTCGCCCGGTACCACGTGGACAACCCGGGCGACTTCTACGCCACACGCGGTTTCTGGGAGGTTCCCAATGACCCGAACCAGGACCAGCGCAGCGGTTCCGGTGAGAAGCAGCCGCCGTTCTACGTGATCGCCCAGGCACCCACGCAGAGCCGGCCGACCTTCCAGCTGACCAGTGCCATGACCGCGCTGGAACGCCCGAACCTGTCCGCGTGGATCTCGGCCTCCTCGGATCCCGAGACCTACGGCCAGATCACCATGCTGGAGCTGCCCACGGAGAACCAGACGCCGGGACCGGTGCAGGTGCAGCGGCAGATGGAGTCGACGCCGAAGGTCACCGAGGACCGGACGCTGTTCGACAACCCCGGTGTCCGGGCGATGTTCGGTAACCTGCTGACCCTGCCGGTCGAGGGCGGGATGCTCTACGTGGAGCCGATCTACATCCGACCGAACAGCGAGGACTCCTACCCGCAGTTGGCCAGGGTGCTGACCTCTTACGGCGACAGCGTCGGTTATGCCGATACGCTGCAGGGCTCGTTGGAGCAGGTGTTCGGTCCCGGCGCGGGGCAGAACACCGAGACCGCCGAGGACGAGAACCAGCAGCAGGACGGCCAGGGGCAGCAGCAGGGCGACCAGGGGCAGCAGCAGGGCGACCAAGGACAACAGCAGGGCGACCAGGATCAGCAGGGCGACCAGAACCAGCAGCAGGGCAACGGTCAGGGGCAGCAGAACAGCTCCGAGGTGAACCAGGCCGTCCAGGAGGTGCAGGCCGCGATGGAAGAGGTCCGCTCCGCGCAGAACTCCGGTGACCTCGGCCAGCTGGGTCAGGCGTTCCAGCGACTGGAGGAAGCCATGAACCGGTACGAGGAGGTCACCGGAGACGGTGGCTGATCCGTAGCGGGGAATCGGGTGGTCGTTCGACCACCCGATTCCGGTCCAACCGCTCCGTGACAAGCGAAAACGCGATAACACCCACCCCCGCGCAGGGGGTGGGTGACCACGGTGTAGAGTTACAACTACAACGAAACACGGCGCGGGGTGGAGCAGTTCGGTAGCTCGCTGGGCTCATAACCCAGAGGTCACAGGTTCGAATCCTGTCCCCGCTACCAGAAAGCCCCCTTCCGGGAACCCCGGAAGGGGGCGATTTTTCGTCCGGCTGTGGTTCGCCCCGTCAGGGACTTCGGCCGGGGCTCTTTCGGTCCCGGTCCGCGATTCTTTCGGAACCGGGGCGGGAGCGTCACGGGCCGGAGCACGTCCGGGTTACGGCATCCCCCCGGGCGGACGCGAAGCCGTACACGCTTGCCGGTCCGTCATCCGGCACCAGGGGGCTCCCCTGCTTGATGGAGCGAGAAACCGCTGATGAGCGGAGGGGATCATCGGTTGAACACCCCCCTGTGTGGCGGTCGCGGGCGGCGGTGTAGAGTTGCAACTACAACGAAACACGGCGCGGGGTGGAGCAGTTCGGTAGCTCGCTGGGCTCATAACCCAGAGGTCACAGGTTCGAATCCTGTCCCCGCTACTGAGATCGGCCCCCGGAGCACGGCTCCGGGGGCCGAATCGTGTTCGCAGGACCCGGCTGTCGCGAGGCGTTTCGTAGGGCCGCTTCGGGCGCGCTCTCGTAGGGATCCCTCACGCGGGTAGATACCGAGTGCGGTCGGTAGGCCGCTGTCGGAGTCGATGCCGGGCGCCGGTAGGCGACACGTGGGCCGGGCTGTACAGGCCGGGCTTACGCAGGCTGGATGACACCGGACACGAACAAGTGGTTCCCACGGTTTCCGGGCCCGTGCATCGCCGAGCCCGGATCTCGTGCCCGTCGGCCTCATCGAAGGTTTCCGGTCGGGTTGGCGGGTTGCCGCTCGGCGGAACCTCCCGCCGGCTCTCGCTCCGGGTGCCCGACATCGGGTAGCGACCTACACGCCGTCGGGCCGTCCTCGCGAGAGCGCGACGCGGGAAAACCCGCGGATGATCGGCTGACTGGGGCTTTCCGACGTTCCCGGCACCGGCAAGGCCCACGTCGATCAGTCAACACGACAGGAAAACGTCAGTCAGCCGTCGGCCCACTTGCGGGCACAGTTGGGCGAGCAGACCCGCCCCTCGCTGCTCCCGCCTCGGAAGGCACGCATCTTGCGGCCGCACACTATGCAGTTGTGCGGATTCTCCACCTGGATCGGCATCATCGACTTCGCCCGTTCCGAAACCTTGCTCGCCACCTTGGTCCTGCTCTGGGCGAGCTTGGTCCGCAGCAGACTCCGATGCACGGTGTTACCTCCCTAGCTCGGCGGGTCCGTCCCGTACGTCCCCGTCGCGGTATCCGGCCCCGTTACGCTGCCGGCCAGTATGAAGGGTGCCCTTAACAGCGGGCCTTACGCAGCATCTCAACCAGATTTACCCATTTCGAGTTAAAAATTATCCCTGTCCAGCGGACAGTGAGTGTACGAATTGGTTGCTCCCGGGGGATGAAGCCGCGATGGAAGTGAATCCGGGTCGCGACAGTGGTTCCGTTCGCCGAATTGGATGCGTTGCGTGTTCACCGAGCCCCGTGGTTGCGCTGCTGTTTCGGACACGGCATACGGCCATTGTGGACACCCTGTCAGTGCCGTGGCACCGTAGGAGCCGTGACCGACCTGAATGCGACATCCGCAGCCTTGCTGGGACTTCTCCACGAGGGGCCGATGACCGGGGGACAGTTGGTGGCCGCGGCCACCGACCGGTTCAGCGGGTTCTTCAGCGTCACCCGCAGCCAGGTTTACCGGGAACTGCCCGCACTGGCCGAGGACGGCATGTTGCGCCTCGGCAAACAGGGGCCCCGCTCCAGCCAGCAGTACATCATCACCGCGGCGGGCAAGCGTGCCTTCAAGTCGTGGCTGAACACCGAACCGGGACCGGACAACGTGCGCAGCCCGCTGCTGCTGCGGTTGCGCTACGCCGGCATGCTCACCGCGAAACAACGTGACCACCTGGTCACCTCGGCCCGTGAGCAGTACGTCGAGAAGCTCAACGAGGCCAAGAACGCCGCCAAGGTGGCCGAGGACCCCTACGAGAAGGCCGCGGCGGACTTCTCGGTGGCGCACAACCGTGCGGTCATCAAGATGCTCGACGCGATACCCGAATGACCTTCGCGTGAGGTCCGAGCTCGGAAAAGGACCGCCGGTCCACGTCCGTGGCCGTGAAGCTGTGAAGTAGGCTGGGGAACCGTGAACCCCGACGTCGCCGCCGAGCTCAAGGACATGTCCGAAACCCTCGAGGGCATCGAGCGAGTCATGGATCTCGATGCGTTGCGGGCCCGGATCGCGGAGCTGGAGGAGGAAGCGGCTCGCCCGGACCTGTGGGACGACGTCGAATACGCCCAGCGGATCAACAGCCAGCTCGTGTACAAGCAGAGCGATCTGCGCAAGATCACCGGGCTTCGACAGCGTCTCGAAGACCTCGGGGTGCTCTACGAACTCGGTGAGAACGAGGACGACAGCGCCAGCGTCGCCGAGGCCGAGCAGGAGCGTGGCCAGCTCAAGAAGGATCTCGCCGATCTGGAAATCCGCACCCTGCTCTCGGGAGAGTACGACGAGCGTTCCGCCATGGTCACCATCCGGGCGGAGGCGGGTGGCGTGGACGCCGCCGACTTCGCCGAGATGCTGCTGCGGATGTACCTGCGGTGGGCGGAACGCCACGAGTACGGGACCGAGGTCTACGACACCTCCTACGCGGAGGAGGCGGGCGTGAAGTCCGCGACCTTCCGGGTGGACACCCCCTTCGCCTACGGCACCCTCTCGGTGGAACAGGGCACCCACCGCTTGGTGCGTATCTCACCGTTCGACAACCAGGGGCGCAGGCAGACCTCGTTCGCGGGTGTGGAGGTACTGCCGGTGGTCGAGGAGACCGACCACGTGGAGATCCCCGAGAAGGACATCCGGGTGGACGTGTTCCGCTCGTCCGGCCCCGGCGGGCAGAGCGTGAACACCACCGACTCGGCGGTTCGGCTGACCCACCACCCCACGGGGATCGTGGTTTCCTGCCAGAACGAGAAGTCCCAGTTGCAGAACAAGGCAGCGGCCATGCGGGTGTTGCAGTCCAAGCTGCTGGCGCGCAAGCGGGAGGAGGAGCGGGCCCAGCTCGACGCGCTGCGGGACAGCAGCGGTTCCGGCTGGGGCAACCAGATCCGTTCCTACGTGCTGCATCCGTACCAGATGGTCAAGGACCTCCGCAGCGGCTACGAGGTGGGAAACCCGGAGTCGGTGCTCGAGGGGCAGATCGACGGGCTGCTGGAGTCCGGTATCCGGTGGCGCAAGCAGCAGCACGACCAGGAACAGCAGAGCTGATCCGAGCTCGCCGCGCCGCCTCGGCGAGCCGCCGGTCGTAACCTGCCCGCCCAGGCCCCGTGGTCTCCCGGCGACTCGGATGTCGTGGGGTTCCTTCCCATGTGGGCGGTTCCGGTGGTTGTCTCCCGGCGCGCTCCCCGGCGCCTGCGCGGTCCGGACCCGTTCGCGTCCCTCCGCGCGTTCGAAAAGCGCGCATGGTAATTGGCCGAGTGCAACCAATGGTACGGGTGAGTGAAGATCCCCCGGGTGGTCGCAGGTAAGCTCACTGCCCGTGATCCGGCTCGAACACGTGTCAAAGACGTACAAGACGTTGGCGCGCCCCGCACTCGACGACGTCTCGGTGTCCGTGGACAAGGGCGAGTTCGTATTCCTCATCGGCCCCTCCGGGTCGGGCAAGTCCACGTTCCTGCAGCTGCTACTGCGGGAGGAAGTCCCCACCCGAGGCCGGGTGATCGTCGCCGACTGGAACGTCGCCAAGCTGCCGAGACGGCGCGTTCCCAAGCTGCGGCAGCGGGTCGGTTGTGTGTTCCAGGACTTTCGCCTGCTCAACAACAAGACCGTCTTCGGCAACGTCGCCTTCGCCCTCGAAGTGATCGGAAAACCCCGGCACACCATCCGCAAGGTGGTTCCCGAGGTGCTGCAGCTCGTCGGTCTGGACGGCAAGGCGGACCGCATGCCCGTCGAGCTCTCCGGCGGTGAACAGCAGCGAGTCGCCATAGCCAGGGCGTTCGTCAACCGGCCGCTGGTGCTGATGTGCGATGAGCCCACCGGAAACCTCGATCCGGACACCAGCCAGGACATCATGCTGTTGCTGGAGCGCATCAACCGCACCGGAACCACGCTGGTCATGGCCACGCACGACCACTCGATCGTCGACTCCATGCGTAGGAGGGTCGTCGAGCTCAGTCACGGCCAGGTCATCCGTGACGACGCCCGTGGTGTGTACGGCGTGGGCCGCTGAGCCCGCCGCACGCAAGGGCAGCCCCGAACCCCAAGTCGCAGACCGCACCGAAAGCTGACTCAAGATGCGCGCGAGCTTCGTATCCAGCGAGGTCGTCAACGGCCTTCGTCGTAACGTGTCGATGACGATCGCGATGATCCTGACCACGGCGGTTTCCCTCACCCTGCTCGGTGGTGGCCTGATCGTCGTCCGCAAGGTGGATCAGGCCCAGGAATCGCTGCGCGACGCGGCAGACGTCGTCGTCTACATGAGCGAGGACGTCAGTGCCAACGATCCCGAGTGCGCCAGCGAGCCCTGTTCTGGGATCCGTTCCGAGCTGGAGCAGGCCTCCGGCGTGCGGTCGGTGCAGTACCTGAACCGCGAGGCGATCTTCGAGCGGGCGACCGAGGAGTTCTCGAACCAGCCGCAGCTGCAGGAACTGGTTCGCCCCAAGGCGCTGCCCGCGGCCCTGTGGGTCGAGCTGGGCGACAACGTCACGCCGCGGGCCATCAAGGAGCAGTTCGAGGGACGTACCGGCATCGGTTCGATCAACGACCAGTCCCAGTTCGTGCGGAACATGGTCAACAAGCTCAACGACGTGCGTGACGGGACGTTCCTGATCGCGGCGTTGCAGGCGTTCGCCGCGCTGCTGTTGATTTCGAACACCATTCAGCTCTCGGCGTTCAACCGCCGCACCGAGACGGGCATCATGCGGTTGGTGGGCGCTTCCCGCTGGTACACCCAGCTGCCCTTCCTGCTGGAGGCCATGGTCTCCGGCATCATCGGTTCCGTCGCGGCGACCGGGCTGCTCATGGTGCTCAAGGAGGCGTTCCTGGACGGGCTGATGAAGCCGCTGACCAACGCCGACCTGCTGACCCCGGTCAGTTACGCCGACGTGGCCTTCGTGGCACCGATCCTGGTGCTGGTGGCCTCGGCGATCTCCGGCCTGACCGGGTATCTCACCCTGCGGCTGTACGTCCGGATCTGAGGATCGCTCGTTGCGCGGCCCGGCACCTCGGCGTTCGGCACCGGGTGCCGGGCCGCACCGCGTGCGAAAACCACGTGGTCCACTCGTCGGGCGCAGCGCTATGCTCGCCGGTATGGCAAAGGAACGTGGCCACAACCTGATCGCGCGCAATCGCAAGGCGCGGCACGACTGGACGGTGCTGGACACCTACGAGGGCGGCATGGTGCTGACCGGAACCGAGGTGAAGAGTCTCCGCCAGGGCCGAGCCTCGCTGGTCGACTCCTTCGCGACGATCGACCGGGGCGAAGTGTGGCTGCGCAACGTGCATATCCCCGAGTACACCGAGGGAACGTGGACCAACCACGCCCCGCGTCGTTCGCGCAAGCTGCTGCTGCACCGCGACGAGATCGAACGACTGCTTGGCAAGACCAAGGAGAGCGGGCTGAGCCTGGTGCCGCTCTCGTTGTACTTCTCCGACGGAAAGGCCAAGGTCGAGCTGGCACTCGCCCGAGGCAAGCGGATCCACGACAAGCGCAGGGACATGGCCAAGCGCGACGCCGAGCGTGAGATGGCGCGGGCGATCGGCCAGCACCGGAAGGGCATGCGCTGAGATGCCGTTAGGCGGACGACTCCCGTGTGATCGGCCGCGCTCGGATCGGGTGGCGCACGCGGCGTTCGGCTGCCCGCGGTGAGCGGGCTCGAGGGACCGTCGTCCGACGAGGAGGTTCCGGACTGGCTCGCCGGCCTCGGCCTGCCGGGGCTGGTGGATCTGCACACGCACTTCCTGCCCGAGCGCGTGCTGCGCAAGGTCTGGGACTACTTCGACCTGGCCGGTACTCACTACGGGATCGAGTGGCCGATCCGGTACCGCTTCGACGAGCCGATCCGGCTCGACGTGCTGTCCGGGCTCGGGGTGCGTGTGTTCGCGCCGCTGGTGTATCCGCACAAACCGGGTATGGCCGAGTGGCTCAACCGCTGGGCGCTCGAATTCGGCCGCACCACTGCCGGTGCCGTGCCCACCGCCACGATGTATCCGGAACCCGGGGCCGCCGAGTACGTGGCCGCCGCCCTGGAAGGCGGTGCGCGCTGCTTCAAGGTGCACGTCCAGGTGGGCGGGTTCGACCCGCGTGACCCGCTGCTGCGGCGACCGTGGCAGCTGTTGGCCGAGTCCGGGGTGCCGGTGGTGGTGCACTGCGGTCACGGTCCGCTGCGCGGGGAGTTCACCGGGCTGGACGTGTTCGCCGAGGTACTAGAACGCCATCCGGGGCTGGTGGCGGTGCTGGCGCACGCCGGTATGCCCGAGTACGGGCGAGCGCTGGAGCTGGCGCGGGATCATCCCGGGGTTTACCTGGACACCACGATGGTCGGTGTCGCCTTCAGCGAGCGGTTCGCGCCGTTGCCCTCGGACTGGGCCGACCGGCTGGTGCCCGTAGCGGAGCGGGTGGTGCTCGGCTCCGACTTCCCGAACATTCCCTATCCCTACGCCGAGCAGCTGGCAGCCGTGGCCGGCTGGGCCGTCGCCGAGGAGCGGCTGGGAATACCGTTCCTGCGTGCGGTGTTGCACGACACGCCCGCACGGTTGCTCGGATGCGGTTGACCGGAGCGTGGTTGCCGCTCCGTGAACCGTTGGTTCGTCCCGCGGAACTTTTCGCGAACCGATCCGCCGGACCGGGAGTGATCGGGCGGGAGTCGTACGTTATGATGTTGGGTAAGGCTCCGTCCGGGCGAGGCCCGGTGGGGCGGACTGTTGCACAACAGGTTGCTTAGTAACAAAACACGGGGGTGAACGGTTTCGACTCTGGCCGTTGAGCCAAGGGAAGCGTGCCGGTGCAGGCGGAAGACCACCGTAAAGCGTCGCCGTAAATTAACAAGCGCCGACAACAAGAGTCAGCGCGAGTTCGCACTCGCCGCCTGAGCGAGTAGCGACTCTGTCGGACCGGGTAAGTCTCCGACCCGGACCCCGGCATCGGTTAGGGGACTCACCGTTTAGTTCGGTCGCGGGACTGAACGGGACATCGCACAGCGACTGGGCTTGTCACACCGGCTTGTTCGCGTGACCGGTGAAGTCGAGTAGAGACAGAGCGAACTGCGCACGGAGAAGCCTTGGTGAGGCGACAGAGGACCCGGGTTCGAATCCCGGCACCTCCACTGCGGTCCCGGTGACCGCGCGAACCTCGAAGTGATACCCCGCTCGGCGAGTCCCGCCGGGCGGGGTTTTTCGTTATCGGAGCCCCGCTCCGCTTCGGCCCCGGGCGCGGCGATTTCGCGAGAAATTGACGCCGAGCCGCTCCGTTGTTGCCACATTTCCGCTGCTGCGCCGTCGTCGCGTGCGGGGTTGTGCGGCTACGATTCCGCCGTGCTCACCGCGACGGCGAGTATCGGAGGCAGGCGATGAGCGGAAACCATTCCCACGGCCACGACCACGGTCACGGCCACGGCCAGGTCGGGCGGAGCGGTTCCCCGCGCGGACCGCGCGCCACGCGTTCGGCTCTCGCGCGGGGACTGCTCCACCGGCTCGGGCACTTCCTCCTGCCCCACGAGCACGATCCCGCCGAACGGGTGGACACCGAGCTGGAGGGCAGTCGCGCGGGAATGCGCGCCCTGTGGCTCTCGCTGCTGGTGCTCACCGCCACCGCCGCGCTGCAAGCGGGAGTGCTGTGGTTCTCCGGCTCGGTGGCGCTGTTGTCCGACACGCTGCACAACATCGCCGACGCGCTCACCGCCGTCCCGCTCGCGGCGGCGTTCCTGCTGGCGCGCAGACCCGCCAACCGTCGCTTCCCCTACGGTTACGGCCGAGCCGAGGACGTCGCCGGGGTGCTCGTGGTGCTGGTGATCGCGGGTTCGGCGGTGGCCGCGCTGGTCGAGTCCGCACACCGGTTGTTCGACCCCGCCGGCATCGGTGATCCGCTGCTGGTGGCGCTGGCCGGTGGCGTGGGGTTCTGCGGCAACGAGCTCGCCGCTCGGATACGCATCCGCACCGGCCACCGGATCGGCTCGGCCGCGCTCGTGGCGGACGGGCTGCACGCCAGGACGGACTCGTTCACCTCGCTCGGCGTGGTGCTCGCCGCCGGTGGGGCGGCACTGGGGTGGCCGTTGCTGGATCCACTGGTAGGTCTGCTGATCGGTCTGGCCATCGCGATGGTCACCTGGTCGGCGGCCAAGCGGATTCTGGCGCGGTTGATGGACTCGGTGGCGCCGGAGCTGACCGACACCGCCTACCGGGCGCTGGGCACCCATCCGGACGTGCGTGCGGTGGAGGCGGTGCGGCTGCGCTGGATCGGGCACGCCCTGCACGCCGAGGTGCAACTCGGTGTCGCCGCGGAACTCACGCTGTACCGGGCGCACGAGATCGCGCACGAGGCCGAGCGTGACCTGCACCGGGAGCTGCCCCGGCTTTCCGGTGCCACGGTGCACGCTCATCCGGCCGAAATCGGTTGAGTCGCTACCGGGTGACAACGATCACTGTTGACGTGACTTCCCCGCGTTCACGCGAGTGACCCCGCAGCCCCCGTGCGCTTCGTTCCGGTGCTATTCCCTGGTCACGGAGCTGGCCGTGGAGGGCTTCGTCGTCGCTCTCTCGTATCGCTGTCGAGCGTGGACACAGCGTAAGCACGTAAAATCAGGCAAATGGTGTGCCGGGAAGACTGGTCGGCGGGAAGTTGATGGACGACCCGAACAGGACGTGTTGATGGCGACCGATCCCCAGCGTGACGAAGCACGTGCGGACTCCCAGGACGGGACTTCCCAGGACGGGAGTTCCCCGCAGGAGCATTCCCGACCCCAGGACTCGCGGCCCGAGGAGCCGCAGCGCAATCCGGTGCGACGCTTGTTCGCCCCCACCCCCGATGCCGAGAAGCGCACCCTGGCCGACATCCTCCGCACGGAGACCGTGGGCGGTGTGCTGGTGCTCGTGGCCGCGGTGCTCGCGCTGCTCTGGGCCAACTCGCCGTGGGGCGAGACGTACAAGACGGCCGCCGAGTTCGTCCCCTGGCCGGGCGGGGAGTTCCTCGGGCTGGACCTGAACCTCAAGCACTGGGCCTCGGACGGGCTACTGGCGATCTTCTTCTTCGTGGTCGGCCTGGAGCTCAAGCGCGAGTTCGTGGTGGGTGAACTGCGCAACCCCCGAAGAGCCGTGCTGCCCGTGGTGGCGGCCGTGGCGGGAATGATCGTCCCCGCCCTGTTCTTCTTCGTCATCGCCTCCACAGCGGGCGGCGACGCGTTGCGTGGCTGGGCGATCCCCACGGCCACCGACATCGCTTTCGCGCTGGCCGTGCTCGCGATCGTCGGCAAGTACCTGCCCAGCGCGTTGCGTGCCTTCCTGCTGACGCTCGCGGTGGTCGACGACCTGCTGGCGATCACGGTCATCGCCGTGTTCTACACCGACGACTTCCATCCGCTGCCGCTGCTGGGAGCTGTGCTGCCGATAGTGGCTTTCGCGTTGCTGGTGCGGCTGCGCGGTCCGTGGTGGCCGGTGCTGCTGGTGCTCGGTGTGCTGGCTTGGGGACTGGTGCACGAGTCCGGAGTGCACGCCACCATCGCCGGTGTGCTGCTGGGCTTCATGGTTCCGGTGCTGGGCCGGGGTGGCAGCGAACCCGGACCCGCCGAGCACCTGGAACACCGCTGGCGCCCGATCTCGGCAGGGGTGGCGGTACCGCTGTTCGCGCTGTTCGCGGCCGGGGTTTCGCTCGGCGGGGGCGGCATCGCCACCGCCTTCGCGGATCCGGTGGTTCCCGCGGTGATGGCGGGGTTGGTGCTCGGCAAGCTGGTCGGCATCTTCGGTGCGACGTTCCTGATGGCCAAGTTCACCGGGGCCCAGCTCGACGCCAACCTGTCCTGGTGGGACCTGATCGGTCTCTCGCTGCTCGCGGGAATCGGTTTCACCGTCTCGCTGCTGATCGGTGAACTCGCCTTCGGCGCCGGTGAACGTGGTGAGAACGTCAAGGTCGCCGTGCTGCTGGGTTCGGTGCTGGCCGCGCTGCTGGCCTCTGTGGTGCTCGGTATCCGCAACCGTGCCCACCGCGGGGCACAGCCGAACGGCGCCGGGTAGCTCGCGAGCCGGTGACCACCACACCGGGTGAGACCGCCGCTCGGGCGATCCGGTACGTCCCGTCGTCCGCCGGTCGGTGGTGGGCCGGTGTGGCCCCACGGGGGCGGGGAGGCGAGAGGTCAGCCGCTCCGCCCCGTGACGGTGGAGCGCTGTTCCGGTGAGCCGTCGAGTTCGGCGGTCAGTTCCGCGACAGCGGTCCGGGCGGTGCGGCCCACGCCGATCAGGGTGGCCGAGGCGGCACCGGTCCACTCGCCGTAGCCCAGCAGATGCAACCTCGGCTCTTCGACACTGCGGGTTCCCTCGGTGGGAATGCGACCCTGCCGTCCACGCAGTCCCAGTGGACGCAGCTGCCGAAGGGCGGGCCGGAACCCGGTGCACCACACGACGCTGTCGAACTCCCGCTCGGTTCCGTCCGCCCATGCCGCGCCACGTCGGGTGAGCCCGTCGAACATCGGAAGTGCGTGCAGCACGCCGCGTTCGCGGGCTTCCCGCACGCTGTCGACCATCACGATGTCGCCGAGTTCGGAGACACCGTTCGCCGCGCCCGACAGCCTCCGGGTGGCCACGTCGAACAGCACCCGGCCGTCCACCTCGTCGGGCATGAACCGGGGAGTTCGGCGCGTCACCCAGGTGGTGTCGGCGACCGTGGACAGCTCCGCCAGGATCTGGGCCGCCGAGTTGCCACCGCCCACCACCAGCACGCGCTGTCCCCGGAACGGCTCCGGGCCGGGGTAGGAGGAGGTGTGCCACTGCGTGCCGGTGAAACCGGCCATGCCCGGATACGCGGGTACGTAAGGCGCGCGCCAGGTTCCGGTGGCACTCACCAAGCCCTTGGCCGACCACGGGCCCGCGTCCGTGTCCACGAGGAATTCGTCGTTGGTTCGCCGCACCCCGTCGACCCGTACCGGTCGTCGCACGGGCAGTTCGTAGCGGCGTTCGTATTCCCGCAGGTATTCGACCGCGTGGTCCACCGTGGGAAATTCCGCGCCGGGCTGTGGCGGCATCGGCCAGCCGGGCAGTGAGTTGTGCGGCGCGGGGGAGAACAGCCGCAGCGATGGCCACATGTGCTGCCACGCCCCGCCGCCCTGCTGCCGCTCGTCGAGGATCACGAAGTCCGCGCCCGCTCTGCGCAGGAAATATCCCGCCGCGAGCCCAGCCTGGCCACCGCCGATGACGAGCACCTCATGGCGCGGTGTTGCCGACATCCTGCTCTCGCCCTCCTAGGGGACGTGGGGTTGCGCGATTTCCGAAACGCTTTCATGCTCCTGCGCTATTCCGCGATTTCGCGAGAAATCGACGCCTGGGTGTGGCGCAGCGCGGTGTCGATTTCTCGCGAAATCGCCGGGCGTCGGGGTTGTACTGCGGCGGGATAGGGGCGCCCGGCCGGGTCGGGAGCGGGGAGGGAACCCGGCCGGGCGGGACGACCCGGCCGCCCCGGTCGTCGGGGGTTTCGCGGCGGTCGGGCCGTGGTCGGAGCGTGTCGGGCTACAGGGCGCGGAGTCCGTCGAGCACGCGGCGCATGAGCAGCAGCTCCGGGTGCTGGTCCGGTGAGTCGTGGTCCCGATCCGGCACGGTAGATTCGGCAGCCGGGCTCCCCGGTAGGTAACGGCTACCGGGGCGTCCCTTCCCCGGGGGATCGTCGAGGGGCCAAAGCGTGCCCGACCAGCTCATCCGCCGTGTTTCACGGCCCGCGAGTTCGGGTCGGTACCTCGGGAACGCCCCCGTCGTCCGGTGGAGCAGTTTTCCCACGGTCAGTGCGTCCACCCCGGCCAGTGCGTGGCGGGGTCGGTACCGGCTCGGATGCGTGCGGATCGCCAGGGTGATCGCCACGGCGGGCAGCAGGAAAGCCCCGGTCAACGCGAGCAGTGGTTCAGTCATCCTCGTTCCCGTGGTCCCCGTCGTTCCTGTCGTTTCCGCGTTCCCCGTCGTCCCCGCTGTTCGGATCGGGACCGTCCGCTTCGGCGGGGTGCTCGGTTCCGGCGGTGAGCTCGCCGCGCGGCAGGGTCGCGGCGTGCTCGTGAAGCGCCGCGGCCAGTTGCTCCAGCGCGTCGGCGGTGTCGTTGCACTGCGTTGGGCTGTAGCGGTTTCCGCCGATCTCGTAGGCGGCTCGCTCCAGCAGCCAGTGGCCCTGGGTCAACAGTCCGGCCAGGTGGGTGTGGGGGTTGCTCATGAGTTCGCTCCGATCCGTCGCTCGATCTCGGCCAGCGGTTCGAGTCCCACGATCTCGCGGGTTCGCTCGTCGCAGGTGCGGCAGGTCTTCCACAGCCAGGCGAGATCGCCGGTGGCGCTGGTGACCCGCTGCCCGCAAAGCGTCGTCACCGTGATGTCGGGCGGGAACTCGTTGCCCGAAAAGGACGGAACCTGGTCCTGGCTGGCGTGCCTGGCCCGATCTCCGGGCACCCAGGTGAACGGGTGTGACATGATCACTCCTGCTGGAACTCTTCTCACCAGTGGTGTTGGTGGTGCGATCTGGTGTGCACCAGATTGCTAGTTATGCCCCACAGTTCGCAATCCCACGATCGGTTGACTTTGTCCGTTCGCGTGTCCAACTAGGATCGGTGTATGGCTCGCACCAACGGAGGTACGCCAAGAGCGCGTGCTCTCGGCGCTGAACTGCGAAGAGCACGCGAAGAGTGCGGTATAGGTGTTCGCGAACTGGCGCGCCGTCTCGATACCGATCACTCGAAGATTTCGCGTCACGAGAGCGGACATTCGACTCCTCCGGCGCCGGAGTACGTGGCGAGCATCCTCACGGCACTGGGGGTTTCCGAGAACGAGCGCGAAAGACTCGTCGAGATGGCACGTGGCGCGGGTGAACCCAACTGGGTCTCACCTGGTGTGCCTGGTGTGCAACATGAGTTGACCACCCTGATCGAGTTCGAGCGGGATGCCACTCAGGTGACCGAAGTATCGACGATGGTGCTGCCGGGGTTGCTGCAGATCGCCGACTACGCGCGAGCGGTAATGACGGGAGCTTCGAGCAGCGATGTCGAAGCACGTGTCACGCTTCGGCTCGGAAGGCGAGAGATCCTGACGAACAAGCAGGGTCCGCACTTCACCGCTCTCATCATGGAAACCGCGTTGCGCAATCCGATCGGTGGTCGTGCCGTTCTCGCCGAGCAACTTCGGCACATCGTCGACGTGGCGGGTTGGGAAAGAGTGACTGTGCAGGTCATCCCAGCCGGAATCGAGAGGTGGCACCCCGCGCACGCTGGAGCCTTCATCCTGTTCGAATTTCCGAAGTCGAAACCGATCGTCCACATAGAGCAGTACAGCTCCTCCACCTTCCTGCACGAGCCCGAGGATGGTCGGGCATATCAGGAAGCGGCGGGTACGCTCCGGCAGTTGGTGATGAGCCCTGAGGATTCCACGGAGCTCATCGCTCGTATCGCCAACGAAACGGAGAACTCGCAGTGACGGCACACCACCCCGAAGGATGGCGTAAGTCCAGCCGTTCGCAACATCAAACGGCGTGCGTCGAGGTCGGTCGGATCGCCGACGGCGCGGCGGTGCGGGACAGTAAGGACCGTGCGGCCGGGTTCGTCACGGCCAGTGGTTCGCAGTGGCGGGCGTTCGTGACGGCGGTCAAGACGGATCGGTTCGGCTGAGCGGCGGAAACCGGCATCCCGGTGATCAAGCCGGGATGCCGCGCGTCTCATCCCCGCGGCACCGGCCACTTCCCTCAGTCGTCGGCCATGACGGCTCGGGCGTTGTCCAGCGCGGTACTCCGCAGTTTCCGCAGTTCCCGCAGCCGCGCACGATGACCTCGCAGCACCTCCGCCTCCTCGGCACGCTGCACTTCGCGCACCGTTTCCGCCAGCCCGACCCGGCGCTGACAGCGGGCGTCCTGTTCGGCCAGTGAGAGCTCCAACCCGGCGATATTCTTGTTGGGCCCCCGCTCGTCCAGTTTCTCACGTATGGTGCGCAACGGTCCCTGCAGCGTTTCGTACTCGTGTCCCGCGGAACTCATGCACTCGGACCAGTGCCGCTGGGCCTCGGAGAACTCCTTGGCATCGGTGACGCCGCGAATCACCTCGTTCGACAGATCCTGCACAGTGTAGAACGCGCGGTCCCACGATTCCCCGTACACTTCGGTGCGGGCCTCGTGCAGACACCCGTCCGTCGCGAACGTCAATTCGGTTCCGGTGTCGGTGGTTATCGTTTTCCTGTTCTCTTTCTTCCCCTTGAGCGTCCTCTCCCGTTCGGGAGAATCGTTCCGATCTTTCCTGTTTTCGTTCTTCTCGTCGGTGGAGGAGTTCCGGACGGCCCGCATGGTCATGCCATAGCCGTTGTCCGCGGCCCGCTCGGGTGAGAGCAGACCGTACGGATTGTCCGCGCCGGACTCGTTCTCGTTCTGCTCGGAGGGTTCGTAGTCGAATCCGCGCCCGTTCATGCACTCGGCCACGAGCCGTTCCTCCGCGTCGTGCAGCAGCCGCTGCTCCGCCTCGCTGAACCGCGTCACGCCGTCGAACGGATAGCCCACCCGCACGGCGGGCCGATGGCCGGATGCTCCGGAGCATCCGGCCAAGACCAGTGCACACAGCAGCGTCACGGCAACGCCCGCCCTGGTCCGAAAGCGCATCGGATCAGACGCACCAGTTGTTCGAGGCCACGCCGCCCGCGTAGGCCGTGCTGTCCAGGTTCTCCCACTGGTAGTTACGTTTGACCACGGTCTCCGTGCCGGTGTAGTTCAAGCCGGTGTAGATCGCGACGTTGCAGGAGTTCCCGTTGTTGTAGATCGATCCGGCATCGGCGAACTTGGCGTACTGCAGCAGGTTGTAGTTGTCGCCGTAGACCGTACCCGGGTCTCCGACGTTGACGTTGCTGGAGTACCAGGCGCACAACGCCCCGGCGGGGCAGGATTCCGCCGATGCCGGAGCGGCGAATCCGGCCATCCCGAGTCCCGTCATGGCGAGGGCGCCGACCAGCGATGCCGCCTTCTTGCGGAAAGACACCTTTTCTCCGTTCCGTTCTGTTTTTGTTTCTGTCGCCGAGCGCGACCTGTGAACACGTTATTCGAGTTTCGGAAAGCGATGTACCGCCGTCGGGGTGACTTCTTTCGCGGTGCCCTGATTCGAGCTTGTGCAGTAATTCGGATTACGCGATTTCTCGATTTCGTCGCGACTCGCGCGAAAATCCGGGTGGCTCCTCGGTGAATACGTTTCGTCGTGGCGGTGGCATCCGACCCAGGGGAGTCGAAGACGAGTGCGCGGGCCGGGACGACAATGCGGGTGTGGACCCACTACACGATCCGGACGACGAAGAACTGCTCGCACCGGAGCAGGCCCGAGACCTCGCCGCGCTGGTGGAGCGCGCACAGCTGGCCTCCGGGGCGGTGCGCGAGGGACGAGTCGGCAAGGTCGGCGTCGCCGACGTCGTGCTCAACGCGGGCAACCCGCTGGCCCTCGGCAACCGCGCCTGCGGATTGTGGGGCACCTCCGCCGAGGTCGCCACCACGTTGTTCCGGCTGGAGAGCGTGTTCGCCGAGTCGGGCAGGCCCGAGGCCGTGGTGCACGCCTCCCCGACCACGGTGGCCGACATCGAGGGGATCGCCGACGACTCGGGCTGGCACGCGGTCGCCGAGAACGTCGCGCTGCTGTACCGCCCCGACCCGGCCGCACGCGAGACCGAGGCCATCGGCACCCACCCGGTGCGCGAAGCGGTGCAGGACGACCTGCCCTCGGTGGCCGAGCTGCTGGCCGACGAACTGGACCTCTCGTCCGGGGCCGAACGCCGCCTGCCGCGCAACCTCGGCCAGCGGCTGGATGATCCACGGTGCTTCCTGCACGTGCTGGACGACGGCGAGCTCGAACGGGTGGCCGGGTTCGTGCTCGGTTTCGCCGAGAGCGGCATGGGGCTGATCGAGCACATCGCGGTACGCCCCGGCAGGCGCAATCGAGGCAGGGGCGGGGAGCTGCTGCGCGTCGGGGTGGACGCGGCGGCGGAACGAGGGGCGCTGCTGGTGGCCACGCACGCCGAGGACGGTGGATCCGCGCAGCGCTTCGCGGAGTCCTGCGGGTTCGAGACCGCCTACGCCGTCACCGCATACACCCGCCGCGTGGACGAACTCCTCGAATAGCGACGCCACGGTCCGCTGTGCCTGTCGAGTGGCGATCTCTCCCGCCGGCTCGCATCTTCCCTCCGGGAGAAGTGTCGGACAGGGCATCCGGTAGGCGCTGTATCTCCGGTAGTGGTCGCGGCCGGTGAGCACCGCGTCACGTGTGGCGAAATCCCGCCCGACGTGGCGAGATCGGGAATATTTCACGATCGAGTGAACTTGTGCCCTGCTGGACGACAAGGAGGCACAGTGCCGGAGACCTCGCCGACCGCGACCGAGAACCAGCCGAACGAATCGCCACGCAAGTCGAGCACGCTGTCCGAGCTGCCCCGCGAGATATGGGTCCTGATCAGCGGCGGTTTCATCGTCGCCATCGGGATGGGCATCGTCTCGCCCGCGCTGCCCACCTTCGCGACCAGCTTCAACGTCGGCGTGACGGCGGCGGCTTTCATCGTCAGCGCCTTCGCGCTGATGCGGCTGGTCTTCGCCCCCGCCAGCGGACGGCTGGTCTCGGCGTTCGGCGAGCGGCCGAACTACGTGCTCGGCATCGTCATCGTCGGCATCAGCTCCACCGCCTGCGCCTTCGCGCAGTCCTACTGGCAGTTGCTGGTGTTCCGGGGGCTCGGCGGCATCGGCTCCACCATGTTCACCGTCTCGGCGCTGGCTCTGCTGGTGCGGCTCGCCCCGGCGCACCTGCGTGCCAGGGCCTCCGGGTTGTGGGCGACCAGCTTCCTGCTGGGCAGCATCTCGGGTCCGGTGCTCGGCGGGCTGCTGATCGGGTTCTCGCTGCGACTGCCCTTCCTGATCTACGGCATCGCGCTGTACCTGGCCGCCTTCGTCGGCTGGTTCCTGCTGCGCGACTCCACGCTGGCCGATCCGCAGCAGCACGCCGACGCCCCCGATCTCAAGGTCCTCACCGCGCTGCGGGACTCCAGTTACCGCGCCTCGCTGCTGGCGAACTTCAGCAAGGGCTGGACCGCGCAGGGCGTGCGGATCGCGCTGATCCCGCTGTTCATCGTCGAGGCGATGCGGCTGCCCGACGCGATGACCGGCATCGCCCTGTCGGTGTTCGCGGCGGGCAACGCGGCCGTGCTGTTACCGGCGGGCAGGCTGGCCGACTCGCGCGGGCGCAAACCGATGCTGCTGAGCGGGTTGGCCATCGCCGCTGTGGGCAGCGCCGCGATCGGATTCAGCGAGTCGGTGCCCTGGCTGCTGGGGGCCTCGCTGGTGGGCGGAATCGGTATGGGGCTGTGCACCCCGGCGCAGAGCGCGGCCGTGGCCGACATCGTCGGGCCGAAGGCCAAGGGCGGCCCGGTGCTGGCCGCCTTCCAGATGTCGGCCGACGTCGGCACGATCATCGGGCCGCCGCTGGCGGGTGCGCTGGCGGGTGCGTTGTCCTACCGTGCCGCGTTCCTGCTCACCGGTTGTGTGGCGCTGGTCGCGATGGTGACCTGGCTGTTCGCGCCGGAGACGCTCGGCCGCAAATCCCGTTCCGAGCCGACCGATTCCGGTCGGCCCGTCGAGTCGGCCGACCCCGCGTAGTCGGGGACCGGGCACGGCGGAACGGGCGCGGCGGATCGGACACGGCGGAACGAATTCCCGGCGGCGGGTGTCGCACCGCCGCCAACCGGGTACCCCCGCGGAAAACCCGGCGGGGAGGGGAGCGCGTGTCCATGGAAACCGGAGTGGAAGCAACCGAGTTGTCCGAGGTCGACCTGCGGCGGGAGCTGCGCCACCTGCACGAGACGCGGAACGAGACGTTTCTGCACGGTGCCTCGGACGCGCTGGAGGAACACACCCGCAGGACGTTCGAGCTGGAGCAGGAGTACCTCCGCAGGCATCCCGAACGGGAGGTCGATCCGAGGCGTACCCGGGAGGGCGCCCGAGCGGGTTGAACGCCGTGTGGCGGCGGTGCGGGCGGCCGAGCCCTCGAAGAGTGGGTGGTTCGGCTCACTTCGGGCACCTTCGGGGTGCCGACGGGCTCGTTCGCCCCACCGCGCTGCCCGCTGCCGGAGCGGTCCACGTAAGCGGTTACGAAACCGCTGGGCACGGCGCTTATGGTTCTTGTGATCGAAAAAGTGGGACCCCCTGCTCGGAAGGGGGTTCGCCCTGTTGTAAAGTAGCGGCACAACGGAAGGCGAGGCCGGGAACGAAAAACCGAGCCGGCCGACCGGGAGAATCGAACAAGGGGCTGTGGCGCAGTTGGTAGCGCACCTGACTGGCAGTCAGGGGGTCACGGGTTCGAGTCCCGTCAGCTCCACGGTAATACTTCGATGACCCGCACTTCGCGTTTCGCGCGGTGCGGGTTTTTTCGCGTCAGCGGTCTCTTTCTCCCCGATGCGCCCTTGATCCGGTAGCTCCGGGACCGAAGCAGCGGCGGGGTCCGCGTCCGGAGAAGGCGAGAAGATGTCGATACCTCCGGGAACTCGGCTTTCCGCGTCGAGTTCCCGGGTGGCGGCCCGGGGTCGGTCGCGTTTCGGGCAACCGGCCGAGCGCGTTCCACCCGAGGATGCCGTGCGGCCGGATGAGGAAGCTCACCGGCTCTGGACACTCCGCCGCTTTACCTATAGGACCGGTGAGGGGCACGTGCCCGGTGGCCGGCCCCGCGAGTCCGAGCACGGAGGGAAAGGGCGGTGCGATGGACGTCACCGAACACGTCGAAAGCGTCTACGCGGAGCTCCGCCGACGCGATCCCGGGGAGAGCGAGTTCCACCAGGCGGCCGCCGAGGTGCTGCACGACCTCGAACCGGCGCTGCGAAAGCATCCGGAGTACGTGGACGCGCGGATCGTCGAGCGCCTCTGCGAACCGGAGCGGCAGCTCGTCTTCCGGGTCCCGTGGACCGACGACCGTGGCGACGTCCGGGTCAACCGCGGCTTCCGCGTGGAGTTCAGCAGCGCCCTCGGGCCGTACAAGGGCGGGCTGCGGTTCCACCCGACCGTCGACCTCGGCACCGTCAAGTTCCTCGGCTTCGAGCAGATCTTCAAGAACGCGTTGACCGGGATGGCCCTCGGCGGGGGCAAGGGCGGGGCCGACTTCGACCCCAAGGGCAAGTCCGACGGCGAGATCATGCGGTTCTGCCAGTCGTTCATGACCGAGCTCCACCGGAGCCTGGGCGAGCACACCGATGTCCCAGCCGGTGACATCGGTGTGGGGGGCCGCGAGATCGGTTACCTCTTCGGCCAGTACAAGCGGATCACGAACCGCCACGAGGCGGGGGTGCTGACCGGTAAGTCGGTCGCGTGGGGTGGCTCGCACGTTCGCACCGAGGCGACGGGCTACGGGGTCGTGTACTTCCTCCAGGAGATGCTCGCCACCCGAGGGCGTTCCCTTGAGGGCCGGCGCGTGGTGGTCTCCGGCTCGGGCAACGTGGCCGTCTACGCCGTCGAGAAGGCCAGCGCCCTGGGAGCGACGGTGCTGGCCTGCTCCGATTCGGTCGGTTATCTCGTCGACGACGACGGGATAGATCCGGAGCTGCTGAAGGAGATCAGGGAGGTGCGCGGGCAGCGCCTGCCCGCATACGCCGAGGCCAGGCCGAACGCCCGGTTCGTCGAGAGCGGCTCGGTCTTCGACGTGCCGTGCGACGTCGCGCTGCCCTGCGCCACCCAGAACGAGCTGAACCGGGAACACGCCCTGACGCTGGTCAAGAACGAGGTGTTGGCGGTCGCCGAGGGCGCGAACATGCCGTGCACGGCCGAGGCGATCGAGGCGTTCCGGGAGGCGGGTGTGCTCTTCGGCCCCGGCAAGGCCGCCAACGCGGGAGGCGTGGCCACCTCGGCGCTGGAGATGCAGCAGAACGCTTCCCGGGAGACCTGGACCTTCGAGCGGGCCGAGGACAGGCTCGCCACCGTCATGCGCGACGTGCACGAGCGGTGCCGTGCCACCGCGGAGTCCTACGGCGGTGCCTCCCACGACTACGTCTTCGGCGCCAACATCGCGGGCTTCCTCCGCGCGGCGGAGGCCATGATGGCCCAGGGAGTCGTCTGAGCATCCGTCGTTTAACCAGCCGTGTCGAGGGCGGTGCTTCCCGCTGAGGCTCTCGGCTCTCGTGCCCGTGCCGAGCCTGTCGGCTTCGTGACGGAGTCCTCCCGATCGGCTCGGCACGACGGGGGCGCTGAGCGGGCTTCTCGGCGTGAGGACGAGTCCCGGAACGGATTTCGCCCGAGTTCGCCCGTCGGGCGGTTGACCGCTGGTGCTTCCGGGGCGATCCGGGAAGTCGTTTTCGCGGGACTGTTGACAGCGATCGGCACTTCGTGGAACTTGTATCCCCGATGGCTTCGAACTTTGTTCGGTATCGCGAACAAGGACTTCGAGGTTGTCGCGGCGACTCCGTGGGCGAAAGTCACGAGGAGGGTTCCATGTGAGCGGGATTCCGGCTTTCCGGTGACACGTGCTCTCCGGCGTTTCACGACCGGAGGTGTCGGAAGAAGATCTACTTCTCCCGCGGTTCTCCGGTCGATTCCGGGGCCGGTGTCCGCTTTTCTCCGCGGTTCTCCGTTGTGCGCTTCTTCTTGTCGCGTGGCGATTTCTTGGTGCGTGGCAATTATGGGAGCGCTCCCATAAAACGTGACAGCGGGCCGGTATTACCGGACAGGAGTGCCACAGCGGTGTCTTCGATTCGTACGCGTCCACGGAGTTGAACCGGGAGCCGAAGCGCTCCGGTTCGAGTTCTCCCGAGGAACTCGCCCACTCGATTCCGGCAAACGCTTCCGTCAGGAGGAGACCACAGTGCGATGCTCACGCTGGTTCGCGGTGCTTGCCGCCGCGATGCTCGCGGCGGGCGGGATGTCCGCCGGTTACGCGGACACGACCGCGAGCGCGGACACCACCGCGAACACGACCGCGAACACGACCGCGAACACCACGGCTGATCTGCCCTCGAACTTCCAGTGGACCTCGACCGGCCCGTTGATCGGCCCCAAACCCGACGCGAACCACGACGCGGTCTCCTTCAAGGACCCGTCGGTGGTGCGCTACGACGGCGAGTGGTTGGTGTACGGGACGACCGCGAGCGAGTCGGGCGGTTGGAACCTGGTCTACACCCACTTCAGCGACTGGTCGCAGGCATCCTCGGCCCCGCACTACTACCTCGATCAGTCCGACATCGGCTCCGGATACCGTGCCGCACCGCAGGTGTTCTACTTCGAGCCCCAGGACAAGTGGTACCTGGTCTACCAGACCGGTGTGCCTTCCTACTCCACCACGGACGATCCCAGTGATCCGAGTTCCTGGTCCGAGCCGAGGAACCTCATGGACAGCATGCCGGACATCGTTTCCGACAACATCGGTGACGGGCACTGGGTGGACTTCTGGGTCGCCTGCGACTCGGCCATGTGCTACCTGTTCTCCTCCGACGACAACGGTCACCTCTACCGTGCGGAGACCACGATCGGACAGTTCCCCTACGGCTTCGGCGATACCGAGATCGCCGTGTGGGACACCCCCGAGGACCTGTTCGAGGCGAGCAACGTCTACAAGGTGGCGGGAACCGGCAAGTACCTGCTGCTGGTGGAGGCCATCGGCAGCGACGGCCATCGCTGGTTCCGCTCCTGGACCTCCGACAGCATCGACGGCTTCTGGAGCAGGCTGGCCGACACCGAGCAGAACCCGTTCGCCCGATCGAACAACGTCACCTTCCCCGGTGGCGAGTGGACGACCGACATCAGCCACGGTGAGCTGATCCGATCCGGTGTCGACCAGAACATGACGATCGACCCCTGCCGGCTCCAGTTCCTCTACCAGGGCAAGGATCCGGACGCGGGCGGTGAGTACTCCCAGCTCCCGTACGAGCTCGGGCTGCTGACCCAGACCAACTCCTCCTGCTGACAGGAGTTCGTCGGCTCGGTTCTCTCCCGTGCCGCTCGGTGGAACGTTTCGGGGCTCTCGCCCGCGGCGGCCCGGTGTCGAGCAGTGGCCACACCGGGCCGTCCGCGAGAGCCGCGCGAGAGAGCTCACGGGTGGGCGGGCGGCGAACCACCACCCGCTCTCCAGCAAGCGCGGTTCCGCCGGCGCCCGCTCCGCTGGGAAATACGTTGAGGGCTCCGGTAGGTCCTTTTGTCCGATTCGGTACTCCCATCGGCGTAGCGAGCACTACGACATACGGGCATGCTTCCTGCTGTGCGATGCGTAAATACCCGATCGCACCCTGTCCGGAGCCGTTCCGGCGTGTAAGGATCCTCGCCGGAAAACTCAGGATCCTCCGGCTCGCCCGGCGAGTCCTGAGTTGGGGATTTCAGGGAGGTTGACCGAATGCTGGAGTTTCGTGGCCGACGGCGATCCCGAAGGCCGCTCGCGCTCGGCTTGGCCGCTGCCGTCGCCGGGCTGGCACTGATCGTGCCGTCCGTCGCCGCCCAGCCGCCGGATGACGACGTGCGGCACAGCAACAACGTCCACCCGGTGGCCAACGTGCCACGGCAGGGTCCGCTGGAGGAATCGAACCACACCGATCTGGCGTTCTACCAGGACTACGCCTTCCAGGGCAGCTACGACGGTTTCACCGTCTACGACATCTCCAAACCGCACAAACCGAGGACGGTCACCCAGGTGCACTGCCCGGGTGGGCAGGGTGACGTGTCGGTGAGCCCGGACGGCAGCCTGCTGTTCATGTCGGTGGACTACGCGCGCACCGACCCCACCTGCCAGAGCGAGCAGGGTTCCTACGAGGACCCGAGCTCCTGGGAAGGGATGCGGGTCTTCGACATCAGCGACAAGGCGAACCCGCGCTACCTCAAGGGCATCAAGACCAGCTGCGGTTCGCACACCCACACCATGGTCCCGGGCAAGAACACCGACGACCTGTTCCTCTACGTCTCGTCGTACAACCCGGACCCGGCGTTCCCGAACTGCCAGCCGCCGCACGACTCGATCTCGGTCATCAACGTCCCGGCGGGTAGCCCGACCGATGCGAAGGTGGTAGCCGAGCCGGTGCTCTTCCCCGACGGTGGCGCGGCCGGCACCGCGGGCTGCCACGACATCACGGTCTACCCGGAGTACGACCTCGCCGGTGGTGCCTGCATGGGCGATGGCGCGCTGCTGGACATCTCCGACCGCGTCGAGCCACGGGTGATCACCACGGTGGAGGACCCGAACTTCGCCTTCTACCACTCGGCGACGTTCACCAACGACGGCAAGAGCGTCCTGTTCACCGATGAGCTCGGTGGCGGCGGTGCGCCGACGTGCAACGACGAGGTCGGTCCCAAGAAGGGCGCGAACGCGATCTACAACATCACCGGCAGCGGGGACGACCGCGAGCTCGACTTCCAGAGCTACTACAAGATCCCGCGCGACCAGACCGACACCGAGAACTGCGTGGCGCACAACGGGAACCTGATCCCGGTTCCGGGCCGCAACGTCTACGTGCAGTCCTGGTACCAGGGCGGTGTGTCGATCTTCGACTTCACCGACACCACCGCGCCGAAGGAGATCGGCTACTTCGACCGCGGTCCGGTCAACGAGGACTACCTGACCCTCGGCGGTTCCTGGTCGGCGTACTACTACAACGGTTACGTCTACTCCAGCGACATCACGCGCGGCCTGGACGTCATGAAGGTGACCGGTCCCGGTATGGGCCATGCCAAGCAGGTCCACCTGGACGTGCTGAACCCGCAGACGCAGTACTCGTACCCCGAGTGATCCGTCCTGCCGCCGGGCCCGGTCGTCACCGGGCCCGGCGCGGGCCGTTCGGAAGGGAGCAGGCGATGTTCCTGCGGAAACTTTCCCCACTGGTGGTGCTGCTGCTGGCGGGCCTGCTCGGCGCCGGGACCGCGAGTGCGGCCACCAAGGCGTACAACGACGCCGACGCCGATTTCACCCGCATGATGATCCCGCACCACTACCAGGCGATCGTCATGTCCGAACTGGCTCCGGACCGCGCGGCGGATCCCGAGCTGAAGTCGCTGGCCGACCGCATTCGTACCGAGCAGAGTCTGGAAATTCAGATGATGCGGGGCTGGCAGGGCCGCAACGGTCTGCCGGTGACCGATCCGGAGACCGCCTACCAGGACGTGCTGGACAATCCCGAGATGCTCGAGCGGATGGGGATGGCCAGCCGGGAGGAGATGGACCGGCTCGCGACGCTCTCCGGAGCCGAGTTCGACCGGATGTTCTTGGACCTGATGATCCCGCACCACGACGGTGCGGTCGCGATGTTGCGGGACGTGATCCTCAACGGCAGTGATCAGGAGCTGAACCAGATGTCCCAGGACATGATGTCCACTCAGAAGGCTCAGCTCGCGATCATGCACGACATGCGCGAGACAGTGTGAGGTGAGCGCGCCGTGCCCGGGCCGTCATCGGCGGCCCGGGCATCCGCGTGGGCACGGCGTGGGGCGGGCCCCCGAACGGCTCGGGCGCGGGCGGTGTATCGTGTCCCCGCAAGGGATGAGCAGTCACGACGAGCTGAACATCCCGATCGGGAAAACGGGGCTGTGGCGCAGTTGGTAGCGCACCTGACTGGCAGTCAGGGGGTCACGGGTTCGAGTCCCGTCAGCTCCACAGTAGATACTTCGATGATCCCGTACTTCGAGTTGAGCGAGGTGCGGGATTTTTCGCGTGCCGCGAGGCGGTCCGGGTGCCGTGTTCGGCAGCGTTCAGCAACACGGCATTCCGGTGTACGCCCACCATGAGAGCCTCGACAGTTCCCGAGCGGCCCGTCGGTGTGCTCGTCGCGGTACTTCCACGGGGAATACGAGCTATTGATTAGCCGCACGGGTCCGACGTAGCCGCTCGGTTCGAGCTATTGCGTCTGCCTATGGCTTTCGTCGGGGTTGTTCGGCCCGGGTTCCCAGTCCGCGATGAGGTCGATCAGACCGGGAAAACGCCACTCCAGGTCGTCGATGCGGAGTTGGCAGCGGCGTTCCAGCCCGTACTGGCGCTGCCGCAGCACGCCTGCTTCGCGAAGTACGCGGAAGTGGTGGGTCAACGAGGATTTCGGGCGGTCGAGGTCGAACCAACCGCACGAGTACTCGGAGCCATCGGCGTGCAGCAGCAGCTGTCTGACGATGCTCAGCCGCAACGGCACGCTCAATGCCGCCAGTACCTTCTCCAGACGCAGCTGTTCGGCGGAGGGTTCGGGGAGCGGTTCGGGCGAGGATCGCGCTTCCTGATGCTCGGAACGGCGTTCCGTCACTCGGGTCATAGGAAACTCCTAATAGCTGTTTTCCTATGTACGAGTTTTCTCGTACAGGAGTTATGTTTCCGTCGGATACGACCGCCGAGCAAGGAGCTTTCGGCCATGACCGACAACGTGACCACGCGGCAGCGTCAGGAAACCGAACCAGAGCCCGAACAGTCGCGACCACCAACGTCGAGTGTTCGTGACACCCCAGCCGGCGTGGCTCCTCGCTGGTGGGTCTGGCTCACCGCGTTCCCGGTGGCCGCGATCTTCGCACTGTCCAACGCCGCCACCCCGCTGTACGTGCTGTGGCAGCGCGACATCGGTTTCTCGCAGGGCATGCTCACCGTGATCTTCGCGCTCTACATAGTGGGGCTCATCGGGTCCCTGCTGGTGTGCGGGGTGGTCTCCGACCGGCTCGGACGCAAGACCGTGCTCTTTCCCGCTCTGGCGTTGGCACTGATCGCCTGCCTCATGTTCGCCACGGCGGATTCGGTGCTTGTGCTGTGCACCGCCCGGTTGCTCACCGGGATCGCCGTCGGAGCGGCGGTCTCCGCGGGTATGGCCGCGGTCACCGACGTCGGGGGAGCTTCCCGCAAGCGACTGGCGGCTCTGCTGGCCTCGACCGCGATGGTGCTGGGGGCGGGACTCGGGCCGATGTTGGCCGGTGTTCTCTCCGAACTGGCGCCCGGACCCACGGTGACTGTGTTCGCGGTGGAGGCCGGTCTGCTGGTGCTGGCGCTGCTCGTCGTGTGGCGTATGCCGGTGAGCCGCCCCCGTTCCACCGGCAGTGGGGCATGGATCCGTGTGCCCTCGGTGCCGAAGAACGATCGGCTGCGGCTCGTGCTCGGGATCGCGGTCTTCGCCCCCGGGATCACCGCTACCTCGTTCGTGCTCTCACTCGGACCTTCCCTGCTGGCGAGCCTGCTGGGATCGACCAACCGGATGGTCGCGGGCGGGTTGGCCTTCGTGATGTTCCTGATCGCTACCGCTGTCCAGTTCGCGGTGCAGCGGATGCCGGTGCCCCGCATCCTGCAGCTGGGTGCGGTCAGCACGGTGCTGAGCATGGTGGCGATGGCCGTCGCGGTGTTCACCAATTCCGTGCCTCCGTTGGCCCTCGCGGCTCTGCTGGCCGGTTGCGGCCAGGGGATGGGGCAGTTGGGTGGACTCTCGCTGCTCAACGCCTCCGTTCCCGGGCATCGCCTCGCCGAGGCCAATGCGGGTCTCAATGTCGGTGGTTACGCGTTGGCGGGCACGCTTCCGGTGTTGACCGGTTACCTCAGTGACCTCGTCGGACTGGCCGCCGGGACCATGACCTTCGGGATCGTGCTCGTGGTGCTGGCCGGTACGGGAGGAGTGATCGTCACCGCTACTCGCGACAGGGTCGAACCGGCCCCGTCTCGTTAGACGCGGTCCCCGCGGGTGCACGCCCAGCAGCTACGTCGCTTTTCGCTCGGCCGTGGCCGAACGGCTGGCGACGTAGTCGTACCGGTATCCCCGTGGTCCCGAGCACAACCCGGAAAGGCCGCCCCTTCCCCCGTAGGAAGTAACAACCGGTGTTCTCTTGAACACGTTGTCTCCCGTTTCCGTTCTTCTGCCACGATTCCGTGTCATGATCGCGGCGATCGTTGAGCGCATCGACGGGAATGCCGGGACACGGGAGGGGACATGACGGATGCGGGCTACGAGAATTCCGAATCGCGGGTCGGGAGAAATCCGAACTCACACGCGCACGACGAGGCCACGCGTGACGAGTTCCTGAAAGCGGTTTCCGCCGCTGCCGAGATCGACAGCTTCGACCTTCGCCATCTGAGGTACTTTCTGGCGGTGGTGAGCGCCGGTAGCGTTTCCGGGGCCGCTCAGGAAATGCACATCTCGCAGCCCAGCCTGAGCCAGCAGATTCGACGACTGGAGCGCCGACTGGGTACGGCACTTTTCAGGCGCACTGTCCGGGGGGTCGAACTGACCCGGGCGGGTCGGGCGTTCCTCGACGCGGTGCAGGGGATTCCCACTCAGTTGCGTGCCGCGATCTCCGCAGTGGCACCCGCCCTTCCGGACTGGAAGGTAGGCGTGTGCGGCGGGGTGCCGGAACAGGCGTTGTTCGAGGCCCAACGCGGGCTGTCGCGGTGTGTTGAGCACGGTGACCGGACCGAGGAAGGTGAGCAGGCACTGACCATGCGAGCGGTGCCCGCCGCTTCGCAACCCGAACTCATCAGCCGTGGTGAGCTCGCTTTCGGCATAATCCGGTGGCCGCACAGCAGTCCGGGTCTGGTGTGCGGCGTGCTGCTGGACGAGCCGCTCGGAGTCGTGATGCGCAAGGAACACCCCCTGGCAGCACAGGCCGAGCTGACCTGGGACGCTCTCTCCTCGCAACGTCTGGTCTGGTACAACTCGGGCTGCGCGCCGGGATACTCCGAGACGGTCACCTCGCAGCTCGCGGAGCTCGGCTGGCAGCCGACGCTGCACCCGCTGGACCAGGACCAGGACGCGCTGTTCCGGCACGCCCTGTTGTCCGTGCCCGGTCTGGTGGCGCTGCGTCCGGCATCGGTGGTCAACGACGGCCAGTTGGTATGGCGACCGCTGCCCACCAGTGATGCTCCTCGGGAGCGACTCGCGCTGGCCACGCTGGCCGGCAGTCGGTTCGAGAGCACGCTACGGCGGGCAGCACGACAGGAGGGGTGGTCGGTCGCGAACTCCTGACCGACGTTCCGGTTCTACCGGCGGTCGGGCGCCAGGAGTTCGGCCGGATTCCGCCGGGTGATTCGCCGCGCGAGCGCATCGTCCACCCCGGTCTCCCGAAACCATCGGGTGGTGTGTTCGAGCCAGCTCCCGACATCGAGTTGCTCCGGTTGACCGAGATCCGAGCTGTAGACGGTGTTGGGATGTGCCGCGGCGATCGTCGGCAACTCGTCGAACTCCCGTCGTCGCAGCAGATACGTGAGTGCCGTGGTCTCGGGATAGATCCACCACAGTGTCGCCAGCTCGGACAGATCCGCTGCGTTCAGGCCGGACATGGGGTGGGTGGCGTGTGTAAGCAGCAGCCGGGGCGGCGGCCACAACCGGTCGGCAACCTCGTGTCCGGTTACACCTCTCCGGTTGTCATCGGTGCGGTACTGGCGCTGGTGGGGGTTGGGCATCGCGGTGATCGCAGATCGGATCCGATCCCGACCGCGGGAACTCCGAGCCCCCGTTTCGTGGCCAAGTGCGCACGCGAGGAAACTTCGGGGTGAACCTCGCCCCCGAAGGCGTCTGAGGACTTCTTTCGGTTGGGGCCTGGCCGGTATGGTCTCTCTGGCAGGGCCCGGGCGTCGATTTCTCGCGAAATCGTCGGGCCGGTGGTGCGGTGTGGCTCCGACTGCGTAAATTTCTCGCGAAATCGCCGCGCCATCGACGCAGGCCGAACTCCGACCACCCTCGCCCCGGCACCGCCGTGCCGGAGGTTCCGCCGCGAAACCGGCCACGCGGACCGAGCCGCCGAACTCCTACCCGTACGACACGAAGGCGAACCGCCCGCTGTCGGGGGCCCAGTTGCCCACGTTGCTGGTGCCCTGGCCGCCGAACAGCGGGAAGGTGTGGATCGGGGTCTGCCAGTCCGCCGTGGAGACCACGTGGATCGCGACCTCGGTGTCGGGCGGGTGCCCGAGAGTCCCGGCCGGGTAGGACAGGTAGTTCGCGTACCTGCCGTCGGGGGAGACGTGCGGGAACCAGTCCACGGTCGCCGAGCTCACCAGTCGGCGAGGTGTTCCCCCCTCGGCGGGGACGCGTGCCAGCTGCGCGTGCCCGGGCTCCTCGCCGAACGACTCGTCGTTGAACACGATCCACTCACCGTCCGGGGTGTACTCCGGCCCGTCGAGGTGTCCCGGCCCGGTCTCCAGCAGTCGCACGGGGCCGCCCGTGGCGGGCAGTACCGCCAGCTCACCGGCAGTACCGTCCCCACCGCTCGGCAGCAGCACGCACGCCAGACTCCTTCCGTCCGGACTGACGCCGTGCAGGTAGTGCCGCCACCCGTCGTCCTCGGTCAGCCGGGTGGCCGCGCCTCCGGTGATCGGGGCGGCGTAGATGTGCCCGTCCTTGGCCGTGACGTAAACGGTCCGCCCGTCCGGTGCGGGCACGTGATCGTTGTTGATGTCCGGCAGCCCCCCGGTCAGCGGGACGTGTTCGACGTCCTCGGGACGAGCGACGTCGAGCCGCCACAGCGCTCCGTTCCCGTTGAGCAGCAGCGCGTTGCCGTCCGGGGTCCAGTTGGGGGCTTCGAGCAGGATCTCGGTCGTCTCGAACAGCTTCCGGGGCTCCGGGGAGTCCGGGGCGGCGAGCCGGACCACGGTGCGTTGGCCCGGTGCCAGCCGTCGGAAGTTCCCGCCGTCGCGCGCACTGTCGGTCATGCGTCCATCGTCCGTGGCGAGCCGCGGCACTCGGCTTCGGGGCGGTACGGCGGGAGAGCCCACCGCTCGCCTCGAACGGTTCGGGAGTCTCCGGCGCGCCGCCCGGAGAACCTCACTCCGCCACGACGGGCCGGTCGGGTACCCGGTCCGTCTTGGCCCAGGAGTTCCGCCGCGTCACCCTGCGGAACATCGCGCGCCACGTGGCTAACACCCCGCACAGCAGGAAACCCGGATAGCACACTCCGGCCAGCAGGCAACGCCGCAGCGGCTCGTCACCCAGTCGCAGGCGGTGCACCAGGCCCCACACCAGTCCGGGCAGGAACAGCAGGAACAGCCAGGTGGCGGAGGCCAGCGCGATCGCCGGGGCAGCCGTGAGCACGTTTCCGGTGGTCGCCGCGGTGGTGGTGACCACGCTGAGCGCGACCAGACCGCTGAATACCACCGACATCGGGACCGTCGCCCAGGGCATGATCAACGCCAGCAGGAAGTCCAGCAGCGCCGGATTGCTCACCGCACGCGATCTCACCAGGCTCGGAACGTGGTGCGCGCACTGCAGATTGCCCTGTGCCCAGCGGGCTCGTTGCCGCAGCAGCCTCGGTACGTCCGGAAGCCCCTGCTGGCCGACGCGTGCACTGTTGGTGTATCTGACGCGCACACCGTCCAAGTGCAACCGCAGCGCGAATTCGTAGTCCTCCACCAGGCTGTCGGACCAGGAGTACGAGGCGAGCACGGAAAGCCGGATGAACTGGCCGTTGCCACCCAGTCCCACACTGCCGAGCAGATCCCGCAGCAGCTGCACGGAGTCCATCATCACGCCGAACTCCAGGTCCTGCAGCAGTGCCAGCACACTCTCGCGGTTCTGGATGCGTATTCCGCACTGCACCGCACCGATCGTCTCGTCACGCAGCATGTTCGTGACTTCGCCGAGCATGTCGGGGCTGCCCCGGCCGTCACCGTCGAGCACGCCGACCACGGTCCGAGCGGGATCCAGCTCCGTGTGGCTGAGGACGTACCCGCACGCCTGGTTGAGCGAGTCTCCCTTGCCGATGCGTGCCCGGGGTGGTTCGCGGTGGATCACGTGCAGCCGGGGGTCGGTGATGCCCGCCAGTATCGCGCGGGTGTCGTCGTCGGAGTCGTCGTCGATCACCAGCACCCGAACCGGCGTTTCGGGGCTCCCCAGTGCCAGTGCGTGATGGACGGTGCTTGCGATGACGCGTTCCTCGTTCAGCGTCGGGATCACGATGAAGAACGAGAACGGCTCGTTCTCGCCGTGCTCCGTCACGGACGTCGGGATCCGCCACGAGAACGCCGCGAGTAGCAGATTCAGCGTGGGCCACCAGACGAGTAGTACGATCATCAGTACTACCGGGAGCCATCCGGTCATTTCTCGTGCCCGATCAGGAGCGTGGCCTCCGGTCGCCGGTGCAGTCGCACGGATCGCACGGCCAGCAGCAACGCCAGCAGCGAGAAGATCGACAGAATACCGTAGAGAACACCGGGGCTACCGCTGGTGCTCGCGATTCCCATGCTCGACGCGGCAGCGCCGCAGAACCGAAGAGAATACATGTCCACTCCGTTCGAACAAGACCTTTCATCATTCGGACACGTCATCATTCGGACACGAGCGCGGACGTGCATGCGGTACCGCGCTTCTTTCGGTATAGATCTCCTGTGGGTCGAGCGGAGTCGGCCGTTCTCGGCGTGTCGGAGGTCGCGGAATATGTACGGCAGCGAGATTAACAGTTTCGCACCTCACGGGCAGCCAGAAGTTTGGCTCGTCGCGGGAACACGCCCCGAGGCGGTCAAACTCGCCCCGGTTGCCCGCGCGTCGTTCGACAACGGTCGGATACGTCCGGTAATGGTGGCATCCGGACAGCATCCGGAAATGGTTTCGCAGGCGTTGCGCACCTTCGGTCTGAAGTCCGATGTGGACATCACGGTGCGCCGCGGCAGCGGGACGCAGCCGGAACTGCTGAGCGAGCTGATCACGGCTCTGGACGAGTTGGCCGGGAGTCGGCCGCCGGCAGCGGTGCTGGTGCAGGGTGACACCACCACGACGCTGGCGGGCGCGCTCACCGCTTTCTGGCGCCGTGTTCCGGTGGTCCATCTGGAGGCGGGACTGCGCTCGTTCGACCTGCGAGCGCCGTTCCCGGAGGAACTCAACCGAAGAATGGTCACCCAGGTCGGCGATTTTCATCTCGCCCCCACCGAGCTCGCGGCGCGGAATCTGCGCGATTCCGGGATCGCCTCCGAAAGAATCCTGGTGAGTGGCAATACCGTGGTGGACGCGGTGGAATCGGCAACCCGCGGTGAAAGGGTGTTCGAGAACGGGGAGCTGGCCGGGACGGTGGAACGGGCCGCCAACGGTGACGATCGATTGGTATTGGTGACCGTGCACCGCAGGGAATCCTGGGGTGAGCCGATGCGGCGCATTCTCACCGCGGTCCGGGAGCTGACCACGCTGCACCCCGACATCCGGGTGGTGCTGCCCGCTCATCCCAATCCGCGGGTCGGCGGGATGGTCCGGGGCATGTTCGAGGCCGATCCCCGCGTGCTGGTCACCGATCCACTGCCCTACGGCGAGCTGGCGCACGTGCTCGCCGCCAGCACACTGGTGCTCTCCGATTCGGGCGGGATCCAGGAGGAGGCGCCGGCCTTCGGGGTTCCGGTGCTGGTGCTGCGCGACGTCACCGAACGCACCGAAGCCGTCGACGCGGGGTGTGCTCTGCTGGTGGGCTCCGAGCGGGCCCGGATCGTGCACCACGCCTCGCGGTTGCTCGACGACGCCCGTGCCAGGGAGTCGATGCTGGCCGGCGGCAATCCGTTCGGTGACGGTCGCGGCGCCGAGCGGGCCGAGGCCGTACTGGCGTGGCTGCTCGGTGCGGCTCCGGAACTTCCCGAACCGTTCGTGGCCGCTACCTCACCCGCGTCCGGGTCGTGCTCGTCCGCGGACTCGGCGGGGGTGCCCGAGCACTCCGGCTGATCTCCGGGTTCGCGGGCTGATCCCGCTCTCGCGTGGTCGGACGCTCCGCTCGTCGTCCGCCTCCGTCGCCCCGCGACACCGAGATCGGTGCTCACCGCGTCCGCCGGGAATCCGTTTCCCGGCGGATTCTTTTTTCACGCCGGGTGACGCAACCGAAGGCGCGGGAATCACGTCCCCGACACGAAGAGTGTTCTCACGGAGAGTGCTCGGAGGCTTCACGCGCGCGGTTTAATCGTCAAACGATTTTTTGTCCACGCCGAAAATTGTGAAAACGAACACCGCGCGAACCGGTTGATCGGCACAAAAAGATCACAAAGAGATATACCCTCTTCAATTCACGCCAGTTTCACGGCTAAGTTCCGCCGGGCGTTTCGACGGCCGGGCCCGGATTGCCGGGTTCCGCCGCGTGACGCCGGTACGTGCAGTTCGGAACCGAACGGAGACGGGTCCGGTGTGGGCACACCGCGTTCCGTCGCTCCGGCGTGGCCGGTGCTCCGCTCGGTTCCACTCGGGTCGTGGTCGGCTCTCCGCTGTCGCGGTGGGGTGGTCCGCGGCTCACGGCTGGTGAGGAACTTCTGATGAGCTACGACGCGCACCGTGGCAGCACGCCGCGTCCCGCCAGGATCGGGTCGTTACTGCTCGCGTTGGCAGTGGTCGTGGGGCTGATCAACGCCCCGCAGCTGCAGGCGCAGGCCGCCACGCAGGGCGAGATTCCGGAACAGCGACAGGGCAGTGCGGCCGGGCGCTCCCACGACGCCTCCAGCGAGGACACCTCGGCCGAGAACGAATCCGGCGGGAAGTCGCACAACGCGCGGCCCGCCGAGGGGCTGCCCTCGGACGAACGCCCGCCCGCCCCGGAACTGCCGCAGCAGTTGCCGGAGAAGGCGAAGGTCAGCATCGGCTCCGAACCGGACGCCGCCACTCGAGGGTTCGATCCCAACACCAGCCGTGAGCTCAAGAGTGAGCGCTCCAGCCAGAGCCAGACCTTCGCCAACGCCGACGGCACCAGGACGCTGCGCGTCTACCAGAGCCAGAAGTTCGCCGAGACCGCCGACGGCGGCCTCCAACCGGTCGATCTGACCCTGGAACAGGACGGCGGTGTCTGGAAGACCACCACCGACTCGCGGACCAAGAACTTCGCGGGCGCCGCGAACACCTCCGAGATCGCCTCGGTCGAACTCGCCGACGGCAGATCCCTGGGATTCCGGGTGGCCGACGCCGCCGACGTCACCGCGAAGGTCTCCGGCAGCTCGGTCACCTACCCGGGGATCCGGCCGCAGTCCGATCTCAACCTGCAGGCCACCGCGGTCGGCATCAAGGAGACGATCCGGCTGAAGTCGGCCGACGCGCCGACCGTGTGGGACTTCCCGATGAACGTCGGCGATCTCACGCCGGAGCTGCACGAGGGCTCGGTGCTGCTCAAGGACTCCGAGGGCGAGGTCCGCCACGTCATCCCACCGGGCTACATGGTGGACTCCAACGTCCACCCCCGCTCCGGTGAGGGCGTGCGCTCCGACGGCGTGAAGTACGAGATCGTCGGCGACGCCGAGCAGCCCGTGCTGCGGGTCTCGGTGGACGAGGAGTGGCTCGCGGACCCGGAGCGGGTCTTCCCGGTCAAGGTCGACCCGAGCGTGGTCGGCAAGGACACCGACGGCACCACCTACGTGCAGTCGCCCTACGACAGCGATTACTCGGGTGAGCCCAACATGAGCGTGGGCACCTACAACGGCGGTGGCAACAAGGCCGCCGCCTTCCTGAAATTCGACTCGATCAGCTCCGATCTGGCGGGCAACTACATCCTCGGTGCCAGGCTGCGGATGTTCGAGACCTGGTCCTACTCCTGCGAGGCCAGGCCGGTTCGGGTGCACGAGGTCACCCAGCCCTGGTCGGTGCAGGGCAGCAAGAGCTATCCCGGCCCGGCCACCGGCGCGGAGATCGCCCGCAAGAGCTTCGCCCACGGCTACAACGACAGCTGCGGGTCGCAGTGGGTGGACATCCCGCTGGGCAACGCCGGGCGCGATCTCGTGCACGGCTGGACCCACGGCGAACCCAACCACGGCCTGGCGCTGCGTGCCTCGGACACCGACTCCAAGGGTTGGAAGAAGTTCGCCAGCGCGGCCTCGGCCAACCCGCCCTACCTGGAGGTCACCTACACGCCGTACTGGGCCGACTACGAGCTCGGCGGCATGAGCCCGGTCGTCACCAGCAGCGACGACGGTCGGATGAGCGTCACGGTGACCAACCGCGGGCGCGACACCTGGACCCCGGACAACGACTACAAGCTGGGCTACCGGCTCTGGGACGCCGAGGGCAACGAGCTGCCGCGCACCTCCACGGCGTGGACGGACATGCCGCACGACGTCGCTCCCGGACAGACGGTCACCATCGACGCCCGCGTCGAGAAACTGCCGCCGGGCGAGTACTCGCTGCGCTGGGACATGGACCACTACGGCACCACCCGGTTCTCCTCGACCGGTGCGCCGATGTCGGCGTCGGTGGCGTTCACCGTGCCCAACCAGCCGCCCGCCGTGGACTCCATGTCGCCGCCCAGCGACTACAACGCCTCGGTGCTGACCCCCACGCTCGCGCTGACCGGTCACGACCAGGACACCTACCCGGGCGAGGGCATCAACTACCGCTTCAAGGTCTGCTCCGCGTCCGGTGAGGACTGCTTCAACTCCGGCTGGGTGGACTCCCCGGTCTGGTCGGTGCCGGAAGGCGAACTCACCTGGGGCGAGAACTACGTCTGGTACGGCCAGATCGGCGACATGCGGATCGCCAGTCCCTGGACGCAGGGCTCCCACCTGACCACCAAGGTGCCGCAGCCGCCGGTGACCAGCCACCTCTCCTCAGGTGACGAGGTCGGCGGGCGCGTCGACCCCGGTGTGGGCAACTTCGCCGAAGTCGAGACCGACGCCGAGATCGCCGCCGTGGGTCCGGAACTGTCCGTGGCGCGCTCCTACAACAGCCTCGACCCCCGGCAGAACCTGGCCTTCGGCTCCGGCTGGTCGACCAAGTGGGACGCGCGGGTGGTGCCCGACGACGACGGTTCCGGCAACGTCGTGGTCACCTACGCCACCGGGCAGCAGGCCCGCTACGGGCGGAATCCCGACGGCAGCTACGCCACCCCCTCCGGCCGCACCGCCACGCTGGTGCGCACCGAATCGGACGGTTGGACGCTGCGCACCCAGGGCGGCCAACGCTACGAGTTCGACTCGAACGGACGGCTGAGCCGGATCGTCGACGCGCAGGGGCGCGAGCAGCACCTCTCCTACGACGACTCGGGCAACCTCGCCACGGTCACCGACGCCACCTCGGGGCGCTCGCTGAACCTGACCTTCTCCGGCGGGCACGTCACCGAGGTCAGCACCGCGCCGGATCCGGTGTCGACCTGGCACTACCACTACGACGGCGATCGGCTCACCAGGGTCTGCGATCCCACCGGGGCCTGTGACAACTACACCTACACCGACAGCTCGCACTACCGCTCGGTCACGCTCGACGCCAAACCGCACGCCTACTGGCGACTGTCCGAACAGTCCGACACCGCCGTGACCAGCGAGGTGCCCGGCTACTGGGAGTCCAAGGAAGCCACCTCCCACAACCTCACCCACGGCAGGCCCGGCCCGATCGCGGGCGGCTCCACCACCGCGGCCGGTTTCGACGGCTCCTCCAGTTACGTCCAGCTGCCCGACGACATGGTGCGCAACTCGCAGTACCTGGCCGTGGAGATGTGGTTCAAGACCAGCAGTTCCAGCGGTGAGATGCTGTTCTCCACGGGCTACGACCGGCCGGGCACCTCGAACCCGAGCGACGCCGCCATGCCCGCGCTCTACGTCGGCACCGACGGCAAGCTGCACGGCCACTTCTGGAACAACAAGACGGCCGGGATCGCCACCGAATCGACCGTCAACGACGGCGAGTGGCACCACGTGGTGCTCTCCGGCGCCCGCGACACCCAGACGCTGTTCCTCGACGGGCGGACCGTGGGCAGCCAGAGTGGCAAGATCGACAATGTCGACCCGCTCAACCACGTCGGCGCGGGCTGGTTCAACTCCCGCGACTGGCCCGCCGCCCCAAACGCGACGTGGGACTACTTCGACGGCGACATCGCCGAGGTGGCGATGTACCACCAGCCGATGGGCCGAACCGTCGCCGCCGAGCACTACGCGGCCCGCACCGCCACCGAGCAGCTGACCTCCATCAAGCGCGCTGGCGGTGCCTACGCGGCCGAGGTCTCCTACGATTCGTCCACCGCCAGGGTGACCAGCTACACCGACTCGGACGGCGGCACCTGGCAGGTCGGTGAGTCCACCACCGAGGGCGACGGGTTCCGCTACGGCGAAGCGGTGACCGGATCGCGCCCGAACGCCAACTGGCGACTGCGGGAGAACGAGGGAACCACCGCGCGCGGCGATCCCGCGCTGCGGCGCGCCGAGTACCACTCGGTCTCGCGTACCTCCGGCCCGTTCCCGGACACCGCGGCGCGTTCCTTCGACGGGCAGCGCTCCTACGTCCAGCTACCGGACAACACGCTCACCGGCAGGAAACGACTGGCGGTCGAACTGTGGTTCAAGACCTCCAGCACCGACGGCGGCGTGCTGTTCTCCACGGGCAACAACCGCCCGGACGACGAGAACCCCACCGGCGGTGCCATGCCGGTGCTCTACGTGGGCACCGACGGCAAGCTGCACGGCCACTTCTGGAACGCCGAGACCGAGGGCGCCGTCTCGGCGAACAAGGTCAACGACGGCCAGTGGCACCAGGTGATGCTGTCCGGCAAGCCCGAGCAGCAGACGCTGTACCTGGACGGTAACGCCGTCCAGACGCTGCAGGGCGAGCTGCAGAACGTCGACCCCTACGGCTACGTCGGAACCGGGCTGCTCAACGGTCTGAACTGGCCCGCCAAACCCGAGGGCACCTGGGGCCACTTCGAGGGCTCGATCGGCCAGGTAGCGCTGTATCCCTACGGGGTCTCGGCATCCGACGCCCAGGAGCACTACGCCGCGCGCGGTGACGCGGCCGACTACCGGGCGGCCGTGCGCGAGGAGAACGTCCACACCCTGTGGACGCTGGGTGACCCGGCGGGCAGCACGCACGCCGAATCGGTGCACGCGCTGACCGACGCCACCTACCACGGTGTCGACAAGGACGTTTCCCCGCCGATGCGCGGCGCGGGAGCCGTCGGTTTCGACGGGCAGAGCTCTTATGTGCGGCTGCCCAACAGCCAGGCGCGCGGCCGCGGCCGACTGTCCGTGGAGATGTGGTTCAAGACCTCCAGCTCCGAGGGCGGGGTGCTCTACGCCACCGGTAACCAAGCACCGAGTGTCACCGATCCCCCGGGTGGTGCGATGCCGGTGCTCTACGTGGGCACCGACGGCAAACTGCGCGGGCACTTCTGGAACGACAAGGTTTCGGGGATCACCACCGACTCCGCCGTCAACGACGGCGAGTGGCACCACGTGACGCTGTCGGCCGCCGGTGACTCGCAGCGGCTCTATCTGGACGGCAACATGGTGGGATCGCAATCGGGCGAGCTCGACAACCGGGACCGCTACGACTTCCTCGGCGTCGGGCAGCTCGACTCCAACGACTGGCCCGCCCTGCCCGACCAGGTGTGGAACCACTTCGAGGGCTCCATCGGCGAGGTGGCCCTCTACCACCGGCCGCTGGACAGCGCCAGCGTGGCCGACCACTACTCGGCCAGGAACGCGGCCACGGCCGTGGACATCACCGGCCCGGACGGCGGGGTCCGCACCTATACCTACGACCCCAACGCAGGTGGCCGGACCATCTCGGTGACCAACTCGGACGGCGCCACCAAGGTGTACGGCTACGACACCGGCGGGTTCGTCAACCGGATCACCGACGCCAACGGCAACACCACCAGGATCTCCAACGACGAACGCGGCAACCAGCTGTCCCGCACCCGGTGCCGCACCGAGGGCACCGAGAAGTGCTACACCAGCTACCGCTCCTACTACCACAACCCCGACGACCCGCTGGACCCGCGCAACGGCAAGGTCACCGAGTTCCGGGACGCCCGCTCGGACTCCGAAACCGACGACACCTACCTGACCACCTACTCCTACAACGCCGCGGGCAAGCTCACCAGCACCTCGGAGCCGGGTGAGACCGGCGGTGCCCAGCGCACCACCACCAACACCTACACCACCGGCGACGAACCGGCTCCGGACGGCGGAACCCAGCCACCGGGGCTGCTGGCCTCCGAGACCGACCCGGCGGGCAACGAGACCAGCCACACCTACACCAGCGCCGGTGACCTCGCCAGCGTCACCGACCCGGCCGGGCTGGTCACCGAGTACGACTACGACGGGCTCGGGCGCAAGACCAGCGAGACCCAGGTCTCCGACAGCGAGCCGGACGGGCTGACCACCACCTTCGACTACGACCAGGCATCCAGGCTGGTCGAGAAGGTCGGACCCGAGACCGAGAACGCCGTCACCGGCGAGCTCCACCAGCGCCGGGTGCGCAACACCCACAACGGCGACGGCAGCATCGCCGAGACCACGGTGGACGACGCGCTGGGCAACGACCCGGCCCGCACCACCTCCTACACCTACGACAACCGGGGCCGTCGCCTGGAGGTCACCGGCCCGGAGGGCGGGGTCACCCGCACCGAGTACGACGAGTTCGGCGAGGTAGTGCGCCGGGTGACTCCCACCGGGACCGAGTACACCTACACCTACACCGCCGCCCGGCACCAGCTGGCCACCATGACGGTGACCGGGTTCAGCGGTGACGGTTCCGAACCGCACGACGTGGTGCTTGAGTCCCGCGCCTACGACCCGGCGGGCCGGCTGGCCAGCGTCACCGACGCGATGGGCCGCACCACCACCCGCACCTACTACGACGACGGGCAGCTCGCGGCCGAGCGACTGCTGGACTATCAGGACCCGGAAAGCGGCGAGACCCGCGACCTGCTGCTGCGGCGCTACGAGTACCTGGGCAACGGCTCCGAGTCGCTGGTGGTCCGCGGCGACGGGCAGTACAGCACCAGCACCGAGTACGACCCCGCCGGACGCCCGGTGCGCAGCACCGACCGCGAGGGCGAGCGGGTGCTGCGCTCCACCGAGACCAGCTACGACGCGGTCGGCAACCCGGTCGAGGTCATCGACCGGAACCCCCGGGGCGAGACCGTCCGGCACGCCGAGAGCGGCTACGACCCGATGGGGCGGCGCCTCTCGCACACCGTCCACACCGGCGGGGAAACCCTGGTGTCGAAGAGCCACCGCGACCAGCGCGGGCTCGTGACGTCCACCGTGGACCCGCGCGGCACCGCGCAAGGGGCTGATCCGGCCGAGTTCACCACCGAGTACGGCTACGACGAGCTCGGCAGGCGCGTCACCGTGACGCGACCGGAGGTGCGGGCCGAATCCGGCGGCAACCCGGCCGAGCCCGTCTCGCCGGTGGTCACCAACGGCTACAACACCTTCGGCGAAGCGGTGGCGCGGCGCGGTCCGAACGGCAACGTGACCACCAGCGCCTACGACAAGGCCGGGCGGCAGGTGAGCACCACCAGGCCCGACTACACCCCGCCGGGCGCGAGCGAGCCGATCACCGCCACCAGCACCAAGAGCTACGACGCGGCCGGTCGCGTGGTCGAGAGCACCGACGCGCTGGGCGACACCACCACGTTCGGCTACGACGAACTGGGCAACCTGGTGCGGCGCACCAACCCCGCACGCGAGGGTGAGCAGTCCGGCGGCGTGTGGCGCGCCACCTACGACCCGCTGGGCGAGCGGCTCTCGGTCACCGACGTGACCGGCGCCGAGCAGCACTACACCTACGACGAGCTCGGCAGGACGATCACCTCCACCGTGGTGGAGCGCGTGCCGGAACCGACCAGGAACCTGACCACCCGCTACACCTACGACGCGCTGGGCAACCCGGCCTCGGTCAGCACGCCCACCGGCTTGACCACCACCTACGAGCACGACGACCTCGGCAACCCGGTGAGCATGACCGACCCGGCGGGCAACACCACCACGTCGGTCCACAACGCGCAGGGCAAACCGGTCTCGATCACCGAGCCGTCCGGGGTGACCACCAACTACGAGTACGACCTCGCGGGCAGGCTGCTGCGCACGTCCGACCTGGACGCCTCCGGCGAGAAGGTGCGCGACCGCGCCTTCGGCTACGACCGGGCGGGCAACCAGGTCAGCAGCACCGACGCGCACGGGGTGACCACCACCCGCTCGTTCGATCCGCTGAACCGGCTGCGCTCGATCACCCGCCCGGTCGCCGACGGCGAGGAGATCACCACCAGCTACGGCTACGACGCGGCGGGCAACGTCACCAGGGCCACCGACGGCAACGGCAACAACACCGTCTACACCGTCAACTCGTGGAACACGACCGAGTCCACGATCGAGCCCGCCACCGAGCGGCACCCGGACGACGCCGACCGCACCTACACCACCGCCTACGACGCGCTGGGACGGGTGAAGCGGGAGATCCAACCGGGCGGGGTGACCGTCAGCAAGTCCTACGACGCGCTGGGCAACCTCGTCGGCGAGAGCGGCTCCGGCGCGGAGGCGTCCACCCCGGACCGGAGCTTCGGCTACGACAAGGCCGGGCGGATGACCTCGGCCACGGTGTCCGGCAAGACCAACACCTTCGGCTACGACGACCGCGGCAACCTGGTCTCGGCCGCCGGGCCCTCCGGTGACTCCACCTTCGCCTACGACGACGAGGGCAGGATCAGCACCACCACCACGGCTGCGGGCGAGGCGTCGTTCGGCTACGACGCGGCCGGACGACTGGCCACGGCGGTGGACCCGCTCACCGGCATCACCGCCACGTACGGCTACGACGACGCCGGGCGCCGCGCCCAAGTGGAGTACGGCGGTCAGAGGACCTACCGCGAGTACGGCTACGACGAGCTCAGCAGGCTCTCCTCCGACACGGTGCACCGGGCCGACGATTCGGTCAGCACGGAGCTGTCCTACGACTACGACGTCGCCGACCGGCTGATCAGCAAGCAGAACTCGACGGCCTCGGCCACCACGACCTCGGACTACACCTACGACAAGGCGGGCAGACTCACCTCCTGGGACAACGGTGACCAGGTCACCCAGTACTCCTGGGACGCGGCGGGCAACCTCGTCGGCTCCGGCGGTGAGACAGCCACTTACGACGAACGCAACCGGCTGCTCTCGCGGGGCGGCACCGAGTTCGAGTACTCGGCGCGCGGCACCGTGACCGCCCGGAGCGCGGGCGGGACCACCACCGACGTGCGGTTCAACGCCTACGGCGAGATGACCGAGGACGGCGGCAAGTCCTACGGCTACGACGCGCTGAACCGGCTGGTCTCGTCCGGGTCGCGTTCACTGTCCTACGCGGGCGACTCGCTGAAGGTGACCTCGGACGGGCAGAGCGAATACTCCTACACGCCGGAGGGTGGTGCGCTCGGGGTCGGCAACGGCGACTCGGCCGGGATCGCGGTGACCAACCAGCACACCGACCTGGTGGGCACGGTCTCGCCGGGTGACGGTTCGGTGTCGGGGTGGCGCTCGTACTCGCCGTTCGGCCAGGTGAGCGAGCAGGAGGGCTCGCAGCCCTCGCTGGGCTACCAGGGGCAGTTCACCGATTCCGACAGCGGCAAGGTGAACATGGGCTCGCGCTGGTACCGGCCCGGCACGGGCACGTTCACCTCGCGCGACTCGGCGAATTTGGATCCGACCAGCACGACCGATGCCAACCGGTACGCCTATGCGGGTGGTAATCCGCTGACGCGGATCGATCCGCGGGGCTACTTCTGGGGCAAGGCGCTCGACGTCGTCAAGGAGGTGTCGGGCTACAACGACGCCAAGCGGTGTTTCCAGGGCTCCTGGGCGGGGTGTGCCTGGACGGCGGCGAACTTCACGCCGGTCGGCAAGATCGCCAAGGGAGTCAAGACCGCCTACAAGGGCTACAAGACCTGGAGTCGGGGCCGGAAGGCGGGCAAGGCGGCCGACGACGTGCCGTCCAGTGGTAGGAAGTTCAATCGCGGGGGCGGTAGCAAGGCCAAGAGCAAGGGTAAGAGTCGCGGTGGTGGTAAGGCCCGTGGTAGGGCCGGTACTCGGGTCGGTAAGACCGTGGGGCACGTCGGTGGGCGTGTGGCCGTTTCCGCTGGTGGTTCGGCGGCCGGTAGCACCATGTCGCGGGCGGCGATCGCTCAGGCCCGGGCGGCGGCGCGTGAGGCGGCCCGGTTGGCGGCGCGGCGTAAGCGGGTGCGTGACGATGCGATGACGCATCACCCCAAGCCGAAGCCGTCGAACACGGTCTCCAAGCAGGTGCAGAACAGGCTGGATCGGCTGGACAACCAGGAGCCGATCGAGCTGGGTGTACTGGCCGCGGATGCGGCCTCGGCGGGTTCTGGGGAGGATGCCGGTGGGTTCGTGCCGGATGCGTTGGGGGCTGTGGGTGGTCTCCGGCGTGGTGGCGGCATGTCGCGTCCGGGGTCGACGCCGGATCTGCCCGGTGGTGGTTCGGCGCGGTCGTCGGGCTCTGGCGGTTCGTCGGGTGCTGGTGGTGCGTGCACGCCGAACAGTTTCGTGCCGGGTACCGAGGTGGTGTTGGCCGATGGGTCGCGGACCGCGATTGAGGAGGTCGAGCTCGGGGATCGGGTGTTGGCCACCGACCCGGAGACGGGGGAGACCGAGCCGGAGCGGGTGACGGCCACCATCACCGGCCAGGGCCAGAAACACCTGGTAGAGGTCACTGTCGACACCGATGGTGACCGAGGATCCGCGACCGACTCGGTGACGGCGACGGGTGAGCACCCGTTCTGGGTGCCCAACCGGGACGAGTGGGTCGACGCGGCCGATCTCCAGGCCGGTGATCGGGTGCGCACCGCCGAGGGTGAGCAGCGGCTGGTCACCGGCATCCGCACCTGGACCGCGCTGCAGCGCGTCCACAACCTCACCATCAACGACACCCACACCTACTACGTCGACCTCAACGGCCACGACGAAACACTCGTCCACAACAGCGACTGTGACTGGCCGCCGTATGGTCAAAACAGCGCGGACGAGCATTACGACAAACATGTTCTCGGAATGGATGACGACGGGAACTTCACACGTACTCCCGATATGCCCGAGTATGACACCGAGGACGGCTTCGACAGGTACGTAGCGGACTCACAGGCTCTCATGTGTCCCGATGCCTGTCCGTCGGGAGTCCGGGAAGGCAAACGTGATAGGGATAACACGTGGATCCGTTACGAGATGAGCACAGGAAAGATCGGCATGAAACGCGACGGCCAGATTGTTTCCTACTTCAGGCCTGATGCAGAAATGGAATATTTCTCTGAAGAGGTGGACTGGTGACGTGGAGTGCCGATCGTTTTCATGACCTCTTCGTCGAGGTCATCCGAAGCTCGGGGCGCTGGCGAGATTTAGATCCTGAGGCTTTGCTGGGGCGATGGGATCGTTTCGTCGCGGACTGCGAGAAGGGGTATCCCTACGATATGGAAGACTATTCAAATGATAGGACTTCGAGAAGCAGTATCGAGGTGGCCTTGAATACTCCGGAGTTGCAGGGGTATTCAGGGATGGTGGTGTTTCGTACCAGGGTGGAGATCATCGACGCGCGCTTTCGGCCGTTGCTGATTCCGGATGTGTTCACTAATATACCGGAGAAGAAATGGTGGTCACGTGGTTTGGTGCGTTATGCGCGGCGGAAACTGGTTTCCGAGGTATGGGAAAGCTTTGGTATCGAGATCGCTGAGGTCGAGTAAGAGCTCTAACGCATTGGTGATACCGGAGTGAGATGATCTTGTTTGATGGTTGCGCCGTGGGTGGTCTCGGACGGGTTGTGGGAGCGGGTTGAGCCGCTGTTGCCGGTGCGTTCGGTGAGTCGGACGGGTTCGAAGCCGTTGTCGGATCGGCAGGTGTTGCCGGCCGAGCTCAAGCCGTTGGTGAGATCGACCGGTCTTGGGCGTGTGTGGATGCCTCCCACATCCGCGCGAAAGGGGGGGCGGTCACAGGGGCGAGTCCCGTCAACCGGGGCACAACCGGCTCGAAACATCACCTGATCTGTGACGGTGGTGGTGTGCCGCTGGCCATCACGCTTACCGGCGGCAACCGGAACGACATGACCCAACTGCTGCCGGTGGTCGAGGTCGTCGTTGCCGACCGTGACTACGATGACGAGCCCTACCGAGACCAGCTCCGCCAACGCGTAATCACTCCCTGACCAGCCGAAAACGTACCCGTGGCACCAACCAATCCGTGCGCTTGGTTGTCGAACACACCCTCGCACTGCTGCACCGGTTTCGACGCCTGGTCACCCGCTGGGAACGCCGCGCCGATCTCCACCACAGCTTCCTGGACCTGGCCACCATCCTCATCTGCTGGTATCGAGTCCCCAGACGGATACGTTAGGGAGCGCTTATGAAGCAAGATGAGGAGAAAGTGCGGCGTTTTTGATCCAGGCTCATCCGAATTCGGGTGAATTCGGGTCTGCTGGGTATCGAGGTATCATTACTTGCTTGGATCCATGGTGGTGGGATGGAGATTCAATAGATGCCAGGTTATCCGTGTCCGTGCTGTGGTCGTCTTGTGCACGATCAGCCTCCTGGATCGTACTTGATTTGTCCTGTGTGTGGCTGGGAAGATGACTTGATCCAGCTCCGGTGGCCTCAACGTACAAGAGGAGCTAATCGGTCCTCGCTCGTCGAGGCGCAGTGTAGCCAGGAGGTAAAAAGTGCATGCAATTTTTGCCGCGGAGTAGAGGGTTGCGATCCTTATCGCTGTTGGCCGTCTGATCCTAGTTTTCGTTTTATCGACTCGGATGTCGATAATTTCGAATCGCTGGAAACTGTAGAAAACGAATGGCCAAAAGATCGGACACGGCTTTACTGGTGGAGGGGAACTTTCTGGAGAGGTTCTCAACCATAGATCAAATTCCTTTGATTGGTGGATTACCTCAGTGGCGTTGCGGCAACCCTGTAAGGCCGGCAAGGCCGCTGATGTTGTGCCGTCCAGTGGTAGGAAGTTCCACCGTGGCGACGGTCGCGCGGGCCAAGGCGGCGGCTCGTGAGGCCGCGCGGCGCAAGCGGGTACGCTCAGCGCGGGATGTTGGAGTTACTGGGGCATGTGGTGGTGGCGATCGACTCGTGGGTTCGTTGCGGGAGCCGAAGGAATTTCATCTCGTCCCTTTCACAGCAGGAATAATAGGGCTTGTGCAAGGAAGGATTAGGAAGTTTTGATCTTTCGACGTGTGTCGGTCGAGGTCATCGTGAGGCGTTGGTGAGGAGATTGCTGATGGAGAACGATCTGCTGGAGGCGTTGGAATACGCATGGAACGGCGAGTCTGGTTTTTTGAGAAAGCTCCGATCAGGCCTGTTTGATCCCGAAGCGGGGGAAGCCTACGTGGCGCTGTTGTCGAGGATCCCACCGATCGATAATACCGTTGATTCGAGGCTGGTTCAGCTGATCTGGTTTGCCCCTACATTTATGGAGTGGCGGGTCGAGAGGGCCACCAAAAGTCCTGATGAAGCGGACAAGTTGAGGAGGATCGCGAGCCGAGATCACGAAGCATTGGTTGCTATTCTAGGTGTTCCCTAGAGTGGTCGAACACGTAGTCTGCGCTTGGCTGCTTGTCGGTGAAGCTGTGTTAAAGCCGGGGCTTTAGCGGTTGAAGTGGGTAATGCGCGTCACTGCTAGTGTCCAGTTTCTTTCATGGGTGGTTTTCTTCGTTGCTGCGGTCGTAGGGCATGTAGTGAGGGGTTGGTGTCTGGTGTCTGTGGACTGGAAGGTTGAGATCGTCGAGTGCGGTGATATCCCTCAAGTTGAGGATGAGACCGTTCCGCAGGATGAAGCCGAGCGTCGGTGGAACCGTTATGTGGAGCTGGTCGACTCCGTGACCGGTGATGAGGGTCCGGAGGCGGTTGTTGCGATCGTTTCTTCGTTGAAGGTCCAAGATGACTACGACGCTTATGAAGGCGCGTATGCTGCTCTACAGCGTTTTCCTCTCGCGGACTTTGGGAAGGGTGTCGCTTGGGCGGCTGAGGAGCTCACTCGGATCCCGTATGATCGTAGTGGAATTGTGCTTGTGATTGTGGCCAGGTCTTCCGCCGAGGCGGCGGAGGCGTTCAACGAGGCGGTCAAGTCCGTTCCGGGGGAGGTTCGGAGCAGGCTCCGCGATGTTGTCGATTTCCACGAAGCGAACGATTGGCTCGCCGAGGACGGGGACAAAGGCATCATCAAGGTGCCCCGGGAGTAGGGAACGATCGACACCGGCCACCGCAGCCTGCGTGTGACCGCGCAGCTTGCCTGGTAGCTGAGGCCGAACCGTTGAGGGTGAGCGGTCTCGAACAACGGTGTCGTCGCTGAAACCGATGTTGGCGTCGGATGCGGCCTCGGCGGGGTCTGGGGAGGATGCCGGTGGGTTCGTGCCGGATGCGTTGGGGGCTGTGGGTGGTCTCCGGCGTGGTGGCGGCATGTCGCGTCCGGGGTCGACGCCGGATCTGCCCGGTGGTGGTTCGGCGCGGTCGTCGGGCTCTGGCGGTTCGTCGGGTGCTGGTGGGTGTAGCCCGAATAGTTTCGTGCCGGGGACCGAGGTGGTGTTGGCCGATGGGTCGCGGGTCGCGATTGAGGAGGTCGAGCTCGGTGATCGGGTGCTGGCCACCGACCCGCAGACGGGGGAGACCGAGCCGGAGCGGGTGACGGCCACCATCACCGGCCAAGGTGAGAAGCAGCTGGTGGAGGTCACCGTCGATGTCGATGGTGACCGAGGATCCGCGACCGACTCGGTGACGGCCACGGGTGAGCACCCGTTCTGGGTGCCCAACCGGGACGAGTGGGTCGACGCGGCCGATCTCCAGGCTGGGGATCGGGTGCGCACCGCTGAGGGTGAGCAGCGGCTGGTCACCGGCATCCGCACCTGGACCGCGCTGCAGCGGGTCCACAACCTCACCATCAACAACACCCACACCTACTACGTCGACCTCAACGGCCACGACGAAACACTCGTCCACAACAGCGACTGTGACTGGCCGCCGTATGGTCAAAACAGCGCGGACGAGCATTACGACAAACATGTTCTCGGAATGGATGACGACGGGAACTTCACACGTACTCCCGATATGCCCGAGTATGACACCGAGGACGGCTTCGACAGGTACGTAGCGGACTCACAGGCTCTCATGTGTCCCGATGCCTGTCCGTCGGGAGTCCGGGAAGGCAAACGTGATAGGGATAACACGTGGATCCGTTACGAGATGAGCACAGGAAAGATCGGCATGAAACGCGACGGCCAGATTGTTTCCTACTTCAGGCCTGATGCAGAAATGGAATATTTCTCTGAAGAGGTGGACTGGTGACGTGGAGTGCCGATCGTTTTCATGACCTCTTCGTCGAGGTCATCCGAAGCTCGGGGCGCTGGCGAGATTTAGATCCTGAGGCTTTGCTGGGGCGATGGGATCGTTTCGTCGCGGACTGCGAGAAGGGGTATCCCTACGATATGGAAGACTATTCAAATGATAGGACTTCGAGAAGCAGTATCGAGGTGGCCTTGAATACTCCGGAGTTGCAGGGGTATTCAGGGATGGTGGTGTTTCGTACCAGGGTGGAGATCATCGACGCGCGCTTTCGGCCGTTGCTGATTCCGGGCGTTTTTCCCAAGATTGAGGAGAAAGCATGGTGGGCGCGTGGTATGGTGCGTTATGCGCGACGGAAACTGGTTTCCGAGGTGTGGGAAAGCTTTGGTATCGAGATCGCTGAGGTCGAGTAAGGCGCCCGGCCATGGCTGTGTCCGATTGGTGTGGGGTTTTGGTGTATGGTTTTGGGTGATGTTGTCGGGGATGTGAAAATGTCTTGGCTGATGCGGGGGTAGTGCTCGGAACCGAGTACAGTGCTGACGAGACGAGCAAGTTGGAACGCGTCGGGGATCGAGTTCGCGAAGTCTTGATCGTCCTTCTGGGGCTTCCTTGGCACTGTTGAACACGTGGTTCATGCTCGGTTGGTTGAGGGCGAAGTTGTGCTGATGCCAGGGTGCTTTGTCGGTCGTAGTTGGTAAGATATGTTACTGCTATTTTCCAGTTTCTTTCATGGGTGTTTTTCTTCGTTGCCGCGGTCGTAGGAAACACAGTTGAGGGGTTGGTGTCGGGTGTCTATGGACTGGAAGGTTGAGATCGTCGAGTACGGTGAGATCGTCCAGGATGAGGATGAGACCGTTCCGCAGGATGAAGCCGAGCGTCGCTGGAACCGCTATGTGGAGCTGGCTGACTCCGTGACCGGTGATGAAGGTCCGGAGGGGGTTGCTGCGATCGTTTCTTCGTTGAAAGTCCGATACGATTACGGTGCTTATGCATCCGCGCATGGCGCTCTGCAGCGTTTCCCGCTCGCGGATCTCGGGAAGGGTGTCGCCTGGGCGGCTGAGGAGCTCACTCGGATTCCGTATGATCGCAGTGGAATTGTTCTTGTGATTGTGGCCAGATTGCCCGCTGAGGCGGCGGAGGCGTTCAACCAGGAGATAAAGTCCGTTCCGGGGGATGTTCGGAACAGGCTCCGCGATGTTGTCGATTTCCACGAAGCGAACGAGTGGCTCGCCGAGGACGGGGACAAAGGCATCATCAAGGTGCCGCGCGAATGACCGCGTGAGTACAGGGGTGTCATGAATCGAGAACAGTGGGCTTGTGCATCGCGAAGCTTGGCTTTTTGGGAGTCTGTCGCAGGATGGGTGGTAAATCAGTGGCGAACTCGCTGAGGCCTGAATGTCTTCCGGAAGGATTTACCTATCCTCGGGAGTTCGTTCGTGTGGTGGAGCTCGGGCTCACGGACCTGGAACCGTGGCTGGTTCTTGCGGGAGAAGGGCTCGTGGAGCGCTGTGCTGGTCTGCGGGAGCGCTATCCGGACAGGAATGTGATCCCGTTCGCTCGTAGGATCGACAACGATGATGTCGCTTGTTGGGATCTCGATCGCGATGCCCGCGTGGTGATCGTCCACGATTTCGCTTCGCCGGGGTGGGAGCGGCAGGGAGAGTACGAGGGCTTCTACGACTGGCTCCGCCAAGCGGTGGAGGATCTGATCGAGTATGACAACTGACCTGAAGCCGTTCACGCCGGAGTGCTGGGATCTACTGTGCTGATCGGCAGTGGAGTTCGGGTTCGTTAACGTCCTTGTTCCACGTTCTCGTCTAGATTCTTCCAGGTGCGGGGTTCGACTCCGCACATCCGGCCGACACGGACGATTTCTTCATGGAGCTCGCGTGTGAGAACCGCGTCGTACTCGCCGAGCTGAGCGCACATGTTCTCGAAAGCTATCCCCCACTCGGCGTGGACAGCGAGTTCGGTCATGTCTTTTCGGTCCTCGTCGGACAGCGCGGGAACCCTCCTGATCAACGGCATGAGACTGTTCTCGATGCACTCGATCCGTTCGCGGTTGCGCATGTGTTTCCCCCTGAGCTGGTGCGTGAAGCGATCCGAAGAGTAGGAGCTTGGGCTGTGTGTCGGTCGCGGACGAGATTCGGGGGCGGAGTGTATCGTGTCCGGAACGATGGTTGGTGTTGCAGTCATCACGATTTGACCGTGGTTCATTCCGCCCTCGAGGTTTCGATGATATCTTTTGCGTTTTTCCCTCGCGGTGATGATCCGTCATGGAGGGGTGAGTGGGATTCGGAAATCCCTCTTTATGATTTAACAAATAATGATTTTGTTTTTTACTATTTTAACGTAGATGTCGTGATCAGTGATGGCGAGAACGATATTTTGCTGTCGGATCCGGTTGTTTCGGTTGTTGACTTTGTTTTGATGCTTGACCTGTTGAGGCGTGAAGTCGCCAGATTCGGTGCTTCTATTGTGATGACGTCGCGAATCAATAAGTATGTCTTCGCGACGAAGCAAGGTGGTGATGTCGAGTTGTCCTACAGCTTTTCGCCTGTGGTTTCGTGTGTTTCCGCGGACGACATCGAGCGGGCTCCTGTTGTCGCGGCTCGTGCCGCTTTGGACGTGCTGTACGGGGCTCGTGAGGAGTTGAGGTCGAATCCGTTCCTGGCTGGGCTCGTGGATATGGTCCGGGTCGGTTGACCGGTTGAGGAAGGCTACGCTACGGCGGATGTGCGACACGGGAACGAGCGATTCGTTGGTACGGGATTGCGCGGAGTTGGACGTGACTGTGGTCGCGGTGGAGTCGTACGGTGTCAGGGTCGTTACACGGGACGGTGTCGAGGGAATTGTCGACAAGATCAAGATTCCGTCCTGGTTGGCTTCCGAGGAGCTTCCCGGCGTGGGGGAGTCGCTGACTGTGGTGGTGCTCGACGAGCGGCGCGATCGGTTTCGGGCGAGTCTGCTCGACACTGATTTCGAGATCGCGGGAATGGTACGGCGCGGTGAGTTGGACGAAGAGGCATACGTTCATCCTGCGGACCTTGCTCCGGAACAGCTCAAAGGAAGGTTGTCGTTCAACGACCGCGACTCGGGTGAACGGTGAGATGAGTGATGACTCATGTCGCGGGAATGGAGAGCGAGTTGCCGATGGCGTCCTCATTGGATCGGTTGCGAATGTTGTTACTTCCTCCGGAGGTGGCACCCGCACCGCAGCCTTGGGAAGATGTCGAGCGTCGACTCGGCGTGGCGCTGCCGAACGATTACAAGGAGTTCATGGAGACATATGGCGGTGGTACTATTGAGGAGTTTTTGATATTTCTTTCTTACAGCCAATCTTTCGAGGCGGCTATGGGGTGGAAAGGAAGGGATTTGGAAGAGATTCGTATGAGTCCTGAGGACGTATTTCCGGGAGGTGCTGTCGAAGAAGGTAAAGTAAATTTGTTGCCGTGGGCTTATACGATTGACGGTGATGTGTGTTATTGGTTGATGGATCCTAGGGAGGATCCGGATCAGTGGCGTGTGGTGTCACGTGAGCGGGATATGGAGTGGAACTTTTTCGGAGGTGGCATGATGGAGTTTTTGGTGGAAATTACCTCAGGGCGACGTCGAGAGCCTTGGTTCCCGGATGATTTTCTGTGTGGCTCTTCGTGTTTTAAAACTACTGCGCAGTATCTTGCCGACCGGCATGGAGGTTTACATTAGGTCAGTTGTAGGTTAAGAGCGGAAGGCGACACTTTCGTTTTTCTGCGTTGATTTTTAGTTGTGCGGTGGTGAATAATCTGACCAGTTCGTTGTCTTGTGGTGGTGTAGCTGTGATTATTATTTTGAGCGTTTCCTAGAGTCGTCGAACACGTGGTTCATGCTTGGTCGCTTGAGAACGAAGTTGTGCTAGCGTCAGGGCGCTTTGCCGGTCGCAGTGGGTAAGTCACGTTACTGCTAGTGTCCAGTTTTTCATGGGGGTTTTCTTCGTTGCCGCGGTCGTAGGGCATGGAGTGAGGAGTTGGTGTCGGGTGTCTGTGGACTGGAAGGTTGAGATCGTCGAGTGCGGTGATATCATCCAGGATGAGGATGAGACTGTTCCGCAGGATGAAGCCGAGCGTCGCTGGAACCGTTATGTGGAGCTGGCTGACTCCGTGACCGGTGATGAAGGTCCGGAGGCGGTTGTTCCTATCGTTTCTTCGTTGCGAGCCGAAGACGATTACGGTGCTTATCAAGCCGCGTATCGTGCTCTGCAGCGTTTCCCGCTCGGGGATCTCGGGAAGGGTGTCGCCTGGGCGGCCGACGAGCTCACTCGAATCCCGTATGATCAAAGTGGCGATGTACTTCTGATTGTGGCCAGATTGCCCGCCGCTGCGGCGGAGGCGTTCAACCAGGAGATAAAGTCCGTTCCGGGTGATGTTCGGAGCAGGCTTCGCGATGTTGTCGATTTCCACGAAGCGAACGAGTGGCTCGCCGAGGACGAGGACAAAGGTGTCATCAAGGTGCCGCACGAACAGGGAATGGTCCAATCAATTGGGATATTTTTGCTGAAGGGCTTCAATTGGATTACGTAGAGCAGTTGAAGAGGTTCGTTTCTCCATCAAATGTTCATCTTCCTGATGTGGACTGGGTCGGGATCGAGAGCTCCTTGGGATCCTCTCTTCCTGGCGACTACAAAAGGTTTATAGAAGTTTATGGTCCGGGTGATTTCGATAGTTATATCCTTGTGGTGTCTCCTTGTGAAGCGGAATACAGTGACGGGATCAGTGAATTCTGGAAAGAAAAAAGAGAATCCTTCATTGAGCTGAGAGATGTGATTTTGTTGCCGTCGTGGGTTTCTCTGCCGGAGGATACCTTGTTGCCTTGGGCCGGAACTCCTGATGGCGATGCTTACTTCTGGCAGATCGATAGGCAGTTGTCTCCGGATGACTGGGACGTTGTATTGTGCGACGGCGAACTGAATAAATGGTATAAATATAAGGGTGGTATGGTGCGACTGTTGCTGTCTGTTTTTTCTGGTGAATCAGATTTAGACTTCTTCTCGGGATTGCCCCCTGTGGGGCAGTCTTGTTTCACTTCGATATACGGGTAAAGCCACATAGCGTGTTACTGGTGTGTCCCGGCTGCAGGTGTCGGAATCCCTGAACTGTGTAGCGTAGGGTGGGTGTTGCTGACGGCTGGTGGGGACTTCGCTACAAACCAGAATCCTGCCATCGAACATAACCAATATAAAATATATTCGCAGACAAACTTTCTGCTGTGAACAGTACGGAGGATAAGATTTCACCGAGTGTTGATCGTCTCAAACAGCTGCTTCCGCCTCCGGAGGTGGCACCCGCACCGCAGCCTTGGCAAGATGTCGAGCGTCGACTCGGCGTGGCGCTGCCGAACGACTACAAGGAGTTCATGGAGGTTTACGGTGACGGAACACTCGAAGATTACTTGCTGTTGGAGCAGCTGATTACTTCGGAGGAGGAGTTTTCGGAGTGGTGGGAAAAGCAGTTGGACGATTTGCGTTCCGCCGCGGAGAGGGTTCCTGAGCGCTACACACTCGAACCCGGTCGGGTTGATCTGCTGCCTTGGGGTTTTACTATCGACGTTGATGTCTGTTACTGGTGGATGGATCCTCGAGAGGATCCGGATCGCTGGTGGATAGTGTCTCGTGATCGAGATGTGTCGCGATGGAGCGTCTTCGAGGGTTCGATGGTGGAGTTCTTGGTGGAAGTCGTCTCGGGGCGACGGCGGGAGCCGTGGATGCCGCGTAATTTTCCTGGGGATTCGCCGTGGTTCAAGACGACCGCGCGGTATCTCGCGGATATGGATCCGTACAGATGATCTTTCGGAAGGGGCGTTGGTGGTTGGATGACGTGGAGTTCTGGTAGTTTTCGCGATGCCTTCGTCGAGGTTGTTCGAGAGTCGGGACAATGGCGGGATCTGGAGCCGGATGCCTTGCTGGGGCGATGGGACCGTTTCGTTGCGGACTGCGATAAGGGGTATCCCTACGATAGGGAGGACTACTTTAACGATCGAACACTAAGAGATAGTATTGAGGTTGCTTTGAACACCCCTGAGCTGCAGGAGTTCTCGGGAATGGTGGTGTTTCGCACCAGGGTGGAGATCATCGACGCCCGCTTTCGGCCACTGCTGATCCCGGATGTATTTCCCAAGTTCGACGAGGGAAGGTGGTGGGCGCGCGGCTTGGTGCGCTACGCACGACGGAAACTGGTTTCCGAGTTGTGGGAAAGTTTTGGGGTCGAGATTACCGAAGTCGGTTGAACCGGACTCGCTGTCGGGTTCGCCCGGCTTCGTGGGGTGACCCCGGTGGATGTGCGCCTGTCGTGGATCTGCCCGGTAATGTTTTCTTTTCTCGTGTTCGTGATTTTCCGGAGGGGTTTCGATGTATCTGGACAGGCCGCAAATCAAAGAATGGATGCAAGAGCACGACGTGATCGCCCTGGACGAAAGAGTTTCGGGACGCTTCGAGAATTACCTCAACTCCTTCCCGTGGGCCGGAAGTCATGTCGACTGGCGGGTAGTTGAGAACGAAAAGCTGTGTCATCCAGATGACGTGGACGACCATTTCCTGGAAAAATGTCGCGGTACGCCTTGGGGATCTTTCGGGCACGTCTTGGTCGTGTATACCGGCGATGAGCCTTCCCTGCTGTGCGAGCTGGAGGACGTGGCCGAGGACATAGACCTCCTGTACTGCGTTTCCCCGGGTGACAGGTTTTCCTGTGCCGCCTCGCTCGACGGGGATGTAGTGAGGGTGTACTTCTCCCATTTCCTGGAGTACGACGGACACGTCAGAATGCTCGCGGCGAAGAACACCAAGGAGTACTTCGAGGAGTTCGACCTGCGAGAGCACAGGATCGAACTGGACCGTTGATCTTTCTGCCCACGTGCCGGTACTGGACGAACTTCGGTGTGATGAGCCGAACCTGACGCATCTCCACCGTGAGGTACTCCCGGCCCGAACCGACCACCACGTACCGGCACCGCTTCGGGGGAAAGAACGTCAAGTTCTCACACTCGCTCGTTGCTGTCCTTGTGAGCACGCCCGATCGTCGCCGCCCGATCGGCCTTCCGGCGCAACTTCGTGTTACTTGATCGATACCGTCTTTACCGTTCAACATCTCCCCACCAGCATCGTTGTTCGGGTGCACCCGCTCCGTCACCCCCAACGAGGAGAGTTTCGATGCGTGGACGAAGGAAGCAACTGGTCGGTGGCGCCGCCCTGGCGCTGACCGCCCTGTTGTCGGTATCCGCCACCAGCGCCGCCAGCCCGGCCGACTCCGCGGACACGTCCGCGGTGACCTTCTTCGACGACTTCTCGGGCAACAACCTCGACCGCTCCAAGTGGAAGGTTCTCAAAACCGGCGAGAACTTCGGCACGGTCAACAACGAGCAGCAGGCCTACGTCGACTCGCCGGAGACCATCTACATCGACCAGAACGTCGCCGGTGCCAGCGGCGGCGCGCTCGCGCTGCACCCCCGATACCGGCCCGGCCACCAGGCCCCCGACGGCCGCAGCTACGACTTCATCTCCGGCAGGGTGAGCACGCAGGACCGCTTCGAGTTCACCTACGGCAGGTACGAGGCCCGCATCAAACTGCCGGAGAACGCCAACGCGGCCGGACTGTGGCCCGCCTGGTGGTCGTTGGGCGCGAAGATCGACGAGGGCGAGCCCTGGCCCACCAACGGTGAGGTCGACGTGATGGAGAACGTCGGCGAGCCGTGGACCAACGTCTCGTTGCACGGGCCCGAGTACCACGGCGACACCCCGGTCAACGCCAGCCAGTCCTTCCCCAACGGCGATCCGGGTGGCTGGCACACCTACCGCGCCGACTGGTGGAACGGCGGGTTCACCTTCTTCGTCGACGACAGGCAGATCTACCGCATCACCAAGGCCGAGATCGAGCAGAACGGCTGGACCTGGGTCTACGACGACCCGCAGTACATGATCCTCAACTTCGCGCTCGGCGGCACCTACCCGCAGGGCGTCAACGGGGTCACCCAGCCCTACCCGGGTATCCCGCAGTCCACCGTGGACAAGGTCGCCTCGGGCAGCTCCCGCTACCTGATCGACTGGGTGCGGGTCTCCCAGTGAGCCACCCCGCCGCGCGGTCGGGAGCTCCTCTCCCGGCCGCGCGGGCCGCTCTTCGCGGTCGCACGATCGGAACGTCCGAGTGCTCGGCCCGCGGGATCTCCCACCGCGCGAGGTGGCGACCCCGATCGGGTGTCCCCGGTCCCCGAGCGATTCCCCTGGTGTTCAGTCGCCGCCGATGACGGTGCGGATCCGTTCCGGCAGCGGGTACTCCCGCTCCACCGGCAGCAGCCGCCGCATCGCCTCGTGATCGCCGTCCCGGTGGTGCCGGTGAAGCTCGCCCGCCAGCTCGGTGCGGTCGTGCACCGACACGATCCACTCGTCGACGTAGCGCCGCACCGCGTCACCGCCCAGCCCCACCTGGACCGCCCGCCTCTCGGCGGGGCGCATGGCGGTGTCGCGCTCGGGGTCCCACTGCACCCGCACCGGGCTCTCGGCCAGATGGGCGCGCCAGTGCTCGTGGTCGCGGTAGCGCCTCGGGTCGAACGAGCTCGCGCAGGAGTGGGCCAGCGCCCACTCGAAACCCTCCCGCCGCAGCCGCACTGCCAGCACCCGCTCCTGGTCGGGTTTGGTGCCGAAGCCGCAGCGGTACATCATCCAAAGCAGCGAAGGCTTGATCCAGGTCATGCGGTCGTGCTTGAACGGTGCGACGAACGTGCCCGCCCGCAGCGCGGCGTCGGCGATCTCCGGGCGGTACGCCTGGTAGACGGTGACGGTCCGCTCGTCGAACTCGGCTCGCACGGTTCTGGTCAACGGTGAACGTCCTCGTGGCAGTGGTCGGGTCGGCGGAACCTCCCGCGGCCTCTCGCTCCGGCAGGACCGACGTCGAGCAAGTACTACACCACGTCGGTCCTTCCCGGCGAGTCGTTTCTCTCCCACGAGAACCGGGTCCGGCCCTGGTTCGTCCGGCTCGCGCCCAGTGCGTCGTGGTGAACCGAGCCCGGTGCACCACGCCCCCGACGAATCGACCGGCCGCGCCGTCCGGTGAGTCCGGGCCGAGATCAGGCGAACACGCTGATGAGCAGCACCAGCAGGAAACCCGTGCCGCCGACCAGCGTGGCCATCACGGTCCACGTCTTGAGCGTGGTGCTCACATCGAGGCCGAGGAAACGTCCCACCAGCCAGAATCCCGAGTCGTTGACGTGCGACAGCACCATCGATCCGCACGCGATCGCCAGCACGAGCAGCGCCAGGTAGAGCGAGGAGAGCCCGTCGACGGCAGCGACCGTCGGCGCGAGAAGCCCGGCGGTGGTGGTCAGCGCCACCGTGGCCGAACCCTGTGCCACGCGCAACCCGGTCGCGATCACGAACGCGGCCACTATCAGGGGGAATCCGGCCGCGTTGAGCGTTTCCGCGAGAGCGTCGCCGATTCCGCTGGCCTGGAGCACGCTTCCGAACATCCCACCGGCGCCGGTGATGAGGATGATCGCGCACACCGGCCCGAGCGCTCCGTTGACGATCCGCTCCACGTTCGTCCGGGAGCGTCCGCGTCCGAACACGACGATGCTGACGATCGCGGTGGTCAACAGCGCGATCGGTGTCTCCCCGAGCAGCAGCAGCGGACGTACCCACGCCGCCTCCGAGTCGACCGCTCCCACCGTTCGAAGTGTCTCCAACCCGGTGTGCAGGAAGATCATCACCAGCGGCAGCAGCAGTACCGCGAGGACGTTGCCGAACCGGGGGAGCGGAGCGGCCTCCTCCGAGCCCGCCGCGTCCTGGTCCACTTCGGATGAAGCGCCCAGCACCGGCACCGGAACGTCGATACGGGGACCGATGAACTTGGAGAAGACGTACGAACCCACGTACCAGGACGGCACGGCCACGAGCAGACCGAGCAGCAGCACGAGGCCGACATCGGCTCCGAGGAGCTCGGAAGCCGCCACCGGGCCGGGGTGCGGCGGGACCAGGGCGTGCATCGCCAGGAAACCCCCGGCCGTGGGGAGGGCGTACAGCAGCAACGAGCCGCCGAACCGTCGCGCCACGCTGAATACGATCGGGAGGAGCACCACGAAGGCGGCGTCGAAGAAGATGGGGAAACCGAACAGCAGGGAGGCGAGCCCCAGAGCGAGCGGAGCCCGTCGCGGGCCGAACCGGTTGATCAACGTGTCGGCCAGGACCCGTGCACCGCCGCTGATCTCCAGCAGCCGCCCGATCATGGCTCCCAGGCCGACCAGCAGCCCCACGTTCGCCAGCGTGTCGCCGAACCCGGTGAGCAGCGTGTCCACCAGTTCGTCGAAAGGTATCCGTGTCGCCAGTCCTACGAGCAGACTGACCAGCACCAACGAGATGAAGGCGTGCAGTTTGAACCGCACGATCAGTAACAGCAGCAGGGCCACCGCTGCGACCGCTATCGCCAGCAGCGGCATGACTCCGTAGACGGGCTCCGTCGTCGTTTCCACGGGAAGCTCCTCGATGCGGGTTTCCTCGAAACCGGTGGCGGCGCGCATCGCCGGAAGCGGTTTCAAAAGGGGAGGGGGATGCGGCGCGCGAGCCGCCGAGGGGCTCGCGCGCGGTTGAACGCGGGACGGGGGCGTCCCGGGGCCGTCAGTGGGACTGCCGCGCCACCGTCGGGCCGCTGGAGCCGACCAGGAAGTCGAGATCACAGCCTTGGTCGGCCTGCAGGACGTGCTCGGTGTAGAGCTTCACCCAGCCGCGCTCCTCCTGCCGCGGGGTGGGGTGCCGCTCGGAACGCCGACGGGCGATTTCCTCGTCGGGCACGTCGAGGTGCAGCCGCCGGGAGGCCACGTCGAGTTCGATCCGGTCACCGCTCCGCACCAGCGCGAGCGGTCCGCCCACGGCGGACTCGGGGCAGACGTGCAGTATCACGGTTCCGTAGGCGGTTCCGCTCATCCGTGCGTCGGAGATGCGCACCATGTCGTCCACGCCCCGCTCGGCGAGTTTGCGGGGAATGGTGAGGTTGCCGACCTCGGGCATTCCGGGGTAGCCGCGTGGTCCGGAGTTCCGCAGCACGAGCACCGTGTCCGCGTCCACGTCCAGCTCGGGGTCGTCGACGGCGGCGTCGTACTCCTCGATGCTGTCGAACACCAGCGCCCTGCCCCGGTGGTTCGCCAGCTCGGGGGAGACCGCGGACTGCTTGACGACCGCCCCGTTCGGAGCGAGGTTCCCGTGCAGCACCGCGGTCCCCGCGCCGAGGCCGAGCGGCTCCGCACGCGGGTGGATGACTTCGGTGCCGGGCACCCGCTCCCCGCCGGACGCAGCCTCGACGAGCCCGCGCCCGGTGACCGTGATCGCCCGTTCGTCCAGCAGATCGGTCAGCTCGGCCAGGACGGCGGGCAGCCCACCCGCGTAGTAGAAGTCCTCCATCAGGTACTCGCCCGAGGGCTGCAGGTTCGCCAACCACGGCACGTCGCGGCTGATCGCGTCCAGGTCGTCCAGCGTCAGCGGGAGTCCCACCCTGCCCGCGATGGCCAGCAGGTGGACCACGGCGTTGGTGGATCCGCCCAGCGCCGCGTTGGCGACCACCGCGTTGCGCATGGCGGGTTCGGTCACGACTCTGCTGAGTCGCAGGTCCTCGCCGACCATCTCGACGATCCGCTGTCCGGCGCGCTGCGCGGTGGCGTAGCGGCGGGAGTCCACGGCCGGTATCGCGGCGGAACCCGGGAGCGAGAGGCCCATCGCCTCGGTCAGGCAGGCCATGGTGGATGCGGTGCCCATCGTCATGCAGTGCCCGTTGCTCCGGGACATGCCCGACTCGGCGGCCAGGTAGTCCTGTTTGCTCATCCTGCCCGCGTTGACGTCCTGCGTGAACTGCCACACGGCCGTTCCCGAACCGATGTCGCAGCCTCGGAACTTCCCGTTGAGCATGGGGCCGCCCGTGACCACCAGGCTGGGCAGGTCCACGCTGGCCGCTCCCATGATCGACCCGGGGGTCGTCTTGTCGCACCCGGTCAGCAGCACCGTTCCGTCCACGGGGTTGCCGCGCAGCGACTCCTCCACGTCCATCGACAGCAGGTTGCGGAAGAGCATGGCCGTGGGGCGCAGCAGTGTCTCGCCGAGCGACATCGTCGGGAACTCGACGGGAAATCCGCCCGCCTGCCAGACTCCCTGCTTGACGCTCTCGGCCAGCCTTCGCAGGTGCGCGTTGCACGGTGTGAACTCCGAGAAGGTGTTGCAGATCCCGATGACCGGACGTCCGTCGAAGACCTCGTCGGTGAACCCCTGGGCCCGCATCCACGAGCGGTGGAGGAAACCGCCCCTGCCGCTCTCGCCGAACCAGTGCCTGCTGCGGTTGTCCTCGTCGTTCATAACGGCCTCCTGACCGGGGACGTGCTCCGCTCACCGTCGACGAGGCGGGGCAGCCCGAGCGGGTTGTGGTCCGCCAGCTCCTCCGGGAGCAGCGGTTGGGGAGTGGACTGGAAGCACACCGGACGCAGGAACCGCCGCAGCGCCGTGGTGCCGACGGAGGTGTGCACCGACCCGGTGGTGGCGGGGTGGGGGCCGCCGTGGTGCATGGCCGCCGTGACCGCGACCCCGGTCGGCCAGCCGTTGAACACCACCCGGCCGACCCGCTCGCGCAGCACTTCCAGCAGCGGAGGAACCACCTCGTTGTCCGGATCGGACGGTCGTTCGGCCTCGCAGTGGAGGGTGGCGGTGAGGTTTCCCGTGAACGCCTCGGCGGCCTCCCGCAGCTCCGCGAGGTTCTCGTAGGTCACCACGATCGAGGTGGGGCCGAAGCACTCGGTGAGCGCGGAGTCGGAACCGGCCAGCAGTTCCGGCACGGTGGTTTCGAGCAGCGTCGCGGGTACCCGCTCGTCCGCCGGGGTGCCGGTGGCCAGCACCCGCATTCCGGGGACGGTGGTCAACCGGTCGCGTTCGGCGGCGTGCGCGTCCCTGATCCGCTCGTTGAGCATCGCGGCGGGAGCCGACCGCTGCACCGCGTCGACGATGCGCTGCCGTTCGCCGTGCCTCGAGGGCAGGAACAGCAGACCGGGTTTGGTGCAGAACTGTCCCGCGCCGAGGGTGAAGGACGCCACGTACCCCTCGACGATCTCGGGGCCGCGTGCGCGCAGCGCGGCGGGGGTGACGAACACGGGGTTGAGACTGCCCAGCTCGCCGTAGAAGGGGATCGGGTCGGGCCTGGAGTTCGCCGCGTCCAGCAGTGCTTTTCCGCCCGCCTCCGAGCCGGTGAACGTGGCCGCCTTGACCCGCGGATCGGTCAACGCGCGCAGGCCGGCGTCTTGCCCGTGCACCACCGCGAGAGTGCCTTCGGGGGCGCCGGAGGCGCGGAGCGCTCCGGCGAGGAGCTCGCCGACGCGTTCGGACAGCCGTGGGTGTCCGGGGTGCGCCTTGACCACCACCGGACATCCCGCCGCCAGCGCCGAGGCGGTGTCACCGCCCGGGACGCTGAAGGCGAACGGGAAGTTGCTCGCGCCGAACACCACGACCGGTCCGAGCGGCACGAGCATCCGCCGCAGGTCGGGCCTGCCGTCCTCATTCGCCGTGTCGATGACGGGTTCCAGGTACCCGCCGTCCTCGAGTGCCGCGGCGAACATCCTGAGCTGTCCGCTGGACCTGCCCACCTCGCCGGTGAGGCGGGGGCGTGGGAGAGCCGTCTCGCTCTCGGCCAGCGAGACGAGCTCCTCGGTCGCGGCGTCCAGCGCGTCCGCCGCCGCCCGGAGCAGCAGGGCCCTTTCGGAGGGACGCAGCGCGGCGAGCGGTCCGGCCGCCTCGCGCGCGGCGCCGAGCGTTCGTTCGAGTTCGGGGAGGTCGGTTTCCTCCGGGGTGGTGGCCGTGGTCATCACGCCCTCGCTTTCGATTCGGTGGGGGGTTCGGTGAACCAGGAGGTGGTTTCCCGTCCCCGAACGACGTGGTTCGACAGCCTCGCCACCTCGTCGATCTCGATCTCGATCAGGTCGTCCGGGGCCAGGGTGAAGTCGAGTTCCGGGATGATCCCGGTGCCGGTGGCAAGCACGGCACCGTCCGGGAAGTCGGTCTCGGCGAACAGCGCGTCCACCAGTTCCCGCGGGGTTCGGTGCAGCTTCGCGGTGGAGGTCTCCCCGCGCCACACCTCGTTCCCGTCCCGTCGCACGGTCATGCTGATGCGCAGGTCGGTGGGGTCCTCCACCTGCCATATCGGCCTGATGCCCGCGCTGAGTCCGCAGCTGCCGTTGTAGACCTTGGCCTGCGGCAGGTAGAGCGGGTTCTCCCCTTCCAGGGAGCGTGAGCTCATGTCGTTGCACGCGGTCAGGCCGACGATCTCGCCGTGGCTGTTGACGACCAGCGCCAGTTCCGGCTCGGGGACGTTGAGCGGCGAGTCCGCGCGGATGGCGACGGGGTCGCCGTCCGTGACCACGCGCCACGCCGGTGCCTTGAAGAACAGCTCGGGTCGCGGCGCGTCGTAGACGTGCAGGTAGACGGTGCCCGCGTCGCTCTCCTCGACGCGGGCACCCCGGGACCGTTCGTAGGTCACGCCGCTCGCCCAGACCTCGGTGCGGCCGTCGACGGGAGGAAGCAGCCGAGCGCCCGATTCGGGCGTGGACTCGGCGGAGGTGTCGCGCTCCAGGAGTTCACGGAGCTCGGTCGCGGACAGGCGTAACAGCTCCGCGATGCTTTCCACCGAGGGCAGGGGGGTGACGCGGTCTCCTTCGTGGCGGCCGACACGGGCCGTGCCCGTCCCGGGATCCACGTAACGAACCAGGTGCACTGCGCCTCTCCTTGAGTCGTTCCGGGCGACCATCACTCGTAATGGTCAGTATGCTGAACGGTAGACAGCATGCTGAACGATATGGGCCGCTGTGATCTGTGTCAATCCAAGGTGGGAAATAGGATGCGGCGCAGGGACCGGCTGAGGAGGAGCACGGATCGTGGAGAACGAATCGGGTCAGGGGGACGGAGACCGCTCTCTCGCGCCCGCGGTTACGCGTGCGGTGGCGGTTCTGGACATGCTCGCCGCGAACCGGGAGGAGTCGTTCGGGCCGAGCGAGCTCGGCCGCAGGCTTGGGATCGCGAAGTCCTCCGTGTCCAACGTGTGCCACGCCCTCGCGCAGGGAGGGCTGCTGCGGCAGGTGGACGGGGAGTACTGCCTCGGCCAGCGGCTGGTGGAGTACGGCGAGGCGTATCTCGCGGGTGTCGACCTCGTCCAGCAGTTCCACGCCGCCTGCCTCGAGCTGGCCGAGGACGAGGAGGAGACCCTCCAGCTGGCCGTACTCGACGGTTCCGACGTGGTCTACCTGGCACGCAGGGGTGGAGGCCACCCGATCAGGCTGGTCTCCGAAGTCGGTCGTCACCTGCCCGCGACGTGTACCGCGGTGGGCAAGGCGATGCTCGCCACGCTGAGCGAGCGCGAGCTGGCGGAACGGCTCGGTACGGACCAGGAGCTGCCCCGGCTGACCGCCAACAGCGTGCGCACCCGCGCCGAACTGGATCGGCAGCTTTCCGAGATCCGCGCCAGGGGCTACGCCGTCGACGACGAGGAGGCGGGCGAGGGCATATTCTGCCTGGCCGGCACGGTCTCGACCCGCAGCGGCACGACCGCCGCGGTCAGCGTCACCCTCCTCAAGGCCCGACACAGCCGGGAACGTGAGCAGCGACTCGTCGCACTGCTGCGAACGCTTGTGCGGGACCTGGCGGGGCGGCTCGGTTCGACCGGGGTGCGGGGGTAACGGGATTCGGCGTCCCCACCGGTCGCCGCTCGGGAAGCGACGTCGAGCTCTCGCACTCGTTGGCTACCTGGATTTCACCCCTGGTGTGTTGACGGCCGACAAGCCCGGCACGCTGTGCCGGATTTCATCCGCGCCGCTGTTGCGCGGCGGTTCCGGCTTTGTGACCGTGGATCTCGCCGGGCCGCACGGTTGTCGCCTCGCCTCAGCGGGTAGCCCCGTCGTCCGGCACGGCTCGCCGCTGGTGGGCCGGAACACGACTTCCTCGAGAACCAGGAGCGCACGCGGTGTTCGATTTCTCCGAGCTGCGGCTCCCCGTGATCGCCGCGCCGATGGCGGGCGGACCGTCCACACCGGAACTGGTCGCCGCCGTGGCAGCGGCGGGCGGTACCGGTTTCCTGGCGGCGGGCTACAAGACCCCGGAAACCCTGCGGGAGCAGATCGAGCGGGTGCGCGGCGAGGTCCCGGTCTTCGGCGTCAACCTGTTCGTGCCGGGACCGCCTTCCGACCGCGCCGAGGAAGTGGCCGCCTACCTGGCGGAACTGCGCGGCGAGGCCGAGCGCTACGCCGCGAAACTGCCGCAGCCCGACCCGGCCGACCGCGACCGCTTCGAGGAGAAGCTCGACCTGCTGGAACGCGAACCGGTCCCGATCGTCTCCTTCACGTTCGGCCCGCCGCCCGCGGAAGTGGTGCAACGGCTGCACCGGGTGGGCACGCACGTGGTGGCCGGCGTCACCACGGTCGACGAGGCGCTGCACGCCGAACGCAACGGTGCCGACACCCTCACGGTGCAGGGCACCGAAGCGGGCGGCCACCGCGCGACGTTCCACCCGGACACCCCGGACGACGAGGTGAGCACCCTCGAACTGCTCGTGCGGGTGCGGGCGGCCACCGAGCTGCCGCTGCTCGCGGCCGGTGGGATCTCCGACGGCATCGACATCGCCAACGCGCTGCGGGCGGGGGCCACGGCGGTGCAGCTGGGCACCGCCTTCCTGCGCTGCCCCGAGGCCGGGACGAACGGGCCGCACAAGGACGCGCTGATCGACCCGCGCTTCGCCGAGACCACCGTGACCAGGGCGTTCTCGGGCAGGAACGCGCGCGGGCTGCGCAACCGGTTCATCGCCGAGCACGACGCCACAGCCCCGGCCGCGTACCCGGAGGTCAACCAGCTCACCAAACCACTGCGCGCCGCCGCGGCAGCGCAGGCCGACCAGGACGGGTTGGCGCTGTGGGCGGGGACCGGCTACCGCGAAGTCTCCGACGACTCCGCCGGGCGAATCGCCACTCGGCTGTGGGAGGAGGCCGGGAGCCCGGTTCCCGGCGATTTCGCGAGAGATTGACGGTTCCCTCCGGGGCCTGGTGGCTACCGGGGACGCCGTCGTGGGCTTCGCGTGGTCAGTGGAAGCGGTCGGTTTTGACGGCCGCGATGAAGTCCGTCCACTGTGCTCGGGTGGTGGTGAGGTGTCCGGCCGTGCGGTTCTTGGTGTCGCGGATGGCCGCGCCGTGGAATCGGCGCATCCGCCGGTCCCGGCGGGGAGCGATCGAGGGCTTCGTCGATCACACGGTCAGCATCGTCCTATCGCTCCACGTGGTGGAACTGGTCATGCATGAGTGCGCTGATACTCACTCGGTAGGTTCCGGCTGCTACGCGGCGACGGTCATGCGCTCGGTGATACGCCCGTAGTAGTCCGCTGCTACCCAGGTTACCGGGGCTGGACGTCGGCCTCCGGTGCTCCAGAACTCCCGGAGCGCTGTGCGGGCCTGCTCGATGGGGATGGCTGTGAACCGATCGTGGTAACGTCCGGTGTCGATGTCGCTGGCCAGGTGGGGGTCCTCCAGCGGCGGTTTCGAGTTGAAGGATACCCAGATCCGGTCCGGGTCAAGATCGGATGCGGTGAACAGCAGCGCCGCGTATCCGGCGGTCGGGTTGACGCAGACCCGTACGTGGTACTCGGGAAGGTCCATTGTTTCGAGCGTCACCGTCCGCTCACCAACGAAGACCTCGCTCGGCTGGAGCGGACTACCCTGTGTGAGAACAGTGTTGATGACCTGGTCGACCTGGTCCGCGTCGTAACCGTGCAGCCAGTCGTGTTGGTGACTCGCGCTGATGATCATGCTTTCTTGGCTCCCTTCAGTTCGTACGGTACCCCACTGCCCCAGGGCCAGACACTGACTGATTTGCCCGCCGAGAGCAGGGCACGGACTGCTGCTTCGCAACCGAAACGACCCTGACAGATCACGGGCTTGTTGATCACGATGCTGACGTGGTTCAGGTTCGGCTGGCTGTCCAGCCACCGGGCTACCTTGGTTTCCACGTGGCTGGCTGAGGGCACAGCCTTGGCCCGAGGCGATATGGCCGGGAACGCTGGGCTCGCCCGAAGTTCCTGGTCGTTCTGCTCGAACCAGACGTCGTGTTCCCCGCTTCGCCACGGTTCGGTGTTGATCTGGTTACCCTCGTCGTCGAACACGTTCCCGGCGGTTTCCGACAGGTCGGTCAAGCTTGTGACCTCGTGTTCAGCCCATTCCGGGGTGCTGAACTCGGGTTCGTCGTCGCGGTGGGCCGTAGCATCCGGCTGGTGTGGTTCGAGGCCCGTAGGCATGGCGGCTGATGGCGAGTTCGCCTCGTCATCGCTGGGGACTCCGGCGGTCTCGGCTCCGGGGGCGCCGATGCTGGTCATGTAGGTGCGGATGGCCTTGTCGACCGAAACGAGTGTTTTGCCGACCTCGGTCGTGGTGGACCAGGCTTCGCGGTAGGCCGGGATGCCGGCCGACAGGTCGTGGTGGGTGTGCTCGTCGACGACGGTGGCCAGGGTCTGGCCGCTTTCGCCGATCCGGTGGCGGGCTTGGACGAGAGCGGTCTGGCTTTCGGCGAGTTTGGTCAGCACCAGGGCCAGTTGCTCGCCGAGCTTTTCGAGACTGCTCACGGTGCCTGCCTGTGTTTCCGTCTCGGCGCGAGTGAAGGGTGTGGCTTGCCTGCCGGTGGCACGCTCGTCCGCGACGCTCGCGGTAGTGATCGCGGGCAGAGGCAGCCCGGCGACCAGCGGTTGTGCGGCACGTCCGGCGCCGAACTAGCTGCGGGCCTCGATCTCCATTCCCCACGCGTCTCCGGTAACACGCCGCCGGGAAGGACTGTCACCGCGCGGCCTCCTGCGGCGTGGCTGGTCGCTTCGGTAAGGACGCGCTGTGCGCGGTGGAGTGCCTCATCCTGCTCCGGGGTGGACCCGGGATCCTCGTCCCCGTGGCTGCGGGCCACGTCCTGGATGCGACTGACGGTTTGTTCGGCCTGCGCGCGGATCGTGGGGAGAGTGAGGAGCTGTTGCATGGCGCGACGGTAGCGTCGCCGACCGACAGCGAGTGCTCTTCAGCGGACGAACCCGTCGCGGAAGGCCTTCTTCCCGGTCAAAACGCGGCCGATCGAAAAGACCGTCCCGGTGCACGCGCACTCACCGGGACGGTCCGAACGGCTGAACTCAGTCGAAGCGGTTGGTTTTGACGGCGGCGATGAAATCCGTCCACTGTGCTCGGCTGGTGGTGAGGTGTCCGGCGTCGCGGTTCTTGGTGTCGCGGACGGCCGCGCCGTCGGCTAACCGGCCGACCTCGACGCAGGCGTTGCCGGTGGAGCTGCGGGTGGGTTTGCGCCAGTTGGTGGGATGTTCAGCTGTCACTGGGTGCTCCTTGAGTGTTGGCGAGTGTGGCGATGAGGTCGGTTGATTGTTCGGGGTTCATCGCCGTGTTCCGCAGGGTGGTGAGCGCGTTTTCGAACGCGTGTATTTCTTTCGGGGTGTGTAGCAGTGTCAGTGAGCTGAAGTGTTCGATGTAGACGATTGGTGCTGCTTTGTCGAAGTCGAAGTAGATGAAGCTTCCGGCGTGGGTGGGGTTCCATTGGCCGGTGCGGCTGGCGACGATCCTGATCTCGACGTTGGGCAGCTCGCTCATCTTCAGCAGGTGGCGTAGTTGCTCGGTGTGCACCTCGGTTCCGCCGATGGGGTCGCGGAGTGCGTTCTCGGTGATGATCGCGGTGAAGTTCGGCGCGTCCCGTTTGGTGAGCATGTCGCGGCGGCCGAGCCGGATGGCGGTGCGTGTGTCGGCGTCGCCGGGTGACCAGGTGGCGATGATCGCCCGCGCGTAGTCGTGGGTCTGCAACACGCCGGGGATCACGGTGGTGGCGACCTCGGCGATAGTGCTCGCGGTGCGTTCGTACTCGATGAGTGTGGTCATGTCGCGGTGGGAGGAGTCGCCGACGGCCACCCAGTTGGCGTCCTCGGCGGCTCGGGCGAGTTCGACCACTCTGCTGCGCTCGGTGTCGGTGGCGTCGAGCGCGGTCAGGATCGCCGCGACCGTTTCCGGCTCCGGTCGTTTGGCGCCGCTTTCGTAGCGGGCGAGCACGCTGTGGTGTTTGTGGACTTTTTCCGCCAGTTTTCGTGTGGACAGTCCTGCTTTCTCGCGTGCTTCTCGCAGTTCAGCGCCCAGCGTTCGTGTCTTGGGCAATCCTCGGCTGTTGCCGCCCATGCGCCAACGATAACCCGCGTCTCGTGGCGCTTACGTCATTCGATCAGGCGATTGCACATGGTGTTGCTAGCAACGCATATTGGTGTTGGCAACGAAAGATGTTGTTGGCATAGAGGAGGTCATCGTGTCGCATCCGTTTGTGTGGGTGTCGGGTGGTGGTGCTCGGCATGCGAGTGGGGATGTGGTGCCGCTGCCGGGGGTGGAGTTTCCGGAGGGTGTGGTGGTGTCGACGTTGTGCGGCGTGGAGGTGTCGGCGGGGACGGGTGAGGTGGCGTGGTTGTGGGGCACGTGTCGCGACTGCGATGAGCGGACTCGGGAGCTGGTGGGGTTGGAGTCGTTGGCCGAGGTCGAGCGGCGTGCCGGGGCGGTGGTGCGGTCGTGAGCGGTGAGCGGGCGAGGTTGGTGATCGCGCTCAAGCATGAGCGGTGGGTGCTGGATCGGGTGGCCTGTGACCTGGCGGGTGGTCGGGCTACGGCGCGGCAGTGTGCGGAGACGGCGGTGGTGCTGGAGCGGGTGGCGCGGCGGCTGCGGGAGCACGCGGCGGCGGTGTCGTTCGGTGGTGGGGCCGTGGATGGTGTGGTCGATGCGGGTGTGCTGGGTGATGAGGGTGGTGCCCGGTGATGGTGGGTTCGGTGTGGCCGGTGGGGACGGCGGTGGTGCTGGCCGGGGTGGCGGTGGTGTTGCGGTGCTGGTCGCGGCGGGGCGCCTGGCGTCCGCGTCACGCCGGGGGCAGTGGTCCGGCGGCACGCGGGGTGGCGGCGTTGCGATTGCGGCCGTATTTCCGGGAGGAGCGGCCCACGGTGGAGTTGATCGGGTGGCCGCTGGTTGATCCGGATGAGCAGCCGCACCTGTTCGCCCCGGCGGTGCCGGGGCCGGTGGCGTCGTCGGTGGTGCCCGCTGCCGCCGAGGCTGGTGCGGCGGCTGGTACCGCGACCGGTCCCGGGGTTGCTGCCGGGGCCGGGGAGCCCGGGAATGTCGAGCCGGGGCCCGGGAGCGTGGCCGAGCATCCGGACCTGGTCGTCATGGGCCGGGTGCTGGCCGGGTTGCGGCGGCTCCAGAGGCCCTGAACCCTTCCGAGCTCCGGCGTCGTCGTCTGGGCGCGGCCCGCGGTCATGGTCCGGGTGTCCCGACCAGCCCCCGACACAGCGGCGAGACACCCGGACCACCCCGACCTGGACCTCGTCAATTTCTCGAGAAATCGACGCGAGGGATGCCGGGGCGCCTGGCCTCGGCGGGCGTCAATTTCTCGAGAAATCGCCTGGAGGGTGGTGGGGAGAGCGCGGCGCTGGAAGAGGGCTGGGCGCTCGGAAGAGGGCCGGGCGCTCGGAAGAGGGCTGGGGGATCCTGGAAGACGGCGAGATTCTAGGGTTTGCGGGCGAGCAGCAGCTGGTGCTGCTCGGTCTCGGTACTGCTCCGTCCGGTGGGGACGAACGGTTCCGAGCTGTCCCGCAGCACCTCCAGGCCCGCCCGCTCCAGCAGCCGCGGCCACTCCTCGGCGGCGAAGCTGGTGGCGTGGATCGGGTATCCCAGAAAGCGCACCACCCGCTGCTCGATGTCGCCGGGCACCGTCAGCAGCGCGAACACGCCACCCGGCGTGAGCCAGTCCCGCACCCGCTCCAGCATGGTGCGGATCTCCGCGCGCGAGAGCGTCAGGAACGAGAAGAACGCCACCACCGCGTGCAGCGACCCCGGCGGAAAGTCCCGGTCGCGGATGTCGGTGAGTTCGAACCGCGCCCCCGGGACCCGCTGCCGGGCCAGCTCGATCATGGTGGCCGAGACGTCCAGGCCGGTCACCTCGAACCCGGCGCCGGACAGTCGCTCCGAGACGGGGCGGCCGGTGCCGCTGCCCAGGTCCAGCACCTCGTCACCGGGCCGCAGCCGCGCCAGCAGCTCGTGCAGTCCCTGCCACACCAGCGGTGCCTCGTGGAACGCCGCCTCGTAGTCGGCCCCGAGCTCGTCGAACACCTCTGCCGGGTCCAGCACACCGTCCGAATCCACGTCGACTCCAAGGAGTAGGCGCCGGTTACCGCCTTCGATGCTGCGGCGAAACCGACGCCGCGTCCCGCAGAAACGCCGGAACCGACGGAGAACGTGTCGGTAACTCGCTGCTCCGAGAGTTCGCGGGGAGCCCCGGTGAACACCGGCGACTCCCCGCGTCCGAATCAGCTCCGCGGGTCGTACCCGCTCCGCGACGATGCCGCGCTCGTCAACTCCTGGCCCCGGCCACGGACTCGTTCGAGCCCGCCCGTTCCGAGACCGTGACCTCGGCCGACTCCTCGGCGTGCGAGGCGGGCCGCGCCGCGATCGCCACCGCCAGCGCACCCAGCGCGCCGATGGCCGCGAAGGCGTAGAAGCCCCACGGGTAGGCGATACCGGCCGTGAGCAGCGCACCACCGATCAGCGGGCCGCTGATCGCGCCGATGCGCCCCACACCGGTGGTCCAGCCCAGTCCGGTGGCCCTGCTGTCCACCGGGTAGCTGCGCCCCACGAACGCGTAGACCAGCACCTGGGCGCTGAACACGAAGAACCCGGCGAAGAACACCGCCGCGTAGAGCCCGAAAGCGGGCAGCCGGACGCTGAGCAGCGCCAGCATCACGGCGGCCGCGCCGAACCAGGCGACCGTGGAGCCCTTCACGCCCGCCTTGTCGGCCACGCGGCCTGCCACGACCAGGCCGATCACGGCGCCGGCGTTGAGCGTCAGCAGCAGCCCCAGCGAGGTCCCCAGCGGATACCCGGCGCTGCGCATGATCTCCGGCAGCCAGGTGTTGAGTCCGTACACCAGGATCAGCCCCAGGAACGAGGTGATCCAGAAGGCCAGCGTGGAGCGGGCCATGCCGTCGCGGAACAGCAGCGTGATGCTCTGCCGCGCCGAGGCGCCGTGCGACTCGGTGGACCTCTCGGCCTTGGCCCGGAAGACCTCGGACTCGGGCAGGTAGCGCCACATCAGCGGCACCAGCACCACGGCGGGCAGCGCCCCCGCCACGAACATGGCGTGCCACCCGAAGTTCGGGATCAGCGCGATCCCCAGCAGCGCGGTCAGCACCGCGCCCACGTGGTAGCCCGTCATGATCGTGGTGGTGGCGCTGCTGCGCCACGAGCCCCGCGCGTACTCGGTGGTCAGCGTGATCGCGGTCGGCAGGCAGCCACCCAGGCCCAGCCCCGCCAGGAACCGCAGCAGCCCGAACACGAACACCGAGGGCGCCACCGCGCACAGCAGTGTGAACAGCGAGAAGGTGGTCACCGCCACCAGCAGCACCTTGCGGCGCCCGATCAGGTCCGTGACCGTTCCGATCGTCAGCGCGCCGACCATCATGCCGATCAGCCCGACCGTGGAGACCACCGACGCGCTCGCGGGCGTCAGCCCCCACACGTCGTTCTCGAGCATCACGGGCAGCACCGATCCGAGCACCACCAGATCGAAGCCGTCCAGCAGCACCGCCGCCCAACACAGCGGCAGCACCCAAGCGGCGCCCGCGCGACTAGTCGTCTCAACACCCGACACAGCACTCTCCTAGCTGGGTTGGACGTGGTTGGAAGTTCCGGCCGGTCACACCGTCTCCCCGCCCGGTCGGCGTCGCGTGGTCGCGGCGTCGCGCGGCGTGTCATGGGGTCCGGGCGGGATGGTGACCGTCGGGTAGCAGCCTGACTTTGACGTAAGTCATATGTCCAATACCATCTCGTGACGGTAGTCATACGATCAAAATATGCGGCACGGCTGTGCTGCGACGGATGGCGGAAGTGGAACTACGACACCTGCGGTATTTCGTGACCATCGCGGAGGAGCAGAGCCTCACCCGCGCGGCAGCGCGATTGCACATCGCGCAACCTCCGTTGAGCGCGCAGCTGCGCAAGCTCGAAACGGAGCTGGGAACCAACCTCGTGCACCGCACCGCGCGCGGCGCGCAGCTCACCGAGGCGGGCAAGGTGCTGCTGGAGGAGGCGCGGCGCATCCTGCACGAGGTGGAACAGGCGGGCCGGATGACCCGGGAGGTGGGCAGCGGGCTGGTGGGCAGGCTGGCGCTCGGGTTCATCCCCTCCGCGTCGAACGCGGTGCTGCCGCCCATGCTGCGCCGGTTCAAGGCCGAGTACCCCGACGTGACGCTGCACCTGCAGGAGATGCGCCCCGACGAGATCGTGGACCGGCTGCACGACCGGCGGATCGATGCCGGGCTGTTCTACCTCCCGTTCGAGGACCCCGCGCTGCACGTCCGGCCGGTGGCCGAGGAGTCGCTGCTGCTCGCGTTGCCGGCCACGCACCGGCTGGCCGACCGGGAGCGGGTGCGGCTCGACGAGGTCTCCGACGAACCGTTCATCCTGCCCGCCCGCCACGGCAGCATGCCGGGGCTTTACGCGATCGTGGTCGAGGCCTGCGAACGCGCGGGTTTCACCCCTCGGGTGGTGCAGCGCGACGTCTGGCTGATGCAGACCATCGTCGGGCTCGTGGCCGGTGGCATGGGGGTGGCGGTGGTGCCCGCCTCGATGCGCAGCCTGCAGCGCGCCGGTGCCGTATTCCTGGCGCTGAGCGACGTCGGGGAGCGGGCACAGACCGCGATCTCGTGGCGTCGCGGCAGCACACCGCCGGTGCTGCGGTCCTTCCTGGACATCGCGACTGCGGGGCCACGTCCGACCACCACCGCGGAGTGATCCCCGCGGCTGGTGCTCCCGGGGAGTGAGCGGCGCGCTGCTCCGATCGGCTTGTCCTGACCGATCACCGTGGACCTGGACCGGCCACCGGAGTACGGGTTGTGCCATGCGTGCCGACTGGCGGGTGGAGTTCACCGGGCGAATCCTGCTGCTCGGCTGCGGCGCGGTTTCACGGTGCCTGCAACCGCTGCTGCTGCGTCATGTCGCCATGAACTTCGGCGAACTGACCATCATGGACCGGGTCGATTCACGCACCGGGGCCGAACCGGCCCTGGCACGTGGAGCGCGCTTCGTCAGGCACCGGCTCACCAGGCAGAACTACCCGCACACCCTGGCCCGTGAGCTTGGGCCCGGTGACGTGCTGATCAATCTGACCTGGGACGTCGACTCCCGCGACCTGCTGTGGTGGTGCCACCGCAACGGGGTGCGCTATCTCGACACCTCGCTGGAGACCTGGGCGTCCGACGGCGACTCCACCACGACCGCGGCAGACCGAACCACCTACCGCAGACACGGCAAGCTGTACGAGCTGGCGGCTCGGCTCGACCCGGCCGGCCCGACGGCGGTGGTCGAACACGGCGCCAACCCGGGCCTGGTCAGCCACCTGACCAAACGCGCACTGCACGACGTCGCCACCGCCGTGCTCGCCGATCGGGACGCGGGATCCGGCCCGGCGGTCGATGACGACGGTGCGCTGGAGTCGGCGCTGGCGGACGGCGATCACGCCCGCATCGCCATGACGACCGGCACGCGGGCCATCCACATCTCCGAACGGGACACCCAGCGCGGCGAGGTCCCGAAGGACGTGGACGAGTTCGTGAACACCTGGTCGGTCAAGGGCTTCTACGAGGAGGCGACCGCGCCTGCCGAACTCGGGTGGGGCACCCACGAGCGCGAGCTGCCGCCGCTGGCCGTCACCCACGAGACCGGCCCCCGCAACCAGATCTACCTCGCCCGCACCGGGATGAGCACCTGGGTCCGCTCCTGGGCGCCCTCCACCGGGCCGATGCTGGGAATGATGATCAGCCACGGGGAGACCTTCACCATCAGCGACGGTCTCACCGTCCGCGATCCGAGCGGGCTGCCGATCTACCGCCCGACAGTGCATTTCGCCTACCTGCCCAGCGACGCGGCCCTGGCCTCGCTGCACGAGTTCCGGATGCGGGGCTACCGGACGCAGTCGCGGCAGCGGATCGTCGACGACGAGATCGTGGCGGGTTCCGACGAGCTCGGCGTGCTGCTGCTCGGCCACGGCCGCAACGGGTGGTGGACCGGTACGAGTCTGGACATCCACGAGGCGCGTTCCCTGGTGCCGGGGCAGAACGCCACCACGCTGCAGGTCGCGGCTTCGGCGCTCGGTGCGCTGCGCTGGATGCTGCTGCACCCGAACCGGGGGCTGTGCGTACCCGACGATCTCGATCACGAGGAGGTGCTGGCCGCGGCGGAGCCCTACCTCGGCGAGTGCCCCTCCGTGCCGACGGACTGGACACCGTTCGACGGGGCCGACGATCGACTCGACGTGCCGGTGCGGAGCTCGGACGAGGACGATCCCTGGCAGTTCGGCAACGTCCTGGTGCGTTGAGACGTCCTGGTGTGTTCAAACGCCCTTCCGGTTCGGAGAACCTCCCGCCCGCGGTACCCCGATTCCGGATCGGACACTCCCGCACGGCACGGGTTCCGGTGCCGCGCTTCGGTGTCCCAACCACCGGACGCGCGGCGAATCGTGTCCACCGACACGTGGTCGATCTCCGCTGCACCCGGCATGGTGGCGGAAGTCGTACGCGGTGTATCGAGAAGGTGTGAACGAGTATGACCGTTCCGACCAGCCCCACCTCCGTCGAGGACGAGGTCGTCGAGGAGCTCTGCTCGGCCGCTTTCGCGGCGTTGCGCAGGAGGGACCAGCGGCGTCGCGGTGAGCAGTACGTCCGCGGCCTGCTGTCCAGCACCGGTCGTCGCTCCATCCGCAACATCGCGACGAGCGTCGGTGGCGCGGCCGCGGCGCAGAACCTGCACCACTTCGTGCACAGCTCCACCTGGGACTGGAACGCGGTGCGCGAACTGCTGCTGACCCACCTGCGGGAGCGGATCACCCCGGCCGCCTGGGTGGTGAGTCCACTGTCCATACCGAAGAACGGGGACCACTCGGTCGGCGTGCTCTCGTGTGCCAACAAACAGCAGGCGTTCGGGCTGTGGTTGACCGACGAGAGTTCCGCCTTCCCGGTCGATTGGCGGCTCTACCTGACCACGGAGTGGCTGGCGGACCGGAACCGCCGCAGCAGGGCGGCGATCCCCAGCGGGGCGGGCGCGGAGACACTGGGGCAGTCCGTGGCCAACGTGGCTTTCGAGGCCGTCCGACGTTGGGGACCGCTGGAAGCCCCGGTGGTGTTCGACAACGACTCCGTCGACCTCGACCTGTTCGGCACCGGGCTCGCCGCCGCTCCGTTCCCCTTCCTGATGCGGGTGCGTGCGGACAACCGTTTCGTGGTCACCGACCCGACACTGCCCGGCTACGGTTCCGTTCCCACGACTGCGCGGCGACTGCTCGAAGCCGTGCGGGGGCTGCGCGGCGACGTGGAGTGGACCGATCCCGTGACCCGCCGTCGACGCACCAGCGCGGCGGTGACCGTTCCGGTGGAGCCGATCCCACGACGACCGGACAACGGCCCCGACAGCGGCAAGCGGCGGATGCTGCGTCTGGTCGGGGAGTGGTCGGATCCGCGGAACCCACCGGAGCGGATGTGGCTGACGAACGCACGCACCCCGTCGGTCGATGCTCTGCTGCGGAGCGGCAAGCTTCCCGGGCGGGTCGCCCGCGACAGCGAGGAGATCGGCGGGACCGTCGGCATTCGCGACTTCGAGGGGCGTACCTACCCCGGTTGGCACCGCCACATCACGCTGGCCTCGCTGGCCCACACGGCTCGTGTGCTGTCACGGGACAGGACGGCGGACTACTGATCCCGACCTCCGGTCCCGCGGAGTGTCCACAGTGCCACCGCCGCCGTGCCGAGCAGGACCAGCGCGGCCGTGTCGAACGCGAAGGAGTACCCGGACGTCTCGGCGACACGCGGCGCTGCCCCCTCGGCGAGCAGCGAGTCGGTGCGGGTGGTGGCCAGCGAGACCAACAGCGCCAACCCGGCGGTCGGACCGGTCTCCATGGCGGTGTTGACCAGACTGCCCGCGAGGCCGGCCCGCTCCTCGCTCCCCGCTGAGAGGACCCGGACCGTCGCACCGGAGAACATCATGCTGATCCCGACCGGCAGGACCAGCAGCCCGGCCAGCAAAGCACCCGCGTACGGTCCGCCCGCCGTCGTGCCGCCGAGCAGTGCCGCCCCTCCGGCGGCGAGCAGCGAACCGACGACCGCGACGACGCGCGGCCCGAACCGGTTGACCAACCGCGTCACGATGAGCCCGGTGAGCAACAACAGCAGGCTGAACGGCAGGAACGCGGCAGCCGTGCCGAGCGGAGACATCCCCTTCACCTGTTGGAAGTACAACGACAGCAGCATGAGAACGGTCGAGATCGCGGTGGCACCGACCAGGATCACCCACAGGGCGCCCACTCGGCGCCCCGAGCCCAGAAACGCCGGCGGCAGCAACGGGTCGGCCGCTTTCCGCTCCGCGAGGACGAAGGACGTCACCAACACCACACCCGCCGTGAGCGGGCCGAGCACCGGCAGCGAGAACCAGGATCGCTCCGCCGCGTGGACCAGGCCGTAGCTGAGCGCGGTCAGCCCCGCGGTCGCCAGAACCGCGCCCCCGACGTCGAGACCGCCCCGCACGGTCCGCCCGTCGGCGGGTAGTAACGAGCTGGTCAGCGCCAACACCAGTACGGCGGCGAGCACCGGCACCGCGAACACCCAACGCCACGACACCCAGCCGGCGATCACGCCGGAGGACAGCACGCCCGCCGCCGCTCCGAGCGGGGAAAGCCCACCCCACGCCGCCAAGGCCCGGGCACGGCGACGCGGTTCGGGGAACACGACCCCGACCAGCGCCACCGCTGCCGGTGCCGCCAGTGCCGCGCCCGCTCCCTGCAGGAATCTGCTGATCGTCAGTGTCCAGAACCCGGGCGCCACACCAGCCGTGATGGAGGCGGCACCGAACAGCACGAGCCCCGTGGTGAACAGTCGCCGAGGGCCGTAGAGATCCGCGGCCCGGCCTCCCAGCAGCAACAGCCCGCTGAAGGACAGGCCGTAGGCGGCGTTGACCAGGGTCAGGCGGCCCGCCGAGAGCCCCAGTTCCGCCTCGACGCGCGGCAGGACCACCGCGAGCATGGTGATCGCCATGATGAGCACGAGCTGCGTCGCGGCCAGCAGCGAAAAGGCCGCTCTCGTACGTGGCGTACGGCATTCCGCTCGGCCCGCCGTGGGCGCGTCCTCGTGCCCGGATCCGGTGGTCATCAAAAACTCCGAAGAATCGGAAAGTCGTTTCCGTCCGGAGTTTGCGCGTCTTTTCGGGGAGGAACAACCGAGATTTCGTACTTTGTCATGTTCCGGGGGCGGCGCTCGACATGACGAAGTATGTGGTGCTGGTTGCCCTGGTGTCCGTTGCTTCGGAGGATGTGCGGCGTCCCCTCGGTAGATGTGTTCACCCGGATTTCCGGGGATCCGGGGATTAGCTCGTCCCTTTCGGGGAGCGAGTGTTTCGGTTTTCACGGGCAGGCGGAGAACGGTAAGTCGGAATCAGGAGAACGAATCATGAATTCGCGTTTCGAGGGAAAAGTGGTTTTCATTACCGGAGCCGGATCCGGTCTCGGCCGGAGGAGCGCTCTTTCCTTCGCGGCGGAGGGGGCCACAGTGGTCGCCGCGGGTCGTGACGACGAGAAGACCGCGCGGACCGTCGAGATGATCGAGGAAAACGGGGGCGAGGCCAGTGCGGTCAACGTCGACGTCACCGATTCCGCCTCGGTGAGCGACGGGCTGGAAACCGTTGTGCGGCGGTACGGATCCCTGGACATCGCGCACAACAACGCGGGGGTCTTCCCGGAACCGGGAGCGTTCGCCGACACGGCGGAAAGCACCTGGCACTCCGCGATCGCCGTCAACCTCACCGGTGTGGCGCTGTGCATGAAGCACGAGATCAACCACATGCGGGAGCACGGTGGCGGCGCCATCGTCAACGTCGGATCGAACATCGGTGACCACGCCAGGTTCGGTGGTGTCGGTCCCTACGTGGCCTCCAAGGCCGGAGTCAGCAACATGAGCCGCTCCGCCGCGCGGGACCACATCCGGGACGGCATCCGGATCAACGTCGTCAGCCCCGGTGCCTCCGACACCGACATGACGTTCCTACCGGGAGAGACGGCGGAGCAGCGTTCGGTCAGGCTCACCGGTGGTATCCCGGCGGGAAGGTTGGCCGATCCCGACGAGATCGTCGCGGCCGTACTGTGGCTGGCCTCGGATGAGGCGAGTTTCGTGGTCGGTCACGACCTGGTCGTCGACGGTGGGGCGAGCGCCTGACCGCGAATCAGTGCGGGCTGGTCTCGGCCAGGGTGCGCCCGGCCGGGACCGTCGCGCTCGCTTCCCGGGCAGTGGGGCGTGCCCGCTCCGCGCCGTCCCGCAGCTCCAGCGTCCAGGACCACTCGCCCGGCTCGTCCGCGCCGACGTGCTTGAACCCGGCCGAACGCAACGTGCGCGCCATCGCGGTGTTGTCCAGCTGGGTCAACGCGCTCACCCGGGCGAGCCCGAACTCGCGGGCACGCGTCAGCAGTGCGTCCCGCAGCGCCGACCCCACGCCCAGCCCCTGCCAGTCGTCGCGCACCAGCAGTGCCAACTCACCGGCGGTGCCGTCGTGGTCGAGGTCGCCCATCGCCACCACCTCGCCCTCGGGCGAAGTCGCCAGCAGCGAGCTACTCAACCGTGAATCCCCCGGCCGTGAATCCCCCGGCCGTGAATCCCCCGGCCGCGAATCCACTCGTGCCGGAGTCGGCGACAGCTCCGGCCGTCGGTCAGCGGGGATTCCCGCCACGAAGTAGCGCCGGTGCCTGCTGGCGTTCGAGCACCGCTCGTGCAGCTCGCGCACCAGCGGCAGGTCCGCGTCCTCGGCGCCGCGCACCGCGAACTCGGAGCCGTCGCGTGCCGTATGGCCCTCGGAGGGACGTCCCGCGTGCGCCTTCCGACTGGCCGCCAGCCCCGTCATCGCGCGTGCCCTGGCGAACTCGGCCGGTGTGAACTCACCCGCCCTCCGGCGCAGCAGCAGCACACCACCGCCGGGGTGGTCCAGGCAGATCGACTGCCCGAGCAGTTCATCGGTGCCCATGCCCAGCCCCTCGGTCGAGGCCAACCAGCTCACCTCGACGTCACCCAGCAGCGCCCGCAGCGCGCCACGCGGTTCGTCGGTGCCCTCCACCAGTTCGGTCGCCAGCCGCAGTGCCCTGGTGGGGACGTCGTCCAGCTCGCGCGGACCGGTGCGTTCGGCGGTCACGTCACGGCCACCGGCGCTGGTCACCGCCTCGACCAGTTCGGCGTGGCCGACCTCGCCGGGCAGGTGCAGCAGGAACTCGTCCACCGCCGCGTCGGCGACCGGGTGCACCTGCATGGTCCGGATGTCACCGTCCAACAGGGCCAGTTGACCGGCCAGTGCGGCCAGGCCGCCCGGTTCGTCGCTGACCGAGGCACGCACCCGCCACAGCTCCCGATCCGCCCGCTCGCCGAGCTCCACCGTGGTGGGTTCGCCCGCGAACCGTCGCTGCTCGGTTCTCCGACCGCCGAGCCGGGCGAGCGCGGGCAGCATCCGACCGATCGCGGTCGCGCACAGCCACGCCACACCCGCGGCGGTCAGGATCCACGCGGCGAGCCGTCCGGTCCCCAGTTGGAACAGCACGAGCTGCGTCGTGCCGACAGCCACCGCGGCAGGGGCGAACCACGCCGAGGGACGCGCGGCGTTCGGACGCCGGGTCACGGTGCCGCGGTCGGTTGCCGCGAAGTCTCGCTCGGTCATGTCCGCCATACTGGTTCCCGGTTGTTACCTCGGAGCCCGTCAGCGATGACGTGCGAGTTAAATCCGCCGCTCCCGCCCGTCGCGCGGTGGAGTGGCACCGGGGCTCCGGTTCTGGAAGGCATCGGAGCCTTCCCGGGGCAATCGGATCGCGCCGTGGCGCCGGTGCGCGGGTTTCGGCGTCCTCAGGAGCCGGGGTTGACCACGCCGATCACGTGCCCCTCCGGATCGGCGAACAGCCCGATCTCCAGCTGCTCCATCACCTTCTCCGGGCCCATCACCCGGCTGCCGCCGAGGGTCTCGGCCTGGGACAGCGCCTGTTCCACGTCGTCGACGCCCACGTAGAACGTCACCATTCCCTCGTAGCCCTCCGGAACGGCGGCGATGCCGCCGCCGATGCCCACGGTCTCACCGTCGTCCTCGACCGTCTCGCGCTCGACCATGCCGTAGTCCAACTGGTTGTCCGTGTCGATCTTCCAGCCGAACAGCCGTGAGTAGTAGTCGCGGAGCTTCGCCGCGTCCTTGCCCAGAATCTCGAAGTGCACCACCGGGTTGCCCATGATTCGCTCCCTTCCCCGCGCATCGCCGGAATCCGTTCGCGCGATGCTTGTCGAAAGCACTCCCACCACGAGTAAAGAACCGTCCGAGACCGGGTCGCAAGCTCTCGGCGACATCGGTGACTTCGGTCCTTCGCCCCTGGGCAGGAGGTCCATGCGGGTTGGCTCCCACCCGCGGAGCCGCTTACGTGGTCCCGTGGTGAGCTGGCGACGGCGTGATCGGACCCCCGTGATCACGCGCGCGGTCTCGTGAGAGGTTGCCCGATATGGACGTCAACGCTGACCTGGCCGAGGGGTTCGGGCGCTGGGAACTGGGCGACGACACCGCGCTGCTGGACATCGTCAGCAGCGCCAACGTCGCCTGCGGGTTCCACGCGGGTGATCCGAGGACGCTGCGCGCGGCCTGCTCCGGAGCGGCGATGCGCGGGGTCGCCGTGGGGGCCCAGGTCGGTTACCGGGATCTGGCCGGATTCGGCCGCCGGTTCATCGACATGGACCCGGCCGAACTCGTGGACGAGGTGATCTACCAGATCGGCGCGCTCGACGCGCTGGCCAGGGTGGCGGGCACCGCGGTCACCTACGTCAAGCCGCACGGCGCGCTGTACAACACCATCGTCTCGCACACCGAGCAGGCCGAGGCCGTGGTGGAAGCGGTGCGCCGGTTCCGTCCCGGCATGGCCGTGCTGGGCCTGGCCGGTTCGGAGTGGTTGCGGCTGGCGGGGGAGTCGGGGCTGAATCCCCATCGGGAGGCGTTCGCCGATCGCGCCTACACCCCGGAAGGAACCCTCGTGCCGCGTGGTCGTCCCGGCGCGGTGCTGCACGACCCCGAGGCGATAGCCGACCGCTGCCTGCGGATCGTCCGAGGGCAACCGATCGAGGCGGCGGACGGGACTCCGCTGTCGCTGTCGCCGGACTCGATCTGCGTGCACGGCGACACCCCCGACGCGGTGAGGATCGCCCGCACCGTGCGGCGGAAACTGACCGAGCAGGGGACGCCGATCGAGCCGTTCGCCCCGCCGCCCGCACTCGTGGCGGACTGAGAGCTGTTTTCCGGTGTTCCTCCTCGATGTCGGTCCTCCCGGAGCGAGAGCCAGCGGGAGGTTCCGCCAAGCGAGCACCCCGGCAAGTTCGAACGGAAAACTCCAAGGAGGTGCGGTGCGGATCCTGCCCTGCGCGGACGCGGGTTTGCTCGTGGAACTGGACGAGCTGGAACAGGTGCTGGCGCTGCACGCCGCGCTGTCCGAACGGAGTCTGCCCGGCGTCCTCGACCTGATCCCCGCGGCACGGACACTGCTCGTCTCGCTGGATCCCGAGCGCGCCGACCGGCGCGCGCTCGCCGATGAGATCCGCCGAGTGCCGTTGACCGGAGCCCTGCCCGCCGGAGCCCTGCCCGCCGGAACCGGGGCGGCCGGGGGAGAACGCGCCGACCGGGGGTCGCTCACGGTGCCGGTGATCTACGACGGCGCGGATCTCGACGCGGTGGCCGAGCTGACCGGGCTCACACCCCGCGAGGTGGTGCTCGCCCACACCGGAACCGAGTGGCGGGTGGCCTTCGGCGGATTCGCACCGGGATTCGGTTACCTGGTGGGAGGTGACCCCCGACTGGAGGTCCCACGCCGCGCGGAGTCCCGAACCGGCGTGCCCGCCGGTTCGGTCGGGCTGGCGGGCAGGTTCAGCGGTGTCTACCCGCGAACCTCGCCGGGCGGTTGGCAGCTGATCGGCCGCACCGAGCTGGAGATGTGGCGCACCGATCGTGATCCGCCCGCACTGCTGCGTCCCGGGTTGCGGGTGCGGTTCGAGGAGGTGTCATGAGCGAGCCGGACACCGGTACCGCCGGGCTCGCCAAGGGGTCGCCGGCCAACCGACGGCTGGAGGTGCTGCGCCCCGGTCCGCTGTCGACCGTGCAGGATCTGGGCCGGACCGGACTGGCCGGGATGGGGGTGGGAATCTCCGGGGCCGCCGATCGGAGCTCGCTGCGGCTGGCCAACCGCCTCGTCGGCAACGCGGAGTCGGAAGCCGCCGTGGAGATCACGCTGGGTGGGCTGTGGTTGCGCGCCCGCGGTGTGCTCACCGTCGCGCTGACCGGCGCCTCGTTTCCGGTCACGGTGGACGGGCGTGCGGCGGCGAGCCACACCGTGCTCACGCTGCCCACCGGTTCGGTACTGCGCGTCGGGCAGTGCCGCACGGGGATGCGGGGGTACCTGGCGGTGCGCGGCGGTATCGACGTCCCGGCCGTGCTGGGATCACGCGCCACCGACACGCTCTCGGGGCTGGGGCCGGAGCCGCTCGCGGGGGGCACCGTGCTCCCCGTCGGGCGAGCTCACGGCGAGTTCCCGCGCGTGGACGCCGCGCCGATCACCCCGCCGTCCGGCGGGGAACTGACGCTACCCGTGCTGCCCGGGCCGAGACAGGACTGGTTCAGCGCCGAAGCGCTGCGTCACCTGCTGCACGAGCCGTTCGAGGTCACCCGGGACAGCGACCGGGTCGGCATGCGCCTGTCCGGACCGCCGCTGCCACGGAACGAGACCGGTGAACTTCCCAGCGAGGGGATGGTCAGCGGGGCGCTGCAGGTACCGCCCGCTGGGCAGCCCACCCTGTTCCTGGCGGACCATCCGGTGACCGGGGGATACCCCGTGATCGCGGTCGTGCTGTCGGCCCACGTGGCCGTGGCCGCGCAGGCACGACCCGGCCAGCGGTTGCGCTTCCGCGCCGTGCGGGAGCCATCGGAGTACTGATCGCGCGGCGGCACGATCGACCGGAACCAGGGCCGACGGGTACCGGCCCGACGGGTGTTGCCGCGTCGCGCCCGGGCGATCTCGCCGCGCCGGAAGGGCTGCGGCAGCTGGAGCCCTCGGGACGGCACGACGACGCGGGCGGCCCGGAAGTTCCCACCGGCCCGCCCGCGGGAGTCGTCGGGTTCGGGTCAGCTCGACTGCACGGTTCGCCGGTCGCGGACCGAGCCGTCGATGCCGTGGATGAGGATCTCTCCTCCGTCGGAGTTCTCCAGCTGCCTGCGTGCCTCGTCGATGGCGTCCGCCTGGGTGTTGGTGCTCGACTCGGTGGATCCGGTGGCCGCGCCGACCACCTTCCAGCCGCCGCCACCGCCTCCGGGAACGACGTGTCGCTGGCCCATGGTTACCTTTCCGGAAGGGGAAACGTCCTGCTCCGGCGTACCCGTGTCGGAACGCGCTCACACCACTCGGGTGATCCCTCCGAGCCGATCAACTCCCCACCCCGCTCGTCAATGCCGCAACGCCCGTGGCCCGCTCCGGAAACCGGGGTGAGGCCCCGGTCGGTGGGAGAGTCCTCGTCAGAGGTGCACCTTGTCCATCGCTCCCTCGCCGTAGCGTTCGCCCGCCGCCACGCCGCGCGGCGCCACCCGTTCGAGGGCGGCCAGGTCCTCGGCGGTGAGGGGGACGTCCACGGCGCCCACGTTCTCCTCCAGGTACTTGCGCTTCTTGGTGCCGGGAATGGCCACGATGTCCTCGCCCTGCGCCGTCACCCACGCCAGGGCCAGCTGGGAGGCCGATACGCCCTTCTGCCGCGCCAGTTCGTGCACCTGGTCGACCACATCCAGATTGCGCTGGAAGTTCTCCCCCTGGAACCGCGGTGCGGTCCGCCGGTAGTCGTCGGCGGGAAGGTCCTCGAACGAGCGGATCGCGCCGGAGAGGAACCCGCGTCCGAGCGGTGAGTAGGCCACGAAACCGATGCCCAGCTCGCGGCAGGTCGCCAGTACCCCGTTGTCCTCCGGATCACGGCTGAACAGCGAGTACTCGGTCTGCACCGCGCTGACCGGGTGGGTGGCGTGGGCTTTCCGGATCGTTTCCGGAGCGGCCTCCGAGATCCCCAGGTGGCGCACCTTGCCCTGCTGCACCAGCTCGGACAGCGCTCCCCAGGTCTCGGCGATCGGCACGTCCGGGTCCACGCGGTGCTGGTAGTACAGGTCGACGTGGTCGATTCCCAGCCGCCGCAACGAGCCGTCGATGGCGGCACGCAGGTACTCCGGCCTGCCGTTGACCTCGCCCGTGAGTTCGCCGTTCTCGTCCACCTCGTTGCCGAACTTGGTGGCGAGCACCACCTCGTCCCGGCGGCCCGCCAGGGTTCGCCCCAGTAGCCGCTCGTTACTCCACGGCCCGTACATGTCGGCCGTGTCCAGGAAGTCCACCCCGAGCTCCAGGGCTCGCCGGATCGTGGCGGCCGACTCCTCGTCGTCCCGCCCCGAGTACCCGAAGGTCATTCCCATGCAGCCCAGGCCCTGTTCACTGACCCGCAGACCCTGACTGCCGAGAGCGCGTTGCCGCATTCGCCTACTCCGTGTCGGTGAGTTCGATCGATTCCGTAGTCGAGTATGCCCGCGTGATCAGCGACCGGCAGTCCCACGACGGATATTCCCGCGTTCGCGCGGCGAGGAAGCGGGCGCGGGAACGGGCACGGTGGGTAGTCCCCGGTTCCCGGCAAGGGGAGTCGTCGGGAGCGTTACACGAATCGGTGGTGTCCCCGCGTTGCGGCCTCCGTTGGCGGGCACCGCGTGCGAGGGTGGTCGCGATTCGCGGTCGTTCGAGACACGGAGGTCGGGAGTGGACCGCAGGAGTGTGCTCGTTCTGGTGGCGTTCGCGGCGATCGCGGTCGGCTATCTGGTGGTGCGCGACCCGGTCGCCGCCGCCGGAGCCGTACGGCAGGGATCGCTGGTGCTCTTCGACAGCGTCGCTTTCGTGTTCCAGTCGCTGGTCACCTTCGTGCGACACCTCTTCGAGGGGTAGCCAATGGGGAGTGGCTCCGGATCGGGTCTCCTCACGTCCATTGGATGCGTTTCGAATCACATGTGTCTCTTGTCACGTAGGCTTGGGTCGTGCAGAGTCTTCCGGTGACCGGATCGGGAACGCGAGGTGGTGCGAATGTCCTCGACAGCTGAACTGGGTGACGTGCTTCGTGCGCTGTCCCAGCTGCGTACCGGTGTCGACGAGCTCTACACCAGATACGGCGACGTCGCCGTTGTGCGGCGTATCGAGAACGACCTCCAGCGACTGGAGATCGACGTCTCCGAGCTGTCGACCGCCGCCCCGGGGCCACCGCGCCAGCGTGCCGGTGGTGCCGCCGCGACGGCTCGCGGCGGTGGCGCGACCGCGCACCGCGAGGTAGGGGAGAGCGACATCATCGAGGTTCCCGACACACCCTACGACCCCTCCTGGTGGCAGGGCGTGGACGACGAGGGAGTGGGAGGCCAGTCATCACGCGAGGACTGATTCCGCCCGCTCCCGATCGGCACCGACCCCTTCTCGATCGCCCTCGTCCCCACGGGGGCCGGACGGGATCCCGTGACGACCGGGCGACCACCGCGACAACCGTCATTCTCGCTACCACCAGGGGTCGAGCATGTCAGCTCCCACAACTTCATCGTCCCTCCGGCGCGGGCGCACGCTGCGAACAGATCGATGGTGGTTGCCGCCACTGGGTACCGCGCTGGGACTCGGTGCCTTCGTCGTCTACGGCCTGATACGGACCTTCATGAACCAGTGGTACTGGGTGCCCGAGTACCACTACCTCGCCCCGTTCTTCTCGCCCTGCCTCAGCGACGCCTGCGTGCCGGGGGCGAGCCACTTCGGGTCGCCGTTCCCGGACCTGGCGCCGTGGATTCCCCCACCGGTGTTCGTGCTGCCGTTCGTGCTCGGCTTCCGACTGACCTGCTACTACTACCGAAAGGCCTACTACCGGTCCTTCTGGGCCGCGCCGCCCGCCTGCGCGGTGACCGAACCCCACCGTCGCTACACCGGTGAGACGCGGTTCCCGCTGATCATGCAGAACGTGCACCGTTACTTCTTCTACGCCGCGCTGTTGGTGGCCGCGGTGCTGACCTACGACACCGTGATCGCCTTCCGCGGTGCGGACGGCGGCTTCGGCATCGGAATCGGGACGTTGCTCATGGTGGTCAACGTCGTGCTGCTGTGGGCCTACACGCTGTCCTGCCACTCCTGCAGGCACCTGATAGGCGGACGCATCAACCACTTCTCCCGCCACCCGGTGCGCTATCGAATGTGGACGCTGGTGAGCAGGATGAACGGTCACCACATGGGGCTCGCCTGGGCATCGCTGGTGTCGGTGGCGCTGGTGGACCTCTACGTGATGCTCGTGGCCGCGGGCGCCTTCCCGGATCCGCGGCTGTTCAACTGACCCCCGGCGCGCCGCGGCCGTGCGCGCACGCGGCCGTGCGGCAGCGCCGCGAAACCATTTCGGACGAGAAATCGGAAACGTCACATGGCCGAGATCGAGAGTCACGACTACGACGTGATCGTCATCGGGGCGGGCGGTGCCGGCCTGCGTGCCGCCATCGAGGCCCGCTCGCGCGGACTGCGCACGGCGGTGCTGTGCAAGTCGCTGTTCGGCAAGGCGCACACCGTCATGGCCGAGGGCGGTATCGCCGCGGCGATGGGCAACGTCAACTCGGGGGACAACTGGCAGGTGCACTTCCGCGACACCATGCGCGGCGGCAAGTTCCTGAACAACTGGCGCATGGCCGAGCTGCACGCCACCGAGGCCCCGCAGCGCGTCTGGGAGCTGGAGACCTACGGAGCACTGTTCGACCGCACCGCCGACGGTCGGATCAGCCAGCGCAACTTCGGCGGGCACGAGTACCCCAGGCTCGCGCACGTGGGTGACCGCACCGGACTGGAACTGATCCGCACGCTGCAGCAGCAGGTGGTCTCGCTCCAGCAGTCCGACCACGCCGAGCACGGCGACTACGAGGCCGGGCTGCGGGTCTTCGCCGAGTTCACGGTGACCGACCTGCTGCTGGACGGCGACCGCATCGCCGGGACGCTCGGGTACTGGCGGGAGAACGGTCGGTTCGTGCGGCTGCGGGCACCAGCGGTGGTGCTGGCGACCGGGGGGATCGGCAAGTCCTTCAAAGTGACCTCCAACTCCTGGGAGTACACCGGTGACGGGCACGCCCTCGCGCTGCGGGCGGGTGCCCGGCTGATCAACATGGAGTTCGTGCAGTTCCACCCCACCGGCATGGTCTGGCCGCCCAGCGTGAAGGGGATCCTGGTCACCGAATCCGTGCGTGGTGACGGCGGTGTGCTGCGCGACGCCTCGGGAAGACGCTTCATGTTCGACTACATTCCCGAGGTCTTCAAGGAGTCCTACGCGGACAGCCCGGAGGAGGCCGACCGGTGGTACTCCGATCCGGACAACAACCGCAGGCCACCGGAACTGCTGCCACGCGACGAAGTGGCACGCGCGATCAACAACGAGGTCAAGGAGGGCAGGGGAACCCCGCACGGTGGGGTCTACCTCGACGTGGCCAGCAGGCTCTCCGCCGAGGAGATCATGCGCAGGCTGCCCTCGATGCACCACCAGTTCAAGGAACTGGCCGATGTGGACATCACCAGTGAGCGCATGGAGGTCGGGCCGACCTGTCACTACGTGATGGGTGGTGTGGAGGTCGATCCCGACACCGCGGCCTCCTCGGTGCCCGGGCTGTTCGCCGCGGGGGAGGTGGCTGGCGGTATGCACGGTTCCAACCGGCTCGGGGGCAACTCGCTCTCCGACCTGCTGGTTTTCGGCAGGCGGGCCGGAGCGGGCGCCGCCGAGCACGTCGCCGCCGCGCGGCACGCCCGACCCGACGTCTCGGAGGAGGTGGTGACCGAGGCGGTGAACTCCGCACTCGCCCCGTTCGAGGTCACCGACGTGCGGGGCCAGGAGAACCCCTACTCGCTGCAGGCGGAGCTGCAGCAGGTGATGAACCGGCTGGTCGGCATCATCCGGGACGGGGCCGAGATGTGCGCCGCGCTGGAACAGCTCGCCGAGATCAAACAGCGTGCCGCCCGGCTGGCCGTTCCGGAGGGCAACCGCCACTTCAACCCCGGCTGGCACCTGGCGCTGGACCTGCGCAACATGCTGGTCGTCAGCGAGTGCGTGGCAGCGGCGGCGCTGCGCCGCACCGAGAGCAGGGGCGGGCACACCCGCGACGACCACCCGGGCATGAACCCGAAGTGGCGCGGCACGCTGCTCGGCTGCGAGCTGCGGGACGGTTCGATCGAGATCACCGAGCACGAGCAGCCGCCGATGCGGGAGGACCTGTTGCGGCTGTTCTCCGTGGCGGAGCTGGGCAAGTACTTCACCGAGGAGGAGCTGGCCATCGTAAGAACGCCTTCTTAGCGGGACCGTCGGCTCGGTTTTCGTGGGGACGTGGCGGAACCTCTCGCACGGTTCTCGTCCCGGTCCGGGCGTGCTGCGAGTGCGGGCTTTCGGTGAGTGTCGTGGAAGGGACTGTGGAAATGGGATACCGGGCGCGACTGCGCGTGTGGCGCGGTGACGCCGATTCCGGCGAGCTGCGGGACTACGAGGTCGACGCGGAGGAAGGCGAGGTGGTGCTCGACCTGCTGCACCGACTACAGGCCACCCAGTGTCCGGACCTGGCGGTGCGCTGGAACTGCAAGGCGGGCAAGTGCGGTTCCTGCTCGGCCGAGGTCAACGGCAGGCCGCGGCTGACCTGCATGACCAGGCTGTCGCTGTTCGACACCGACGAGACCATAACGGTCACCCCGATGCGGGCCTTTCCGGTGATCAAGGATCTCGTCTGTGACGTCTCGTACAACTACGTCAAGGCCCGTGAGGTGCCCGCCTTCAGCCCACCCGAGGGGTTGGAGCCGGGGGAGTACCGGATGCAACAGCGGGACGTGGAGCGTTCCCAGGAGTTCCGCAAGTGCATCGAGTGCTTCCTGTGCCAGGACACCTGCCACGTGATCCGCGATCACTCGGAGAACAAGGAGGCGTTCTCGGGACCGAGGTTCCTGATGCGGGTCGCCGAGCTGGAGATGCACCCGCTGGACTCGCATCAGGAGAAGGGCGGCGACCGCCCGGAGGAGGCGAGGGGTGACCACGGGCTCGGGCTCTGCAACATCACCAAGTGCTGCACCGAAGTGTGCCCGGAGCACATCGGGATCACCGACAACGCGCTCATCCCGCTCAAGGAACGCCTGGCCGACCGGAGGTACGACCCGCTGACCATGCTGTTCCGGCGTAAGCGTTCGTAGCACGCTTCGCGCCGCACGGTATCGGCTCGGTCGCCGTAACTGGTCGCTTGGTGGAACCGCCGCCGTGCGCTGCTCGGCGATTTCGCGAGAAATTGACGCGCCTTCGGCGCTATCGGTGCCAATTTCTCGCGAAATCGCCGAGCCGCTTCGGTGCAGGGCGAACCTCACCACCCCAGCAGGGCGAACCCCAACCACCCTCGCGGGCCGAGCTCCGACCGCTCTCGCCGTCGGCACCGCCGCGGGTTCTCCCGTGCGGCTCTCGCGAGGACACCGGAGACGTTGTGTAGTACCTACCCGATGTCTCCGGACCCGCAGCGAGAGCCGCGCGAGAGGTTCCGCCACCCGACCCCTACGACGAGTGGACACGTCCTGTCGGTTCATCACTTCCGCTGGAGTTTGTCGTTGCGGGAGCTGAAACCCCGCCCCAGCTCGGCGACCTCCGCCTCCATCTGCGGCAGCAGCTTCCGCACCATCGGCAACATCAGCCGTTCCACCAGCCGCGAGGAGGGCAGGTTCCGCAACCAGTGCATCAGCATGACCGACCTGGGAACGTAGACGCGCCTGGCGCGGCGTTCCATGCCCGCCACGAGCGCCCGGGAGCAGTCGGCGACGTTGGTGGTCGAATGCATCGGCCAGGGCAGTTTCGCCCGCATGGCGCGGAAACTCGGCAGATCCGTCGAGGCATCGCGAACCAGGTCCGTGTCGATCCAGGAGGGATGCGCGCTTCCCACGGCGACTCCCAGATGGCCGACTTCGGAGCTCAGGGCGCTGGCCAGTGCCTCGGAACCGGCCTTGCTCGCGGTGTAGGCGGCCATGCCGCCGATCGGGGCGAACGCCGACAGCGAGGAGACCACCAGCAGGTACCCCCGCCGTTCCACCAGGTGAGGCAAGGCCGCACGAGCGGTGTGGAACACCCCGTTGAGGTTCACATCCACCGTCTTGGTGAACGCCCGTGGGTCGTGGTCGCGCACGGTCCCGAATGGAGCCACACCCGCGTTGGCCATGACCACGTCGATGCCGCCCAGCTGTCGTGCGCTCTCGTCGATGGCCGTCTTGATCGACTCGGGGTCGGTGACGTCGGCCTCGAACCACGGGTGGCCGGTGCCGAGCTCGTCGGCCACCGAAGCCAGCTCGTCGGGTTCCAGTCCGATCAGGGCCACTCGCGCCCCCTTGCGGACCAGATCCCGTGCGGTCTGAGCACCGATGCCACGTGCGGCACCAGTGATGGCGACTGCTTTGCCCGACATCGACATGGGCATGGGGCCTCCCTGCTCTCGAACCGGCCTGCCGGCGGTGGGACGACAAGCCCACGGCCGGGTTACCCATAGTAGGTTACTCGTTCGTAAAGTAAAGGGGAACGAGTTCGCGAGATCGCATTGATCGCGACCGATCGCGGACTCGTCCGGCCCCGAATCACCCGAGACACCAACCGTCGATCCATCGGATTCCGGAGGTACTCGTTGCGCGCTTCACTCTCGTCGCTCGTGGGAGCACTGCTGCTCGTGCTCGGTGTGATCTGGACGCTGCAGGGCGTGGGAGTGCTCGGTGGAAGTCCGATGACCGGGGTGACCCGTTGGGCCGTGCTCGGCCCGATAACCGCGCTCATCGGGCTGGCCTCGATCGTGCTCGGTGGCATCCGGATGCGGCGAGGACGGCGAAACGGATGAGCGCGGGTGGCCGGCTCCGCTAGAAGTGCTCGTTGAGGCGGGAGAACGGATCCACCGTGTGGAAGCCGGGGCGCCGCTCCGGCAGCTCACGCATTTCCAGTCCCCAGGTCATGGGGTGCGGCACCAGCACCGCGTTCAACCCCGCGTGCAGTGCGGGCCAGATGTCCGAACGTGGTGAGTTGCCGATCATCCAGGTCCGCGAGACGTCCAGTCCGCGCTCGGTGACGAACCGTTCGTAGGCGGCGGTGTCCTTCTCCGGCACCACCGTGGTGTCGGAGAACAGCTCGCCCAGTCCGGACATCTTGATCTTGCCGGTCTGCTCGTCGGCCTCGCCCTTGGTGAGCAGGTAGAGGTCGTGCCGCAGTGACAGTTCCCGCAGCGTTTCCTCGACACCGTCGATCAGCTCGACCCGTTGTTCCCGGATCGGCGCGCAGGCCCTGCGCAGTTCGGCGTGATCCGCCTCGGAAGTCTCTTCTCCACGCAGGTGCCGCAGGCAGTCCAGCAGGCTGCGCTCGAAGCTGTCCACCCCGTAGCCGTGAATCCGGCAGTTGATCCGCTCGATCTCGTCCAGCTGTTCCCGCACCTGTCGCCGGGACAGCTCGGGATGCGCCAAGTGGTCGATGAACACTTCCACCGCGCGTTCGAACAGCACGTTGTTCTCCCACAACGTGTCGTCAGCGTCGAAGATCAGGTTCTCGGCCAACGTTTCCCTCCGTGTGACGAGGGCGAACCGGCTCGTACTCATCGGGCCGGTTTCGGGTCGTACCGAAGGCTAACGTCTGGTACGGCCGTACCAGTACCGCCACGTGCAGCAGCGCGAGCGGTGGCAGATCGGCGACATTCCCCCGAGGGCACCGTCGCACCCAGTGGCAGCCAGCCCCGTGGCAGCCAGCCCCGTGGCAGGCAACCCCGTGACGGGCAACCCGGTGATCGGGAGGATCGGTGACCGGCAAGGCCTCCGGGGTGGAGCTGCCCGGTCACCGGACCTCGGTCGGGTGGGCGAGTCGGGTAGGAATCAGAGGTTCTCCCGCAGCTGCCGCAGCTCGTCGAGCTCGGTGGTGCGGGAGTCCAGGATCGCCGTGGCGATCGACTTCATCTCCTCGTTCGAGCCCTTGTCGATCTCGGTGCGGGCCATCTCGACCACGGCCTCGTGGTGGTCGATCATCGACTTGAGCCACAGCGAGTCGAAACTGCCCTGCTGGACCTCCTCGAGCTCGGTGAGCTCGCTGGAGACGTCGGTTCCAGGCATCTGCGAGTCCTCGCCCGTGCCGACCTCCCCGGGCGTGACCTCGCCCTCGCCGCGTTCCCGCAACCAGCTCCTGATCTCCTCGAGCCGCGGGCCGTGCTGCTGTTCGAGCTGTTCGGCGAACTCCACGACCTGGTCGTCCGGCGAGTTCTTGATCGCCACTTCCAGTAGCTGCGTCTCCGACTCGTGATGGGCGACCATCTGCTCGGCGAACTCCAGGTCGGTGTTGACCTGCGTCGTCTCGTCGCCGCTGCCGGAGTCCTCGGCGGGCATGATCGCGCTCGGTGGTGGCGGAGTGCCCGCGCCCGGCTGCATGTCGCTCGGTTCCTCGTAGTTCGGCGAGCAGCCGGTCAGTGCCAGGACCGCGGCCCCAAGGACGCCGATGATCGTGCTCTTGCGCACCGTTTCCTCGCCTCCGGAAATACCGATCCTTCCCCGGGCGGGTCGGGTGCTGCGTACAACCGACACGCCTGCGGAGCCTTCAACCCGCTGGGTCCAGCGGCCCGCCTGACCGAACAGGCGACCACGTGCCAGCTTAAGGGGTGCCTTCAGGGTGATCCGTACAGGTGGTCCCCGAGGGGTGCTGCGCTCCGCCACGGGCTTCCCGCGGGCGCGTTCGCCGTTGCTGCGGCCACTCGTCACTGTCGCGTGGATCTCACCGTCGGTGTCCTCGGCGAGGGTGATGAATAGAGTGACTACAGCCCGGACGTAGCGGAGCTGAGCGCCGGGACTAATATCCGCAGATGGCAGTCATCGAATCGATCATCGGGGAGCGAGTCGAACCGATATCGGTTGCGACGCTGCCATCAGGGTTAACCGGCCCGAACGGGCCGGCGGTCCCGTGGTCGGGGCCGACAACGTCTTCGAGGCAGTGCAGGAGGCACCGTGACGGCCGTCGCGCCAGAGCCGATCACTTCGCGCCCCTATCCGGTGCGCAACACGTCCAAGGGATCCACACTGCTGGGACTGCTGCGTACCACCGATCCCAAGCAGATCGGCATCCTCTATCTGGTCACCTCGATGGGATTCTTCCTGGTCGGTGGCCTGATGGCCATGCTGATCCGTGGTGAGCTCGCGGTCCCGGGGATGCAGTTCCTGTCGCAGGAGCAGTACAACCAGCTGTTCACCATGCACGGCACGATCATGCTGCTGTTGTACGCCACGCCGATCCTGTTCGGGTTCGCCAACTACATCCTGCCGCTGCAGATCGGCGCGCCGGATGTGGCCTTTCCCAGGCTGAACTCGTTCTCCTACTGGCTCTACCTGTTCGGCGGGCTGACCGTGATCAGCGGTTTCCTCGCGCCGGGCGGTGCCGCCGACTTCGGCTGGTTCGCCTACACCCCGCTGTCCGACCCCGTGCACTCCCCCGGTATCGGTGCCGACCTGTGGATCACCGGTCTGCTCGTCTCCGGCCTGGGCACGATCCTCGGCGGCGTCAACATGGTCACCTCGGTGGTCTGCATGCGCGCGCCCGGCATGACGATGTGGCGGATGCCGATCTTCACGTGGAACATCCTGGTCACCAGCGTGCTGATCCTGATGGCGTTCCCGATCCTGACCGCCGCGCTGTTCGGGCTGCTGGCCGACCGGCACCTCGGTGCCCACGTGTTCGACCCGGCCAACGGCGGGGTGATCCTCTGGCAGCACCTGTTCTGGTTCTTCGGCCACCCCGAGGTCTACATCGTCGCGCTGCCGTTCTTCGGGATCGTCACCGAGATCTTCCCGGTGTTCTCCCGCAAGCCGCTGTTCGGCTACACCGGCCTGATCTACGCGACGCTGGGTATCGCCGCGCTGTCGGTGGTCGTCTGGGCCCACCACATGTACGCGACCGGCGCGGTGCTGCTGCCGTTCTTCGCCTTCACCACGTTCCTGATCGCGGTGCCCACCGGTATGAAGTTCTTCAACTGGATCGGCACCATGTGGCGCGGGCAGATCACCTTCGAGACACCGATGATCTTCTCGATCGGCTTCCTGGTGACCTTCCTGTTCGGCGGGCTGACCGGTGTGCTGCTGGCCGCGCCGCCTATCGACTTCCACGTCTCGGACACCTACTTCGTGGTGGCGCACTTCCACTACGTGCTCTACGGCACGATCGTGTTCGCCACCTTCGCGGGCATCTACTTCTGGTTCCCCAAGATGACCGGCCGGATGATGGACGAGCGGCTGGGCAAGGTGCACTTCTGGTTGACCTTCGTCGGCTTCCACGCCACGTTCCTGGTGCAGCACTGGCTGGGCAACGAGGGGATGCCCCGGCGCTATGCCGACTATCTGCCCAGCGACGGGTTCACCACGCTCAACACCATCTCGACGGCGGGCGCGTTCCTGCTGGGAGCCTCGATGCTGCCGTTCCTGTGGAACGTGTTCAAGAGCTACCGGTACGGCGAACTCGCCAACGTCGACGACCCGTGGGGCTACGGGAACTCGCTGGAGTGGGCGACCTCCTGCCCGCCGCCGCGGCACAACTTCACCGAGCTGCCCCGGATCCGTTCCGAGCGCCCCGCCTTCGAGCTGCACTACCCGCACATGACCGATCGGATGCGGGTGGAGAGCCACGTCGGTCTCTCCGGCAAGCCGCTGGCCCACGCGGGTGCCTCCGGTGAGTCGGGCCACGGCGGCGACTCGGACGAGGTCCGCAAGCTCGACGAGAAGTGATATTCGACCTAACGACACCCCGTGCGGGTGTGTCACGGTAATCCCGCTCGACGGGGAGCCCCGGCCGGTCGGCCCACCGACCGGTCCGGGGCTCTTGTTGTTCGGAACCGGTTTCCGAACCCCGTAGGGTGGATCCCGGAGTCGAATATCGAGGGAGTGCCGTCAGTCGTGACCACGTCAAATCCCACCACCGTGCTGATGACCGTGACAGGCCGCGACAAGCCCGGGGTGACCTCGGTGTTGTTCGCCGCGCTGACCAGGCACGGAGTGGATGTGCTCGATGTCGAGCAGGTCGTGATCCGCGGGCGACTGGTTCTCGGTGTGCTCGTGGCGACCGAATACGATCCCGAGCAGTTGCAGGAATCCGTCGAACAGGCCATGGCCACTGTCGGCATGGTCGTCGAGGTCGAGATCGACGCCGAGGACGGCGAGGCCGACAAGCTCGGCTCCACCCACGTCGTCACCGTGCTCGGCCAGCCGGTCTCGGCGCGCAGCTTCTCCGAGGTGGCTCGCAAGCTCGCCGAGGTCGATGTCAACATCGATTCCATCCAGCGGGTGGCGGACTATCCGGTGACCGGGCTGCAGCTGCACGTCACCGCGGCCGAGACCGGCGAGCGAACCGACGAGATGCTCACCTCCGAGATGACCGACCTCTCCGCGGGGATCGGTGTCGACGTCGCTGTGGAGCGTACCGGGCTGGCCCGGCGCGCCAAGCGACTCGTGGTCTTCGACGTCGACTCCACGCTGGTGCAGGGTGAGGTCATCGAGATGCTCGCCGCGAAGGCGGGCCGCGAGGAGGAGGTCCGCAAGGTCACCGAGCAGGCCATGCGCGGCGAAGTGGACTTCTCCGAGTCGCTGCGTCGCAGGGTGGCTGTGCTGGAGGGGCTGCCCGCGTCGGTACTCGACGAGGTCGGCCGGGAACTGCAGCTGACCCCCGGCGCCCGCACCACCGTGCGTACCCTGCGGCGGCTCGGCTACCACACCGGTGTGGTCTCCGGCGGTTTCACCAGGATCATCGACCACCTGGTCGACGATCTGGGGCTGGACTTCAGTGCTGCCAACGACCTGGAAGTGGTGGACGGTAAACTCACCGGACGTGTCGTCGGCGAGATCGTCGACCGGGGCGGCAAGGCCAGCGCGCTGAAGCGGTTCGCGGAGTCCTACGACGTTCCGCTGTCGCAGTGCGTGGCGGTCGGTGACGGCGCCAACGACATGGACATGCTCGCCACGGCGGGGCTGGGTGTCGCGTTCAACGCCAAGCCCGCGCTGCGTGAGGTCGCCGACACCGCGCTGTCGCACCCGTTCCTCGATGCCGTGCTGTTCGTGCTCGGTGTCACCAGGGCCGAGGTCGAGGCCGCCGATGCCGAGGACGGATTCGTCGCGCGGGTTCCGTTGGAAACGTGAGGTGTACGACTCGATGCTGTCCAGCCGGGCGTGGCCCGTACGTCTGCCGCGGATTCTGCTCGGCGCGCTGGCGGTGATCGCCGTCGGCAGACAGTTCGTCGCGGACCTGGCGTTGCCGGACTTCTCGCCGGTGAACTTCTTCAGCTACTTCACCATCCTGAGCAACATCGCGGCGGGAGCACTGCTGATTCGTCTCGGGGCGGCTCCCGGCCGTGACGGCCGCGCCGTTCTCGAGTGGTTGCGCGGGGGCATGACCGTCTACATGGCCACGACGGGAACCGTCTTCGCGTTGCTGCTCGACGGCGGCGACTCGCTGCCCTGGGTGAACACCGTTATGCACCACGTCATGCCGGTGGTGATGTTCGTGGACTGGCTGTTGGTCCGGCCCCGCGCCCGGATCCGCTACACGAGCGCGTTCGCCTGGCTGGCCTTTCCGCTGGTCTACGTCGTCTACTCGTTGGTGCGCGGTGCGGTGACGGGGTGGTTCCCCTATCCCTTCCTGCGTCCCGGCACGACGGGAGGCGTCGATGGGGTCGCGCTGTACCTGGTGGTCATGACGATCTGCATCGCCCTGGCCGCGATGCTGGTCGCCTGGCTGGGCAACATCCGGGTGCGGGAGCCGGAACCGGTCGAACTGCCGGAGGGACAATCGGTTCCGTGAGTGAGTACGCCGCGGTGCTTCGGCCGCTGACCGACCGCTACGCCTCCTGGCTGTCGATGCCCGCTCGTGCCACGGCCGACACCTCCGAGGAGGATCCCGACAACGTCGTGCTGATGCCGGTGGTGCTGCGCATCGAGCGCGACACGCCGCCGGGCCGCACCGCGCTGCTCGAGGCCTCGGCCGCGGCCGCCGTGGCGGTGTGCCTCGATCAGCGCAGCGAGCAGGGCGGGCCGTGGCACGAGGCCGTCTCCGGCTGGGTCGACGGGCGCATCCGCAAGGTCACCCGCCGAGCCCGCGGTTCCCACTGGCGAGCCGTGTCGGAACTACCCGGTATCACGGTCGATGTCGCGGGGGCCGAGGCGCGTGCGTTGCTGCCCGCCCGAGTGGCCGACATGCCGCGGGAACTGACCCGGTTGCAGATCTCCGGAAGCGACCTTCCCGCGGACGAACCGGGACCCGCCGGGGACGGGAGCCCGGTGCTGTGGTTGAACCCGCACGTCGACATGACGGCGGGGAAGGCGGCCGCCCAGGTCGGCCACGCCACCATGATCCTGGCCGCGTTGCTGCACGGGGACGCGGGCCGTCCCGACGCCGTCGGCGAGCACGCCGCGAGCGAACTGCGCCGCTGGCACGAAGCCGGTTTCCCCTGTGCCGTCCGCACCCCGGACACCGACACCTGGCTGCGACTGCTGCCCGGCGACGAGCCCGCCGCCGCCTGGCGGGATCGCGGGGTGGCCGCCGTGCGGGACGCCGGATTCACCGAGATCGACCCCGGCACCGTGACCGTGCTGGCCCAGTGGCCACGCTGACACCCCTCCCGGAACACACGCGCGGACCGGGGCCGTTCGGCTAGTGGAAACTACCGAGTGGGTCGGGACCGGTCGCTCCGTGAGGCGTAGGCGCGTCCCGCGCACCCGTCCCCCTCGGAACGGTCGTCGGGCGGATGGACCTCCTGCTCCTCCGCCTCCCGCACTCCGGGCTCGTCCCCGACCCCACGAGCGGCCAGGGCCTCCCCGAGCTCGTCGGCGTGCCGCAGCGTGCGGATCAGGAAGGGAACGGCGAACGCCGCGACCGAACGGTTCGCGCCGCGCGCCCGCTGGGCCTCACGGGTCTGCCGCGCGATCACCGACAGCGCTCCCACGGCCTGGATGGTCAGCCCCACCAGCAGTCCCAACATCTCCGGGCGCACCCCAACCCGGCGCAGCGGGGACGCCGCTCGCTCGATCGCCGCCACCAGGTCGTCGACCCTCGTGGTGAGCGTGAACAGATTGGCCGCCCCGATGGCCACCAGCAATCGCAGACACACCACCACCGCGCTCTCCACCCCCAGCAGCCACCACTGCAACGCGAAGACGACGCCCAGCAGCACCAGTACCGTGCGCATGGTGCGCAGCACCAGAGCGGGGCGGATCCGTGCCACGGCGTACCCGGCGCAGACCACCCCGGTGAAACCGGCGAGCTGCCACGGGCGGTCGAACACCACGACCAGGGCCGCGAACACCAGCAACCCGAGGAACTTCCATCCCGCGGGCACTCGGTGCAGCGGGCTTCGGCCGGGCTGGTAGAGCCCGATCACATGGCTCATGCCACCAGCTCCCGGTAGTACCGCAGCGCCGTTCGGGGCTCGTCGTCGGCGACCACACGTCCTCCGTCGAGCACCACCACCCGGTCGAAATCGTCGAGAAGTTCCAGGTCATGGGTCACCAGTACGATCTGCTGTTCGAGACCGCGCAGCCGTTCGACGAACCGGCGCTTGTTGCGCAGGTCCAGCAACGTGGTGGGCTCGTCGCAGACCAGCACGTCGGGTTCCAGCACCAGCATCGCGCACAGCGCGAGCAGCTGTTTCTGCCCACCGGAGAGCTGCTGGGCCGGATGGTCGGCATAACCCGCCAGGCCGTGCTCGGCCAGCGCCTCGGCCGCCCTGCGCTCCCGCTCCGCCTTGGAGAGCCCCTTCCCACGCAGCGAGAAGGCGACGTCCTCACCCGCCGTGGGCATGACTATCTGCGAATCCGGGTTGGTGAACACGAACCCCACCCGGCCGCGTACACGGTTGCCCGCCTTCGCGGGATCCGACCCGTCCACCAGAACCCGCCCACTGCTCGGCAGCACCAGCCCGTTGATCGTCCGGGCGAGGGTGGACTTGCCCGACCCGTTGGCCCCGATGAAGGCCACCCTGCGCTCGTCCAGCCGCAACCGGACGTCGTCGAGCACCGTGTGCTCGCCGTAGGAATGACCGACCCCGTCGAACTCGATCAACCGATCCTCCGCATCCCCGGATCGCCCCGCGACCCGCTACTCAACGAACCAGTTCCCACATCGTGGCGATCCCCAGACCGCCACCGGAGGACAGCGCGGCCATGCCCGACGATTCTCCGTGGTGCAGCATCCGGTGGAACAGCCGCACCACCAGCACCGCACCGGAGGCCGCCCAGGGGTGGCCGAGCGCGATCGCACCGCCCTCCGGACTCACCAGCCGCTCGTCCAGCCCCACGGCGTCCAGGCACGCCAGCACCTGCCCCGCGAACGCCTCGGTGAACTCCACCACCTCCGGAATGCGCCGCTGCCGCCGCAGCACGGCGTCCATAGCGGGAACCGCCGCTGTGCCCAGCCGGTTCGGGTCGGTGCCCACTACCTCCGCGTCCAGCAGCCGCAACCCCGGCAGCCCGCGCTCACGCCGCAGGCGCTCGCTGGTCACCGCCACCATCGCGGCTCCGTCGGCGATGCCGCAGGAGTTCGCGGCCGTGGCCGTGCCGCCGCTGGTGAAGGCCGATGGGAAGCGGGCGAGTCGTCGGACGTCGAACCCGGTACGCGGTCGCTCGTCGTGCCGAACGCCGGTTACACCGACCAGCTCGGCGTCGAACCGCCCGGCCTCCCGCGCCGCCGAGGCACGCCGATGGCTGCGCACGGCGAACTCGTCCTGCCGCTGCCGCGTGACACCCGCCTCGGCCGCGACCAGATCGGCCGCGGGCCCCATATCGGGATCGCCGACGTCCGGCGGCGCGAACGGCGCCCGGGTGTAGAACCGGGGAGGATCGGTGGCGTCGCGCGCTCGCCAGGCACGCCAGGGTGCGGTCGAGGCGCTCTCCGCGCCGCCCGCCAGGTAGTGCTCTCCGACGCCGGCCGAAACCAGCCGGGCGGCGGTCACGATCGTGCTCAACCCGGAGGCGCACTGCCGGTCCACCGTCATCCCGGGGGTCTCCGGACCGAGCCCGGCGCGCAGCGCGGCCACGCGTGCCGGGTTGCCGCCGGGACCGCGGGTGTTTCCCAGCAGGACCTCGTCGACCCGCTCGAACCCGGCGTCGTCGAACACCGCCGAGGTGATCGCTCCCGCCAGCCGGTCGAGTTCGACGTCGCGCAGCGAGCCACCAGCGGTACCGATCGGACTGCGGCGCGCGGCGACCACAACCGGGGCCAGCGGATCGGGGCCAGCAGCGCTCATCGCGGCACCTCGGGGCGTAGCTCCCCGGACGCCAACCACTCACGCACCGTGCCGCGCGCGGGTTTCCCGGTGTGGGTGCGCGGCAGCTCGTCCACCGAGAGCCAGCGTCGGGGCCGCTGTGCGCTGCCGAGCGATTCCCGCGCCAGTCGACGCAGCTCGGCGAAGTCCACAGCGTCCGCCGACTCGGGTTCGAGCACGGCGGTGACCAGCGAACCGAAGCGGGGATGCGGAGTGGGGGCCACCACCACGTCGAACACCCCGGGCGCGGTGCGCAACACGTTCTCCACCTCCTCCGCGGTGACGAGCCTGCCGCCGGTTTCGATCGTCGTCGATCCCCTGCCCAGCACCCGGAAACCGTCCCGGTGCGATCCCGTCGCGAGATCCCCCACGGTGTGGAAACCCGGTTCGACGGCGCGCAGCACGCCCGACTCCAGGCAGCCGCTGAAGCTCAACGGGGAGCGAACCCACAGCGTGCCGGGATCGGTGCCGTCGCCGGTCGTATCGGTCGAATCGCCGATCCGCACCTCGACGTGCTCGACCGGGTGCAGCAACCCGTCCGCGCCGCGCAGCGCCACCACGGAGTGCTCGGCCGAGCCGTAGTACTCCACGAGTTCGCAGTCGGGCAGCAGCTCGCCCAGCCGTCGCCGGAGCCCCTCGTCGGGTTTCGCCCCGCCGCACACGAACCTCCGCACCCGGCACGCGGCGAGCAGCCGCGGCTCGCGTTCCAGCACCGCCAGCAGCGCGGCCAGCATCGAGGGCACCAGGTGCACGGCGGTGGCCCTGGTGCAGGCCTCGGCGGTCTCCTCGACGGACCAGCGCCGTGACAGTTCCACCTCACAGCCGAGGTGCATCGCGTGCAGTGCGCCGAACAGGAACAGCGAGGAACTCGGCGGGCCGGGGAGCAGCACCGTGTCCCCTCCGGTGATCCCGACGTCGAAAGCCTCGAAGCTGTACCACCAGGAACGCCGGGTGCGTGCCAGCACTCGCGCACGGCCGGTGCTGCCCGAGGTGGTGGGCAGGTAGAACAGGCTCGCGTCGTCGCCGTGCGGCAGGACCGTCCCGGTCGGCTCGGGGAGGGGGCCGCCCGCGACCACGTCCGGTGCTGCCTCGCGCAGCACACCGGCCCGTTCGGTGCCACTCCACCCCGGATCGGCCAGCAGCGTGGCCGATCCCAGCAGATCGGCGCCCAGCAGCCGGGCCAGCCCGACCGTCGGGTCCCGATCGGCTTCGACGAGCACGCGGCTGTTCGGCCCGGCGCCCGCCGCCGCCAGCTCGGTCGCGGCCGCGTGGGCGTCGCGGACCAGTTCCGTGCCCGTGAGCTGTCCTTCCGGGGAGCGAACGGTGCGCGGGGTGCCACCCGCGAGGATCGGTGGCAGGGCCGGGCCGGGGTTCGACTCCGAGCTGTCGGAACCGTGCCGCGGCGGTGGTGGTGTCGGGGGCAGTGGCGGTCTCGGGGACGTCATCGGGCCGCGCGTCCCCGGCGCGGTGTGGCGTTCGGGAAGGCGCGGTGCACGGCGACGGCCACCAGCGACACCAGCACGACCTTGGCGAGATCACCCGGGATGTAGCCGAGCATGGCGATGCCGGCCGCACGGAAGTCACCCATGACAGCGGCCATGACCGGCAGCCCGACCAGGTAATCCACGGTGATGCCCGCCAGATTGGCCAGCAGCAGCACCGGCAGCGTGGGTCTGCGGACGAGGAACACGATCAGTCCCACCACGAGCGCCGAGAGGATCCAGCCGAACAGGAAGCCCGCGCTCGGGCCGACGAAGGGCGCGATCCCGCCGCGCCCGCCGGACAGCAGCGGCAGCCCGAGTGCCACCAGCCCCAGGAACAGCGCCACCGAGGCCGCGCCGCGGCGAGCGCCCAGCAGGCTGCCGCACAGCAGCGGCCCCGTGTTCTGCAGCACGATCGGCACCGCCGAGCCCGCGAGGTAGATGCCGGGGAAGGTGCCCAGCACGGCGGTGAACGCGGCGAACACCACGATCCGGGCCAGATCGGCCGCGGGCCGGCCGCGTTGTTCGGAGACGGGGTTCGGGGAGGCGGACCGCGAGGGGGCGGAGTCGGACACGCTGCTCTCCTGTGCGAACGCTCGGGAAACGGCTCACTCGAACCGGGGCAGCCGGCCCCGCTCGTTCCGGTGAGGCTTCCGCCGATCGGCTGACGGAAGCGGGCGCAAACCTAACCGGCACCGGTCCGATTACAGAAAAGATCGCCTCGCGTTGTGGGGTTCCCACAACGGGGCGGTGTGGATTCCGCGCGAAATCGACGGTCGCCGTTGTGACGCGGAACACAAGTGTTCCTGCCGTGTCGGTCCCGTCTGGTTTACGAAGTCCCACAGGGGAAATCCGGGGGGTGTCCCGAAAAGTGCCCGGCTACCCGGCTGTGGGGCGCGCCCCGGCCGTGGGTAGGTGGGACGTGATCCGAAAGGTGGCGCCGTGCTTTCGATGTTGCGCAGATACGGAATGGACTCGGACAAGATGTTCGGTGCGGGGATGGCCTCGATACTCCTCGCGATCACCTCCTGGGGGGCCTCACGCGGGCTGCGAGGGGAGAACCTGGCGCGAGCGGACAGGTGGGGAATCTTCATCGGGGAGTGGGCCCCCACGTTCTTCGCGCTCGGTGCGGCCATGCGGCTGGAGGAGTACACGCACCCGGAGGTGCCCGAGCAGTCCGAACGCCAGCACGAACGCGACAGGAGCTTTTCCGAGGTCGGCAGGTGAACGAGCCCGGTGGCGGAGTTCGGACGCCGGACTCCGCCACGGGAGAGCGCGGGTACGGGCTCGTCGCCCAACGAGCCCCTGATCAGCCCGCGGCCTCGTCCAGGCGCCGAAGTGCCCCGCGCACCACCTCGGGGCTCTCGGTGTCCCAGAACGGCGGCAGCGAGGCGCGCAGGAACCCGCCGTAGCGTGCCGTGCTCAACCGGGGATCCAGTATCGCGATGACCCCGCGGTCGGCCGCCGAGCGCAGCAGTCTGCCCGCACCCTGCGCGAGCAGCAGCGCGGCGTGCGTTCCCGCCACCGTGATGAAACCGTTGCCCCCGCGCGCCGAGATCGCCTGCTGCCGAGCCGAGGCGAGCGGATCGTCCGGCCGGGGGAACGGAATGCGGTCCATCACCACCAGCTGCAACGACTGGCCGGGAACGTCCACGCCCTGCCACAGCGACAACGTGCCGAACAGGCTGGTCGCCGGATCCGCGGCGAACGAGCCGACGAGCTGCGAGGTGCTGTCCTCCCCTTGGCACAGCACCGGAGTGGACAGTCGTTCCCGCAGCTGTTCACTGGCCTGCCGAGCGGCGCGCATCGACGAGAACAGTCCCAGGGTGCGCCCACCGGCCGCGGTCACCAGCTCCGTGAGCTCGTCCAGATAGGCATCCGGGAGCCCGTCACGCCCGGGTTTCGGCAGGTGCCGTGCCACGTAGAGGATGCCGCTGCGCGGGTAGTCGAACGGTGAGCCCACGTCGAGCCCCACCCAACTCGGTTCCGAGTCGTCCGAGGGCGGCTCCTGCGCGGTCGCGGTGTCGGTCGCCGGTTTCGCCTCCCGCTGCGGCGGCAGACCCCACTGCGAGGCCAACGTGTCGAACGAACCCCCCAGCGCCAGCGTGGCCGAGGTCAGCACCGTGGTGCGCTGCCCGAACAGCCGCTCCCGCAGCAGCCCGCCCACACCCAGCGGTGCCACCTGCAACGAGGGTGGCCGGTTGTTCTCCGCGCTGATCCAGATCACGTCGCGTCGATCCTGCTCCGGCTCCTCGAACCCGTCCAACAGCCGGATCGTCGTGTCCTGGATCTCCTGGGTCGGTGCCAGCGCCAGCTTGCGTGCGCTGCCCGATTCCACGTCCTCGCGCTGTTCGGGCCCCAGCGCGTTCACGCAGGCCGACGCCGCGTCGCGGATCCCGGACAGCGCGGCGGACAGTTGGCGGGACGGTTCGCCCACCCGACCGGGCTCGAGCTCGCCCAGTACGAATTCGAGTCCCTCACCGGCCTCGTTGAGCCGATCCGCGATCTCCTCCTCCACGGCGCGACCGCACTTGCGGGCCGCCTGCTTGATCGCGTTGCCCGACAGCTCGCCACCCGCCGCGGTGGTCACCCGGTCGACCAGCTCGTGCGCCTCGTCCACGACCACCATGTCGTGCTCCGGCAGCACCGGGCGGTCGTCGAGCGCGTCGATGGCCAGCAGCGCGTGGTTGGTGACCACGATGTCGGCGCGTCCGGCCTCGTCGCGCGCCTGCTCGGCGAAGCAGTCCGAGCCCACCGGGCAGCGGTGCGCGCCGAGACATTCGTTGCCGGTGACCGAGACCTGCCGCCAGGCCCGTTCCGAGACGCCGGGCACGAGTTCGTCGCGATCCCCGGTCTCGGTGTCCGAGGCCCAGTCGTGCACCCGTCGTACCTCGCGCTCCAACGAGGACGCGGCGAAGGCGTCGAAGAGTGCCCCCTCGTCCGGCTCGTCGGGGGCGTTGCCGTGTATCCGGTTCAGGCACAGGTAGTTGCGCCTGCCCTTGAGGATCGCGAACGTGGGCCTTCGCCCCAGTGAGTCCGCGAGCGCGTCCGCCAGCCGGGGCAGGTCACGATCCACCAGCTGACGCTGCAGCGCGATCGTCGCGGTGGAGACCACCACGGTGGTGTGCGCGGTGACGGCGTGCCGGATGGCGGGAACCAGATAGGCGAGCGACTTTCCCGTGCCGGTGCCCGCCTGTACCGCGAGGTGCTCGCCGGACTCGATCGCGTTGCCGACCGCCTCGGCCATCGCGGTCTGGCCGTCCCGCTCGCTGCCGCCGACGGCCGCCACCGCGACGGAGAGCAATGTGGACAGATCGGCGGGTTCGGCGTCGGTCCGGATCCCGGCAGCAGCCGTCCCCGCGCCTTTCGCCGTTCCACCGCTTTTCCCCGTGCCGGAGCCTTTTCCGGCCTGTCGCTCCGCACCGCTCGAGGTCGGTCCGGTCCCGTCCGCGCCCGAACCGCTCGTGAGGTCTCGCCGCGGTGCTTCATCGGCCGATCCCGCGGTGCGGGTGTCGGAAGTCGGTTCCGAGCTCCTCGTCAACTCCGGGGGCAACTCCTCGGTGCCGTCGGGCTCGAAAACGTCGGGAACGGACCAGTTCGGAACGGATGCTGGCACGTTCACCGACGTTACCGCAGCGCGTCACGGGCATCGCAGCCCTCCGCCCGCGCTGGACCTTCGTTCGGTGTCCGTCCACGGGGCGCTACCGACGATCGCCGTTCGGCCGGGGCCCGAGTCGTGCCCGAGTTCCGCCCCGGGACCCGGGCACTACCCGCCGCGAACCACGGGCTCCCCCGTCAGCTCGACCCCGGCCTCGCGAAGCTGCCGCAGTGCCTCGTGCACGGTCCCCGCCGCGACCCCGGCCGTCAGGTCCAACATCACCCGGGTGTCGAACCCGGCGCCGACCGAGTCCAGCGCGGTGGCACGCACGCAGTGGTCGGTGGCCAGCCCGACCACGTCGACCTCCCGCACGTCCCGCGCGGCCAGCCAGTCCGCCAGGCCGTTGCCCTCGAAACCGGAGTAGCCGTGGCTGTACTGCCCCTTCGAGAACACCGCGCCGATCGGAGCCACGTCCAGTTCGGGGTGGAACGCGGCCCCCGGAGTCGCCGCCACGCAGTGCACCGGCCAGGAGGTCACGAAGTCGGGCTCGTCCGAAAAGTGCTCGCCCGGGTCGATGTGGTAGTCCCGAGTCGCCACCACGTGATCGTGGTCCGACTCCGCCAGCAGCCGGGAGATCGCGGCCGCCGTTTCCGCGCCGCCCTCGACCGCCAGCGCGCCGCCCTCGCAGAAGTCGTTCTGCACGTCGACGACGATCAACGCCTTGGCCATTTCCCGTACCTCCAACACCACGTCACATCAACAGCCCTGTCGCACCGCTCGTTCGGGGGCGCTCACCCCGGACGGGTCAGAAATTCTCGAACACCGTGGGAATCGCGGGTTCGCCCGCCGAGAGCTTGAGTCCTTCCCAGGGCAGGCTCACCAGCGCGTGCCGCAGTCGTTGCCTATTGTCCTCCAGCCCCGGGAGGTTCTCGACCCGCTCACCCCCGCGGACCAACGGCAGCTGCACGAAGCGGTCGTGCGGCCCGGCCTCCGGGGGCTCGATGCCGGGGCCGTTGCGGTGCACCACCTCCTCCAGCGCCGTACCGGTGGGCTTGTGCCTGCGCAGCGCGTTCTTGCTCCCGCCGCGCGACTCCTTGTGCGAGCTGCGCTTGACCACCGGGCGACCGTCCACCTCGGCCAGTTTGTAGACCATCCCGCAGGTGGGATGGCCGGAACCGGTCACCAGCGAGGTGCCGACCCCGTAGACGTCCACCGGTTCGGCACGCAACGAGGCGATGGCGAACTCGTCGAGGTCGCCGGACACCACGATCCGTGTTCCGGTGGCCCCCAGCGAATCGAGCTGCTCCCTGGCCTGCCTGGCCAGCGCCCCCACGTCCCCGGAGTCGATGCGTACCGCGCCGAGGTCCGTCCCTGCCACCTCCACCGCGGTGTCGATCCCCTCGGTGATGTCGTAGGTGTCCACCAGCAGGGTGGTGTCCGCCCCCAGTGCGGCGACCTGTGACTCGAACGCGGCGCGCTCGCTGTCGTGCAGCATCGTGAACGAGTGCGCCGAGGTGCCCGCCGTCGGAATCCCGTACCTGGCTCCGGCCAGCAGGTTCGACGTCGCGGTGAACCCGGCCAGGTAAGCGGCCCGCGCCGAGGCGACCGCCGACTCCTCGTGCGTGCGCCGGGACCCCATCTCGATGATGCGTCTGCCGTTGGCGGCCGAGGCCATGCGCGTGGCCGCCGCCACGACCGCACTGTCGTGGTTGAGGATCGACAGGACCACGGTCTCCAACAGCACCGCCTCGGCGAAGGTCCCGCGGACCGTCAACAGCGGTGATCCGGGGAAGTAGAGCTCACCCTCCGGATAGCCGTCGATGTCACCGGTGAACCGGAAGTTCGCCAGCCATTCCAGGGTGCGCCGGTCACAGACCCGGTCGCGTTCCAGGGCCTCCAGCACTCCTTCGTCGAACCGGAAGTTCTCCACCGCGTCGAGCAGCCGCCCCATCCCGCCGACCACCCCGTAGCGGCGGCCGTCCGGCAGGCGCCTGGTGAACACCTCGAACACGCAGTGGCGGTGTGCGGTGCCGTCGCGCAGGGCGCTGCTGAGCATGGTCAGTTCGTAGTGGTCGGTGCGCAGCGCTGTACCGGCTGGATCGGTCATGTCCGCGAGATTACGTGCCGGCCGGAACCGCGCGGGCGGCAGTCGCCCGTCGGCATCGTGTGAGAATGGACGTATGACCACGCCCGCCGAAGTCGAAAGTGCGCAGGCCGAACCGGAGGAGGCCGCGAGCGAGGAACGGCCCTGGGTGGCCGTCGTGTGGAACGATCCGGTCAACCTCATGTCCTACGTGACCTACGTACTCCAGAAGATCTTCGGCTACAGCAAGGAGCACGCCACCAAGCTCATGCTGGATGTGCACAACAAGGGCCGGGCCGTGGTCTCATCCGGCTCCAAGGAAAAGGTGGAGGGCGACGTGGCGAAACTGCACGCCGCGGGGCTCTGGGCCACCATGCAGCACGACTCGTGAACGGGCAGCGAATCCAGTGCAGGATTGGACACGCGACAACGACAGGCTGGTGACCGAGTTCGAACCGAACGAGGCCGCGGTGATCCGGGGGCTCGTCGGTGAGATCAAGGACATGCTCACCGCCCGCGCCGACCAGGCGCCGCAGGACGAACTCGCCGAGCTGACCGGGATGCGTGCCGGGCCGAGCACACCCCCGGAGGAAGGTGTCCTCGCCAGGCTGCTGCCCGACTTCATCCGACCGGACCGGGACAGCTTCGAGCCGGAGGCCGAAAGCTCCGACACCGCCGGTGCGCTGCGCTCGCTGCACGAGCCCGAGCTGATCGAGCACAAGAGCGGGGTGGCCGCCACCGTGCTCGACACCTGCCCTGAGCGCGGCGGCAGGGTGTCGCTGACCGAGGACCAGGCCGACAGCTGGCTCTCGGCGCTCAACGACGTCCGGTTGGCTCTCGGTACCGCGCTCGGGGTCTCCGAGGAGGTCCCCGAGGATCCGCCCGAGGACCAGCTGCAACGCGAGCACTACTACGTCTACCAGTGGCTTACCTGGGTGCAGGAGAGCCTCATTCAGGCACTCAGTTCCTGAGCGGTCGAGCCGGTCTGCTCGGGCTCCGGCTCGGTACCGCCCGGCCGAGTCGGAGCTTCCCCGGAACGGATATCGGGCGGTGCCGCGTGTCGTGACGCGTGGAGACCCGCCGTTCGCGGGGATGCTCGCGTTCGATCCCTTCGGTCGTCGAGGATGACGCACATGGTCGATTCGCTTCCCGGCGCGGGACCCAACAACGCGATCACCGACATAGCGGGCGTCACGGTCGGTCACCAGCGACGGTTGGACGAACGGTGGGCCACCGGCAGCACTGTGGTGCTCACGCCTGCCGGAGCCGCCGGTGCCGTGGACGTTCGCGGCGCCGGTCCGGGTACCCGGGAGACCGACGTGCTGGCTCCCGAGAACCTGGTGCGGCGGGTGCACGGGATCGTGCTCGGCGGCGGCAGTGCCTACGGGCTCTCGGCCGCCGACGGTGTGATGCGATGGCTGGCCGAACGCGGCCACGGCGTACCCGTCGGTCCCACCCCGCACGAGGTCGTGCCCGTGGTGCCCGCCGCGGTGCTGTTCGATCTGCCCATGAGCGACTGGGGCAGACGTCCCGACGCCACCTTCGGCTACGCCGCGTGCGAAGCGCGGACCACCGGCCATCCGGGTGCCGGGAACGTCGGTGCGGGCACTGGCGCTGTCGCGGGGGCGATCAAGGGTGGTCTCGGGACGGCGAGTTCGGTACTGGCGGACGGGACCAGGGTCGGTGCGCTGGTGGCGGTCAATTCCTCGGGGAGCGTGATAGACCCGGCGACCGGTCTGCCGTGGGCCGTCGACAGCGGCCTCGAAGGAGAGTTCGACCTGCCGCGGCCCTCGCCGGAAACCGTCAGCTCAGCGGCGCGGCGTACCGCCCGGTCCGACCGCGCGGGCAACGAGATCACTCCGCTCAACACCACGATCGGGGTCGTGGCCACCGACGCCGGTTTCGCCAAGTCCGATTGCCGCAGGATCGCGGTCGCGGCGCAGGACGGGCTGGCCAGGGCGATACGTCCGGCTCACGGCATGACCGACGGGGACACGGTGTTCGCGCTGGCCACCGGCGAGCGCACCACCCCCGCGGCGGGTGAGTCCCAGTGGTTGGCGGCGTTGGACGAGGTGTGCACGGCGGCGGCGCACGTGATGGCCCGGGCGATCGTGCACGCCGTTCTCGCGGCGGGATCGGTGGGTGCCGTGCCCTGTTACACGCGTCTCTACCATCCCGAACGGGAATGAATCATGGTCGAATGTCGTTTCGACCGATGAACGACCGATCACCGGGTTCACATTATGGGACCACGGTGAATCACCCCGTAGGATGGTGGCTGTGCTGGTGATCCGACGCGACCTCGTGGATGCGATGGTTGCGCATGCTCGACGGGACCACCCGGATGAGGCGTGTGGTGTTGTGGCGGGGCCCGAGGGGTCGGACCGCCCGGAACGAATGATCGAGATGATCAACGCCGAACGTTCGCCGACGTTCTACAGGTTCGACTCCACCGAGCAACTGCAGGTCTGGCGAGCGATGGACGCCGCCGACGAGGAGCCGGTGGTCATCTACCACTCGCACACCGCGACCGAGGCGTACCCCTCGCGGACCGATGTTTCGTACGCCTCGGAACCCAACGCGCACTACGTGCTCGTGTCCACCAGGGACCCGCACGAATACGAGCTGCGCTCCTACCGCATCGTCGACGGCGTCGTCACCGAGGAGCCGGTGGAGGTCGTCGAGTCCTACATGTTCGCCCACACCGGCGGCGACGACATCCCCGACCTAGGCTGAGTCCCCGCGTCGTGCGGTCACGCACGGTGCGGCTGTCGGGTGGATTTGCGAAATTTCGTGTAGTAGGAGGTTGCGCCATGGCAGTCAACGTTTCGATCCCGACGATCCTGCGTAGTCACACCGACGGGCAGAAGTCGGTGCAGGCCGACGGAGGCACCGTCGCGGAGGTGATCAACGATCTGGACTCGCGGCACAGCGGTCTGAAGGATCGGCTGGTCAAGGACGGTGGACTGCACCGCTTCGTCAACGTCTACGTCAACGACGAGGACATCCGGTTCGTGGGTGGTCTGGAGGCCACCGTCAGCGACGGTGACAGCCTGACGATCCTGCCGGCCGTCGCCGGTGGCATGCGCTGAAGCATTCACCTCTCGGGGAGGAGGTAGACGTGGCTCGCTACGACTCGTTGCTCGACACCCTGGGCGACACCCCGTTGGTGGGGCTTCCCGCTCTCTCGCCCGCACCCGACGTGCGGCTGTGGGCGAAGCTGGAGGACCGCAACCCGACGGGATCCGTCAAGGACAGGCCCGCACTGGCGATGATCGAGGCCGCGGAGAAGGAAGGCACCCTCACCCAGGGTTGCACCATTCTCGAGCCCACATCCGGCAATACCGGCATCTCGCTGGCCATGGCCGCTTCGCTGAAGGGTTACGGGCTGGTGTGCGTCATGCCGGAGAACACCTCCGAGGAACGCAGGCAGATCCTGCAGGCCTACGGAGCACGGATCGTCTCCTCCCCGGCCGAAGGTGGTTCCAACCAGGCCGTCGCCGTGGCGAAACAACTCGCGGAGCAGAACCCGGACTGGGTGATGCTCTACCAGTACGGCAACTCGGCCAACGCCGAGGCCCACTACCGGGGGACCGGTCCCGAGATCCTGCGTGACCTGCCCGGCGTGACCCACTTCGTGGCCGGGCTGGGTACCACGGGAACGCTGGTGGGCGTCGGCCGTTATCTGCACGAACAGAACCCCGGGACCCAGGTCGTCGCCGCCGAGCCGCGCTACGGCGAGCTGGTTTACGGACTTCGCAACCTGGACGAGGGATTCGTCCCCGAGCTCTACGACGCCGACGTGCTCAACCGGCGGTTCTCCGTCGGTTCCTACGACGCGCTGCGCCGTACCCGGCAGCTACTGGAGTCCGAGGGGATCTTCGCGGGGATCTCCACCGGTGCGGTGCTGCACGCGGCGTTGACCGTGGGCGAGCGAGCCGCCGCGACGGGGGAGTCCGCCGAGATCGTCTTCCTGGTCGCCGACGCGGGCTGGAAGTACCTCTCCACCGGTGCCTACAGCGGCACCCTGGACGAGGCGGCGCAGCGGCTGGACGGCCAGCTCTGGGCCTGATCGAAGTTTTCCTGCCAGGCCGCGTGGGTGGTCGTTTCGGCGCGGGGGCGCCGAAACGACGGGTTCTCTCGATCGGTTTCAACGGATGAACGCCACGGGTGATGCGGTTCCCGAGCTGGTGGGGCCGCTTCGGCTCGGCGTAGGCTCGGCGGTGTGAGTTCATCGCCCGGAGGACCGAGCCGAGCACCCAAACCACGCGTGATACCGCGGCGCCCAGCCCGCGCGGCGCTGATCATGCTGGGCATCGTCGCCCTGCTGTACCTGCTGGAGCTGATCGATCAGCTGTTCTTCCAGACCGGTGTCATGAGTCGGCGCGTCACCGGCCTGGACACGAACGGCATCCAGCCCCGTGAGCTCGACGGCCTGGACGGGATCGTCTGGTCGCCGTTCCTGCACCTCGGATTCGAGCACCTGGTGTTGAACACCGTTCCGCTGCTGGTGCTCGGCTGGCTGTGCATGGCGGGCGGAACGCGTCAGTTCGTCGCGGTGACCGTGGTGGTGCTGCTGGTCGGCGGGTTGGGCACCTGGCTGACCGGGCAGGACGGAACCACCCACCTCGGTGCCTCCGGCATCGCCTTCGGTTGGCTGCTCTTCCTGCTCGTGCGGGGGTTCTTCAACCGCAGCGCGGGCCAGATCCTCGTGGCGGTGGTGTTGTTCTTCTACTGGGGCGGCATGTTGTGGGGAGTGCTCCCCGGCGGACAGCCGAACGTCTCCTGGCAGGCGCACCTGTTCGGCGCGCTGGGCGGTGTGCTGGCGGCCTGGCTGGTCCGGCGCGGTGACCGGACGCACCCGGCACGGGGCGTGCGACGCGACGATCCGACGGGCGGACTCGGATCGTGACCCAAGCACCGATCGGGATCTTCGACTCCGGCGTGGGCGGTCTGACCGTCGCCCGCGCGATCATGGACCGGCTGCCCGACGAGCGGCTGCGCTACGTGGGCGACACCGCCAACGCCCCCTACGGTCCCCTACCGCTCCGCCGGGTGCGGGAGCACGCGTTGTCGGTGGCCGACTCCCTCGTCGAAGAGGGCGTGAAGATGCTGGTCATCGCCTGCAACACCGCCTCGTCGGCCTGTCTGCGCGATGCGAGGGAGCGCTACGACGTACCGGTCGTGGAGGTGGTGCTGCCCGCCGCACGACAGGCCGCCGCCACCACCCGAAACGGCAGGGTGGGCGTGATCGGCACCAGCGCCACCGTCAGGTCCCGTGCCTACGAGGACGCCTTCGCCGCCGTTCCGGACGTGACGCCGTACCCGGTCGCCTGCCCGCGGTTGGTGAACTTCGTGGAGCGGGGAACCACCTCGGGGCGTCAGATCCTGGGACTGCTGCAGAGCTACCTGGAGCCGCTGCAGCGGGTCGACGTCGACACCCTCGTCCTCGGCTGCACCCACTATCCGCTGCTGAGCGGGGTGCTGCGGATCGTGTTGGGGGAGCAGGTGACGCTGGTCTCCAGCGCCGAGGAGAGCGCCCGGGAGGTCGCACGTGTACTGACCGAGCGTGACTCGCTGGCCCGACCGGCCGATCCCACCGCGACACCCGATCACGAGTTCCGGGCGACCGGATCACCCGAGCCGTTCGCCAAACTCGCCAGGCGTTTTCTCGGGCCTTCCGTCACATCCGATGTTGTGTTGCCTCCGGACGTGTCACGCTCGACCGCGTGAAGCTGACGATTCTCGGATGCTCCGGCAGCATTCCCGGACCCGACGCGCCCGCCTCGGGGTATCTGGTGGAGTCCGGCGACACCAGGATTCTGCTCGACCTGGGTAACGGCACGCTCGGCACGTTGCAGCGCTTCGTCGATCCGTTCACGCCGGATGCCTTGCTGCTGTCACACCTGCACCCGGACCACTGCGCCGACTTCGGGGCGCTGACCGTGCTGCGCCGCTACCACCCCGCGCCGCCGTACGATCCGGTCGAGCGGAAGCTGACCGTCCACGCCCCGGCGGAGGCCCCGGAGCGACTCGCCGCGCTGTACGCGCCGAACGCCGCCGAACGAGCCGGTGCCGATCTCTCCGACGTCTTCGACTTCGCACCGATGCCCGAGACGCCGCTGCGGTTGGGGCCGTTCGAGATCACCGCCTTCCCCGTGCACCACGTGTGCCCCAGCTGGGGGTTCCGGATCGCGGCCGAGGGGCGTGTGCTGGCCTACACCGCCGACACGGGCCCGTGCGAGGAGCTCACCGAGCTGGCCCGCGACGCCGATGTGCTGCTGGCCGAGGCGTCCTGGCCGGACTCGCCCGATCGTCCCGACGGCCTGCACCTTTCCGGCAAGCAGGCCGCCGAGCTGGCCGACGGCGCCTCGGCGCGGCGGCTGCTGCTCACCCACCTGCAGCCCTGGTGCGACGCCGCCGCGATCCTGGCCGAGGCGCGCGAGCACACCGCCGTTCCCACCGAGCTGGTCACCACCGCCGCCCGGTACACGGTCTGAACGCGTGCGGCGGAGCCCGTCGAGTCGGTCCTCACCGGTGGGTCGGCACCTGGTGTCGCCACGGTTCCGGCGGGCGGTCGGGAGTCCCGGCACCGGAGTCGTCCCAGGTGCCCACCTTGGGCCCATCGGGTGAGTGGAATACTGCGGGCGCCAGTGTTCGTGACCGTTCCGAGTGGAGGATCTCCGTGCCGATCACCGCCGTGTGGCCGATCGAGTCGCCCGAGGACGCCAACAGCGGCGACGGGGTCACGCTGACCGAACCCGACGAGGTCGACGGGCTGCTCGCCAGGTTGGCGGAGCCGAACGCGGGGGTCGCCACGGTCTGGCACGAGTCCCGCGAGCTGGCCGACGAGGACGAGGGGATGCCCGACCACGACGTGTGCGTGGCGGTGCGGGACGGTCACGGCTACCTGAGCTACATCGACGTGGAGCACGACCTCGCCGTTCCGGAGGGCGATCCCGCCGCACCGGCGCTGCACGGTGGTGACGTCGAGTTCCCCGAGGGGAGCGGGGTGTCGTTGGACACGCTGGCCGAAGCGCTGCGGGAGTTCCTGCGCACCGCGCGGCGACCCGAGGCCGTGACCTGGCGCGCCCTCGAGGAGTGAGGTGCCTCCTCCGAGCGGCCCACGCCGTCCGCGATCGCCGGGTGAGAACCCGCTGTTCCTTCGAGCGGAACCGCCGCCTTCCGGGGGACACGGGAGGACGTTCTAGGGTGGGTGCGTGGCAAGAGCTGATGGCAGGAGCGACGAAGCGCTCCGGGACGTACGTATCACCCGCGGGTATCAGGACTGGCCTGCCGGATCGGTGCTGGTCGAATTCGGACGTACGCGGGTGCTGTGTGCGGCCAGCGTGCAGGAGGGTGTGCCGCGCTGGCGTGCCGGTTCGGGTCTCGGTTGGGTGACGGCGGAGTACGCGATGCTTCCCTCGGCCACCAACACGCGCGGGGTGCGCGAGTCGGTCAAGGGCAAGATCGGGGGACGTACCCACGAGATCAGCAGGCTGGTGGGGCGATCGCTGCGCAGCTGCATAGACATGAGCGCGCTCGGTGAGAACACCATCACACTGGACTGCGACGTCATCCAGGCCGACGGCGGTACCCGCACCGCCGCGATCACCGGTGCCTACGTCGCGCTGGCCGACTCCGTCACCTGGTTGCGCGCCGCCAAACGCCTCTCCGACCCCAAGCCGCTCTCCTGCGCGGTTTCGGCGGTCAGCGTCGGTGTGGTCGACGGGAAGGTACGGCTGGACCTGCCCTACGAGGAGGACTCCCGCGCCGAGGTCGACATGAACGTCGTCGCCACCGACCACGGAACCTTCGTGGAGGTGCAGGGAACCGGCGAGGGCGCCACGTTCCCCAAGTCCACTCTGGACAAGATGCTGGACATGGCGCTGGCGGGCTCGACACGGCTGTGCGAGCTGCAGGCCGAGGCGCTGGCCGAGCCGTATCCGGGCAAACTGCCGGGGAGTGCCGCATGAGCGAGCTGCTGCTCGCCACCCGCAACGCCGCGAAGTTGGCCGAGCTGCGGCGGATTCTCGACGACGCCGGGGTGGCCGGGCTGCACGTGATCGGTCTCGACGACGTGCCCGAGTTCCCGGAGGCCCCCGAGACCGGGGCCACCTTCGAGGCCAACGCGGTGGCCAAGGCGGTCGACGCGGCGCGCGCCACCGGGCTTCCCGCCGTGGCCGACGACTCCGGTCTGGCGGTGGACGCGCTCAACGGGATGCCCGGTGTGCTCTCGGCGCGCTGGGCCGGTGGGCACGGGGACGATCGGGCCAATCTGGATCTGGTGCTGGCCCAGCTCGGCGACGTGCCGGACGAGCGCCGTGGTGCGGCGTTCGTCGCGGCGGCCGCGTTGGTGACGCCGGAGGGTTCGGAGACCGTGGTGCGCGGCACCTGGCCCGGTCACCTGATCCGCGAACCGCGCGGTTCCAACGGCTTCGGTTACGACCCGATCTTCGTGCCGGAGGGGGAGAGCCGCACCTCGGCCGAGCTCTCCGCCGCGGAGAAGGACGCGGACTCGCACCGGGGCAGGGCGCTGCGCGAGCTGCTGCCGTACCTGCGGCAGCTAGCGAGCTAAGTTGATTCTTTCAATTTCCACACCCGATCCGAGCTCATTCAGCCCACCAGCGTGCTGATCCTCACTGAGAACTATTCGCATCCTGTGCCCCGCGAAGGGGCGCAGGTCTAGTTCTTCCGGCCCCTCAGCAAGCAGCAATCTTGAAAGATTATTAAGTTTTGCCAACGGCCTCAGATCGATAGATTCCGGAAGTTCGAACAGAGAGAGAGATTCCAGGTTATCGAGTTGAGTAAAAATTTCAAGATCAGCTAATTGGGAGCAGCCAGAGAGCGAGAGTTGGTGTAATAATTTGTGTTTGCTGATGGGGGTATAGTCATGCACGCCGTGCAATGGCTGTAAAACTAAAAAAAACAAAGAAGAAATATTTTCAAGAAAAGATATATCGCCAATCGGGTCTCTTTGTAAAAGTCCAAGCCTCTTCAGATTGGCAGCCTCCCCTAGCTGCCTTAGATTGCTTAATTCTAAGGGGTTTTGCGTGTCAAAAAAAGTGATAGATTGTAACTCCTCTTTGTTTTCAAGTGATTCGAGGTTTGGATTTTTTACGGAAAAGAAAGAAATTGAATTCAAGTGTGGTATCGATGATAAATCAAAGTTTTCCTTGAAGCTTGGATCTACTGTCAGATGTGTGCTTTTCAGGTTCTTTATATTTTTTAGGTATTTTGCCTGCTCGGGAGTTTTGCAAAATACTATTCCAGACGAAAGTGGTGCTTCTTTTAGTACTCTGTTAACGTACTCTCCTGGGGCAAAGTAGTCCCATGAAAATGTCAGCTCCTCTTGTGTTTTTCCTCTAGGGTCGGTCGAGTAGAGGCTGAGTATCTCTAGAGCTTTGGGTCCATTGACTAATCGAGCTGTCACCACACAGGCTTGTGCCTGCGCCTCGGTTAGTGACTCCAGTGATCGTGGTAAATAGTCCAGTACCGTCTCACCTACGGTTGCCAGTGAGGCAGCTTCCTCGGATTTACGTGGGGGTACAAGCTCACGGATGTTCGCATCTAGGCGCTCACTGGTTTTTGGTGACAGTTCGTGCAGGGATTCGCGGCAGCTAGCTGCTACCAATCGCAGCTTGCGTTTGTTTCGGTTCTCCGATTGCTCGGCTTTATCTAGGATTCCCTCGACGAGTTCGGCGCTGTCTTTACGGTTCAATAGTCCCGCAGCCATGATAACTGTTTCGCGCCATTGGTCCTTGTGTGCTCGTTCGATCAGCATCCCTGTATCCTGCTCCTCGGCGGCTTCGGCTGCCGCCAAGTATTCTTGGAACGTCCGGTGTACGAAATCTACCCTGCCATCTACTGGCTCGCGAATGATACCGCTTCGATTGAGTAAATGATCAAGTACTAACTCTGATCTGGAGACTACATTAGGCATAAAGCCGATCTTGCGTTTGATCCGGTCAAGCGCGTTTTCCTTACGGATTTCTGACCAGCCATTGAGGCTGAGCCGGAATGCCAGGTCTCGTAGTATAGTACGTTTATCCCGATATCCTAGCTCCACGTCACGACTGGACGGAATATCGCGATCGGTCTCCCGCCGGTCGAGTAGCATTTCCAGTGCCGCTTCGTATAGGCTGTTCCGATCACGTGGTAGGTTGCTACCGCGATCCAGATTCAGCGCACACAGCATTGCGCACATCAGCGGATTGCGTGTGAAGTTCCGCAGGTGTGCCCGTGCATCCAATTTACTCAACAGCGCACGGTGTTGCTTGTCTATCTCCTCGGAACTCCACGGCAGTCCGCCATAACTTTCGTACGCTTTCCCCGAATCCAGTAGTGCGTCGTGCCAGCGTCGCATGAAAACCCGCACATCTGCGGGTGACATGCTCTCCAGATTCACCGAGCCGAATCCCTCTTCACGTAGCCATCTGGCATTAGCAGCGGCCGGACGAGAAGTGACCACTACCCTCATCTCGGGATAAGCATTGAGCATACTGCGAAGCCATTTTCGTACCTGTGGCCGTTTGTTCTCGGAGAGTTCGTCTACCCCGTCAATTAGCAGTAGTGCCCTACCAGCGAGCATTTGTCGGTGTACCCATCCGGTGGGGACTGGCCCGGTCATGGGAGTACTCTGGCCGTTCAGCAGCTCTTCCGGTGCTGGCAGATCGCTTCCAGCGTAACCACGCAACTTGATAAGGAAGGGAACTGTACCGTTCCACTCGGACAGTTCTCCGGCGAATCCTTTGCGTGCGGCCGTGACCGCCAACCAGCGCAGTAGGGTGCTTTTACCTGAGCCAGCCTCGCCACGTACCAGAGTGAGGTGTGAACGTCCCAGGGCGGACTCAACCCGCACGGATGAGGGCGCTGCTTCGCCACGGTCCAGGAACCAGCCTATATCCACCCGTGGTGTACTGGACTTTTTGCGTGACTGTTCTTCCTGTTGGTTTACTGTTAGGCTCAGATAAGCTACTGAAAGTGTAGTGCTGGGCTGGAACTGCCGCACACTGACTCCGATCAGCTCCAACTTTTCGTGTTCCTTGGCCACGAGTTCCAGATAGCGCTGGTGAAAGCGCTCATCGTGATCAGTGCCCTCCGGAGCATCCAGACTGGTCACCGGTATCCGGTCGAGCACTTCATCCAGTTTGCCGATGATCTCGGTTGTCCGTCGCAGTGTTTCTTCCTGGGCGCGTGGCTGGAATTCCGGTAGTTCCCATATCAATCGTACGAGCTGGAAACAGGTATGGGAGAGTACTAGGTCGAAAAGTTCGACCCCATCCGTGCCGAGATCAGCGCGACGCTTCTCGGTTGGTACTCGCTCGCGCACTCTTCTGGCCAGGTAGTCGGGATCGAGATCCATTTCGAAGAGCGCTGCGTCGGACAGGTCGGTTTCGGCCAGCGCGTCGCCGACCGCTTGCAAGGAGGCCAATCGGTCATTTTCAGGCATTCTTTCGAATTCGCGCTCCGTCAGCGCCTGGAGTCGTTCACCCGCGTTGTCCGCTAGATCCCCCAGCTTGCGCTCCAGATCGTTTCGTCTGCGTTTGCCGATACCATCAAACCGGAGCGCGAGCAACTCGCTTAGTTCGGCCTCACGACGTACCTCGTTCTTGCGGATTCGTAGCCAGCGTCGGACCATCAGACGCCCCAGCATGCTGCCTACCCGTAATGCTGCGCCCTCGATCGCGGACAACAGTGATCACTCCGTCGAAACTCGACTTCGGTACTCCTGAAGATTGTCACTCTTGAGAGTTAACTGATTACCTGCGGGTGTAATACAGGTTTTGGGGCTACGTGCGGGAGGTGAGTGTTCCCAGTACGGGGCTCGCCTGATCACCAGGGAGAGCCGACCTCGAGTTGTCCTAGTAGTTGGATGGGCCGACAGGCTGTCCCGAGGCGCCGTACTCGCCCAGGAGCTTGCGGGACGGCGGGAAGAGCTGCTTTCCCGCGGCGGCGTTGGACACACTCATGAGTGTCGTAACCAGCGTGACCGTACCGGCCACCGTCAGCAGCGGGATCGGTTCGTCGGTCGCCGTCATCGCCATCGCGATACCGAACCCGGTGAGCACGGCGAAAACGATCGTGAACACCGTGAACACCACTGTCAGGTTGCGGATCCGGCGTGCCAGGGTGAGGTTGACGTGTCCAGTGGACACGCAGCTCCTGCCGAAGGCGAGGCCCACACCGGACACGAGCAGTCCCAGCACGCAGGCGCCTCCGGTGTAGACGACGAAGGTCAGTTCCGCCGACAGGACGACAAACATCCCCGCGAATGCCACTGCCGCCAGCACCGACACGAGGCCGATCCGCAGCGAAGTGCCACGAATCCGGCTCTCCAGCCCCGGTGGAATCCGGATGAATCGCAGGTAGGGAAACGGGTCACCGTAACTCACGAGTCGACCTCCAACAGGGCGACGATCCTCCGTTCCACATGCGAAGGACAGTAGCAGTCGGGCAGGCTCAGCAAGATCCGTTCGAACGGATCACGCGGCGAGATGCGAACGGCCCAGGAGTGCCGAGTGTCTCCCCGTGCTGAGGAGGGCGGGGCGGAACGGCTAGGTTTCCGGCGTGCTTCCCGAATGGCTCGAACTGTCGTCGCTGGTGCTCGTCGGTTTCCTCTCCGGCGGTGTCAACGCCGTGGCGGGCGGCGGATCCCTGCTGGTCTTTCCCGCACTGCTCGGAACCGGGCTGTCCCCGCTGGCCGCCAACGTGACCAACGCGGTGGCGCAGGGGCCGGGTTTCATCGGTGCGGCGCTCGGCCAGCGGCGTGATCTGGCTCGCAACGGCAGCAGGCTGCTGCCGACCTCGATCGCGGCAGTGCTCGGCTCGGTGGGCGGTTGCGCCCTGCTGCTCACCCTGCCCGGATCGGTGTTCGACGCGGTGGTCCCGGCGCTGGTGGGGCTGTCGGCGGTACTCATGGCGTTCCAGAACCGCATCCGCGCCTGGCTGGGAAACCCCGATCAGCACGGCCCCGATCGGACGGTGCTGCTAACCGCCGGGATCCTGCTCGCCTCGGTCTACGGTGGTTACTTCGGCGGCGCCCGCAGCGTGATCCTGGTGGTCGTCCTGGTGCTGACGGCCAATGCCGAGCTCAGGATCCTCAACGCGGCCAAGAACTGGCTGAGCCTGCTCGGCAGCCTCGTCACGCTGGTGATCTACGCACTGCTCGCACCGGTGGACTGGGCCGCGGTACTGACACTGATCCCCAGCACACTGCTGGGCGGCTATCTGGGCGGGAAGGTCGCGCGGCGGCTTCCCCCCACCCTGTTGCGGTGGCTCGTGGTCGTCATCGCGGCCGCCGTGGCCGTCTATCTCGCGGTGGACCGGTCATGAGTGCTGTCGATTCCCGTGCTGCGCGCTCGGCGGCAGCGCCGTGGGCGCGGCGATTTCGCGAGAAATCGACGCTGTTCGGTTCGGGGAGACTGCCCGGATCGGGGAGACTGCTCGAATCCGGCGTGTGTCGGGCCCGCGCCGGGAACGGGCCCCACCTCGTCGGTTCGACCGAGTCGCTTCCGACGGGGTCACGGTTCTACGCGGTCCTCCTCGTGTCCGGCCGCCCGCAGCGGTCCGGCACGCCGGGATCGCCGCACCGTGAGGTCCCCTGTCAGACTCCGATCTCGCGCCGCAGTCGGTCGACGTGCCCGGTGGCCTTGACGTTGTACAACGCCTGCGCCACCTTGCCCTCCGGATCGACCACGAACGTCGAGCGGATCACGCCCTGCACGGTCTTGCCGTAGTTCTGCTTCTCGCCGTAGGCGCCCCACTCGGTCATGACCTCGTGGTCCGGGTCGGAGAGCAGCGGGAAGGTCAGTCCTTCGGCGTCGCGGAACTCGGCCAGCTTGGCCGGTTTGTCGGGCGAGATCCCCAGCACCGCGAATCCGGCGCCTTCCAGCTCGGCGAGGCTGTCCCTGAAGTCGCAGGCCTCCTTGGTGCACCCCGGGGTACCGGCGGCCGGGTAGAAGTACACGACCACCGATTTCCCGCGGTAATCGGAGAGCGTCACGGAGTTGTCATCGGCATCGGACAGGGTGAAGTCGGGGGCGGCATCGCCCGTCGAGAGTTTCGCTGTCATGCCCCGACGCTAGCCGATGCCGTCCGGCTACGGACGCGGTGTCGTTGTGGAGGAGACCGCCGGCGACGTCGATTCCGCCGTCGGTTGTTCGGAACGGAACACATCGGCGTTGGCCATGATGGCGCCGAACCAGAGTCCGGCGACCGCCGAAGCGGTCACCGCGATAGCGGACAGGGTGTAACCGCGGACGTTCACCACTTTCCTTTCCCGTGATCATCTTGCTGGGTCGCCGATGAGATCGCACGAGAGGTGGACACCGTTACTTGTGTCCCTCGAATGGGTGAGTGCGCGGTGTGGGAGCCCGGGTGCCGGTGCTCTCGAGTTGCGTCCGGCCAACCGGACGGTGAGGCTCGCTGAGTGGAGCCCGTACCGCGGTGCCGCCGGTCGTGGGACACCCGTCGGGCGCTGTTATCCCCGTAGGTCTCGTTGGAGCAGCCATGCCGACAGTGGCCGATCAGTTCGTCGAGGTGCTCGTCGAGGCCGGTGTCCGACGGATCTACGGCATCGTGGGAGACAGCCTCAACCCGATCGTCGACGCGGTGCGACGCACCGACGGCATCGAGTGGGTCCACGTGCGCCACGAGGAGAGCGCCGCGTTCGCCGCGGCTGCCGAAGCGCAGCTCACCGGCGGATTGGCGGCCTGCGCGGGCAGCTGCGGTCCCGGCAACCTGCACCTGATCAACGGGCTGTTCGACGCGCATCGCAGCGGCGCCCCCGTGCTGGCTCTCGCCTCGCAGATCCCCTCGGCCCAGATCGGCACCGGTTTCTTCCAGGAAACCCACCCGGAACGGATGTTCAACGAGTGCAGCCATCTCTGCGAGGTGCTCTCCCAGCCGGAGCAGATGCCCAGGCTGCTGCGCAGCGCGTTGCAGACGGCGGCGGGCAGCCGGGGTGTCTCGGTGCTGGTGCTGCCCGGTGACGTGGCGCAGCGCACGGCGGTCAACCCGGTCCGCCAGGGAACCGTGCACTGCCAACCGCCGACCGTGGTCCCGCCCGAGTCCCAGCTACGCGAGCTGGCCCGTGCGCTCAACTCGGCGGAGCGGGTCATGCTCTTCTGCGGTGCAGGAACACGCCACGCGCACGACGAGGTGATGCGACTGGCCGAGACGGTCAAATCACCGGTGGGGCACGCGCTGCGCGGCAAGGAGTGGATCCAGTACGACAACCCGTACGACGTCGGGATGAGCGGGCTGCTCGGTTACGGGGCCTGCCACGAGGCCATGCACCGTGCCGACCTCGTGGTGCTGCTCGGAACCGACTTCCCCTACGACGACTTCCTGCCGCAGGCCAACACCGTGCAGGTCGACATCGAACCCGCGCACCTCGCCCGCCGCACCGTGCTGGACGTCGCCGTCCAGGGCGACGTCGCCGAGACCATCCGGGCGGTGCTGCCGCACCTCGACACCAAGACCGACAGGTCCTTCCTGGACCAGATGCTGCGCGAACACGCCGACACGCTGGAACGCGTGGTGGACGCCTACACCAGGGACGTCGACAAGCGGGTTCCCATCCACCCCGAGTACGTCACCGACGTGCTCGACGACCTCGCGGACGAGGACGCGGTGTTCACAGTGGACACCGGTATGTGCAACGTCTGGTCCGCCCGCTACGTCACCCCAAACGGCCGACGCAGGATGCTCGGTTCGTTCATCCACGGCTCGATGGCCAACGCGCTGCCGCACGCGATCGGGGCGCAACTGGCCGACGGGGACCGGCAGGTCGTCGCCATGTCCGGTGACGGCGGGCTGTCCATGTTGCTCGGAGAACTGCTGACCCTGCGTACGCGGCAGCTGCCCGTGAAAGTGGTGCTGTTCAACAACTCCTCGCTGGGCATGGTGAAGCTGGAGATGCTCGTGGACGGTATGCCCGACTTCGGCACCGACCACGATCCGGTGGACTTCGCCGCGTTGGTCAGCGCGCTCGGGATGTACTCCGTGCGAGTGCGGCGTCCCGAGGAGGTCCGGGTGGCGCTGCGGGACGCGCTGTCGCACCCGGGGCCCGCCGTGGTCGACGTGGTCACCGACCCCAACGCGCTGTCCATCCCGCCGCACATCACGGGCAGCCAGGTCAAGGGATTCGCGCTCGCCGTGAGCAGGACGGTGCTGGCCGGTGGAGTCGGAAAGATGGTCCGCCTGGCACGCAGCAACCTGCGCAACATCCCGAAACCCTGAGCGGATGTCACCCGTTCGGCCGGTCGGTCATCCCGCCGGATGATGCTGCCGGACTCCTCCGTTCGGAACCGCGTCGCCGAGTCGTTCGTGCAACAGTGTGGTGACGCTGCGAGGTCGGACGGAGCAGACTGGGGACATGACAGTGAGTCCGACGGTGCGGCGTCGCAGGTTGGCGGCCGAACTCCGCAGGCTGCGTGCCGCACGTGAAGTCACTCAGCAGCAGGCCGCGTGGTATCTCGGCTGTACTCAGGCGAAGATAGGTCGTTTCGAAACCGCCAAGCGCACCCCTACGGCGAGGGACGTCACCGCGTTGCTGGAGTTCTATGGTGTCGACGGAGCCGCACGGCAACGATTGCTCGAACTGACACGGGACGCCCGCACGCGTGGCTGGTGGCAGTCCTACAGCGACGTCCTGCCCGAGTGGTATGAGAACTACATCGGGTTGGAGGCCGAGGCCGAGGCGATCGAGACGTACGAGCCCGATGCCGTGCCGGGGCTGCTGCAGACCGAGGAGTACGCCCACGCCATAACCGAGGCGACCCTCATCGACGCCGAAGAGTACGACATCCGGCGGAGGGCCGAGCTGCGGCTGCGGCGACAGCAACGACTCACCGGCGACGAACCGCTCCGGTTCTGGGCGGTGATCGGTGAGGCCGCGTTGCGCAGGAGGGCGGGTGGGGCACGAGTACTGCGCGAACAGCTCGAACACCTGTTGCGCATGGCAGAGCAAGAGCACATCACGTTGCAGATCATGCCGCTGGATACCGACGCGCATCCCGCCCAGGTGGGACCGTTCGTGATACTGCGCTACGCCGGTGACGCCGATCCCGATGTGGTGTACGTGGAGACACACGTTGGTGGGTGGTCCCTCGAAAGAGAGAACGAACTGTCGAACTATCAAGCCATGATGGATCATTTACGTGCACACGCCGCCGATCCGGAGGAATCGTCGCGCGTGATTCAGGCACGAATAGGGGAGTTGTAGATGAGCGAACTCTTGTCATGGCGCAGCAGCAGTCGGACTCAGGGGCAGGGGCAGTGTGTCGAGGTCGGTTTCGCGAACACCGCCGTGTGGGTGCGTGACAGCAAGAATCCGCCCGCGGGACAGCTCTCGGTGGGCATGCGGCAGTGGGTCTCGTTCCTGAGCATGCTCAAGGGTGAGTCCTGCCGGAACTGATCCCGTCCCGGTGAGGGATGATTCCCGCCCGGTGCGGCACGGTGTGGCGGTGTCCGTTCCGAGCTCGCCGGTAACCGCGGTTTTGTCCCGGGGTTCGTGTCGCGCGGGTGGGGTTCCGCGGCGTTTCGCGCGAAGAATCGCGCGTCGGCGGATGACGTGTCTTTCCGTGATTTCCGATCCGTCGGTACGGGTGAGTAATCTTCGTATTAGGGGGTCGTTTCGTTCCCGCTCTCGGAGGGGGAATCGTTCGGCGGGGTCGTGGACTCCCTGGCGGATTCCGAATTCTTTTCCAGAAAGGGTTCGAGCAGGCCCGGCACGCAGCGTTCGGCGAATGCCAGTCCCTGCTCCGCTCCCGCGTCGGGAACGTAGTAACAGCCGTCCCCCGCCGCGGTGGTGGCACCCACGGTGAGCAGACCGGTAAGTCGTTGCACCGGCGACTGGCTGATGCGCCACCCGATGATCCCCTCGCGCTGCAGCAGCACGGTGCGCTTGACTCCGGTGCCGTAGCGCGTGACGAGGTACTCGTCGCTGTGACCGTGTCCCAGATTGCGGTAGGCGTCCCAGGCGAAAGCGGCCGCCGGGAAACCCGCCAACAGCGGCACCGACCAACTCCACCACGGGATCAACTCGGTGCGTGTCGCGGCCACCGCGAGCGCGACCGAGACCGCGACCACGGGAAGCAGTGCTCGTGTCAGTCGCCGTCGCAGCGCGGTACGCGGGTGTGCACACAGCGGACTCCCGCCGTCGAGCGAATCGGAGCGTTCCAGCACCCCTGCGGCGGTTCGCTCGGCGACCCCGCGCGGCGCGGGGGGAAGCAGCGCCTTGTTGTCCGATCGTCCCGACGTGGCGCCCTGTCCCAACCCGGTGGCTACGGCGGTGAGCCTGCTGCCACCGGCCCACCGCAGCAGCAGCGGCTCGGCCAGCTCCACCCCGCGCAGCCTGCGCCGTTCCAGCGAGACGGCGCGGGTCGTCAGCAGTCCCCGCCTCGTCCGGAGCGTGGTGTCGCTCTCCCTGGTGAGACGGAATCCCCACCACATCTCGACGGACAGTGCCAGCGCCCCCAGCAGGCCACCGAGCAGCACCGTCACCACGGCCGAGACGACCACCAACCACACGGGGACGTGGCTCCACACCGACATCGCCTTGTCGGAGAACCAATCGGTCGCGGTGTCGGAGGCCCAGAGCGCGCGGAACACGTCGCTGAGGGTGCTCATCGCAGAGCCGACCGCGGCCCAGGTGACCAGCAGCAGTGAAGCGGTCAGGGTGCTGTAGAGGTACCAGCTCGGGCGCATCCGAGCCAGTTCCGCGCCGGTCTCCCCCTCGACGGTCCCGGACCGGCCGGGTCCGAAGGGCTCGGTTCCGGATCCGCCGCTCCCGCTCCCGCTCCCGCTCGTCGGGCCGGTTCGGGGCCGCAGCAACAGCTCACGCAGCTGCTCCGCCCTGGCCGTGGGCAGCGCGTCCAGTTTGACGTCGCTGTCGCTTATGGACTGCCTGCCGGTGCCGATCTTGACCACCGAGATCCCCAGCATCCGGTGCACCACGGGTGCGGTCAGATCGACACTGCGAATGCGTTCGCGCGGGACGGAACTGAAACTCCGCGAGATGTTGCCCTGCCGCAGCTCGAACCGTTCGTCCGTGACCCGGAACCGGGTGAAGTACCAGTGCAGCCAGGATCCCAGCGTGGTGAGCAGGACGACGGTCAGCCAGATACCCGCCGTGCCCAACGCGCGCAAGGAGCTGTCGCGGGAAAGCGCCATCACCCCCACCACCGGAAACATCGGCGCGATGACCAGCACTGTCGAGGCGAGAATCGCTTTCGGATCGAGTCGTTGCCAGGCCTCGAACGAATCCGGTGCCCCCGGTCGGGTGCCGGTGGGGGATTCGCCACCGGGCTGCTCGCCATTGGGCTGCTCGCCACCGGGCTGCTCGCCACCGGGCTGCTCGCCATTGGGCTGCTCGCCATTGGGCTGCTCGCCATTGGGCTGCTCGGTAGCGGAGTATTCGGCGGATGGTTCACTCAAGTGGCATCACCCGGAGTGGCCTGCGTGGTTCTGGTGAGCCGCTCCGCGAGCTCCGCGGCCACGTCCCGCTCCAGGCCGTCGATGCTCAGCGGTCCAGCAGCGGAAGCGGTGGTGACGGTGACGCTGGAGAGCCCGAGCGCGCGTTGCAGCGGTCCCCGCGCGGTGTCCACGGTCTGGATCCGCGACATCGGGGCCACCCGCCATTCCCTGCTCACCCAGCCCGCGGCGGTGTACACGGCCGAATCGGTGGTTTCCCAGCGGTGCACGCGGTAGCGCCACCAGGGCATCACCGCGACGTAGCCGATCCCGAGCACCCCGCACACGATCAGGGCGAGCACCAACCACTCGCGGACCGCGGGCAGCCACCAGGCCGCTCCGCCGAGTGCCAGCAGGAGCACCGCCACTCGGGAGACGGCCTGGCAGCTCCACCAGAGCACGGCCCGGCGGGCGACCCGGTGTCGCGGTGGCCGCAGCCGCACACCGCCCTCGGTGCCGCCGACGTCGATCATCGCCACCTCCGTGCAGCTCGTGGTCCCCCTCATTCTGGCAGGGGAGTTTCCCGCCGTGGTGGGGTGACCGTTCCGACACGGTGCTCGGAAGCGAGACGTCTCGGTCGACATCGGCGACACCCGCGGCGAATCAGCCGTTCGAGGTCGGTACGGACTCCAGGAACGCGGCGAGCTCGCGCACCGCCGAGGGGTTGCGCGGTCCCTCCACCAGAGCCGCGTAGGGCAGGTCGATGAACCGTTCCTGCCGCACTGCCTCCAGCTGCGAAAGCGCGGGATGGGCGCGGAGGAAGTCGGTCTTGTCCCGTACGCTCTTGTTCCCGTAGTCGTTGATCAGGATTACGTCCGGATCGGCGCGCAGCACGGTTTCCCAGCTCACCGAGACCCAGCTGTCGTCGAGATCGGCGAAGACGTTCCTGCCGCCCGCCTTGTTGATGATCTGATCGGCCGCCCCGCCGTTACCGGAGGTGAAGGGCTCGCTCTGCCCCGAGTCGTAGAGGAACACCGTGGGGCGCTCCCCTTCGGCCGTGTCGGGGTTGGCCCGCTCGATGGTGCTCTTGTACTCGGAGACGAGTCTCTCGGCCCGTTCCGTAACGCCGAACAGCTCGCCGAGATCGCGGAGGTCGGTGTAGAGCGCCTCCAGCGGGGGCATGATGCCCCGCTTGTCGGTCTCACCCGCCCGGCAGGACTCGCTGAGCACGTAGGACTCGATTCCCTCGGACCTCAGCCGTTTCGGGGTGAGGCGTTCCGACTCGCCGAATCCGTAGTTCCACCCGGCGAAGACCATGTCCGCGTCCGCCTCGCGGATCTGTTCCATTCCCATTTCCTCGGACAGGTGCGGGACCCGCTCGAACTGCTGTTTCCACGGGGAGCTCGCCGCGCCACGCCGCTGTCCGTCGGACAGGAAGTACCCGGCCATCCGGTCCTCCAGCCCGAGCGCGAACATGATCTCGGTGATCGCGATGTCGTTGGTGACCACCTTCTCCGGCGGGGTTTCGTAAGTGTGCTCCCGCTCGCAGTTGGTCAGCGTCACCGGGAACCGTTCCGGCACGTCCCCGGAGGACTCCGATGCCACTTCCGCCCCGCAGCCGCCGAGCAGCAACGCGCTCGTGAACAGCAACGCCGTCCCCCGAACCGTCGACGTTCGGTATTTGCCCATCCTTGGTGTCCCCTCGAATCGTTGTCGGGTCGAATCGCTCAGGCATCAGTGGTTTCGGCGGGCGCGAAGAGCAGCTGCGGAACTCTCGTCTCCGGGTGTTCGACCACGTGCACCCGGACTCCGAAAACCGCGCCGACGGTTTCGGGGGTCAGTACTTCACCGGGAGGCCCACCAGCCACGACACGTCCCCGTTGCAGCACGTGGACGTGGTCGCACCAGGCAGCCGCCAGGTTCAGGTCGTGCAGCGCCGTCAGTGTCGTGATGCCCAGCCGACGCACCAGCGAGAGCACCTCCAGCTGGTGGCGAATGTCGAGATGATTGGTGGGCTCGTCCAGCACCAGCAGTTCCGGCCGCTGAACCAGTGCCCGCGCGATGAGCACCCGCTGCTTCTCCCCGCCCGAAAGTGAGAGGACGCCTCGCTCCGCCAGGTGCAGGCAGTCCACCGCGCGCAGTGCTTCGATCGGTCCGTAACCGTTCGGTTCCAGGGTGGACTCGCGGTGCGGGGTTCGTCCCATCTCGACGACCTCGGTGACGGTGAAGTCGAATTCGGACCGCGACTCCTGGGGCAGCGCAGCGGTCAGTCGAGCACTCTCGCGCAACGACATGGCGACCAGGTTCCGGCCACCGAGTCGAATGCTGCCCCGATCCGGGCGCATCGTCCGGTAGACACAGCGCAGCGTGCTGGACTTGCCGCTGCCGTTGGGACCGACCAGGCCGACGAGCCCACCCGAGGGCACCCGCAGGTTCACGTCCTCGACGATCCGCTTGCCCGCGGCGGAAACGGCCACCTCTCGCAGCTCCAGATCCATCAGCGGCCTCCCAACGTGGCGCCGCGGCGGCGCAGCAACAGCAGGAAGCAGGGCACACCGATCGCCGCCGTGATCACACCGAGCGGCAGCTGCTCCGGAGCGGCGACGGTTCGTGCCAGCACATCCGTCCACACCAGGAACACCGCGCCCGCCAACGGGGCCAGCGGCAGTACTCGCCGGTGGTCGGCGCCGACGAGCAGCCGGACCAGGTGCGGCAACATCAGGCCGACGAAGCCGACCGCGCCGCTGACCGCGACCAGCACCCCGGTGACGGCCGCGGCGAGTACGAACAGCTCGCGGCGGAACTTCGCGGGATCGACTCCCAGCGTCGTGGCCGTCTCGTCACCCATCGCCAGCGCGTTGAGCCGGTTGCCGGAAAGCAGCAGGTAGCCGATTCCACAGCAGACGACCACCGCGGCCACGGGCAGCGAACGCCACGTAACACCGCCGAGGCTGCCCAGCAGCCAGAACATCACGGACTTGGCCGCGTTGCCGTTCGGCGACTGGAAGATCAGCAGGGTGGTGACGGCGGAGAAACCGTAGGACATCGCAGTGCCGGTCAGGATCAGCCGCAGCGGGGTCAGCCCGTCCGCGGTACGGGCGATCAGATACACCAGCGCCGTCGCTCCCAACGCACCGAGGAACGCCGCGGTGGAAAGTGCGTACAGTCCGAGAGCCCCCAGGATTCCGTAGAGCGCGACGGCGCTGGCGCCCACCGAGGCGCCCGAGGAGATGCCGAGCACGAACGGGTCCGCCAGCGCGTTGCGCACCATCGCCTGGGTCGCCACTCCGACGGTGCTCAGCCCGGCACCGACAACCGCGGCGAGCAGCACGCGGGGAAGCCGGACGTCCCAGATGATGTAGTAGAGCCCCGAGTCCTCGGCCGGAACGACTCCACCGCGCAGCGCCTGGTACAGCAGCTCGACGGTCTTGCCGAACGGGATACCGGTCGGCCCCAGGGCCACGCCGCAGATAACCGAGACCAACAGTGCGGCACCGAACAGCGTGCACAACAGCGGTAGCCGGGCTCGTCCGGGGCGGTTTTCCGACTTCGTCCGTTCGGATCCATCCTCGGGGAAGTTGTCGTCTGCACTGTCGTTCGGCCGTGTCGTCGAGTCCGAAGCGGCTCGCTCGACGGTGCTCGTGTCGTTCATCGCCGGTGCGCACCCGTCGGAACCGGTTCGCGGTTCCGCGACAGGGGAAGAGCGCGTGGTCGCATCGGAGGTGAAGCTTTGTCGCACAACGGGAGGTGCCTTTCGTTCGCGGTCGAGGACCGCGCGGGGGCACCACGCGCACGGGGTCACCGCCTCTTGGCGGCTGTGCCGGTGCTCCCTCCCGCGATCCTCGACGGTCGTGGAGCTTCGCCCACCGCGGCGCGTACCGCGGGGCTCTCATCGGCAGCGACGGGTTCTCGGGCTTGCTCGAACGAGCTCACCGTTGCGGGTCAGCGCCGGATTCGCACCGGACTTCCCCCGACCACTGCCGGTTTAGTTGTCCGGACAATCCTCGGTGGAGAGATCAGCTGTGTCCACGTGTTGTGTGAGTGCCCACAAACCGGGGAACGCTCCGGGAAGCGTCACCGGACCGGTCGCGGGCGGAAGAGAAGCACAGCGGAACCGCGCGAGAGTGAGGCCGGCGGGACTCGAACCCGCACTGGCTAGGACCTAAACCTAGTGCCTCTGCCAATTGGGCTACGGCCCCTCACGGGTCAGGATACCGATCCACACCGCCACGTGACGGGCAGGTCCCGTCCGACCGTTCCGCGACACGGGCAGCTCCACCACCCGTTGGTGCTGTGGTGTGATCTACGGTGTGCACAGCCAGAGTGCCCGAGCCGGGAGCCCCGCTCCCCGGGCGCGCGTACGCTCACCCGATGCCGAGACCCCGGCGAGTACGAGGAGGACAGGTGGCCCGCGATCCCGACGCCATCCAGCGCGACATCGAAAAGGCTCGTGAGGCGCTCGCAGCTTCGCTGGACGAGCTGGAAACCAAGGCCAACCCCACTCGCGCCGTCGAGGTGGGCAAAGCCACCGTGCGGGAGAAACTGGAGGACCCCCGGATCCGCTACGCGTTGATCGGTGCGGGCGCGCTGACGGCGGTTCTGGTGCTGCGCAAATTGCTGCGCTGAAGCTCCCTGCCGAGGCAAGCCGGCCGCGGTCCGACCGGCTTGCGGGCACGGGGGGACCGGCGGTTCGACGTCGCGAGGCGCCGGTACCCGAACGGGCGGCTCGTTCCGCGAGGAAGACTAAGGACTCCGGCGCAGCAGTGGCAGCAGTGCCTCGCGCAGCAGTCGCTCCACGAAGGGCTGGTCCAGTGGTTCCCCGGTCAGCATCAACCGGTGGATCAACGCGGCCCCGGCGAGCTCCACCACGGTGTCCACCGGGGCGTGCTCGCTCGTCTCACCCCGTTCCACGCCGCGGTCGATGATGCTGCGCAGCACGTCGCGCTGCGGCAGCAGGAAGGAGTCCCGGAAGGCGGCGGCGAGCTCCGGCTCGTGCGGCAGCTCGCCGACGAGTGCCTGCGCGCCCTTGCCGACCGGGCCGCTGAGGAACTCCGCGAACGCGCTGAGGAACTCGCGCAGATCGTTTTCCATCGAGCCGTTGTCCGGTTGCGGAATGTTCCGTCGCGCCAGCTGGGTGCAGGTGTCGATGACCAGTTCGAGTTTGGACTCCCAGCGGCGGTAGATGGTGGCTTTGCCCGCCCGCGCCTGAGCTGCCACCGCGTCCATGGTCAACGCGCGGTAGCCGACCTCGGCCAGCACCTCGAGGGCGGCGTCGCGCAGCGCGGCGTCGCGGGTGGCGTCACGCGGTCTGCCCCGCGCCGGGGTGGCTCCCGCGTCCTGGGCGCGGCTGCCACCCACGGGATGCTCGGCTTCCCAATCGTGGTCGATCGGTGTGTTCACGGGCCGTCATCCTAGTAGTAGGGCTTCGCCGGCCCGGCTCGCCGCCGTGGTGCACCGAGAACACCGGCCGGGTGACGCCGATGAGCCTCGTTCGGTCCGAGCCCGACCATTCAGCCGGGATAGCCACCGGGATGCTGCTGCGCCGCCGCGGCGGCCGCCTGCTGGGCGGCCGCGCGGGTGGCCTCATCGGACAGTCCGTGCCGGGCCTGTAAGTAGGCGATGCTGAAGGCGAAACCGTCGCCGTCCAGTAAGTGGATGACCACGCGTCCGGCCGAATTGGGCGCCAGCTGCTCGATCAGCTGGTCCGCCTGGACCCTTGCCGCGATCAGTCCCGGCGCACGCGCGCTGCGCGATTCCCAGTCGGAAGAGACGTGCACCACCCAATCGTCCCCGTCGGGCAGGTAATTGGCTGTGATGTGCCCTTGAGCCATGATGCCTCCGCGTCCAGCATGCTCAATCATCGCCGTGAACTCGCGCGTTCCGGCCGAAGGGCGGCCGCATTGGGCGTGGATCGGCACGGTCACTCACGCGTGGTCATTGACTCTACGGGTTATCCCCCGTTCAGGTCTTCCGGGCGGTCGATATCGAAAGCCTCGGCGACGTCCTCACAAGCCACGAGCGCTACTTCGTGGGATCGCAGGTAGTCCCGCGCTCCTCGGTCTCCCCGAGCGGCGTCGCGTACTCCGTCCCAGTGCAGCCTGCCCAACAGCACCGGATGGCCGCGCTCGCCGCGGTAACTCGCGGCCGCGAGCGCGTCCGGAGCGGCGTATTCCGACACCCGCCGCGCAGCGAATTCGGTAATTCCCGGCATGTCCACCGGAAGAATGAGAGCGCTCGTCACATCGGAATAGTGCTCCGAATCGCGCAGTGTCGCCAGTCCCGTACGCAACGACGAGCCCATTCCGCCGCGCCAGTCCGGATTGGTCACCGGCACCGAGCCGGCGAGCTCGGCGGTTTCCGTGATCCGCTCGGCCGCGGCGCCGAGCACCACGAGCACCGGTTCGCACCCCGCCGCGCGCAGGACGGACACGGCCCGCTCCACCAGCAGCGAGCCGTGATGGCGAACCAGAGCCTTGGGCATGCCGAACCTGCGGCCCTCGCCCGCCGCCAGCACCACGCCAGCCACCCGTTCAGGCAACGTGGATCGGTCCGCTGGTGTGCGTCAACGGGTGCGCACTGCCGTGGTTTCGCAGTGCCACGATCTCCGCCGCGATGGCGACCGCCGTTTCCTCGGGAGTCCGCCCACCGAGGTCGAGCCCGATGGGAGCGCGCAGTCGTGCCAGCTCCGATGCGGTCAGTCCCGCCGCGCGCAACCGATCCACGCGATCGGCATGGGTGCGACGTGAGCCGAGCGCACCGACATAGCCCGCGGGACCACGCAGCGCCTCCCGGAGCACCGGTACGTCGAACTTCGCGTCGTGGGTGAGCACGCAGACAACGCTACGTCGATCCGTGGCGATCTCGGCCAGGTACTCGTGCGGCCAGCGCACCACCACCTCGTCCGCCTCCGGGAACCGTCGCCGCGTGGCGAACACCGGACGGGCGTCGCACACCGTCACGTGATAGCCGAGGAACTTGCCCATCCGTGCCAGCGCGGCGGCGTGGTCGATGGCACCGAACACCAGCATGCGCGGTGGGGTGTTCCACGACTCGACGAACACGGGGTGCTCGTGCCCACCGGGAACGCACAACTGTCCGATTCCGGAGGTGTTCCGGTCGAGCATCGCCCGGGCCTCGGCCACCACGGTCTCGTCCAGCTCGGCGTCACCGGTGCCGCCCACGTGCTCGTCGACTCCCACCGCCAGTGTCCGCCCGGTGTCGAGCACCCGCGCCACCGCGACGGGCAGACCACGTCGGGCCGAGCGCAGCGCCCAGGACAGTGCCGCGCCCGTGCCGCCCGTTCCCGTCGCTGCCGAGTCGAATCCCGTGCCGGGGTCGCGTCCCGTGCCGGGCTCGACCGGATGCAGGTATACGTCCAGCTGTCCGCCGCAGGTGAGCCCCACCGCGAACGGGTCGTCCGGATCCGGGTCGAACGAGGTCCGCACCGGTTCACCGTCGGCCAGCGCTTCGAGGGCCAGCGAGTGCACCGCCCCCTCCACGCAGCCGCCCGAGAGGCTGCCCAGCACCGTCCCGTCGGCGTGCACGGCGGCGGTCGCGCCCACATCGCGGGGCGCGCTGCCGCGCACTCCCACGATCGAGGCGATCGCGAACCGTTCACCCGCTTCCAACCATCGCAGCAGTTCGTCGCCGATCTCGCGCATACCAGCCACCTCTCAAGCGGATCGAAAGCGGGCGAACCCGGGGCGAAGGACCTCGTCGAACCCTCCGGCCGTGCCGACCTCACTCACACCGACTCGGTCACACCGGCCTCGCCCGGCGGCGAGTTCACGCGAAATCGCCGCCGGCGGGGACCGGGGAACCCCGGCGCGTGCGCGGCTCCTCGTGAATGCTCAGGAGACGCCGAACACGGCCTTTACCCCCTCGATCCCGAAATAGATCGCGAAGATCAGCGACAGCACGCTGAGCAGCCAGCCGATCTCCTTGGCACGTCCCTTGCAGATCTTGATCGCGCAGTAGGAGATCAGTCCCGCACCCACGCCGTTGGTGATCGAGTAGGTGAACGGGATGATCGCCACGGTCAGAAACACCGGGATCACGAAGTCCTCGTCGTGCCACGGAATGTTGCGCACCTGCGCCATCATCATCCCGCCGACCAGGACCAGGGCGGGAGCCGCCGCCTGCGCCGGAACCACCGCGGCCAGCGGGGTGAACAGCATGGTGGCCGCGAACAGCACGCCGGTCACCACGCTGGCCAGACCGGTACGGGCTCCCTCCGCCACTCCGGCCGCCGACTCCAGGAAGACCGTGTTCGGGGAGGAACCGGTGACACCGCCGCCCACCGCGCCGATGCCGTCGACCAGCAGGATGCGGCCCATCCCCTGAACCTTGCCCTCCGAGCTGGTCAGCCCGGCCTCACTGCTGACGCTGGTGATGGTGCCCATCGCGTCGAAGAAGCCCGACAGCACCAGTGTGAACAGGAACACCACGGCGGCGATCACGCCCGCGTTCACGAACCCGCCGAACAGGTCGATGTTGCCGAACAACCCGAAGTCGGGAGTGGCCACCAGGCTCGACGGCAGGTCGGGCGTGGTACGCCCCCACTGCTCGGCTGGCACGTTGAACACGGCGTTGACCAGGACCGACAGCAGCGTTCCGGTCACGATGCTGATCAGGATCGCACCGGGCACCTTCCGGGCGACCAGCACCACCATCAGCAGCAGGGTCAGGCAGAACAGCCCCAGCGGCCAACCGACCAGGTGCCCGCTCGGTCCCAGCTGTACCGGGACATCGGTGTTGGCCGCATCGGGCTGCCTGGTGACGAACCCGGCGCTGACCAGCCCCACCAGCGCGATGTAGAGACCGATACCCACCGTCAGCGCGGTCTTGAGCGCCGGCGGAATCGAGTTGATGATCCGTTCCCGTACCCCGCTGATCGCCATCAGCACGATGCACACACCTTCGAGCACCACCAGCCCCATGGCCTGTGCCCAGGTCATCTCCGGCGCGACCGTGAAGGCCACCACCGGTATCACACCGAGTCCGGCCGCCATCGCCAGCGGCGCGTTGCCGACCACACCCATCAGGACGGTCATCAGCCCGGCACACAGCGCCGTGGCGGTGGTGAGCTCGGTGTTACTCAGACTCGCACCCGTGATGTCCTCGGAGGAACCGAGAATCAGCGGGTTGAGCAGGACGATGTAGGACATCGCCACGAATGTCGTGATCCCGCCCCGCACCTCGCGGGACATACTGGAACCGCGCCGGGTGATCCGGAAGTACCGGTCGATCGGTGAGCGCGGCTCGGGCTCGGGGGCCGGATCCGTGTCCGTCGAATCCGGTCTCAGCTGGGTCATGCGTCCTCCCATGCCGGTGGGCGCCCCCGGCCCGTGCCTTCGGCGACGGCTTTCGGGCCGGACTGGTCCTCGGGCCGTGAACAGCACTGTGTCCGGCCCGATCAGGGGCGTTTGATGAGTTACGAATGTTTCGAGCACGGCGGTTGACGCCTTGCTGCGGGGGGCTGGAACGCGCACCGTGGCGCACTCCTCGCTCCGTACCCACGACAGCGGTCGCGACCCGGTCGTCGCGAACCGCCGCCGCCGTGAAACGGCACCGACAGCGTAAACGGAGCCGTCAGTACTCGACGCGGTCGGCCTTGTTCTGCCAGGCGTCGAAGGGTTCGGTCCGGTTCGCGGTGTCGAGGCGCCGTACCGGCGTCGGCCACACCGCGTCGGGATCGGAGAACAGTTCGTAGAAGGCCCGGTCGTCGAAGCCCGCGACCGCGGCGTCGTGGCGGTCGGCCGCGAAGCCGATCCGGTCCACCCTGCTCCACAGCGCGGAGGCCAGGCACATCGGGCACGGCTCGCACGAGGAGATCAGCACGCAGCCGTCCAGCCGGAAGCTGTTCAGGTTGCGACAGGCGTTGCGGATGGCGGTGACCTCGGCGTGGGCGGTGGGATCGAGATCGGTGGTCACCATGTTCGTGCCGGTCGCGACGATCTCCTCACCACGACCGATCACGGCACCGAACGGACCGCCGCCGTTCGCCACGCTGTCGGTGGCCAGCCGGATCGCTTCCCGCATCCACTCCTCGGCTCGTGACGGGAGTGCGTCCACGGTCTGCTGTGCGGACAAGACTGTTCCTTTCCTGGTGCGGACGGTTGGGGCGGACCCGAGTGGGTTCCGGCGCGGCGCGCGGAGCACGACTCGTTCGGAGGCGTCGCGCAGGTCTCCGCCCGGGTCCGCGGTAGCGGCGTCCCGAGCGGGCCCGTGGTTCGCCGGAGCCCGCTCGGGCGGCGACTCAGCCGATGATGTGCTCGGGACCGACCGGCACGTGGGTGAGCTCCTTACCGGTGGCGGCACGGATCGCGGCCACGATCGCCGGGGTGGAGGAGATCGTGGGTGGTTCCCCGACGCCCCGCACGCCGTACGGGGCGTTCGGATCGCCCCGCTCGATGACGTCGACGTTCATCGGCGGCATGTCGAGGATGGTCGGGATCAGGTAGTCGGTGAACGAGGGATTGCGGATCTTGCCCTCGCCGACCTGGATCTCCTCCATGACCGCGAGACCGAGTCCCTGCGCCGAGCCGCCCTGGATCTGCCCCACCACCGACTCGGGGTTGATCGCCTTGCCGACGTCCTGCGAGCAGTCCAACTGCACCACTTTGACCAGTCCCAGTTCCGTGTCCACGTCGACCACGGCACGGTGGGCCGAGAAGGCGTGCTGCACCTGCGCGCGCTCGCTGTGTCCCTGCTCGTCGAGCGGGAACGTCTCGCGGTGGTGGTACTCCCTGGTCTCCTCGACGACCTCGGAGCCGAGAACCTCGGCGATGTCGGCCAGCACACCCGAACTCGCCGAAACGACCTTCCCACCGGCCAGCGACAACTCCGATGGCGGCTCGCCGTACCGCTCCGCGGTGAGCGCCAGCAGCCGTTCCCGCACGGCCCGGCACGCCGCCTGCACCGCACCACCGGTCACGTAGGTCTGCCGGGATGCGGAGCTGGAACCGGCCGGTCCCACGCTGGTGTCGTTCGGGTGGATGTTCACCCGTTCCACACCCAGCTCGCTGCGGGTGATCTGCTGCTGCACCGTGACCACGCCCTGGCCGACCTCGGCAGCGGCGGTGTGCACCATCGCGAGCGGCTCACCGGCCACGACCTGCAACCGCACCCGGGCGGTGGAGAAGTCGTCGGCACCCTCCGCGTAGCAGATGTTCTTGATGCACACGCCGTAGCCCACACCGCGCACCACCCCTTCGCCGTGGGTGGTGTTGGAGGCCCCACCGGGCAGGTCACGGATGTCGGGCGCGGTGTCGGGCTGCTGCGCCTCCGGCAACGGCAGGTCACGCACCCGGCGCAGCAGCTCCGCCACCGGTGCCGGGTAGTCCAGCACCTGACCGGTCGGGGTGGTGTCGCCCCGGCTGATCGCGTTGCGGACGCGCAGTTCCACCGGATCCATGCCGAGCTTCGCCGCGAGCCGGTCCATCTGCGACTCGTAGGCGAAGGCCGGCTGCACGGCTCCCAACCCGCGCATCGCACCGCAGGGCGGGTTGTTGGTGTACATGCCCCAGCCCTGGATCGACACGTTGGCCACGTCGTAGGGCCCGACCCCCAGCGTGGTGCCGTTGCCCACCACCACCGGGGTCTTGGAGGCGTAGGCACCCCCGTCGAAGTAGAGCTGGGCGCGGACGTACACCAGATCGCCGTCCTCGGTGGCCCCGTGCTCGTAGTACATCCTCGCCGGGTGGCGATGCACGTGGCCGAAGAAGGACTCCTCCCGGTCGTAGACGATCTTGACCGGTCTGCCGGTGCGCAGCGCGAGCATGCAGACGTGCACCTGCATGGACAGGTCCTCCCTGCCGCCGAACGCGCCTCCCACACCGGACATGGTCATCCGCACCAGCTCCGGGTCCAGGTCCAGCGCCGCCGCAGTCTGCTTGCGGTCACTGTGCAGGTCCTGCGTCGCCAGGTACAGGTCCACCCCGCCGTCCTCGGCGGGGATGGCCAGCCCGGATTCGGGACCGAGGAACGCCTGGTCCTGCATACCGACGGTGTAGGTGCCCGAGACCACGACATCGGCCGTCGCGTCGGGATCTCCCTTGACGATCGGCTGGTACCGCACCGTGTTGCCGCCGGGGTGCACCTTCGGCACCGACTCGTCCCGGGCCGCCAGCTCGGCGTCGACCACCGGTTCCAGCACCTCGTAGTCGACCTCGACCAGATCCAGCGCACGCCGTGCGGTCTCCGGGTGATCCGCCGCCACCAGCGCCACCGCCTCACCGCGGTACCGCACCGCGTCCTCGGCGAGCACCGGCTGGTCGATGTCCTTGAGACCGTAGAGATTCCGCCCCGGCACGTCCGCCGCGGTCAGCACCGTGTGAACGCCCGGTGCGCGCAGCGCCGGACCGATGTCGATGGAGCGGATCCGTGCCGAGGGGTGCGGGCTGCGCAGGGTGGCTCCCCAGAGCATGTTCTCCGCCCACAGGTCCGAGGAGTAGGCGAAGTCCCCGCGCACCTTCAGCGTCCCGTCCGGACGCAGCGGTGACTCGCCGACCCCTCCCGCGATGGCGTCGTCGAGGTCCTGGGGGCGATGTGCCGGTGCGTGTGTATTGCTCATCGGGCCACCTCTTCCGGAGTGTGTCGTGCCGACCGGTCTCGACGTGCGGCTGTCACGGAGCGTGGGACAGCCGGGCGGGGAACCCGCGGAGGTGTCGAACTCATCCGACCCCCTTGGCGGCGATGCCCGAACAGCTCCGGCGCAGCTCCGCTGTGAGGTCGCGCTCCGACTCCCGCGTCAACCGGGAGTCGGCGACGACGGTCTCGCCGCCGCACAGCAACCCGCGCAGCTTCGGCAGCGGTCCGAGCGCCAGCGCGGCGACCGGATCGCCGATTCCCGCGTGGCCCAGGCCGTCGAGGTCCCACAGCGCGATGTCGGCGAGCTTGCCGGGCTCCAGCGAACCCAACTCGTCCTCCCGGCCCAGACAACGCGCTCCACCACGGGTTCCCATCCACAGCGCGTCACGAACCGACAATGCGTCCGGTCCGTACCGCGCCCTGCCGAGCAGCAGCGCCTGACGCAGTTCGTCACCGAGCCGCCCCGACTCGTTGGAGGCCACCCCGTCGATACCGAGACCGACCGGGGCGTTGTGGTCCAGCAGGGGACGCACCGGAGCGGTTCCGGCCCCGAGCCGTCCGTTCGAGCTCGGACAGTGCGCCACCCCGGTTCCGGTGTCACCCAACCGCGCGATGTCGCGCTCGGAGAGGTGCACGCCGTGCGCCAGCCAGACGTCCTCACCCAGCCAACCGAGCCGCTCGGCGTACTCGACCGGATCGCAGCCGAATTCCCGATCGCAGCGTTCGAGCTCGTCGATCGTCTCCGCGAGGTGGGTGTGCAGCCGCACCCCGTGTCGCCGGGCCAGTTCGGCGGACGAGCGCATCAGTTCGCCGCTGACCGAGAACGGGGAGCAGGGGCCCACGGCCACCCGCACCCGGGAGTCGAAGGCCGGGTCGTGGAACCGTCGGATCGCGTCCTCGGTTCCGCGCAACGCCGACTCGGTGTCCTCGACCGCCGAGTCCGGGGGCAGTCCCCCGGCGGACTGCCCCCGGTCCATCGAGCCGCGCACCGCGTGCAGCCGCACGCCGATGCGTTCGGCTCCGGACACCACGCCGCCGAGCACATCCCCACCCGTGTCGGGAAACACGTAGTGGTGATCGGCGACAGTGGTGCATCCCGACAACGCCGTCCAGCCCAGCCCCGCCGCGGCGGCGGAGCCGGTCAGCTCCTCGTCGATGCCCGCCCATACGGGGTAGAGCTCGGTGAGCCAGCCGAACAGCGTCGCGTCGACCGCGTAACCGCGTGTCGCCCACTGGTAGAGATGGTGATGCGTGTTGACCAGGCCAGGGGTGACCAGGCAACCGCTGCCGTCCACGCGGCGCACCGCTCCCGGCTGCGGCGGGGCCGCACCGGGCCCCACGGTGCTGATGCGGCCGTCCTCGATCACCACGTGGCCCTCGGCGTACTCGGTTCCCGTGGCCGATGTGTTCGGGTCCGGTGCGTCGACGGTGACCACGGCCGCACCCTCGATCACGGTGCGGCTCGGTTGTCGTCGCGCGTCGCTGCCACTCGTTCCGGTGCTGCCACTCGTTCCCGGGCCGTGGTTCATTCCCGGTCACCTCCGGTGGAGTCGGAGATGCCCGTGCCCGCGTTCCGCTCCGCAGCGGTGCGTACCGCGGCCATGATCTTCTCGTAACCGGTGCACCGGCACAGGTTCCCGGCCAGTGCCTCCCGGATCTCCGCGTCGGAGGGATCGGGCACCCGGTTGACCAGGTCGTCCGCCGCGACCAGCAGTCCGGGGGTGCAGAAGCCGCACTGCACCGCACCCTCGTCGATGAAGGCCCGCTGCACGGGGGCCAGCTCCTCCTCGTCGGCGAGACCCTCCACGGTCCCCACCTCGCGGTCCTGCGCCTGGCCCGCCGCCACCAGGCAGGCACAGACCGGAACCCGGTCGAGGTAGACCGTGCAGGAGCCGCACTCGCCCTGTTCGCAGGCGTTCTTGGAACCCGGGAGCCCGAGCCGTTCCCGCAGTACGTACAGCAGGCTCTCGCCTTCCCACACGTCGTCGGCGGTCATGTCGCGGCCGTTGACGTTCAGATTCAGGCGCATCGTTGCCTCCCGGAGAATTCGGTGTCGCCGCGGTACTCGTCCCATGCCCAGGACAGCGTGCGGCGCGCGAGCACGCGCAACGCGTGTGTGCGGTAGCCGGCCGTACCTCTTACGTCGTCGATCGGTGCCGCCGCGTGGGCCACCAGCTCGCCGAACCGCTCGGTGATCGAGTCGGGCAGCGGGCGCGGGTCGTCCCACTGGTCGGCGTCGGTCAGCGCCGCGGCCAGGAACGCCTCGGCCTCGGTCGCGGGGCGCGGGGTGGGGGCCGCCGAGCCCAGTCCGGTACCGACACCGCGCCGGTCCGGCCACAGCGCGACCGCGAAGGTGCACACGGCGATGACCATCGCGTTACGAGTACCGATCTTGGAGAACTGCTGCGGACCCGTGCTCACCGGCACGTGTACTGCCGCGACCAGCTCGTCCGGGGCCATGTCGGTGCGTTTCACCCCGGTGAAGAACTCGCCGATCGGGATCGTTCTGCTGCCGCGCACCGATTCCAGCTCGATCTCCGCGTTCGACGCCAGCAGCGGGGGATGTCCGTCGCCCGCCGGGGACGCCGACGCGAGGTTCCCGCCGAGCGTTCCCCGGTTCCGGATCTGCGGCGATCCCACGGTTCGGGCGGCCATGGCGAGCCCGGGCAGACTGGTACCCAGCTCGTCGATCAGTCGAGAGTAGGGCACGCCCGCGCCGATGCGCACCGACGCCACGCCGTCCCGCTCGGTTCGCGACCACTCCCGGAGCTGTTCGATGCGAGTCAGGTCGAGCAGCGTCTCCGGGCGCCGGTGGTCGAAGTTCAGTTCCACCATGACGTCGGTGCCGCCCGCGACGGGAGTCGCATCGGGGTGGTTGGCCTTTGCTTCGAGCGCTTCGCTCCAGCAGGCCGGTCGTAGGAAATCCACTGTGTTTCTCCAGATCACAACCTGAGATAGGCCGTTGGGATGTGAGTAAGTACACAGCCTGTCCACCCGAATTGACTAGCGGTGGAAAACATGAATCGAACCGCTGGTGAACGAGTGGTTTTCGTGCTTTCCTACAACCAACGGCCCGGTACGGGCTTGGCCTCCGAGTGCGTCGTCCGTGGGCAACGTAGCCGAGCACCGGCGCGGAGCGTGGAATTTCCCGTAATGATCGTGTTTCGGCGTGTGCCGCCCCTTGCAGCCGCCACCGCGGGCATGCCTAGGATCACCGGGTTCCGAACCGCCGCACGGCCGACTCGGACGAACGGACCGGTCCGGGGCGGAGCCTCCGGCGGATAACGGCGATTCCAGGAATTAGGTGCGTGCGTGCTTCTCGGTGATCTGTTGGACGATTCCCGGCTGGGGTTGACCCTGCTCACGGGAGGCGACCGGCTGGACCGGGGGGTGCGCGGGGTGTACGTCACCGACCTCATCGACCCCAGGCGTTACCTGCAGGGCGGTGAGCTGGTGCTCAGCGGTCTGGTGTGGCATCGGCACTCCACCGACTCCGAGGAGTTCGCGGCCGCGCTGTCCGACGCCGGAGTAGCGGCCCTGGTGGCCGGTACGGCACGGCTGGGAAGAGCACCGGCGGATCTCGTACGTGCCTGCGCCCGGCACGGTGTGCCGTTGTTCGAGCTCTCGGTCAACGTCAGTTTCAACACGCTTTTCGAACACGTGCTCGGCGCCGTCCGCAACGAACGGACTTCCGGCCGGGATCTGGTCACCGACGTGGCCGCGGGTGCCGATCTCCCGAGGGTGCTCGCCGCCGCCGCGTCCAAGCTGGGGAGCGACTGCTGGGTTTGTTCGGCGGTGGGGGCGACCGTGGCCGAACACGGCGAGTTGCCCGTCCCCGACCGCCGCACGCTCGTCCGCGAGTTCCTGCGCGCCGAGCGGCTTCCCAGAACGGTGGCCACCGAGCGGGGGGACGCCTATGTGCTCTGGCCGGTCAGTTCCGGAACCGAGTCACGTGCCGCCAGGTGGTTCCTCGTACTGCCCGCCGAGGAAGAGCAGCGGGACACGACGCGGGAGTCGGTGACCAACGAGCTCGCCACGGCGGTGGCGCTGCTGCGCAGCAGGCTCGACGAGGGACGCCAGGTCTCCGGTGGCCCGGTCGGCACCGCGCTGCGCGCGTTGCTGGAGGGCTCGGCCGGTTCCAGGGAGGTGGCGGGCAGGCTCGCCGAGGCGGGGTTGTCCGGTGAAGGAACGCTGTGCGTGGTGGCGTTGTCCATGAACGGGAGCTCGGAAGCCGCCGCGGACGTGCTGCGGGAGATCGCCGCCGCCACCGGTCTGCCCTCGGTCACCGCACCCGTGGAGACCGGTGCGCTGGCGGTGTTCGGTGAGCGGGCCGGTGGTCCGGTCGAACTGGCCGGGCTGGCCGGGTGGCTACGCGGCACGCTCGCCGACCTCGAACACGGTCCCACCTGGTTGGGGGTCAGCGTGGGAGTAAGCGACCTGGCCGATCCGAGCGGGTTGCGCGGTGCCGTCGAGGAGGCCCGCTACACCCGGCGACTCGCCGAACAGCGCCACGGCCGCTGCGGTATCGCCACCGCGGCCGATCTGGTCTCCCAGCAGGTTCTGCTCTCGGCGGTGCCCGACGAACTGCGACATTCCTACCGGCAGCGGTTGTTGGGGGGACTGCTCGCCTACGATCGCGACCACCAGTCGGACCTGGTCCACACGCTGCGGACGTTCCTGGAGTGCTCCGGATCCTGGTCGCGCTGTGCCCAGCGGTTGCACGTTCACGTGAACACGCTTCGTTACCGCATCCGGCGGGTGGAGGAGATAACCGGCCGTGATCTCGGGGATTTCCCCACCAGAGTGGACTTCTACCTGGCACTGCAGATCAACGGTTGATCGGTTCCGCCGAGCGGGCCGCGCGCGAGGGGCGGTGAGTTCCCGGCCCTCCCTCGGCGGGGTGAGCGAGGGCGGTCGTTGATGTGTCCGAAATCACCTTCGCGATGTCGATCGATGGCGCAAGAGTTCCGTTCCGGACCGTGATCCGAAGGGTCTTCGGACCGCCCAATGGGAACCACGATCCAATTGACGGGACACTGCCGAGTGAGTGAAACATCTCGGCTCCGGTGAACGATTCGCTGGATGGCCACGGGCCGTGTCAGTAGTCACAATCGGTTCCGCTGTCCGGGGGAAGCCTTGGGTGTGATTGGAAAATGCGCCGCCATCAGCGGTACCGTTTCTGGTCGGTGCAGGGCATTCCCCGCGGTTCGGTCCTCCTTGGGCCCCGTAACGGATCGGCCTGGCCGGATTGGTGTGTTCCACGCGACGGCCCGCCAACGGCCGAGAAACGGAGGTTTCGGGATTGACCGACCTGTCCGGCAGCCACGCTGTGACGGACCGCCCCGGTGGCGGCACCACTGTCGGGACGACCGTGAACGGGGCGTCCGCGGCCTCCGCCGCGGAGTCGGAACGTATCCGCCGCTTCCTCGACGAGGCGTGCCCCAGCACCCCGTGCCTGGCCGTGGACCTCGCCGTGGTGCGGAATCGTTTCTCGCGGCTGAGCGCGGAACTGCCCGGGGCGCGCATCTGCTACGCGGTCAAGGCCAATCCCGATCCCCGTGTCGTCGCCGAACTGGTCGGACTGGGGGCCTCCTTCGACGTCGCCAGCCCCGGAGAGATCGAGCTGTGCCTGCGCCAGGGTGCTCCGGCCCGGGCGATCTCCTACGGCAACACCATAAAAAAGCCCGCTGACATCGCTCTCGCGCATCAACGCGGAGTCCGGCTGTTCGCCACCGACAGCACGCCCGACCTGGAGAACATAGCCGCCTCGGCGCCCGGAGCAGGCGTGTTCTGCCGAATCGCGGTGGACAACACCGGTTCCCGGACACCCTTCGGGCGCAAGTTCGGCTGTTCACCCGCTACCGCGGTCCGGTTGCTGCGACGTGCACGTGAGCTGGGGCTCGTGCCGTACGGGGTGTCGTTCCACATCGGCTCGCAACAGCTCTCCTCCGAAGCCTGGGAACACGGGATCGCCGCCGCGGCCGAGGTGCTGCACGACCCCGACATGCCCGCCGACGCGGTTCGCATGGTCAACCTGGGCGGGGGGCTGCCCGCCACGTACACCCAGCCGACCCCGGAATTGTCCGAGTACACCGCCGTGATCGAGGACGCGCTGCGGCGCCACTTCGGCACCGTCCGCCCCGAGGTGCTGCTCGAACCCGGTCGCCACCTCGTGGGGGACGCGGGTGTGCTGCGCAGCGAGGTCGTGCTGGTCTCCGAGGACTCCGCGGGGCAGGGACGCTGGGTCTACCTGGACGCGGGACGCTACAACGGCCTGGCGGAAACCGAGGGTGAGGCGATCACCTACCGGCTGCGCACCAGCCGGGACGGGGACCCGCTCGCCCCGGTGGTCCTGGCCGGACCCACCTGCGACGGCGACGACGTGCTGTATCAGCACACCCGCTACGAACTTCCGAGCACACTGCGCGGTGGGGATACGGTCGACCTGCTCAGTGCCGGTGCCTACACCGCGAGTTACTCCTCGGTCTGTTTCAACGGATTCGAACCACTCACCACTTGTTGCTTCGACAGTGCCGAGACCACCGAACGAGCGTGACCGGCCGAGACGCGGTGCGGGGCTCGTTCGGGAAGTTTCCCAGTAGGAATCTGCGAAATGTTGGGAGGTCGATAGATGTCAATTGATGCCGGAACCCTGCAGCCTGTTGGTCTGTTCACCGGTCAGCACGTCCTCGCCGAACTCGAGGGCGTGGCCGCTGAGCTGCTCGACGACGAACAGTTCCTGACAGACGCGCTCAACAGCGCACTGGACCGTTCCCAGGCCACGGTGTGTGACGTGATCTCGAAACGATTCGATCCGCAGGGTGTGACGGTGCTCGCGCTCCTGTCGGAATCCCACGCTTCGTTGCACTCCTATCCGGAAAACGGTTCGATCTTCATCGATGTGTTCACTTGCGGAAACAGGGCGCAGCCGGAGCGCGCGGTGGATCTGCTCGCCGAGTCGCTGGGCCCGACGAATGTGAACTGCCGGACGATCCGGCGTGGTCATGAGTACGAAACAGGCCTCACGTGAACAGCGTGTGTTCGGCCGAGCTCATCCGAAGGAGCGGGAGTTGATCGAGCTCGACGGCAAGCAGTGGATCCAGGAGCCGCTGGGTGACGACATGCGGCGACTCTGGCGCGTCGACGAGGTGTTGTGGGAAGGCGACACCGCTTATCAGCACGTGGTGATCGGCCGTACCGGCCAGGGCGTCGCGTTGTTCTGCGACGACGATCGGCAGAGCACCGAGTTCTCGCAGCTGGTCTACCACGAGGCGATGATGGTGCCCGGCTTTCTGCTCGCGGAACAGCTTGAACGGGTGCTGATCGTCGGCTCCAGCGAGGGTGTGGCCAGCCGGATGGCCGTCAAGGCGGGCGCCGCGCGAGTGGACCACGTGGATATCGACAGTGAGTGCGTGCGCGTCTGTGCCGAGCACCTTCCGTACGGATACACCGCCGCCGAGCTCGCGGACCTGGAAGCGGGCAACGGTCCCATAAAGCTGCACTACACCGACGGGTGGAGTTTTCTCGACCAGGCCATCGGTGCGGGAGAACGCTACGACCTGGTGATCGTGGACCTCCCCGACGAACGGGCGGACGAGACCGACAGTCAGCACAACCGCCTGTACGGCGAGGAGTTCATCCGAAGGTGTCATGCCGTGCTGGCACCCGGAGGTGTGGTCGGTTTCCAGGCCGGGACACCGACGGTCTGGCGCAACACCACGCTCGTCCGGGCCTACAACCGATTCCGCACGGTGTTCGACACCGTCACCTACTTCGGTTCCGACGAGCACGAGTGGGCATTCCTGTTCGGCCGTGTCGAACAGCTGGACGATCCGGTCAACGTCATGCTCGACGCGATGCCGAAGAGCCAGTACGAACCGGCCACGATCGACGACGCGAGTCTGATCGGCCTGACGGTCCCGCCGTACTCGGTGCGCCACCAGGAGTGACGACTCGCGACACCGGCCGTGGAACGGGGCTCCGCGTCCGCGGTGGCGGGGCCCGCACACGGCCGGTGTCCGTCGAACGCCGCCACACCGGCTGCTGATCACCGGCGGCGCGGCCGGACGCGTCGGGATATCGGTCCGGCCCGTGGAGCCGGTTCGATCCCGATGCCGGTTCAACCCAGGTACGGGTGTTGCCCCGTACCGCTGCCCGCGTCCTCGTACTTGTTGAACCACTGGTCGAACGCGAGTCCTCTGGTGCGCAACCGTTGTTCGACGGCTTCTCCGGTTACCGGCTCCTCCGAGGCATCGGACCGCTCGGCAGTGATCGTCTCCACCGCGAACAGTTCCTCGTAGGCATTGTCGGGACACGCGTGAGCCGAGAACGACTCGAACAGCGGTGCGCTCTCATCCCAGCTCATCAGCTCCGTGGCCTCCAGCACCACGCGAGCCTCGTTGATGAACAGCCGCAGTGCCAACGCCTCCGCCACACAGCGCGGTGGTTGCCAGCGAGTGCCCGTCAGTCGGGTGGCCACGGCCGCGGAGCACAACAGCAGTGAGCGCGTGAAACGCGCGTCGTAGTTGTGCTGGTAGCACGGCGGAAGCTCCTCCAGTACCAGCAGCCCCACCGCGCCGTCCGCCGTGGCGTCGTTGACCGTAAGCGCCAGCTCGTCGTAGAAGAGCTCGTCGGTCACGACACTGACCGCGTGAATCAGCGCGCCTGCCGCGAGGTTCGCCCGTTGCTCGTTGACCCCGCTCGCGTCGAAGGCGTTCGGCGCGAAGGCGCGCAGCCGGTCCGAGAGCTCGTGCAGCCGAATCCGCCAGTTCTCCGTCTCCGGCGATTCCGCGCCCGGGGAACGCGCTTCAGCCGTGGCGGCGGATCCGGTTCGCCAGGAGTCCGACTCCGGGAGGTCGGCCTGGTCGAACGCGTCCTCGACCTCGGCCTGCAACCGCTCATCGGCCTCGCTGAACTCACTACCGGGATGCTGTTCCGCCGCCGCGAGGCTCTCGTTGAACTCGTCCTCGGTGATCTTCACTTCGGAGTGCGTGAGCGTCCAGTGCTCCAGCACCTGGCTGTCCAGCAGGATTTCCCGCAGCACGTTGGCGGCGGCGTTCTCCGCGGCCGACAGTGAGGGAGCATCAACCGCGAGCATCACGGTCGACCCGTCCGGACCGACCTCGATCCGGTAGTCCAGCACGTCGATGTCTTCCTCCTCGGGGCCCGCCACCCCTTCGACTCGACCGAGCTGGTGATCGAGTACCGACACCACCCCCTCCTGTTGTAGTGGGTCGAGTTTCGAGATGTCCACCGGAGGCCGTAGCCCCGCGGTCACTACATAGTCCACCGCGTCTCGTCCTCTTTCCGACTCGTTGCCGGGCATGGTACGTCCCGGCAACCGGCGGGTCGTGTACGACGCGCCAGCGCCCCTCGCCGCTCCGTTCAACCGGCGGGACGGTCATTATGGCCCCGTGACGATGGTGACGGTATTCGGTAGTTGCAACATGGATCTGGTCGCCTACGTGGCGACACCACCACGCAGGGGAGAGACGGTGCACGGTCGTGCGTTCAGCACCGTCCCCGGCGGCAAGGGGGCCAACCAGGCGATAGCCGCCGCGAGAGCCGCCGCGAACACCCGGTTTCTCGGTGCGGTCGGTGACGACGGGTTCGGCAGTCGGATCCGTGCCGAGCTGGGCGACTCGGGAGTCGACACGGCGGGGCTGCGGACGGTGGAGGGACACAGCGGTACCGCGCACATCGTGGTCGACGACGACGGTGGAAACTCGATCATCGTCGTGGGAGGTGCCAACGACACGGTTGATCGACTGCACGACGGTGACGCGGAGGCGATCGCCGACTCCGACTGTCTGCTGTTGCAGTTGGAGACCCCGCTGCGGGGAGCTTCGGAGGCCGCCGAGGTGGCCGCCCGCAACGGAGTGCGCGTGATCCTGACACCCGCCCCGGCGGAGCCGGTGCCGGAGTCGCTGTTGTCGAACGTGGACCTGTTGGTGCCGAACGAGCACGAAGCAGCCGTTCTCACCGGTGAGTCGGATCCGGAACGAGCCCTGCCCGCGTTGCTGGAGAGCGTTCCGGAGGTCGTGGTGACCCTGGGAGCCCAGGGGGTGTGCTACGGAAATCGAGCGGGCGAGCGCGTCAGGATGCCCGCGTTCTCGGTGCGGGCGGTGGACACCACGGCTGCGGGGGACACCTTCGTCGGTGTGCTGGCGGCGGCGTTGGCCAGCGGCACGGATATCACCCGGGCATTGCGGCGTGGCTCCGCGGCAGCGGCGTTGTCGATACAACGAAAGGGCGCGAGCGGATCGATGCCGGTGGAGGACGATATTCACGAATTTTTGGAGCGGGCCACCGATTGAACGAAAAACGATCACATTTGGCGTGCTTTCGTGCACGCAATGTTTTCGGCGGCCGGCCTCCCCGGCGGGCGGGGACCACTCGTGTCACCCCGCCCGCCCGGGCACTACAGCCGGATCACTGTGCTTTGTCGTAGGCCTCGACGATCTCCGCGGGAATCCGGCCACGATCGGAAACCTGCATACCCTGTTGGCGTGCCCATTCCCGAATGGCCTGATTCCGTTCGCGGTCGGCGGCTTTCGGTGCTTGTGAACCGCTGTTCGACTGGCGAGTTTTCCCGGCCTTGTTCGCCTTGCCGCTGCGCTTGCGGCCACCGACGCGACGGGCACTGGAAAGATAGGGAGCCAGCGCGTCGCGGAGTTCGGCAGCGTTTTCGGACGACAGGTCAATCGTGTAGTTCACACCATCCAGCGCGAACTCGACGGTCGACTCCGCTTCGGAACCGTCGACGTCGTCGACCAGTTGAACCGTTACCTTCTGCGCCACTGCTAACCCTCGATTCCGGATCGTTTTCGTCGGTCATCCACAGCTTACGACGAAGCGCGACAGTACAATAAACTAGCGTTGCTCTATTGTCGTGAACGGCCGATACGTGATGTTGTAGTGAGCTTCGCGTCACTGTTCGCGTTGTAGTGCTCTTCCTGGGTCAGCACAACACGGAGTACCGCGTTGCCCGCGTGAGGGGTTCCAGTACTATTGGTTTTTAGGAACCGACTACATGGGCGTGGGTGGTTTACGAGCGCGCATGAGGTTGTTCTATCGTGAGGAGGAGACAACGGCCCGACCGCGTGCTATAACGTAAGTGTCGGTCGGAGGTGTCTTACCGGCAAGTGTCGCGGAGCGAGACGGGGCACGTTCCCGAAACAGGTGATCATGGCCGAGCGGATTCAGGTCGAACTCGTCGACGACATCGACGGGTCCGAAGCGCAGCAGACAGTTACTTTCGCCATGGATGGCGTGAGCTATGAAATCGACCTGAGTGAACAGAATGCGCGAAACCTGCGTGAGCTGTTCGGGCCGTACATCAGGCAGGCACGCACGGCGCAGCAGCAGCAGAACAACAACCGGCGGCAGAGCCGAAAGCAGGAGCGGGAGGACCGGAAGACCCGGCAGGCCAACCGCAAGCTGACCGAGGAGATCCGCGGTGCGGCTCGACGCAGTCACGAGCGCTACCAGCAGGATCGCCAGGAGCAAGCGGCGGATCGGGCCGAATCGACGTCGCAGAGCGGGCAGTTCGACCAGAGCGGCCGGCTCGATCAGGAGACGTTGCTGGAACACCCGCTGTCCTTCGCGTCGGATGATTCCGGTCAGGTCGCCGGCGGACAAGCACCGGCGGAAGACGTCGAGGACACCGAGGACAGCCGTTTCCCCGCTGTTTCACTTCCGCAGTTCTCTTCCGCGAACGAGTGAGGCGGGCACGCTCGTTCGAGTAGTTCCGTACTAGTAGTGCATCGTGCTGGTGCGCTGCCTGGTCCTGTCGTGCCCGTGCGGCCGTGGCACTCGCTCGCCGATGCCGCTCGACTACCGGCGACGAAACGACCTCTCCACCCGGCGGTGCCGCCGCGGGCTCCTCGCGGCGGTCTTCTCGTGACGGGCCCCCGTGCGGCGGGGCTCGCTCGGCCGCCTCGACTCGCCGCCGGTGTGAACACGCCAGTCGACTCACACGGTGAGTGGAAACGGTTCGGCGTGACAGGGCACCGTTCGGGCCGTCTCCGGACGGCCCGAACGGTGCGGTGATGTCCGATCAGTCCTCCGCGCGATGGCGGCGACCGGTAC